>CAIQVJ010000025.1 GCA_903875225.1 uncultured Pseudomonadota bacterium
CTCCAGCAGCGAAACGGCCGGGGTGTCCGGCAGGGCAACACCCTCTCCGCCATCTCGATCTACTACTACTTTGCGCGAAGAAGCCAGGATGGACTTCGCTTCAACCTGATCCAGGGCAAGCGGGGGTGGATGACGCAGCTCATCCGGTCATGCTCGCAGGACGTGCCTCCGCTGACATCACCACAGGAGCCGTTGGCGCTGTACGCGATCAGCACCCCGCCGGGGTTTAGTGTCACTCGATCCAGCACTTTCGCCAGCGCCTCCCGCCGCTCCTCCAACGGGCGCTGCTTCCACGCTTCAAGCACGGCGTCCCGGAAGCCCTCGGGGTCCACTTCATCGACGCCGGGGACGCGGCGCTGGGCCGGGAGGGCGGCGAGGTGCAGGCGCGCCGTCTCGCGCTGAGCGAGCAGCGGGGCGCTCATGATCTTGGCGTCAGCCTCGTCGATCAGCCCGTTGATCACCTGATGGGCGGTCGACCGGATGCGCTTGTCGAGGTCTGCCAGTTGGACAGTCAGGCGTTCGCGCTCGGCGGTGGTGTCGTCGCCGTCGGCGCTGGTGAGGGCGGCGAGGCTGTCGTCCAGCATCATCTTGACGTTCTCCGGGGCGAGGACGCGCTTCTCGATGGTGTCGAGCACGATGGCGTCAAGCCGTTCCACGCGGACGGAGACCCCCGGGCAGCTCGCCTTTATGTCGCGTCGCGTGCCGCAGAAGTACAGGTAGGACCGCTCGCCGCCGACGGTGCTCTCGGTGATACCCACGCGGCCCCCGCACGTCCCACAACGCAGCCAGGGGGTCAGGATCCCATGCTGCCACGTCGCCAGGGGGCTCAGGCCGTTGCCGCGCCCGCCCTTGCGTCCTTCGCCCTTCAGCGTGCGCTTCGCGCAGATGCGCGCGAACGTCTCCTCATCGACGGCGGCCTCGTGCGCGTTCCGCGAGACGATGGCCCCTTTGTAGACGACGTGGCCGCAGTAGACGGGGTTCCTCAGAATGTTGTGGACATGCCTCGGCCGCCACGTTCCCGCGGCGACCTCCCGGGGGTGGCTGGCGTCGAACGGCGGGCGCACCCCGAGCCGCGTCATCCGCTGGGCAATGCGCTTCGCGCCATCCCCACTCTCGTCGGCGTCCGCGAACACCTGCCGGGCGACCTCGAAGTCTGCGCGCGTCTCGTCCGTCACCGCCAGCTTCTTGCCCCCTTGTGCCTGGATGATGTCGTACCCGAAGGGGTGCGTGCCGTAGGCCCAGAAGCCCTTGTTCGCTTGGGACTGCTTGCCGCGTGACACATTGCGAGAGAGTTCCTCCGAGTACCGCTCTGCGAGCCACGCGAGGATCGGCCGGATCAACTTGCGCATCGACTTGTCGCCGGTGTCGTTCTCGGTCAGAGACGTGATGTCGATGTTGGCGTCATCGAGAATGGCAATGGCACGCAAGCAATCGAACATGTTGCGGGCGATGCGTGAGAATGCCCAGACGTACATGCGCTCGATCCGGTCCACCACAACGGGGCGGCCCCGGCCGGTCATCGCGTCGCGCTGGACCTCGGCGCGCTTGATCATCGCCTGATAGGACTTGCGCTTCTTGATGGCCCGGCCCGAGATTCCCTCGTCGATGAACCAGTTCCCCGGAGGGATGACGTAGCCGTCGATGGCGGCGCGGCGCTCGATCTCGTTGCGCTGCTGCTCGATGGACTTGTCCTGGCGGGGGTCGGAACAGCGAAGGTAGGCTGAGGCAATACGTGGCACGGGTCACTCCTGGGTGATCAAGGTTGTACCTTACATAATATTTTCTGGCTACGCTGCCTGACGAACAATCGTGGCCTTCGCCACGGCCGCCTGAAGATCACCCAGCGTCAAGCACGACATCCAGGCGTGGACGCTGGGAATGCCCGTCTCCGTGATGCAGCCGCCCACCTTCGGCACCCG
This sequence comes from uncultured Pseudomonadota bacterium, assembly GCA_903875225.1. Classification (GTDB taxonomy): domain Bacteria; phylum Myxococcota_A; class UBA796; order UBA796; family SXON01; genus CAIUMM01. Next base: position 1,920 of record CAIQVJ010000025.1, read on the forward strand.
CCTGCGCTTCGCCCCGCTGGCCTCGTGGACGGCACCGAGGAGCGCGAGCAGGGCCGGGAACTCGTCGCCGACGAAGGGCTTCGCGCACTCCGCGAGCGTGCTCAACCCACCCGAGAAGTCGTTGTTCGCGGCGGCTTCCGCGAGCGGCCCCGCATCCCCGTTCCGCCTCAGCCGCACGGTGGGCACTGGCGCGCCGAAGAGGTGGGCACCAGGCTGCATCCCGTTCGGCCCGGCGATCTCCAGCCACGGGGCGTCGGGGGCCTCGAACGTGATGAGCGCGCCGTAGCCCGTGCGAACGACGTCGCGGATGTTGTCGATCAAAGCGGTTTGGCTTGGGAGGAGTTTCGCAGGCATGACATGCTCACTTGGTTCTGGCGGGAGCTGGAGGGGGATCAGGATTTCGGCGGGCCCTGAAAGGGGATGACGTTGGAACGGCGCGGAGCCAGCCAATCGTGGTCGGGCGGTAGACCGCAGACGGCGTTGACCTTGGCGGTCAGCTCGTCGGAACCCGCCATCACCTCGCTCGCCGCGACGACGTTCTCAAGGGTTCTGAGGGTGGTCCAGTGCAATTGGCTGAGCGCCCTGTCCCGCATGGCCAGGAACTGTCCGTGAGCCTCGACCAGATCCAGATCGGCGGTGACGAGTGGTTCGCCGCCCGGCATGTCCAGAACAAAGACTCGGACCGCAGCCTGGGGCGCGGGAACGCTCGGCAAGCCGCTCACGGTGACGCGCGCCGAGCCGACGAGCACCTCGCGCTTCGGCGTCCAGAGCCCGACCTTGAACTTCACGCTTGGCTTGCCCTCCATGTTCGCCGCGAACGTCTGTCGGAGCCAGGCGAGCATGGCCTCCCGCTGCTCGTCCTGGCCCATCAGCGGCTCGTTGGCAGCGTCAGGCAGACCCGAGGATGGTCCGGGGTTCGGAGCGGGCAGGAACGCCCGCAGCGCCTCGGGGGAGAGGTCGATAGCGGCGACCTTCGTGTTGTCGTTGCGGTTGACCACGCGCTCGACGACGACGAGGGCGATCTCGTCGAACGAGCGGCGAAGGTGGCTGGCGACGTTTTCGAGGCCGGTGAAGGTGGGGGTCGGCGTGGTCATGGGGGTCTCCGAGGGTTCACGGCAGCGTACTGGGTCGATCTGCCAATTTCTGACCGGTTGCCCGGTGACGCTACGCGGCATTGGAGCTTCCCTCATTCCCGGCCGTCCGGTCGTTCGCGGGGGACGCCGCTTCGGCCGCGGGAGGCTTGGCCTTTGCGGCGGACGTGGCCTTCGCGACGTTGCGGAGCAGCTCCGCAAGCTCCTTGAGCGTCGCCTCGTCGCTGAGCAGGGCTCGAACTTCGGGAAGCTTGAGGGCTTCCATCAGGTCGGGCGAGGTGCCGAGCGCGCCGACCACATCGACAAGCTCGGGCGGGATCCCGGATTTCGATGCCGCGAGCGCCCGACCGAGCGAGCCAAGCTCCTGGATGAATTGCACCCCGAGCGCCTCGCGGACTTTGGCGTCTCCGGCGTCGCGCACTTCCTCGCGCTCCTGCTCGGCGGTGCCGACGTGGACGTGGCGCAGGTCGGCGCCCAGGGCTTCCACCGTGCCGAGTAGTCGTTTGTTCTGCTCCGAGAGCGAGACGATCTCTGCCCCGTGCAGCTTTGCGATGTGGGAGTAGGTGGACTGCGAGAGCGCGATCAGGTTCGCGTACCCATCGCCGAGCGACTGCCAGATCCGCTCCTCGGGCGGGAACGGGCCGGGACGCAGCGGCGGCGCGGCCACCGTCGGCGTCAGATCCGGGAACTTCGCGGCTACCTTGCGCTCGGCCTCCACGTCCGCGTCCTCGTCGGCCTCCTTGCGACGGGCACCGGGGTTTCGCACCTCGAACCGGGACGAGTGCAGGAGGGTCTGGCCGCGGGGCGTCCAGAGGCCGATCTTGAACTTGACGTGCGGCCGGCCCGCCATCAGCGACACGGCCGTCTCCCGCACCCAGCGACGCCCGGCAATGGCGAGCATGGCATTGTCCACCTCGTCTCGATCCAGCGCGCCGAGCCCGGACGGCGCGTCGTCGTCCTCCTGCTCCTCGTCGTCGTCCTCGGGTTCGTCGTCGTCGGTGGTGTCCCGCTTGAGCCACGGGGAGAGCGCGACGCTGCTGAAGTCCACCCGAGCGCCGGAGATGCTCCGGTTTCGGTCGGTGACCTCGGAGACGGCGAGGTAGCCGATGTCGTCGCGGAAGGCGTGGAGGCAGGTGTCGGTGACGTCGAGGCCGGTGATGATGAGTTCGGACATTGGGATTCTCGGGGTGGAGGGTTTCAGGGTGCGCTCGGCGTGCGCCCGATGAAGATAGCGACCCTTCCGCGTGCTTTCCTGCCGCCCGAATCCACCTACAGCACGTCAACCGCACGGGATTGGAGCTTGACGCAGCGCTTGCCGCGCGGGGTGGGAACGCCTACCGCGTTTGTACCGCACGCCGGACGCAGGGCGGGAGCGTCGGACGCCGGGGGATGGCGAGCTTGACGCGGGCGGGGAGGTGCCGGACGCGGGGGGCGGCGGGCTGGACGCGGCGCTCGCGATGCCGACCGCAGGGCGCTCCGTCCCGGACGCGGCACCGGGCGGACCTGACGCGCGCCGGCCGCCGCGAACCAGCGATCCGCCACGTTACACAACGGTCACGATGCCCGCGGACCGCTTCGACCGAGCGATGGAACGATGGAACCTCCTCCGCGCCGAGCTGCGTGACGCCGAGGCCGCAAAGAATGCCGCCCAGGTGGTCCGGGTATGCGACGAGGTTCTCGCCTTCTCTGCCAACAATCCGGCCATCTGCGTCGTGGACTGGATGTTCCATCGGCGTGCCGCAAAAGCGCTCGCCGCGCAGGGGCTTGACGCGCCGGCCCTGTCGCGCATGGGAAACGCGATCCTGGGGTGCGCGACGCATCGCGCCACCAAGCCGTTGTCGAAGCCCGATGACTTCCTCAGTGACCTCCGCGCGATGGAGGGGCTTCGCGATCGTTGGGCGCGGAAGCTTGGAAACTGAAGCGAGGCGGCAGGGTTTGACGGGCGGCGGCGGTGACCACGATGGGCGAGCCCCAGAACGCCAATTGCTCCGCCACCAGCGAGGCCCATGGAGCGTTCATGGGCGCTTGGAGCCGCGCGCCACTTGGGCGAGTTCCCGTCCCTGCCCCGCGCACCAGTCGCGGTGCCGACCCGTCCACTTCGCGTCTTGTTTAATGAACAGATGAGGATGAACGAGGTGAACGACCGTTGTCCGAACGCCGCATACTTCCACGTCCACCGGAGCGGCGTAGAGAAGCCGATCGACATCGCGAGACGCCGGGCGGAAGGCAAGTTCGCGTACGAACGCCGCGGGTTCCACCCCGAGCGTGAGCAGCAGCGAGGGCCGGGAACGCTGGAACACCTCGGTCAGCCGGTCGATGTTGCCCGGCAGCGAACGGGCGAGTTGGATCAGCTCCTCGCCAGGTGGGCGGGGTCCGATCCCAGTGGTCGCCGCCGCCGCGGCCTCGTACAACCGGATGTTGTCCGCCATGCAGCGGCCGCTGCTGCTCACCGACGTGTTCGCGAGGAAGTAGGGGACGAGATCCGTGATGAGCACGTCCAGGCGCGAAAGGCCCAGCGGCGCAAGGTAGTTTTCGTTGATCTCAGCGCCGGATGCCGAAGCGGGATCGAACGACTCAGCCTCGACCTCTACCGGGAGCACCATCGGAACGCCGCCCACGGTCTGCCTGCCGACCCGCGTGGCCGCCGGGTAGACGCCGAGGATCAGGATGCGCGCATCCGGTCGACCGCTCGGCTCCGTTCGTCGAAGGGGCGCACCTCCCGGGAGCACACCGCGGATCGGGGGAAGCAATGACTGCCAGTCGGTCTTCATCGCGAAGAGGTATTGCTCCGTCAACGTTCGGGCGACTTTGAAACGGTGGAGGTGCGGCACGATCCTCTCCGGCTGCCCGCTGCTGATGCGCTGATGCGTCTTGCGTCGCTCTGAGACGCGAGACGCGCGATGACGGTCGATGTCGATGATCGATGAGCCTCGATCCGAAACCGCCGATGCCAAATATTCCATGGAATCATGTTGATGATTCCGTCATCACCCTACCCGATCCGTACCCGTAGCCCGCCAGCCGCACCCCGGAATCATCGCCGGACGCGCGCCAGCCGCACCCTGGAATCACCCCGGACGCCAGCCAGACGCCCCCATGATCCCGCCTGACGCGCCCGGAATCACCTCTGACGCGGGGTAAACACGCAGCAGACCCCACCCTCGACGCCGCCTGCCTGATGTGACAGTCGCGGCAGCTACGCCGGGGCGGGCTTCCAGTTCCAGGGCCGCGGCCGGTCTACGGTTTTTCCACGCGTAGCGGACCCCCTTCGGCGCGATCGGGATCGCTGGGGGGCCTCGGTGGCGCGGGCGTGGGATAGTGAGGCGTTCGCCCTGGAGCCCGATGGCATCCCCCAAGACGCGCGGCCGCTGCGCTCGGTGCGGCAAGGACTTCCTGCACGCCGGCATGACCAGGCACCTCGCAGGCTGCGTGGGCGCCGGTCCGGCCCTGCACGTCGCCGTGGACGTCGGGCCGGGCACCTGGTGGATGCACCTCGCTCTTGCGCCGAGTGCCACGCTGCGGGACCTGGACCACTTCCTTCGTGCAACCTGGTTGGAGTGTTGTGGCCACCTGAGCGCCTTCGAGGTCGGCGGCACGCGCTTCGAGTCGCACCCGGGCGACGGCGACCTGTACTGGGGCCCGAAACCCCGATCAATGGCAGCAAAGGCCGGCGCGGTGCTGCGGACCGGGACGACGTTTTCCCACGAGTACGACTTCGGCTCGACCACCGCGCTGCGAGGGCGCGTGCTCGGGACCGTGGAGGCCGGACGGGCCAAGGTCACGCTCCTTGCCCGGAACGAGCCGATCTCCTGGCCGTGCGTGGGCTGTGGCGCACCTGCGTCCCGCGTATGCCCGCACTGCTACGCGATGGCCTGCGGGACGTGCGACGCGCCCTGCTCCTGCGTCGACTCCTTCGAGGACGAGACGCTGCCCGTGGTGAACTCCCCGCGCATGGGCGTCTGCGGGTACACCGGGTAGCGTCGCGCAGGCGTCTACGCCGCAGCGGGCTTCCAGTTCCAAGGCAGCAGCTCGTCGACCGTGTTGCCTGGCACGTTGACGCGGACGATCACGTCAGCGAGGTAGCGCCGGGGCTCAACCCCGTGGAGCACGCAGGTGGACACGATCGTGAGCAGGATGGCCAGGTTCTGTCCCCCGAGATCGTGACCCACGAAGAGCGCGTTCTTTCTCAGCAGAGCAACGATGCGGAGGGCCCTCTCGCTCACATTGTTGTCGACCGCCACCTGGGGGTCCGTCAGGAAAACGCGGAGCGCCTTCTCCTGGTTGATGGCGTACGCGAGGGCCTGTCCCAACGTTGAGCGTGGCCCCGCGCGTCCCTGGGCCCGCTTGAGCAATTCGAAGATCCGGTCGGCCACGGGCCGGGACTCCGCCTGTCGCAGCGCGAGGTGGGCGTCGCCGCCGTAGATGCCGCGGTCAGCGGCGGCCACCTCCACGTCGAACAGCTTTCCGATCTCGTCGATGATCGGGTTGACGACGTGCCCGTAGTGTTCGCGCACCTCGAACAGCTTCCGGCGTGCGTGCGACCAGCACCCGGCCCGTCGTCGTTTCTCAGGCACCGTGACGGTGTTGTAGCCACTGTACCCATCGACGTTGAGCACCCCCTTGCTCTTGCCGAGCACCCGGTCCGGCACCTTGGCGCTGCGTGTCGGGTCGAAGGTGAAGAAGATGGCGGCCGCGGTGATGAAGGTCCACATCCAGCCCTTCCGCGTCCCGCCCTTCTCCAGCACCGGCTGGGTGGTCTCGTCCGCCGAGACATGCACCGCCTCGGGGACCGTGGCGCCGATGGCCTTGTAGATGGGCTCCACCTGGTCGGCGACACGGTGGAACATCGCGCCGAGTTGGGTCGGATTGACGTGGCAACCCTCGCGGGCGAGCGCCTTCGACTGTCGGTGCAGGGGCATCGCGTCGCACGTCTTGGCCACGACCACCTGGGCGTGGAAGTTGGGTCCGTACAGGCCACCCTCCCGGACCTGCGGGGGAGGCGGCGCGAGGATCACGCACTTCCCGCACGTACATCCCAACTTCTCGCGCACCCAGCGGATGCGCACCGTCCGAGCGGGGATGAACTCGATCTGTTCGCTGACCTCGCCCTCACCGATGGCGTGCAGGTCGGTGCCTCCGCAGGCGCTGCACACCCTGTCCTCATCGGGGACAGGGATGATCTTCTCGATGAAAGGCAGCTCGGCACGCTGGCCGCGCGTCTTCTCGCGGGCCTTCTGCCGCGCGGTCTCGCGCTCCTCGGGCGTTCGCTTGGACGTCACCCGCTTGCGCGCCTCCCGCTTGGGGTCGGGCACCTGCTCGGACTTCCGGCCGTAGACGGTGCGCAGGAGCTGCTCGACGCGCGCCTCGGAGCGGGCCAACTGCTTCTGCAACCCCTCGATGATCACGCGCAGGATGGCGACGATCGGCGCGAGGATGACACGCACGGACGGATCGACTTCGGCGAGGATGCGGTCGATGTCGGAGAGGCTGGACACGTCAACATCCGATCATGCTGGCAACCCCGTGTCGATCCCCTTCGAACCCGGACTCCAGACTTTTGATCGTTGTACCTTTTGAATGTCGATCCCATCCAACATCATCGTGAGTTCCGTCGCGTCGATCGTGACGGTGCGCGAGCCCGGCGCGCGTGCGGGAAACCGGAAACGACCCCGTTCCAAGCGTTTGCAAAGGAGCAGGAACCCGCCTCTCGACCACGTCAACGCCTTCAGGTGGGTCATCCGCCGCGACAGGAAAACGAAGACGTGCCCGCTATACACGTCGAGCCCACTGGCCTCGACCCAACCCGCGAGCGCGTCGAAGCCCTGGCGGGCGTCGATGGGCTCCGACGCCACGTAGATGCGCGTCGCCGCCGGAAAGTTCAGCATCGGCGCAGCTCCGCGGCGAGCTCGGCCACCCACGAGGCCGGAGGCAGCGCTTCGAAGCTAAGCTCGGCCCCGCCCGGGAGGGTGAGCCGTACGCCGGTGCCGCCGTCGCTCGGGGCCAGGCGGGCCTGCGCGGGCGTCGCCGGCACCACCTCGATGAACGTCGGTGCCTGGCGGGGAGCCTCCATCCGCGACGGGGGCGCCCTCCGCCCCACTGCGGCCGACCGACCGGCGAGCTGGACCCACTTTCCAACCGTGCCGCGTGGAAGCCCCAAGGCGTCATCGTAGGCCCGCTGTGGCCCGTCGAACGACGCGAACCCCTCCAACGCGGCGGCCCGTTCCTCGTCCGAGTACTTCCGCCAGGAGGCGGCCTTCTGCCACTTGGACACGGTCCCCTGCGAGACCCCGTGCAGGGCCGCGAACTCCCGCTGGGTGCCCGGCCAGTCGCGGGCCTGCGTGATCAGCGCCTCGCGCTCAGCGGCCGGTCGGTTCCACCCTTGCTCGTCGGTCTCCATCGCCACACCTCGCCCGCCAAGCCTCACCCGGCAGGTGGGGGGCGATCAAGATGGGGTCTGCTGCGTGGGTACGACGCGGGCCATCCGCACCCTTGCCGCCCCCCGGCTACGCTCCGCGTCAGGAGAACGGCATCATGATCGAGCCCGACGGTCCCTACGCGAAGCGCGAGGGCCTCATCACCGTGAGCGTGCTCCCGCAGCACGACGCCCAGCAGGCGATCCTCCGCTCACTACCTCGCATCTCCGAGGCGATCCGTCTCCGGGATCAGGTCGTGTCCGTCATGGGCGACCGGCTGGTGCCCGATGTCATGGCGGGCAAGGGCAACTCACTCCTGTTCCTGCGTGACCGCGAGGTTCCGGCGTTCGTGATCTCGCACCCGCTCCTGATGCTCGACGCCAACGTCCCGCCGCCGCCACCGATCCTGATGGCACCGCTGGAACTGCCCGAGCACCTTCGGGCGAAGGAGCCCGAGGAGCCGCCGCCCGCGTGCCCGCGCATCCTGCCCGGCCCCGACAAGTTCCCGGGGAAGCTCAAGATCGCCGAGGGACCGGCGTACATCGAGATCTCCTACGGTGACGACGGCACGAAGTCGGAGACGGTGCAGTCCGGCGGCGACACATGGACGTGGGGCTACCACCACGAGGATCGGCCGTTCGCCATCGACCCGTTCGCGAAGCCCGCGCAGTACCCGCCCGTCGGGCTCTACTGCCGGGGCGACCTCGATCCCGAGGGCCACGACATCGACGAGCTGGCCGGCATGGTCGCGGAGCTGGACCCTGCCCGCTTCGTGAAGGGACGCGTCTACGTCCCGGTGCCGACGCCGGGCGGGGCGAGCGGCTGCTGGATGCGCGGGCTGTGGAGGCTCCGCGAGGCGCTCGGGGACGGGCGGATCGCGGAGGACGAGGACGGCTGGGTGGTGATCGACGCCTGGACCGGCACTGTCGCGGTGGTGGGGCCTACGCTCGCCGAGGCGTTCGAGGCGTGGAAGGACGCCGTCACCGCTGCCCAGCCCCTACCACCTCGCGACCCGAAACCCGCGCCGCTGCCCGATGTGCCCGACGAGGCCCCGTCGTCCGAGTACGACGAAGAGAAGAAGACCGCGCGCTTCTCCACCGGCACCGTCCACCTCTTGTTCGTGCCGCGCGTCACGCTGGACTGGCCCGAGGCGAGGCCCGAGAACGTGCCCGCCATCGCGGTCCTGCTCGCGCCGGCCGAACCGATCCCCGTAGGGTGGGAGGGGTACGGATTCACCCGGCGGCTCCGGCTGATCGGCGAGCATGGCGACGTGTGTACGGCGTTCGTGCGCGACGAAGGCGACGGCGCGTTCACGCTTATCGGCGAGGGTGCGATCCCGGCGCTCAATCCAGCCACGTTGGACGCCGAGCTTGACCGCATCGACGACGATCGCCGCAGGGACATCGAGGAAACGTGGTTCCCGGGCCGGCCGAGCCCGTACGCGAACCCCGAGTACCTCTGGGTGTCGCCCGGCTACCGAGCGTGGGACGACCTCGGGCGCACGCCGAAGCTCCGTGAGGGCGGGATCGGATGGACGGCCGAGGTGGTACCGCGCGACCTCGACGCCGATCACCTTCGCTGGATGATCAAGCGCGCGCGTCGGTCCAGCATGGGGCCGGCGGCGGCGAACCGCCCGTTCTGAGCCCCTGACGCGGTGGCGCTACTCATGCTTCTCGGCGGTGGCGGCTGAGTATCAGCGGTAGCGCCGCCGCGCGCACGGCGGCCGACCGCCGAGCGGCTGGCGCACCTGTCGCACCTTGTCGGACCTCGCCGCTTTCGAGGTCCACCACAAAAAATGCAGCACGAACCAGCATCCGTCCGACGTGTCGGACCTCGGCAGCGCCCGCCTGCCGCCCATCATGAGCAAGAAGATCATCTTCGACTGCGGCAAGCGTTCATCGAGGACGGGATCGGCGGTCACCGCAGCCTGGCGAGAGAAGATGTTCACGCGCGTGAAGGCGGCGGGTGGTAGGTCCGACAGGTCCGACACCTCTCAAAACTACAGGCTGTAGGCGGGTCAATGGGTGACGCACCTCGGAAATTCTCAGGTCCGCAGAGGTCCGACAGGTCCGCCTTCACCCCGGCGCTCCCCGCCCGTGCGCGACGACCATTTTTTGGCCGGGTGGCCTGATAGCTTCGACGCTCCCTCTCGCACGGAGCCGGAATGCAACTCGGGTACGACATCAGCATCAATGTGATCGCCAACTTCATCGTCGCCCTGCCGGGGCGGGTCTGGAGCCTTGTCGTCGGCGCACGGCCCCAGACCCCGACCACCACCGAGGTGCGGCCCCTCTGGTTGAGCATCGCGGGGTGGGGCTGGGAGGCCGTGAAGCTCGCGACCGCCATCATGCTCACCGCGGTCCTCGTCTATCTGGCGATCAAGGCGGCCTACCGGCTCGCTCAGTGGACCCAGGGGGCGGGCGACTGGTTGCTCGACGCGGGATGGGCCGCGAGCGCCTGACGGCACGCCCCGGGGGGCGTCGTGGCCCGCGCTCACCGGCGTTCGCTGCGGTCGCGCCACCGGGTCACGCAATCGTTCACGATGCACGCGCGCGGTCTTCGGCCGCAAAGGCGGCTTTCCAGCGTCACCACCTTGACCCCGCGCCCCCGCCGGGCTCCAATGCTGCCGGGGTCATCCTGCGTCACTCTCGGGTGTCGTCCGGCAACGGCCGCCCTGCCCGAAGTCCCCACCCCGTCGCCGTTCCCGCGATAAAGACGCCCGATGCCGCCTGCCGTAGTCCCTTCCATCGCCGCCGCCCGCCTGCTCGTCGGGGCACTCGGGGAGCGCGTGGGCTGGTGGCCGAGCCGCTTCACCGACGCGACGGCGCAGCGCACATTCGAGAAGCTGTTCCCTCGCACGGCACCGAGGGCCGCCCTGGAGTCGGTCTCCGCCGTGGCGCGCCGCGACCACGACGAGACATTCGGCCCGCGTGTAACCCACCTTTTCCGCCTGCCCGACCACCTTGAGGATCGCGTCGCCGCGTGGCTGGCGTCGCCGGAAGCCGACCTCTCCTGGCCCCCGGCCGACCTCGCCGGCATCCGGGCCGCGCTCGCGCCGCTGGCGCGCAGCTTCGACCCCGGCGGGCAGGGTCAGGTCAGCCTCGGCGGCCCCGGCCGGCTCGCCCGGCGCGACGCGCTGGAGGAGATGGTCGGCTGCTACCTCGCGTCCGCCGAGCGCGGGGAGCGGTCCATCCCGTTCTTCGAGGCGTCGGCGTGACCGCAGCGAACTACACCGCACGCGCGATCAAGAGCACGGCGCTCCTTGAGGAGACACGCCGGCTTCTCCGCGCCTGGAATCCTGGGCAGTCCGCAGCCGATCTGCGCCACCGCGCCCGCACCGAGGATCTGCTCGGCAAGGCCACTGGCTCGCGCGCGGACGACATCGTGCAGGGGGCCTTCGCGGCGCGGTACCTGATCGATGGCGACGAGCCTGCCGAGACCGTGAAGCGGCTGCTCGACGCCCGCGGGGCCGGCCCGTGGTTCGCGCAGCTCGGCCTCCTCTTCGCCGCCCGCAACGACGCCGTCCTCGCCGACGCGATCACCGTGTTCCTCGTGGACGCCAAGCGTCGCCATGCAGTGGCGGTGTCGAGCAAGGACTTCGTTGCGTTCCTCGGTCGACAGGAAGAGGCCGGGCGCATGGTCAAGGCGTGGTCGCTTGGCGTGAAGGAGAGCGTGGCCCAGCACATCATGCACCAGCTCACCGATGTCGGCGCGCTCGGCGCACCGAGTCGGGGCCGTCGCTCGATCCAGCCGTTTCACGCGGGGGATGTCGCGGTCGCCTACCTCGCCTGCGAGCTTCACCGCAAGGGCGTGAGCGATGCCGCGCTCGTGGCCCACGCGGACTGGCGGGTCTGGCAGATGACCGAGGACGAGGTGCGCGTCGCGCTGGACCGGCTGTCGGACCTCGGCCTTTGGGTGATCCAGGCTGCGGGTGACGTCGTGCGGATCGCCTGGCGTTGGAGTCGGTGGGACGAGGTGGTGGCGGTGCTGGAGAGGTGCTCGGATGGCTGACGCGCTCGACGATGCGTTCAAGGAGCTGAGGAGCCGAATCGGCGATCCCCAGCGGCTCAACGCGACCCACGCCGACCCCTTCTTCAACTTCGTCCACGAGCCGAAGCTCACGATGGAGGTGCATCGGCGGCTCGCGCGCTGGACCGGCGCACTGGAGAAGGACGGGTGGGACGTGCGCGTGGAGTCCCTGGCGACCCTTCTCTGGAAGGCCGTCGAGGACTCGAAGCGGTGGGACATGTGGATGAAGTTCCCCGACAAGGGCGACTACAAGACAACGAACCGCTCGATGCGCGACGTGCTGGCCGATGGCGAAGATGAGCTTCGGGGCCTCTGCCGCGCCCTCGCTCCGCTGCTGTCTGACGAGACGCCGAAGCGGTTGCTGCTGCTGACCGACGCCGGCCTGCTTCACCCTTGGTTCCGCGTCCGCACGTTGGAGACGCGGTTCCACGATCAGATCCGCTGCCCCGTGGTCCTCTTCTATCCGGGCCGTCGGGCCGGGCAGTTCGGGCTTCACTTCCTCGGCTTCTACTCGGAGGACGGGAACTACCGGTCCACCATCGTCGGGGGAACCCCATGACCGACTCTCCCCCGAAGGGGCGCATCCTCGACCTGTTCAGCCCGACCCGCAAGATCGACCGGCCCATCGAGAAGGTCATCGACTACAACGCGACCGACGAGGCGCGGATCGAGCGGGAGATCGAGGAGTACGAGGTCACGCCGTCAGTAGAACGCGGCTTCCGCCGTTTCCTCGAAGCCTTCGACCAGGGCGTGCGCGTCGGCGACGTGACGGACATCGGCGTATGGGTGTCAGGCTTCTACGGGTCGGGCAAGAGTTCGTTCACGAAGTACCTCGGCTTCGCGCTCGATCCCACGCGAAAGATCAAGGGTCGGCCGTTCGTGGAGTTCCTCGCCGAGCGGATGCCCGGCAGCGACGTGCGGGCGTTGCTCGTGAAGCTCGCCAAGCGTGAGCCCACGGCGGTCTACATGCTGGACCTGGGCACGGACCAGCTCGCCGAGGCCGCGCACGTCTCCGTCACGAACATCCTCTATTGGAACGTCCTCCGGAAGCTCGGCTTCTCCCGGGAAAAGAAGGTCGCGGACCTGGAATTGCGCCTCGATGGCGAGGGGCGGCTGGCCGAATTCGAGGCTGCGTACAAGGCGACCTTCCCGAAGCTCCCGGAGTGGCGCGAGATCCACAATGATCCGGCCTTTGCCGTCGAG
>CAIQVJ010000026.1 GCA_903875225.1 uncultured Pseudomonadota bacterium
CCCTACGAGCTCGCCTCGGGCGGTGACCCCGACGTCGTCGACACCGACGGCGACGGCTGGGACGACTACACCGAGTACATCTACGGCGCCTCCCTCACCGACGCTGCGCAGACCCCCGACGACGACGGCGACGGACTCTACCTCCCCTATGAGCTCGCCTCGGGCGGTGACCCCACCCTCGTCGACACCGACGGTGACGGCTGGGACGACTACACCGAGTACATCTATGGGTCGCGTCTGTACGATGCGCGCCAGACCCCCGACGACGATGGCGACGGCCTCTACCTTCCGTATGAGCGTCAGGCGCACACCAACCCGCACGTCGTCGACACCGACGGCGACGGCTGGGACGACTACACCGAGTACATCTACGGGTCGCGGGGCAACAACGCCCACCAGACTCCGGATGACGATGGCGACGGCCTCTACCTCCCCTACGAGCGCGCCTCGGGCGGCAACCCACGCGTGGCCGACACCGACGGCGACGGATGGGACGACTACACCGAGTACATCTACTCCTCAGCGGTAGACGACGCCGGCGAGACCCCCGACGACGACGGCGACGGCCTCTACCTCCCCTACGAACTGGCACAGGGCAGCGATCCCGACGTCGTCGACACGGATGGCGACGGATGGGACGACTACACCGAGTACATCTACGCGACGGATCCGCTGGACCCGACCTCCCACATCTGAGGGCGGCCTGTCGCGGCCGCACGCTCGGCCCGCCCCCGCCGTCCACCGGCCGTGAACCGCGGCCGGGCGCCCGCGCCTACTTCAGCTCCTTCCACAAGAACGCGTAGGACAATCCCCACATCGTCGCCCGCTGCTCGCTCGTGGAAGCGCCGCCGTGACCGCCCTCGGTGTCCTCCCAGAACAGGATCGGCTTGCCCTCCGAGAGCATCTTCGCAGCCATCTTGCGTGCGTGGCCGGGATGCACACGATCGTCGCGCGTGGAGGTGGTGAACAGCACCGGTGGCGACTTCCGCGTGGGGCTGTCCAACTGGTACGGCGAGAAGGTCTTGATGTACTCCCACTGCTCCGGCACGTCCGGATCGCCGTACTCGTCCATCCACGAAGCACCGGCCAGCAGGTGCGAGTAGCGCTTCATGTCGAGCAGGGGCACCTGGCAGACGATCGCTCCGAAAAGCTCCGGGTACTGCGTCATCATGTTGCCCATCAGGAGCCCGCCGTTGCTGCCCCCCATGGTCCCGAGGTGCGCCGCGCTGGTGACCTTGCGGGTGGCCAGGTCCTGCGCGACCGCCGCAAAGTCCTCGTACACGAGGTGGCGGTTCTGCTTCACGACCGAGGTGTGCCAGGCCGGCCCGAACTCCCCGCCCCCGCGAATGTTGGCCAGCACGTACACGCCGCCCTTCTCGAGCCAGCCGGACCCGATGATGCCGCTGTAGCCGGGGAGCATCGAGACCTCGAAGCCGCCGTAGCCGTAGAGCAGCGTGGGGTTGGTCCCGTCGAGCTTGAGGCCCTTCTTCGCCACCTCGAAGTACGGGATCTTCGTCCCGTCCTTGGAGACCGTCTCGTGCTGGGTGATCTCGAGGCCCTTCGCGTTGAAGAGCGCGGGGAGCGACTTGAGGAGGCTCGTCTCGCCCCCGTTGGCAGAGCCGAGCAGAAGCTGCGTGGGCGTGACGAAGTCGGTGCTGGTGATGAACAGGTCCTCGCTCTGCTCCGAGTCCACCGCGGTCACCCCGATGTTGCCGAACGCCGGCAGCCCGGCCATGGGCGCGATCTTCCACGCCCCGGAGATGTGGTCGGCCAGGAACACCCGGCTCTTCACCTCGTCGAGGGTGTTTAGCACCACGTGGGTGGGCGTGACGGCGAACCCGTTCAGCGCAGTGGTGGGGGTGGGCGTGAAGAGCGGCTCGAAATCGCGCTTTCCAGCCATGAACTCGTCGAACCTCGTGACGATCAGCGAGCCCGCCGGCCAGGTCCTGCCCCCGGTGGTCCAGTCCGACCGCAGCTCCACGAACATCCACTCCCGAAAGACCGTCGGGCTCGCGTCGTCCGGCACGGCGATCTGCGTGAACAGCCCGCCCTGGGAGACGTAGGTGCGGTTGGTGAAGAACGTGGGCGAGCGGCTCACGAAGTGCCGCACGAACCCCGGATCGTGACTCGTCCACGCGGTCACCGAGACGTCGGTCGCCGGAGCCGAGAACACCACCGGGGCGTCCGTCAGCGGCGTCCCACGGTCCCAGAGCCGGGCCTCCCGGGGATACCCCGAGGTCGTGAGCGAGCCCTCGCCGGTGTCGGTGGCCACCCACAACCTGTCCTCGGTGATCCAGCCCACGTCGCTCTTCGCTTCGGGCAACGAGAACCCGTCCTTCACCCAGGTGAGCGCCGAGAGGTCGTACTCCCGCTTCACGTCTGCATCCGAACCGCCCCGCGACAGGGAGACCAGGCAGCGCTGGTAGGCCGGCTCGAGGCAGTCGGCGCCGTGCCACACCCACGTCACGCCCTCCGCCGCGTCGAGGGCGTCGAGATCGATGACCACCTGCCAGGCGGGGGCGGGCTTGCGGTACTCGGCCAGCGTCGTGCGCCGCCACACACCACGGACGTGCGCCTTGTCCTGCCAGAAGTTGTAGTAGTAGTCGCCCATCTTGCTGACGTAGGGGATGCGGGCGTCGGAGTCGAGCACCGCCTTGAACTTGTCGTGCAGCTTCTTGTAGGTCGCATCTTCGAGCTGGCCCGTGCTCTCCTTGTTGCGCGCCGCAACCCAGGCGAGGGACTTCTCGCTCGTCACGTCCTCGAGGTAGGCGTACGGGTCTTCGGGAACCGCAGGGGCCAGGGAGGCCGCGACGGGCTCGCCGACAGCAGGTGCCCCCGCGGGCGGCGCAGGGGCCTCGGCGCGGGCGGAAGGGAGGTTCAGGATCAGGGAGAGCGAAAGCAGCATGCACATCCAGGGGACGCAGGGGTTTATCCACCCCGACACCCTGCTGCGCGCCGCAGCTACCCGGCGTCCTGCCAGAGCTTGCGCGCGCAGGTCACCCCGCCAGCCCCCATGGTGTCCAGCGTCTGCACCTGGATGTTGCAGCCGAGCGCCTCGTTCACCACCGCGAGCGCCGACTCGAACCACGCGTCACACCCCTCGATGCATGCGCCGGTCGTGCCGGCGTGCGTCCAGGTGCACGTGTGCTGGTCCACACCCCAGGCGGTGGCCTGGGCTGCCCCGCCGGCGGCGATGGCCTCGCGCGCGATCAGCGCGTTGAGCTGCGGCACGATCGGCTTGCTGGGATCGAGCGAGGCGAGCCACTTCCGGCCTGCCTCGCTCCCTGCTACCTGCCACGTCTCCTTCATGCGCTGGATCATCTCGACTCCCGGTCTGAAACGGGGAAGATAGCCGCAGCGGGGCAGCTGCGGGTCGGTCGCCCGACGGAGGATCTCGGGGTCCTACTCGTCCTCATCGCCCGGCGCGAAGGGCTCCATGCGCAGCCGCGAACCGGTAGCGACGGAGACCCGGATCTCGGCGAGCGTGAGCTTACGCGTTGGAAACAGGGCTTTGCGGATCTTCGCGTTGTGAAGGGTGGCGCCGTCGAGGTTGGCGTAGTCCAGATCGGCCTCCTCGAGGTTCGCGTTGTCGAGGCACACGTCGCGCAGGTTGGCCCCAAAAAAACTGGTGCCTGTCAGGTTCGCCCCGCGAAACGTGCTCCGCATGAGGTTGGCCTCTGCGAACTTGGCCTGCGTGAGGTTCAGGCCGTCGAAGCACAGGCCCGAGAGGTCGGCGCCGCGCAGGTCGGCATCCTCGAAGCTGTCCTTCTTGCGGACCATCTCCATGACCTGCTTTCGGCTCAGGGCGGCATCCCCGTACTCCTCGGGATCGGGGGGCTCGCGGGGCGGGATGGACTTCTTTCGGGACATGCGCGCTCGTATCAAGGCGCCGACCCCGCCGGTGGTTCGGACCGCGCGGCGGCGACCGCGCCCCCCATCACCGCTGGAGCATGACGTCCAGCACGGTTCGCGCGATGGGGAGGCCGGTGAACCCCGCGGTGTAGTGGATGCCACCGGGGTTCAGCGCGTTGACCTCCACGACGTGCCCATCGATGACGTCGATGCCGGCGAACCACACCCCCGCGGCGTCGAGGTGCGGGGCCAGGCTCGCGAGCAGCGGCCGGTCCCGGTCGTCGGGTGGGCAGGCGATCGGCTCGGCGCCGAGGCGGAGGTTGTGCCGGAACTCGCCCGGCGCCCGGACGCGGAGGTAGCCCCCGAGCAGGCCGTGACCGCGCAGATAGAGCAACCGACGCTCGCCGCCCGCAGCGCCCGCCAGGTATTCCTGGGCCACGACATAGCCGTCGCCGGCCCGGATCGCGGCATCCATCGCATCCTCCAGGCCCGCGCTCCCGCGCACGAGCGAGACGCCATGTCCCCCGCTCGCTCGCGCCGGCTTGATGATCACCGCCGCACACCCGCTGGCGAAGCGGTGCACCGCGCTCGGCGCGCGCGTCACCAGCGTTCTCGGGCGCGGCACGTCCGTCAAGGTCGCCAGCCAGGCCTTGTGCGAGGCCCGTGAGAGCTCCCCCGGCCGATTCCGCACGGGCACGCCGATGGCCTCCGCGAGCTGCGAGAACGCGAGGATCGTGCTGTTCAGGGGGTTGGCCCGGAGCAGGAGCAGCGCGAGACCCTCGAATCGAACCGTGCGACGCGCGGCCTGCCGGGACCGAAGCGCCTCCACGAGCGCCTCGCGGCTCACCTCCCCGGGCTCGAACCGGTGGGCCCGGGCGCCCGGACGCCCCCACTCATCGATCTCGAAGTCCCATGGCTCGTAGATCTCGGCGGCGTACCCTGCTCCCAGCGCGGCCTGCACCAGGTGGACCGTGGAGTGGGTCGGACTCACACCGGTCACGCCCGAGACGATGAACCCGACCCGCTTCGGCTGGCTCACCGCCCGCCCCCGAACCAGGCGTGCAGGACGTTCTCGGCCGGCATGCCAGCCGGTACGAACGGATCCCGCTCACCAGGCAGATCGGTGAACCACTTCCACCAGTAGACACCTTCGAACCACGGTCGGGCCGTGCAGGCACGCAGCAGGGCCTCGTAGGCGCGTGCCTGCCCGTCGGGGTCCGGCGTGCCGTCATCGTGCGATTCCCAGGGGTGGGCTGCCGCACCGTTGATCGCCTGGAAGCCCGCTTCCGTGAAGATCACCGGTTTTCCGAGCGCTTCGAGACGGTCGAGCGGCTCCTTCCAGGAGGCGCTCAGCTCCTCGACCGTCGACCCGGTCAGCGGGAAGTAGGCATCCACCCCCACCGCGTCGAAGGCCGCCCAGTCGGTGAACTGCTCCCACTCCTGGTACCAGTTGGCGGCGTAGACGATCCGGCCCGAAAAAACCGCGCGGCACGCCTCCGCCACACGCGCCCACGCCCCGGGGTTCTCCCGGCTGGCGATCGTGTACTCCAGGCCCACGCACACGCTGTCGCACCCGCACTCTGCCGCCAGGGAGGCGAAGTGCACGGCATAGGCGGTGTACGCACGAAACCAACGGGGCCAGTCCGCGGCGTCGAGATCGATGTCGGTGTTGCCCTCACCGGCCACGTAGGCCCAGCTCCACAGGTGCGGCTTCATCATCACGCGCATGCCCAGGGAGGCCGCCTGCCGGCACTGGGCGCGGATGTCGTCGTCCGTCATGCTGTCGTCGCCGCCCCACTCGATCTCCGCCGACGAGAGCGAACGGGTGTAGGCGAACGGGTTGAGCGCGATGTCGGTGATGCCGATGCTGGCGAGGTGCCGAAGCTGCGCGAATGCCCGGTCGCTCCCGTACCCGTACCCCCGGCGATGAAGGTGCGCGAAGTTCATGCCGCTGTGGAATCCGGCTGGGAGGCGGACGGGCTGGGGAGCCCACGTCTGGGGGGCGCCCTCCGGGGTCGAGGCGTTCGTCCTGCAGCCGAGCACGGTGGCCGGGACCGCGCCGAGGACGGACGACAGGAAGCGGCGGCGACGCATGGGAACACCTATCCGGGCTGCCGCTCCGTCTCCTACCAAACGGAGGTCCAGTAGGTCCACGCCACCCCTGGCGAGGCGCTCTCGAACGCGTGCGTTCCGCCCTCGTAGGTGTCCAGGTTGGCCGGCCACCCAGCGGCCGTCAGCGTGTCGAACGCATGGGTGGCCTCGGTGTAGGGCACGGTCGTGTCCTCGGTCCCGTGCGCGATGGCGACCGGGATCTTCGGCTTGGACGCCGCCACCGGCCAGTAGCCCCACTCCTCCGCGTAGTACATCGTGCCGGCGTACACCCCGAGGGCATCGAAGTACTCGCTGTTCGCCAGCCCGATCACGTAGGTCCAGTGGGCGCCCGCGGAGTAGCCGTGCAAACCGTGCCGGTTGACGTTGTACTGGGTGTCGATCAGGTCCATCAGGCTCGAAAAGTTGTCCACGTCGGCCTGGAAGTTCCAGGACGCGCTGCTCTCGGAGTCGAGCCCCACCACCAGGAAGCACTCGCTCTGCGCAACCGTGCGCCACACTCCCACCATGTCGGACCCATGCCCCCCGCTGCCGTGCTGCGAGAAGACGGCCGCGACCGCGTGCCCGTCCGTCATGCAGGGCGGGGCGTAGAAGCTGTACGAGGAGGTCCCGATGCTCCCGGTGCCGTCCCCGATCGCGCCGCCCGACCCTCCGCTGCCGGGTGGGTCGGTGTCCGTGTCCGAATCGGTATCCGCATCGGTGTCCGAATCGGCGTCCGTGTCGGAGTCCGTGTCCGTGTCCGTGTCCGTGTCCGAATCCGCGTCCGTGTCGCGAGGATGCGGGTGCCGGGCCGTGTCGTCCGAGGAGGCCACGCAGGCGAGGAGGAGAACGAGCATCTTCAGCACCCGGGTTTTCCGAACGCGTCCGCCCAGGCTCGGCGGTCGTGCGCGGGGAGGATCTGGATATCCGGCCGCGCCCGGTGCAGCTGCCAGAGCCTGGCGATCTCCCTATCGTTGGCCGCAGCGTCGGCGTCGAGGCTCGCTGCGATCCAGCTCTTCGGCTCCCGGTCCTCGTAGCCCTCACGTACCCAGACCGTGTCGCCGACCAGCACGAGCTCCGCTCCGGGCCGGGACGGCACCTTCACGCGGACTCCCAGGCTCCCCGGCGTGTGCCCGGGCAACGGGAAGAGCACGACGGAGCCATCCCCGTAGAGGTCGTGGCTCCGGTCCCAGTACAGCACGGGCCCCCCGTCGAACGCGAGCGGGTGAGCGCGCGGGAGCAGCGCGACGGCCTCCTTCGGCAGCACGCCCCTGCCTGTTCCGGCGACGACCGCCGTGGCAAGATCGATCTCGGGTTGCGGCAGCACGATGGGAACCGTCCCGAGATCGAGCAGGCCCCCGAGATGATCGAAGTGCGCGTGCGTCGGGATCACGCCGGCCAGGGTCGACGGGTCGACCCCCGCCGCGCGCAGGGCATCCGCCGGTGTTGCGGTGACCGTCCACCCCGCCGCGGCCCTGTGGATCAGGAGGCCGGGGAGCCCGTGGACGTCTGCGAGCTCCTCCCTCACGGCCACGGCCTGTCCCCCGTCGATGAGCCAGTCTCCTGAAGCGGACCGGATCAAAAGGCCGCTTTGCGTGCTTGGAACATCGGTCCTGAGCACGCCGTGCGCCACGGCGAGGCCGTGCGGCAGCGTGCCGGTCGCGTATTCGAGCCAGCAGACCGTCACATCAGAGGCCGGGCTCCCCTCTGGATCCACGGGCGCTGCAGCCTGCGCCACGGGCTCGGGAATCCGGTGCGCGCAGGCGAGTGCGAAGAGCAGGACCATCCCGGGTGCGTAATTCGGTGGATGGCGAGGGCGCCCGGCTCCCCCCCCGAACGGGAGATCCCGGCCCGCGGGTCCTCGGGCGCATGCCGCCCGTGCTACCGGGGAAAACCGGAGAGCTGCACGTGTCCCAGACCGCCCCGAAAACCGCCGTCGATGACGTCGTCCAGCTCGCGCTGGTGCCCGCGATCGCCTCCTTGAGCTACGTGTTCTGGGTCGTGGGCGGCATGGAGATGATCGAGCGGCTCGCCTACTACGGCGTGAAGGCCGTCGCGACGCTGTATGCGAAGGACCCCATCAGCAAGGGGGGCCTCGGCGTGACGATGACCGAGTTCGGCAGCATCCTCACCGTCTGGGCCTTGCTGCAGTCCGTCCTGCCCGTGTTCACCGGGGGCCTCTCCGACCGGTTCGGCTACAAGCGGACCATCGCCGCCTCGACGGTCATCAAGATCTGTGGCTACCTGATCATGGCGGCACTCCCCACCTTCAACGGGTTCTTCCTCGGCGCCATGGTGCTCGCCTCCGGGACCGCGGTGTTCAAGCCCGGCATCCAGGGCACCCTCGTCAAAGCCACCCGTCGCGAGAACTCCTCGATGGCGTGGGGCATTTTCTACCAGACCGTCAACATCGGCGGCTTCCTGGGCCCGCTGGTCGCCGGGTTTCTGCGGAAGATGGAGTGGCAGTACGTCTTCCTCGCCTGCGCCGGGATCATCTCGATCAACTTCCTGATGCTGCTGCTGTACACCGAGCCGGGAAAAGCGGAGCGAGAGGCCGAACTGGCCCTGAAGCGGGCTGCCGGCAAGGAAAAGAGCCTGCTGACGGAGTCCCTCGAGGAGCTCGCCAAGCCCCATGTGTGGGTCTACCTGTTGATCTTCTCGGGCTTCTGGTTCATGTTCAACTCCTTGTTCGACGTGCTCCCGGCGCACATCGAGGAGTGGGTGGACACCCGCGACATCGTCTCGACGCTGTTCGGCGCTGGCGGTGCACAGAACGAGGTGGTCAAGTTCTTCATCGTCATGAGCAAGGACGGCAGCGAGGTGCTCCCGGAGGGGATGCTGAACCTGAACGCCGGGCTCATCATGATCACCTGCTTCGTGTTCGCCGCGATCTCCGGCCGGATGCGGGCGATCACCTCGATGGTGGTGGGAACGCTCTTCGCGTCCGTTGCGCTGTTCGCCTCCGGCGCGTCCACGCTCGGGTGGGTCTCCGTGGGCGCCATCGGCATCTTCTCCGTCGGCGAGATGCTCTCCAGCCCCAAGTTCTCCGAGTACATCGGAAACTTCGCGCCACACGACAAGAAAGGTATGTACCTCGGATTTTCGCAGATCTCCCTCGCCATCGGCTGGACACTGGAGGGCGCGGTGGGCCCCCGCCTGTACGACGCATTCGCGAGCAAGGACCTTTTCTCACGCCAGATGCTCGCCGAGAAGGGCATGGGCAGCGACGACGTGGCGAAGATCCCCCAGGGCGAGGCGTTCCAGAAGCTCGTCGACTCCCTCCACATGCCGGCGCACGACGTGACCGCCATGCTCTATGCGCAGCACAACCCCGGCCTGGTGTGGATCATCATGGGCGCGATCGGCGTGGCGTCTGCGCTCGGGATCTGGTGGTACGGGAAGTGGGTGCCCGGCGTGATGGCCCGCCAGGCCGAGCGGGGCTGAGGCCCGCGCGGTCCGGCTAGTCCGGCCGCGCCTGCGACCGCGCTTCGCACACCGAGTACTCGGTGGCGCACGCACACGGGTAGTCGTTCCAGGCGGTGCCGCTCCACCGGACCATCGCGCAGTCTTCCTCGGTGTCCGACACGCACTCGCCGCCGTGGCTGTTGTTGGGCTCCCCCGAGGTCCAGTTGGTATAGGTCACCGGCGACCCGTCTGCCCACGACCAGGATCCCTCGGAGGCAGCGTCGGTGAACCCGATCCACCAGGAGGGCCCCGACGGGTAGGTGAGGACCGCGGCCTCGACCCACTCGCCCTCCGCCGCCGAGTCGAAGGTCACCAACCGGTAGCCGTACACGGCGCAGGCGTCGTCGGACCTCTGCCAATCGAGCGGCGTGGTGCAGAACATGTAGGCGTGTTCGGAGTCGGGCCACCACCCTACGTCGCAGGGGCACACCCCGCCGTCATCCGCCACGCCGTTGCAGTCGTCGTCGATCGTGTTGCACTGCTCCAGCGCGTCGGGGCTCACGCCCGAGTCGAAGTCGTCGCAGTCGCCCGAGAGCAGGCTCCAGTCCGGGCCCTCGCACCCGAGCTCGGGCTGGTTCGCGTCGCCGTACCCGTCCTCGTCGAAGTCGCGGAATACGGCGACGGCGCCATCTTCGTCCACTGTCTCGTCACAGTCGTTGTCGACGCCGTCGCACGGATCCGGAACGCCTGGATGGCTTTCGGGATCTGTGTCGTTGCAGTCGTCACCCGTAAGCGAGAATCCCTCCGCGCCGGCGCAACCCGAGGTGGGCTCGAGCCCGTACCCGTCGCCGTCCTCGTCCAGAAACCCCGCCTCGGTGAGCCCGTTGTCCGGAATGCCGTCGCAATCCTGGTCGATCCCGTCGCACACCTCGTCCGCGCCGGGGTGGATCGAGGGGTCGTCCGGGGCGCAGTCCTCAGCGTTGGGGGTGCCGTCCTGGTCGGCATCTGCGCCACCGCCGTGCGCCTTGTCCTTGAACGATGCGCTGCACGCCGCGAGCAGCAACAGGGAGAAACCGCGCATGATGGGCCTGGAACGCGCCCATGCTACCATGATCGCACCCCAACCCGCGGCCGTGCCCGAGAGTGGGCCTTCCGCTCAGGCATGGGCGGGGTCCGGGGCGTGCAACCCCTGCCACAAGCCCTCCGCCAGCTTCCTCCCCATCCCCGGGGCCTTCGCCAGCGTCTCGACGTCCGCGGCCCGGATCGCGCTCATCGACCCGAAATGCAGCAGAAGGGCCTTTCGTCGCGCGGGGCCGACGCCGGGCAGATCCTCGAGCGCGCTTCGAAGCGTCCTCTTCGACCGTGTCTTGCGGTGGAACTGCACTGCAGTGTCGTGCGCCTCGTCCCGCAGGTGCTGCAGCAGGCGGAGCGACGGGTCGTCGTAGCGCAGGACAACGGGGTCCGGTTCCCAGGGCAGCACGATCTTGTCGACGGCCTCCCGATCCCCAGCCCTGCGCTCGGTGCGCGGCTTCGAGAGGCCGATCACGGGCTGCTGCTCCAGCCCGAGCTCCGTCAACACGGCCAGCGCCGAGTTCAGCTGGCCTCGTCCGCCGTCCACCACGATCAGGTCCGGAAAATCGCCGCTCTCGACCGCACGTGTCAGCCGGCGGCGCAGGATCTCCTCCATCGTCGCGTAGTCGTCCGCCCCCACCACTGTCTTGACCTTGTAGCGCCGATAGTCCTTGCGCGACGGCCTTCCGTCGATGAAAACAACCTGCGAAGCGACGGGATCCATGCCCAGCAGGTTCGAGTTGTCGTAGCACTCGATCCGCACCGGCGGCCCGGAAAGCTGGGCGAGCTCCGCGATGCCGTCGAGCGCCCGCTGGATGCGCTCCTCCTCCCCATGATCCACCGCGAATCGCGATTTTGCCGCGTTGCTGGCGATCTCGACCAGCCGCGTCTTGTCGCCACGCTGCGGCATGTGCACACGCACCGCGGCCCCCCGCTGCTCGGTGAGGATCTCCTCGATGACCGCCGGCAGCTCCACCGGAACGAGCACCTCGGCCGGGGCGGTGCCCTCCTCCCGGTACCAGCGGTTCAGCGTGGTCGTGAGCAGCTCGGCGTCCTCACCCAGCTCCCCGGCGAACGGGAACACCATCGGCTCGCGCGCGAGCCCGCCCCGCACAGGGAGGCACGCGATCGCCCCCCGATCCCCCTCGCGGTGCAGGCCCCAGGCGTCCCGGTCGCCCATCCGGACGTCTGCGACCACCTGGCGGTCGAGGCTCGCCCGCACGGCGGAGAGCAGGTCCCGGACACGCGCGGCCTCCTCGAAGCGCTCGGCATCGGCGAGCGCTGTCATCTGTTGGGTGAGCCGACCCTGCAACTCGCGGTCACGACCGCCGAGGAACAGCACAGCATCCTGCAGCACGTCGTCATATGCCTCCCGGGTGCAAAGGTTCACACACGGCGCGATGCACCGCTTGAGCTGGTGGAGCAGGCAGGGCTTCTTGCGCGAGCGCAGCACCGCGTCCGTGCAGGTGCGGAGGGGAAAGCTGCGCTGCACGAACTGCAGGGTGCGACGCGCCGTCGTCGCGGTGTGGTAGGGGCCGAAGTACTTCGCTCCGTCGTCTGTCGGCCGCCGAACGAGTGAGAATCGGGGCCACTCGGCTCGCGGATCAACCCGGACGTGCAGGAAATTCTTGTCGTCGCGCAGCTTGATGTTGTAGCGCGGCTTGTGCTGCTTGATGTACAGGTTCTCGAGGAGCAGGGCCTCTTTTTCAGTCCGCACCGGCACCGTCTCGATCCGGACGGCGTTGTTCACGAGGAACGGCACCATGTACCTGCCGTCGTGCCCCGCGAGGTACTGCTTCACGCGCTGGCGCAGGTTGATGGCCTTGCCGACGTAGAGCACCACGCCGTCGGCGTCCTTCCACAGGTACACGCCGGGCTCCGTGGGGAGCCCGTCCGCCTGATCTTCGAGCGAGGGCAGCATCGCCCCGATCCTACCCTGCGGCGGGACCGGGCGTTTCCGGGTTAGTGTGTTGGAAGACCCGTGTTCCTGTTCCTTGCCTTCGCTGAACTCGCAGTGGTCCCATCGGCCGTCGCGTCGGACCGCGAAGAGGGCGCCCAGCACCGGGATGTGCCCGAGAACCAGCCGGTCAGCGCCACCGGCGGCATAGCGGTCGGCATCGCCTCCAC
The DNA here is from genome assembly GCA_903875225.1 of uncultured Pseudomonadota bacterium. GTDB lineage: Bacteria > Myxococcota_A > UBA796 > UBA796 > SXON01 > CAIUMM01. The sequence goes on from CAIQVJ010000026.1 coordinate 12,544, forward strand.
GCCGGAGGACAATCCGCTCGGCAGCGGGCACACCGAGGTGATCCGGCTCGGCGTGCGCCTGATCGACTACTTCGACCTCGAGGCCGAAGTCGGGCGGATCGAGGGGAAAACGCGCGACCTCGAAATCGTCTACCACCTCTACAATCCGCGCGGGAGCGTGCTCCTGCACCTCACTCCGAACGCGCGGGCCGATCTCTTTCTCGCCGTTGGCGCGGGCATGCAGTTCGTGAAGGTCGAGCGCGACTCCCAGGGGGAGCAGCCGGACCAGAAGGACCGCGCGCTGTACGTCAACCCGTCCCAGGACTTCGTGATGGACGGCGGGCCAGGGCTGCTCCTCACCGTGGCCGGACCGTTCCACATCCGCACGGACCTCCGCTGGTACGGCACCTTCGGGCCGGACAGCCAGTACACCCAGTCCGACTCCTTCCAGAACCTCGAGTGGACGGCGGGCGTGGACTTCCGGCAGGAGACTCCGCCCGACATCGACCACGACGGCATCAAGAACAAGTACGACGACTGCCCCGAGGATCCCGAGGACTACGACCACTTCGAGGACGAAGACGGCTGTCCGGACCCCGACAACGACCACGACGGCATCAAGGACAAGAAGGACCAGTGCCCCGACGAGGCCGAGGACAAGGACGGCTTCGAGGACGGCGACGGGTGTCCCGACCCGGACAACGACGGCGACGGCATCAAGGACAAGCGGGACAAGTGCCCGGACAACGCCGAGGACTTTGACGACTTCGACGACGAGGACGGCTGCCCGGACAAGGACAACGACGATGACGGCGTATCGGACAAGCACGACAGCTGCCCGGACGAGCCCGAGACGTTGAACGGCTACCTCGACGGCGACGGGTGCCCCGATGAGCTGCCAAAGGCCGTCCGGAAGTTCTCGGGGGCGATCCGCGGCATCACCTTCGAGACCAACAAGGCGATCATCCGCCCCGCCAGCTTCCCCACGCTGTATGAAGCGCTCTCCGTCTTCCTGCAGTACCCCGACCTCCGGTTCGAGATCCAGGGGCACACCGACAGCGTCGGCGACGACGACTTCAACCTCGACCTCTCCCAACGCCGCGCGGACGCCGTGATGATCTGGTTCCTGCAGAACGGGATGACGCCGGACCGCATGCGCGCCGTCGGGTACGGGGAGACCGTGCCCATCGCCGACAACGTCACCGACGCCGGACGCGCGCAGAACCGGCGCGTCGAATTCCGGCTGTTGAACGGCGTGGAGGCCGATGACTGACCGCGTGGACCTCCGCGGCGCCCGCGTGGTCGTCACCGGGGGGCACGGCTTCCTCGGGCGACACGTGCAGGCCGTGTTGCGTGAGCGTGGCGCAGCGGTGGTGGCGCCAGGCCGGTCCGACATCGATCTCGCCGACGTTCGGCCCGCCGCCCGTGCGCTGGCCGCACTCCAGCCGGACTACCTCGTGCACTGCGCCGCGACCGGCGGGGGCATCGGGTTCATGCGCGCGAACCCGGGCACCTCCTGCACCGACAACGTGCTGGTCAACACCGCGGCGATCGAAGCCGCCCGACTGGCGAAGGTGCGCCGGTACGTGGCCGTGTCCAGCGCGTGCGCCTACCCGGGACGGGTCGACCAGCCGATGCGGGAGCCGACGATCGGGGAGGGTGATCCCGAGCCGACCAACGGCGCCTATGGGCAAGCCAAGCGGCTCATGCTCGTGCAGGGCGCAGGGTACGCACACGAGCACGGTCTGGACTGCGTGTTCGCCGTCCCGACCAACCTGTACGGCCCGGGCGACGACTACGACGAGCGCAGCTCCCACGTGGTGGCGGCCCTGATCCGACGGTTCGAGGCCGCTCGGCTGGCACACGATCCCGAGGTGGTCGTCTGGGGAACGGGCAGGGCGACGCGTGATCTGCTGTATGTCCGTGACTGCGCGGAGGGCATCGCGCAGCTCCTGGAGAGCGGCGCCGGGCCGGAGCCCGAGTCGCGCGCGTGGGGCCGGGCCTTCAACCTGGGCAGCGGCCGGGAGACGACGGTCCGGGAGATCGCCGAGTCGATTCGCGACGCCGTCGGGTTTGCCGGCGCGCTGGTCTGGGACGCGACCAGGCCGGACGGGATGCCCCGAAAGGTGCTCGACTCGAGCCGCATGCGCGAGGCGACGGGGTGGACCGCAGAGACTTCGCTCGCGAAGGGCCTGGGTGAGGCCGTGGCGGCCTTCCGGAGCGGCCCGGGCTGAGCGGTGAGGCGAGCCGTGGAGGTGCGTGGGAAGTACGTGAGAACAGTCACCGCCGCGCGCAGACCGGGACGTAGCGCGTGGAGAGCAGGGTTAGCCGAAGCGACAAGGAGTCATCCCATGTGCTGCAACACCCCCCGTTCGCTCTTCCTCGCCTTCCTGATCTGCGCAACGAGCGCGTCCGTCCCGGCCTTCGCGAAGGCCCCGGCGCCCTCCACGGCCTCACCGAGCGCGAAGGCGATGGTCGCCTACCGCTCCCTGCTGATGCAGGAGATGGGCAAGGACATGAAGCTCGCGAACATGCTCACCAGCGGGCAGGTGGACCGCCCCGCAGATCTGGTGGGCTTTGCGGCTGCGCTGCAGAACGCGCCCATCGGCGAGCTCTTCCCGGCAGGGACGGGCCCGGACGTGCTCGAGACCGGCGCCAAGGCCGCGCTCTGGACCGATCCGGAGGGCTTCGCGAAGGCCGTGAAGACCTACCAGGAGAAGGCCACCGCCCTCTCGGCGGCCGCCCAGGCCGGCGACATGGCCACGGCCAAGGCCGCCGCGAAGGAGCTGGGCACCACGTGCTCCGGGTGCCACGACCTCTACAGGATGGAGGACTGATACCCCAGGGCTAGCCCTCGAGGTTGTTGAACCGACGGCTCCGTTCGGCAGGGGGCTCGTCCGAAAGGCTCATGATCGGCACGGCGATCTTCACCAGGACCGTGAAGAGGAAGAGACCGAACGCCCAGATGGACGCCACGGACTGGAGCTCGTGGCCGTTGGGCACGTACACGGCCATCTCGCCGAGCGGGTTCGGTACATAGGCCGGGAACATGAAGCAGATGCCCTTCTCGATCCAGATTCCGACGACGATGCAGAGCGCCGCGGCGGTGAGCACACTCCTGTTCTTGCCGAACCCCGATGCGTACAGGCCGGCCAGACCGAAGAAGTTCAGCGCAGTGGAGCCCCAACTGAAGGGGAGAAGGTCGTAGTGCCCCTTGTACCCGAGCCAGAGATAGCGGGCGTGGATGGAGTGCTCCGAGCCGGTGTACAGCTCCACCACGAACTCGGAGACGAGCATCACCATGCTCGCGCTGAGGGAGAAGAAGGCGATCCTGGCGAACAGCCCGTAGACCTCGTCCTTCACCGGAAACTTGAACCGCTTCTCGATCAGCTGCAGTACGATGATCAGGATCGCAGGACCCGTGGCCACCGCGGTGGCGATGAACTTCGGCGCCGCCACCGGGTTGTTCCAATACGGACGGGCGACCAGGGTGCTGAAGATGAAGGCGGTCACGGCATGGATGGTCAGCGCCCACGCGATGGACACGTACGCCAACGGCACGATCACGAGCCGATAGAACCGCCCCTCGCTCCAGTGGAAGTACTTCTTGGCCAGCGAGTAGGTGACCATGAAGACGTTCAGGCCGAGGTACCCGTTCAACACCACGACGTCGAACGAGAGCATCGAGCTCGGAAGGTTCAGGATCCCGAACGGCGGCATGACGTGCAGGAGCCGGTCCGGCCGCCCCATGTCGGAGAAGATGCAGAGCACCGCGAGGATGATCGCGACGATGGGGAGGAGCTCCCCGATGACGACGATCTCCTTCATGCCCTTGTGGTGGAACACGTACGCGGGCATCACCACGGTGATGCCGCCTGCCGCGACACCGATCATGAAGGTGAAGTTCGCGATGTGAAGCCCCCAGGGGGTGGCGTCGGACATGTTGGAGACCACGAGGCCCTCGAGCGCCTGCTCCACTGCCGGGCGGATCCCCAGATACATCACGACCGCCAGGCCGAGCATCCAGATGTAGTAGAGAGTGCTGCCCTCTTCGACGTTCTTGATGCAGAACCTAATGAGGCTAGACATGTCTTGTGTCCTGATGGGTGCCCGCTCTCGCGGGACGGGCGCGACGTGGCATGGACCGTGACCGGCCAACCACACGGACCATCGGCCAGCTCATGGCGTGTCCTGGAGTTTCGCGCGGTCGTGGAAGTAGCGGTAGACGAGCAGTGAGGCGTCGCCATGACATGCGGAGCAGACTCCCTGCCACCCCGGCCGCCGCAGGTGGTCGGACAGGTGGGTGGCGTCTGGCCCGTGGGTGGTGTGGCACGTAGAGCAGACGAGGTCGCCATTCGCTCCGGAGGCGACCGGCTTCCCGTTGGCACCATACAGCGGCAGGGCGCCCAACGGCTCCCAACGCTCCCCACCGAGCGTGAACACCGGTACGGGGTGTGTGTAGTCGACCACGTGCTTGATCCCTGACTTTCCAAGCTTCTCGTCGTGACACGCGAGGCATCGCTGCGCCGCCGGATTCATCCCGGGGATCGCCGCGACCGCGAAGTCGCGATGGGCCGGGTGGCAGTCGAGACACTTGGCCGTTCCGTGCCCCCCGCGGGCGAAGGCTTCGGCCTTGTCCTGGTGGCACTTTCCGCACACGATCTTGGAGGGATCCGGTGCGTGGGCGTCGTGGCACGAGATGCAGGTGAGCGGCTTGTCGAGCCCGGCATGCATCCGTCCGTCGACGGGATGTCCCTGCACCCCAGGCCTCACGTCGGCCTTCGCGGCTCGGCCGCCGGGACCGTGGCACGCGAGACACCCCATCGGATCGCCGCCGGTGGCCCGGGCGGTGGTCGCCAGCAGATGCTTCTTCTGGTCTGTCTTGTGCACCTCGTGGCAGCCGAAGCACGGCTCCCGAAGGCCCTCGCCGGCCTTCCCGTGGGCGCCCTTCATCGCCGTCTCACGGTCCTGATGGCAGGACATGCACAGCGAGCCACCACTCTGCATCTTCCGAAGGAGGCCCGGGCCGACGCCACCGGCGAGATCGTGGCAGGATCGACAGATCGGGGCTCCCCCGGGCCCGACCGGCAGGTCCGAGGGCAATCGGGTGTCCGGCTGGGTGGGCCCACCCACGGGGTGGTTCTGCCCCACAAGGGCCTGGTCACGGTGGCAAACGGCGCAGACCCTGCCCTCACCGGCGTCGCGAAGCACACCCTTTTGCAGCGCGCCGTGCGTTCCGTGGCAGCCCAGGCACCCCGAGCGGGTGGTATCCGCCCGCATGCGCGCGGAGAGGATCTTGTCGAGGTCCGCTCCACCGGGGTGGGCGCCGCCCGACAAGCCCAGCCGTGCAAACACGGGCTCGTGCGCAGACTGGTGGCAGGAGAGACACAGGTCCGAGCCATCGGGGATGGCGTTCGGGGTCGAAGGTGCAGCCCCCTCGAAAGCCGGCAGCTGCTCGCTCGCCTGATGGCAGGTACGGCACGTCAGGCGCCCGTCCGGGGAGAGCGCGAACGACTTGGGTAGCTCGCGCTTCGGCTGGAAATCGACCGGGTGGTGGCCCGCCCCCGGCCCGTTCTGCCCGTGACAGGATGCACAGCGCTCGCGCATGGCGGTGCGATGCGCGATCCGCGGAGGCTCGAGCCCGATCACCGGCCTCTCCACCTGATGACGCAGGCCCACGAACGAGTTCGCCACGGCGCGAGGATCCGGTCCGAGCTCACTGCCCATCGGCGCGGGCGCAGAGCCCATCACGTGGCAGGCCGTGCAATTGGTGCGTTCGTCGTGGCAGATCGGGCGAGCCGCGCGTCCACGGAACTGCATCCGCGCGCCGTGGCAGGCGAGGCACTCCGGCGCGGAATTCTGCTCCACCGAGTGGGGGATCACCGGCGGTGCGCCCTCGAAGGCCCGAAGGCCAGCCCGCCGCACGAGATCGATGTTCTCGGTGGATCCCTCGAAGAAGATCTTGTCGCTGGCGCTCTCTTCCCGCATGGGCTCGAGATCCCGTTCGAGGCCGGAGCTCCCACCTCGCGGAGTCAGCCGCATCTCGGAATAGGTCACGGCCGCGGGGGCATCGCTCGGCTCCGACGCGGCCTCTTCGGCATCCTCGGCCGCGGACGACGTCTGCGGAGGGGGTTGCAGCGCGCAGGCCTGCACCGAGATCCCGAGCACGAGCCAGGTGAAGGCCGCGAGGAGGGGGGATGGGAGGCGGATGGACATCATCAAACCAGCCGCCGAATGCGCACCGCGCAGGCGCCGAGGTCCGGCTGCCCGGCAGACGGCACCTCGGCCTCGGGCAGGAGCGCCATCGTCCGAAGGCGCTCATCGAAAATGGGGGTGAACAGCATTCCCGGCAGCGGACTGCCGCGGCCTTCGATCCACACCGGGACGTGCATCGCCCCGCGGCGCGATTCCAGCAACACGGTCTCTCCGTCGGCGATCCCCAGACGATTGGCATCCTGGCGGTTCATCTCGAGGTAGCCCGAGGGCATGGCGTTCCGGAGCTCCGGAATTCTCCCCGTGAGCGAGCCCGAGCCGGAGTGTTCCACCACCGACCCGGTGGTCAGGTAGAAGGGGTACTCCCCGTCAGGGACCTCGGTGGGGCCGACCTCAGTGGGGAGGTACAGCTGCGCCCGACCGTCTCCGCTGGCCGACTGGTAGAAGTCGACCTTCGTCGTCCCGCCCCCGACGACCTCGTCCCCGCCGAATCGCCGCGCGGTCTCCGCGAACGTCCCATCGGCCTGCTGCTCCACCGGCCAGCGAAGGCCTCTGGCGCTCACGTACTGCTCGTAGGGCGCGAGGTTGCGGCGCCTCAGGGCCGGGAAGCGGCGATACTCCTCGAACAGCAGCCGATCGACGTTCACCTTGGAGTAGGTGCCCCAGTCCCAGATCGATCCGCCACCGGCAAGATCGAACAAGAACCGGCCCGCGTTGTCCTTCATCCCGGGCATTCCGCGGCGGAAGAGTTCGTACGCGACGGCGATGACCTGCCAGGCGTCATCCCTCGCGTCGCCGGGGGGCCCGACCATCTTGAACCATTGCTGGGTGCGGCGCTCCAGGCTCCCATACATGCCGTTCTTCTCGACCCACATCGACGAAGGCAGCACGAGATCGGCCTCCAACATCGTCGGGGTCGGGTAGACCTCGGACACGATCAGGAATTTGTCCCGGTCCTGCCTGGATGCATCGAAGATGTGCGGGCTGTTCGGCAGAGTCTGCGCCGGGTTGCTGGCCTGCACCCAGATCGTGTGGATGTCCCCGCCGTTCTCGGCGGTCTTGCTGAAGCTCTCCCAGAGCGCGACGCCCTCGTACCCCGGGGTCGGATTGATCCTGCCTGTCGGGAGGCTCCACGCCTGCTCGGCGAAGATCCGGTCCTGCGCGTTGTCGATCCGCAACCCCCCGGGAAGCGCATCCGGAGACGCGCCCACTTCTCGAACGCTGCCGTTCGAGCTCGGCTGCGAGTCCAGCACCATCGGTCCGTCTCCGGCCCGCGCGATGTGCCCGGTGAGGAGGTGCAGAGCCTGCAGCAGGAAATTGGTGACGGTCCCCTGCGCCCGCTGGTTCGTGCCCTCGGACCAGAGGCTGACGATCCGGTTCGACCGGTCGCTGAAGAGGTCCGCGAGCATCCGAAGATCCGCCGAGCGCACCTCGCTGACCCGCTGCACCGCGTCTGGGGTGAACGGCGCGAGCGCTGCCCGCCACTCCTCGAACGTCACCGCGCTGCCGGGCTTGTCGGGCGAGGCGTCCGGCAGCCGGAAGGCGCAATGCTGGCTCACGAAGTCCTTGTCCCAACTCTCGTCCAACAACAGGAGGCGAAGGACCCCGCGCAGCACGGCGTCCTCGGTATGAGGGCGGCACCGCACGAACGACTGGGCCGAAGCGGTCGTTCGGGTCCGGCGCGTTCCCACATCGACGACCTTGATGTCGTCCCCGCCGATGCGACGGTCGGTGAGCCGCGAGAACAGCACGGGGAGCTCCTCCGCCGCGTTGCAGCCCCAGAGGATCACGACATTGGCGGTATCGAGATCCTCGTAGCAGCCGACCGGAGCGTCGTCGCCGTAAACGGCCCGCGACGCATTCATCGCGGCGGCCTCGGAGAACCGCGCGCTGGTGTTCACCTGGTTGTTCGACAACCCGCCCTTCATGAACTTCTGGAAAGCGTACGCCTCGCCGAGCGTCCACTGGGCGCTCCCGTAGGTCGCAAACCCTGCAGACCCCATTGCAACCCTGTCTGCGACCACCCGGATGGCGGCCTCCCACGAGATCGGGCGGAACGAACCGTCATGCCGGAGGAGCGGCGTGGTGAGCCGGTCGGCACCGTACAGCGCAGCGCCAGCATGGTACCCCTTCACGCACAGGCTGCCATTGTTGGCGGGCGCTGCGGGATCGCCGACGACCGCCACCACTCGCCCGCCCTCGACACCGACCTCTACGCCGCACCCCACCCCGCAGAACCGGCAGGGAGCCTTCTCCCACCGAAAGTCGCCGCCGGACGGGGTGTGACCACCACGCGCGAGAGCGCTGCTCCCGGCCGCCGCGGACGCGGCGCCGGCAGCGGCCATTTTCAGAAAAGTGCGGCGGTCCGTCGTCATCGATCTTCCCTCTCCCGCTATTCGTCGAAGAAGTAAAAAAACCGTGGCAAGGTGCCCAATTCGGCCTTCAGGATGTAGACCCGCTTGTTCTCGAGGACCCACCGGATCTCGGACTTCGGGTCGAGCATGTTCCCGAAGACGCGAGAGCCCGTGGGGCACGCCTCGAGGCACGCGGGCAACCGACCGACCCGGGTACGGTGCGCGCAGAACGTGCACTTCTCGACCACCCCGACGGGGCGGACGCGGTTGGTGAGGTAGGACTGCCCAGGATTGATCTCCTCAGCAGGAATCTCCGGCTTGGTCCAGTTGAACCGCCGCGCCTCGTAGGGACAGGCGGAGATGCAGTAGCGGCACCCGATGCACCAGTTGTAGTCCACGACCACGATGCCGTCTGCTTCCTTCCATGTCGCCTTCGTGATGCACGCCTTGACGCACGGCGGGTTGTCACACTGGTGACACTGGACCGGCATGTAGAACTTCTTGCGTTGCGGGACCACATGATCATACGTGACGGAGGACTCTTCCAGGTCGTTGCCGCCCTTCTCCATCTCCAGGACACGTATGTAGGAGTTGTACGTGGCGCGATCGTGGTTGTTCTCCTTGTGGCAGGCCTCCACACACTTGCGGCACCCTATGCACAACGAGAGGTTCAGCGCGTAGCCGAATTGCACACCCGGAATAGGCCGGATGTCCTCGATCTGGACCTCGCGGTCATACTCTTCCAGCGTCTTGCGCTCGAGGCGGTCCAGGACCTCCTCCATGTCCTCACGCGACAACTGCTTGTAGTGTCGCTGCAGAAACTCGTCGAGCGTAAACCCGCCGCTCAGCTCCGCCAATGGAGCCAACGCCTGCTGCACGGCCGCCGCGCCGAACGTCGCGCCGCCGGCCGCCATGATCCCCCGCCTGGTGACATTAGTTCCCATGGCCATCCCCCAAATCGCTGCTCTTTTCCTCGGAAGCGGGCTCTTTCGCCGCTGTGGGCTTTTCCCGCAGGTACCAGTCGCGCGGCCCTGGAGCGGGCATGCGGGGCTCGTAGTGCGGGGAGTGAGGCGCGTGGCAGACCACGCAGTTGTTCCGGGAGCGGGGACCCTGGCGCAGATCCCAGAAGCCGGTCATCCCGCCGTGGGAGCCCCGCTGGTAATCCCGGTACTGGGGCCCGTGACACTGCGCACACAGGAGCATGGTGTCAGCCAGGTTCAGTGTGGTGCCATCCGCGAGGTGAACCGTGAGTCGGTCCGGGCTGTGGCAGTTGTCGCACCTGAGTTCGCCGTGGTGATCGAGCTTCCGCACGCCGTCCACGGTGACACCGACCCCGGTGTGAAACGGCTCCCCGGGCGTTGCAGCCCAGGAGCGCGCCTGGGTGGGGCCATGGCACGTCTCACAGCCGACGCCGATCGGGGTCCCGTTCACGTCGAGGAGCGGCGAGTCCACCACACCGAGGGTCTGGGGAGACTCGATCACGACACTGTGCGTCGGCTCCCCCGTCACCGGAGGGCCGAACTCCCGAGACTCGTCCGTGAACCCGTCACACCCGACAAGCAACACCGCAGCCAGAACCCAGGCCATCCGCGGTCCGGTGACGATCTTCGTGCCACCCGGTGTCTGCGACACTACTGCTGGGGCTCGGGGTATCCAACGGTTCGGCATGCATTGGACTATCGCGGGCCTATGTGCCCGTCAACGATGCGTAGCTCCCGCCTTGTCGCTGCTGTGTAATTCGCTGGTTCTCCCGGCAACGGTGCGTTCGACGGCTTCCGGAGTTTCTGGTGACCCATCATACAGATCCTTGACCCCGGGATGCCGACCCGCTAAGAGCAGCCCCTCCGCGGAGCCTCCCATCCACCCCGCGAGGAGGCTCAGTTGACTCGTCGAGGAGAAGCTCAATGACAACAATGTCCCTGTTCATGCCACTCCTGGTAGTGGCTCTCTTCATGGTGTTCCTGGCCATGAGCGCAATCTGGATCCTTCCCGAGTACGAGCGGGGCGTGCTGTTCCGCCTCGGCCGCCTGAAGGAGCTCCGGGGCCCCGGTCTGTGCATCATCATCCCCGGCGTCGATCGGCTCGTGCGCGTCAAGCTCCGCACTGTAGCCATGGAGGTTCCGCCGCAGGACGTGATCACCCGAGACAACATCAGCGTGAAGGTCTCTGCGGTGTTGTACTTCCAGGTGACCGACCCGATCAAGGCGACAATCGCGGTCGAGGACTACCTCTACGCGACCAGCCAACTCTCGCAGACCACCCTCCGCAGTGTGCTCGGCCAGGTGGACCTCGACGACCTGCTCGCGAAGCGCGACAAGATCAACGTCGACCTCCAGGCGATCCTGGACGCCCACGCCGAGCCCTGGGGTGTGAAGATCGCGAACGTCGAGGTCAAGAACATCGACCTCCCGCAGGAGATGCAGCGGGCCATCGCGCGGCAGGCCGAGGCCGAACGTGAACGGCGCGCGAAGGTCATCCACGCAGAAGGCGAACTCCAGGCCTCCGAAAAGCTCGCCCAGGCCGCCCACGTCCTGGCCGCGGAGCCCGCTTCGCTTCAGCTCCGCTACCTCCAGACCCTGACCGAGATCGCGGTGGACAAGAACTCGACGACCGTGTTCCCCATCCCCATGGACCTCATCCAGATGTTCCTCGATCGGCCCCGCAAGCTGAACTAGCGACACTGCGGAACCCCTGAGTCCCGCCCTCCCCGGGCGGGGCTCAGGGGTTCTTGCTTGCCAGGTAGGAGATCAACGGGCCGAGCTCATTGTCGGCGACACCCTGGTTCGTCATCTGGACCATGATGTCCTTGAACAATTGCCTTGCGACCGGATCCTCCTTCGTCATCTTCTCGGGGCTGTGGATCTGCCTGGCGATCCACATCGTCGTGCGCCGCTGCGCAACCCCGAGGAGATCGGGACCGACCAGCTTGGTGCCGAACTGGTGGCAGGCACCGCAGCCCTTGGCGCCGAACACCTGCTCACCCCGCGCGATCACTGCCGGATCCGTGGAGACCTCGAACGCGGGGACAGGGATGTCGCTGGGGCCGTCGGGTCCGATGACGACCGGTCCGGGCGCGACAGGCGCCGGGCTCGGCGCAACCGTGGGCGCCGGAGCTTCTCCGCCACAAGCCGCGACAACGAGGATGGCAAGCAGAAGGGAACGCGTCACGAGCAACTCCGGGCAACGGGACATCAGCGGCGCCCCGGACGGAGGGACGCTCTCTACCCCGAGGGTATCAGACATCGGCGGGGTTGACCAATTGCCGCCCGCCGGCCCCGTGATTCTGCGGTTGGCGCGAGCAGGGGAACCCTCGTCGTCAGGGGATTGCCTCCCAGACCTCGTGCTCCCCGGCGATCAGGCTGCCGTCGGGAAGAAGCGTGAACCACGCCCGAAACCCGGCCTGCTTCTCCTGGCCGTAGACCAGAAAGTCCTGCCCGCCGTCCCCATCCGTGTCGACAGGCCCGAGCACGAACGGCACGGCGCAGATGCGGGTGGCGTCTTCGAGCACGTGACTCGACAACACACCGTTGGCCGCCGCGTCGACACTCGCGAACGCCGCCTTGCAGTTGTTGCCCGTTCGCACGTCGGCGGGGCCGCCGTAGCGGCCGGCACCCACGTCGTCACCCGTCGCGGAGACCACGAGGATCGGAGGGGCGTGGGCCTGCCGCGTCTTGATGATGCTGCGCACGTAGACTCCGCCCGGCCTCGCGGCGTCGACCGAGGGTGCCCCGGACGTGCCGAGCACCGCCTTGAGCCGGATGCCGGAACGCTCCACGAGCGCCGCGGGGATGGTCGGCTGACGGGGGGCAGCGGGAACGTCGCGATCAAAGCGCCACAGCGGCCCGGGCGCACCGAGCAGGGTTGATCGGCCCGGCCCCGAGGTCGCGGTCCGCGTGACCATGCCATCAGGCCCCCACAGCCTGACGTCGCCGGTGAGGCTCTCCGGCACGATCGCGTTCGGCCCGCTTGCGTACACACCCTTGTGCGGGGCGGCCGTCGAGCAGGCGAGCAGGAGCAGGAGCATGTGCACCCGCTCTACGTGAGCCGGATCCGGTAGTGGTTGCCGGCTCCGCCCGTGTCCTTCTTCTTGCTGTCGAGCCCCATCTGGGCCTTCGCCATCCAGTCCTTGAACACCTCGTTGTCCGGCTCGAAGGTGAGCGCGAACTGGATCTGCATCTTGCACCCGGTGAAATCCCGGGCCTCCCAGCACTGCAGGGCCATCTTCCAGTACTTTTCACCCTTCGGCGTGCGTGCGGCCTTCGACGGGTCGCGAACGGACTCTGCGGTCCGGCGCGCATCTTCGTCCTCACGTCCCTTGCCGGAGTTCAGGCTCTGATCGTAGAGCGCGCGCAGATCGGGATCACGAAGCACGCGATACGCCTCGTTTATGGCCTTGAACACCTCGTTCGCGAGCTGTTTGAGCTCCGTGCTGGCGCCCGCGCTCACACGATCCGGGTGTAGCCGGCGGCTCTCGTTGCGAAAGCCGGCGTCCACCTCGTCCTGGGCGCAGCCGGGCGTGAGCCCGAGCAGGTGGTAGTGGGAGAGCTCGGGGAGGAGGCTCTGGATGGCTTCCACTTCGAACCGGGTGCGTAGTCTCGGGTCCATGCGAAGATCCTCTATGCGGGCGTGATGTCAGAGGCGTTGAGCGTGTCCAACTGGGCCTCGCGGACCTCCTCGGGCGACATGCCACCGCGCGCCTCGATGCGAATGCTCGCCTCCTTGGCCAGCTTGTCGTCGACCGCGCGCACCTGCACGATGCCGTCGACGTCGATGCTGAACGTGACGCGCACGCGGACCTGCCCCCGAGGCATCGGGGGCACATCGAGCACGAATTGTCCGAGGAGCTCGTTCATGTCCGCGTGCCGGCCCTCACCCTGGTAGACGGCGATGCGGACCTCGGTCTGCTGATCGACCGCGGTGTGGAAGACCTTGGACTGCTCGGTCGGGATCGGGGTATTGTGAGGGATCAGCACGTCGCAGTGCCCGCCCATCGTCCGAATCGAGAGTGACTGGGGCGTCACGTCGAGCAGTACGGTGGGAGAGGTCATGGCGTCCGTGGACGTGAGCATGTGGGCCTGGATGGCTGCGCCCACCGCGACCGCCTCGTCCGGGTTGACCGACGTGTCCGGCATGCGACCAAAGAGGTGCTGCGCCGCCTCCCGCACCAGCGGGTACCTCGTCATACCCCCGACGAGCAGCACAGCGTCGATGTGCCGCATGTTCATCTTCGCGCTCCTCATCGTCTCTTCGCAGATCAGCAGCGTGCGCTGCACCAGCGGCAACACCCAGCGCGCGTACGTGTGCCGGTTGAGCGTGTAGGTGAAGGCGTGGTCGACTCCCTGCACCGTCCGCCAGGCCGTGGGCAGGTCAATCAGCACCTCCTCGGACTCGGAGAGCGCGATCTTCGCCATCTCCGCCGCCTCACGCATCCGCATCCGCACCGTGCGGTTGTCGGCGAAGCTCTGCTTGACCTGGGCCTCGAACATCCGCACCAGCTCGTCGGCGCAGAGATTGTCGAAGTCGTCACCGCCCAGCAACGTGTCCCCCGCCGTGGCGATGACCTCGTACAGATCCCCATCCACCCGGAGGATCGACACATCGAACGTCCCGCCTCCGAGATCGTAGACGACGATGCGCTTCTTCTGCGCCCGGCCATAGCCGTAGGCGAGCGCGGCTGCCGTCGGCTCGTTCAGGATGCGCAGGCATTCGAGCCCGGCGATCTGGGCGGCGTCGCGCGTGGCCTGGCGCTGCGGATCGTTGAAGTACGCGGGGACGGTGATCACCGCCTTGTCCACGACCTCACCCAGCTGCGCCTCCGCGATCCGCTTCATGTGCGCGAGCACGTGGCCGGAGATCTCCTCGGGCGCGTACGCCTTGCCGTGCACGCGAAAGCGTGGATCTCCACTGTCCCCGCGGAACACGCCGAAGGCGCTGCGCGCCTTCATCCGCTGCACTTCGGCGTCCTCGAAATTGCGGCCGATCAGCCTTTTCGCTGACATGACCGTACTCTCGGGGGCGTGCAGGAGCTGCTTCTTCGCGCGGTGCCCGACAATCACGCTTCGCGTACCAAAAGCCACCACGGAGGGCTGCGTGTGGCGCCCTTCGGAGTCCACGCACACGATGACCTCGCCGTTGCGAACGCAAGCTACGCACGAGTTCGAAGTACCGAGATCGATGCCGACGGCGAGGCCCATGAGGCATACCTCCAATTGACCTATATCGTGCCGCCGCGTGCCCGGATCACTGCAACGTAAACGGTGCGGCCTCCCCCCGACGTACGGCCTGGACGGCATCGACGATCCCCCGGGCGATGGCCTCGTCGAGCCCGGGATGCCAGCCAGCGGCGTGCGGAGTCACGATGCAGCGCGGGCCCACGAACCGGGCCAGATCGACAGGGGGTTCGCTCGGGAACACGTCGAGCGCCAGGCCCGCGAGGTGCCCGGACTCCAGACTACGGAGCGCAGCGCCGACGTCCACCAGCCCGCCCCGGGCCGTGTTGACGAGCACCGAGCCGCGACGCATCGCCATCAACCGCTCGACGCTCAGGAGGTTCCGGCTCTCGGGCGTGAGCTCGCTGTGCAACGTGACGACGTCCGACTGTTCGACGAGCTCATCGATGGGAACCGAGTCGGGCAGGATCGGGTCGCACCGCAGCACCCGCGCCCCGAGCGACTCCAGAGAACGCGCCATCACGCTCCCGATGACGCCGTGGCCGACCACCCCCACGGTGCCCAGGAGCGTGGGGTTCCAGGCCGGCAGCTCGGACCGGTCCCAGTGACCCCGACCCGCGGGCTCCTGCAGAGCCCCGAGGCGTCGGGTGAGCGAGAGGATCATCCCGAGCGCTGTCTGCACGACGGCATCGCGCCGCGCGAGCGGGAGTCGGGCACACGGGATGCCGACCTCGGCGAGGGCCTTCACGTCTACATGATCGAACCCGGAGGTGGTCGTCAGAACCAGGCGCGCCCGCCTGAGTCGCGGGACATGCTCGCGGAGTACGGGTTGCCGGCTCGGCACCACGACCACGTCGGCGACCTCCAGCGGAGCGCCCTCCCCGAGCGCCGTCACGACCTCCACCCCGCCCAGCAGATCGCCCCAGGGCAACTGCCGTTCATACTCCGCACGGCCCCACAGCAGGACGTTGAAAGCCATCAATGCCTCCGTTGGCGCAAGGCGACCCACACGCTCAGGATCCCCGCGACCGTCCCGGCCGGCACGAAGATCCGCCAGTCCGAGTACCAGATGAAGGCACCCCACTTGAACGCGTCCATCCTGCTGTTCTGGGAGTCGTTCGGCCACACCAGCAGGGACAGGATGGTACCCGTGGGACCGATCAGGATGCCGGTGATGGCGCCCTGCAGCCCGCGCACCCACAGCCGGGTTCGGCTCTCGACCGCGAGGCCCGCGGGTCGACCCGCGAGCGCGCTGGCTCGGCCGGGGACCATGCCGGCACACAACACCGGGGCCCAGATCACCCCCGCGAACGCCCCGACAAAGGGTGCGCGCACCGCGTAGTAGTGAAAGAACGCGTCCCCGAAGGACCGGTGCAGATCGAGCATTCCCCACACCGCGCTGGTCACCCACGCCACCACCGCCCAGAGCAGCGCGAGCAGCAGGAACTGACGGAGGGACGGCACTCCGGAGAGCTTAGCCTGCATCGCCCTTTGGGGGCCGCTCGCGGCGCACTTTGGGTTAGTCGGCGGCATGCCTGAAACGCCTCCCGGAGTCCTTGGAGCCCGTCCCCGGGCGGTCGTGCTGGGCGCAGGAATCACCGGAGGGCTCGTCGCCTGGCGGCTTCAGCGCGCCGGGTGGCAGGTCACCGTGCTCGAGGCGGCGCACGTGGGCGCGGGCTCGTCGTCGCGCACGGCTGCGGGCATCCGGCAGCAATTCTCCACCCCCGAGTCCGTCGTGGGGATGCGGTTCTCCGTGGACTTCTACCGACGCTTTCCCGAGATCGTCGGCGGGACCGACGTACCGATCGTGCAGAACGGCTACCTGTTCCTGCACGCGCTCGAGGAGGCGTGGGGGACAGCCCGCTCCCGGGTGGGCATGCAGGTCGCATGCGGGCTCACGGAGGTCGTGGCCCTCGACCAGAAGGAGCTGGTCTCGCGCTTTCCATGGGTCGAGCCGCACGCCGTGCTCGGGGGCACCTACTGCCCGACGGACGGCTTCCTGCACCCGGAGACCGTCTACAACGAGGCCATCGCCGCAGCGCGACGCCTGGGTGCCGAGGTGCTCGTGGGTACCCCGGCGCTGTCCACGAGCCGGGTGGGCGACCGCGTGACAGGCGTGCGCACGGCCGAGCGCGAGCATCCCGCCGACCTGGTGGTGGACTGCACGAACGCCTTCGATGCCGCGTTGCAGTCGCGGCTCGGGTTCACCGAGCTGCCGATCGCGCCGCTCAAGCGCTACCTCTGGTTCATCCAGCGCGACGGCTCCGTCTTCTCGGGCCCGGCGGGCGAGCGGGCATTCGGCGCCATGCCGCTGGTGATCGCACCCTCCGGGGCCTATTGTCGGCCCGAGAACACCGGGAGCCTGCTCTGTGGCTGGGCCCACCCCACGCGACCCGAGCCCGGGTTCACCTTCGAGGACCAGGACCGCATCGAGCCCGCGTTCTTCCACAAGACCGGCCCGGACAGCTTCGGCTTCGAGACCTGGGCGAGCCTGGCCGAGGTCGTCCCGGGGATCGGTGAATTCGCCGGCATCACGGCCACCACGTGCGGGTACTACGGCACCACGCCGGACCACAACCCGTTCCTGGACCGCGATCCGGCCCTCAGCAACGTGATCCGCGCCGTGGGGTTCTCCGGGCACGGCGCGATGTTCGGTCCGTTTTCCGCGCTGGTGGTCGAAGCGTTGGCCACCCAGGGGCGCCCGGACCGGATCCAGGTCCTCGACCGCGAGATCCCGCTCCACGCCTTCCGCATCGGGCGGGACCTCGGGCACGAGGCGATGGTGATTTGACCACGCAGGTCGTGATCATCGGCGGCGGCTTCGGCGGGCTCGAGGCCTGCAAGGCGCTGGCTCCGGCCATCCGGAACGGACGGCTCTCGGTGACCCTCGTGGACAAGGAGAACTTCTTCCAGTTCAATCCCCTGCTGCCCGGGGTCGCGACCGGGGCGGTGGAGACCCGTCACATCGTGTACCCGCTCCGTCGCGTCTGCCAGGAGCTCGGCATCCGGTTCGTCCGGAACAAGGTCCGAACCGTGGACGGTGACCGCCGCATCCTGCACCTGCACAACGAGCTCACGCTCCCCTACGACCGGCTCATCATCGCCGCGGGCTCGGCCACCAACTACTACGGCATCCCTGGGGCCCGAGAGAACGCCTTCCCCTTCAAGACCCTCATGGACGCGATCCGGCTCCGGGCGCAAGTCGTGGAGATGTGGGAGCTGGCGGACCAGGCGACTGATCTCGCCACGCGGCGCCGGCTCCTCACGTTCGTCATCGCCGGGGGCGGAATCACCGGTGTCGAGGTGTGCAGCGAGCTCCTGCACATGTTCACCAGCACGATGGCGCGGCTCTACCCCTCCGTGCCCCAGAACCTCGTGAACGTGCACCTCGTCGAGGCCGGCGAGCGCCTCCTGGGAGGGTTGCGCCAGGAGCACTCGGATGTCGCGCTGGCGCACCTGCGCCGCGTCGGCGTCACGGTGGTCCTGCACCGGAAGGTCACCGCAGTGGACGCGGCGAACGTGACCCTCGACGACGGCACGGTCATCCCGGCGCACACCCTGGTGTGGACCACCGGGATTCGCGGGCCGAGCCTGGAATCGCCCTGGCCCTGGCCGCTCGGAAGGGCCGGCAAGCTCACGGTCGACACCGGTTGCAGGGTCGCCGACGGCGTCTGGGCGGTGGGGGACGCCGCGGACTGCGTGGACGAGACCGGCACGCCGGTGCCCGCCGTGGCCCAGGGCGCGATGCAGATGGGCCGCCTCGCTGCAACCAACCTCCTGTCCGAGCTCGACGGCCACCCGACCACCGCGTTGAGGTACCGGGATCTGGGGTACTTCGTCGGACTGGGCAAGCACTCCACCGTGGCGAGCATGATGGGCGTGCCTGTCTCGGGCGTGCTGGCGTGGTATCTCTGGGCGCTCGTCTACCTCGTGAAGATGGTCGGCTTCCGCAAGCAGGTCGAGGTGGCGACCGACATGATCAAGTCGATCTTCGTGGACCACGACACGAGCCAGATCCATGAACGTCGCCGGATGCTCCGGGACGTCGACATGGAGCCGAGGCTGTAGACGGGGGTCCGGACCCGAGCCGTCGGCCCTCCACCGGGCGGAGGGACCCCGCGCTCCCACGCGGGGCCCCCGACGCCCGGGCGGGCGCTCAGAACGGCAACTCGACCTGATCGCTGGCCTCCGGCGCCGCGTCCACATCGAGGCCGAGCGGCTGCGGAGGCGCCTCGCTCGCGCCCTCGCCGACTTCACGACGCGTGCGCGAGTGCAGCGCCGCGACCCGGTCGACGACGATGTTCACCTCGTGCTGGGTCTTTCCAGCTGCATCCTCCCACTTCCGCGGCCGCAGGACGCAGTCCACGGCGAGCAGGTCGCCCTTGCGCGCGAAGCGTCCCAGGAAGTCGGCGGTGCGGTCGAACGCGACCACGCGGTGCCAGTCGGTGGCCTCGACCCAGTTTCCGTCGACCTTCCGCGCGTTGTTGGTGGCGATCGAGACGCGGAGCACACGCTTTCCGCTGGCGGTGGAGCGCACCTCGGGGTCCTGCCCGACGTGGCCGATGAGGATGACACGGTTCATTCCATTCATGATGATGACTCTCTTTGTGATGGTGGATGCTGGGCTCCATGCCCGGCGCCGGGGCTCTGTGCACCGGTTGTGCCACCGTGTTTTCAATGACTTGGACCAAGCCGGCCAGCCGCGGTCCGTCACACCTGTCGAACCGCCGACGGACGTTCGCCGTCAACCCCCCTCCCGGTGAACCCCGGAACCCTCCGCGGTCCTTCCCCGGCCCCCGGCTTCGGGATAGCGCGCGCGGGCATGTCCAGACTTGTCCCTGCGATCGCGCTGCGTGTCGCCGTCCCCCCTCCCGGCGTGATCACCTCCCTGACCCTCGGGCCCGGTCCAGCGATCCATGCGATGGACCAACACCTCGACAACAAGGTCGAGTTGGTCCTGGTCCTGCAGCGCGACCCGGGACTCGAGAACCCGGGCCCGGACGACGTCTTCCCGGTGGGCGTGTCGGTCAAGGTGTTGCGGACGCTGGGCCTCCCGGACGGCGGGGTCAAGATGCTCGTGGAGAGCCTGGGCCGCACGTCGATCCGCGACTTCGGCTCGCACGAGGTCTTCGGATACGCCTGCCAGCCGGCGCGTTTCCTGACGTTGCCGGGCGCCAAGCAGACCGTAGAGGCCCTCGCCCTGCGGCTCCGGGCGCTCGCCGCCCAGGCGCTCGCCACGACCGGACCAGAGCGCCCTCCCGAGTTGGACAGCGCGCTGGAGCTGCAGGTCACCCCCGAGCGTCTCTGTGACCATGTGGTCTCGCAGCTCGGCCTGAAGCCCGAGGAGTCCCAGGAGATCATCGGTACCGCGGACCTCGCCGTGCGTCTGGAGCGAGCGGTCTGGTACGTCGAGCGCCAGATCGCGTTCGGAGAGCTCAGCTTGCGCATCCACAAGGACGTGCAGGCTGCGATGGACCAGAACCAGCGCGAGTACTTCTTGCGCGAGCAACTCAAGGCCGTCCAGAAGGAGCTCGGCGAGTCCGTGCTGGACGAGGTCGCGGAGTACGAACGCAAGCTGGCCGAGTGCGGCATGCCGGAGGAGGTGGAGAAGGAGGCCCGCCGCGAGCTGGACCGACTGAAGAAGATCCACGTGGACGCCGCGGAGTACATGGTCGCGCGGACGTACCTGGACTGGCTGGTCGCCATGCCGTGGAAGGCCGAGACGGTCGACAAGACCAACCTCATCGACGCGCGCACCGTGCTGGACGCCGATCACTACGGCCTCGACAAGGTCAAGGAGCGCATCCTCGAGTTCCTCGCGGTGCGTCAGCTCCGCCAGGATGCGAAGGGGCCAATCCTGTGCCTCGTGGGCCCGCCCGGCGTGGGGAAGACCTCGCTCGGGCGATCCGTCGCGACGGCGCTCGGCAGGCGGTTCGAACGCATCTCGCTCGGTGGCATGAAGGACGAGGCCGAGATCCGCGGACATCGCCGAACGTACGTGGGTGCCCTCCCGGGTCGGGTGATCCAGGCGCTCAAGCGCGCTGGCACGCGCAACCCGGTGATCCTGCTCGACGAGCTCGACAAGATCGGGTCCGACTTCCGCGGTGATCCGGCAAGCGCCCTGCTCGAAGTGCTCGACCCCGAGCAGAACCACACCTTCCGCGATCACTACCTCGATGTGCCGTTCGACCTCTCCCGGGTCCTCTTCCTCGCGACGGCCAACGCGGAGGATCCCATCCCGGCGGCCCTGCACGATCGCCTCGAGATGATCGAGCTCACCGGCTACCTCGAAGAGGAGAAGCTCGCGATCGCGCGAGCCCACCTGCTCCCGAAGCTCGCCGAGGCGAACGGCCTCCCGCTCGGGAGCCTCGCGATCCCGGACGCCACGATCCTCGAGATGATCCGCGGCTACACGCGAGAGGCGGGCGTTCGAGGCCTGGAGCGCGAGCTGGCGGCGCTGCACCGCAAGGCGGCGCGAAAGGTCGTCGAGGCGAAGAGCACCTCCTCCGAACCGCCGGTCCTCGAAGTGACGAGCGCGGTGCTGGCCGAGTGGCAGGGCCCCCCCAAGGTGCACCACGAGCTGGCGGGGACCATCGATCGCAGCGGCATCGTCATCGGCCTCGTCTGGACGCCGGTGGGCGGCGAGATCCAGTTCGTGGAGGTCACCAAGGTGCCCGGCAAGGGCGTCGTGAAGCTCACGGGCAACCTCGGGGAGACGCTCAAGGAGAGCGCCGAGGCGGCCATGAGCATCGTGCGGTCGATGGCTGTGGTCGGCGTGAACGGCGGGCTCGACCTGCCAGCGAACACCTTCACCGAGTTCGACTTCCACGTGCACCTGCCCGCGGGCGGCATCAAGAAGGACGGCCCGAGCGCCGGCGTCACGCTGGTGACCGCGCTGGTGGGCCTGCTGACGAACCGGATCGCTCGTTCGGACGTCGCGATGACCGGCGAGGTGTCCCTGCGTGGGCGCGTGATGCCCATCGGGGGCGTGAAGGAGAAGGTGCTCGCGGCGCGGCGCGCGGGCGTGAAGGTCCTGATCCTCCCCAAGCTCAACGAGCGCGACCTGTACGACATCCCCGCGGCCCTGCGGGAGTCGCTGGAATTCCACTTCGTCGACCATGTCGACGAGGTGCTGAAGATCGCGTTGATGTAGGGAGCGCCGGGGGCGGGCCGCGGCAGGGCGCCTGGACTAAACAGGATCGCTCCGTTCCGCAGCGACGCTTGACGCGTCAATAGAAACATGCGATTCCTGTACCGCAAGAGGAGTCGTGATGAGAAGGAGCAAGAACGGTCAGGCGGTACCGGCGGAGCGGCTCACCGAGTCCGAG
>CAIQVJ010000027.1 GCA_903875225.1 uncultured Pseudomonadota bacterium
CCGTCGAGTCGATGATGCGAGCGTCGAGATCCACAATCGACACTCGGAAGTCGAGACTCGAACATCGAGACTCGATGCTCGAAAGTCGATTTCCGATCCGAGCCTGTCGGACCGCTACGATGAGCGGCGATCCTGTTTAGTAGGTCCCGCTCGGCCCCGGAAACGGCGTGCCATCCGCGTGGGTGCCCGGGCTCTGTGCGCCGATCGTGGCGGTGGCGTACACGTGGGCGGTGTAGCTCGTGCCGTACACCTCGGGGGCCAGCACGAGAGAGGAGTCCGAGACCGTGGTCGGCCCTCCCGAATCGCCGTAGGGCGTGGAGACGAGCACCGTGGTCCCGTTCGCGCCGAGGAGCACCGGCGCGTCGCCCTCGTTGTTCAGCGCGATGCCGTGTTGCAGGCCGACGTCCTCGTTGTCTGCGATCACGAAGGTGGCGTATGGCGCAGAGAGCGCGCTCACGTCGCCCCCCCCGAACACCACGATCACCTCGCCGGCCCGCAGATAGGTCGGCGTGGGAAACGTGTGGCGCGCAGTGGACAGATCCGCATCCCACAGCGTGACGCCCGAGAGATCGACCGTGGCGTCGGCGGCGTTGGCGATCTCGAGGAACTCGTCCTCCACGGGGTCCGAGTCGCCATCACCGTTGGGGTCGGAGGTCGTGGCCGGGTCGACGAGCAGCTCGTTGAACACCAGATCGCCCGGCGCAACGGTCGACATCGTGACCGCGAGGGGGATGGGCGCCAGATCGGTGCCATTGGGCGCGACCGCATCGATGGTGACCGAGCCCCGCAACAGCGGCTGCCCGACGTCGTGCTGGAAGAAGTCGAGGACCGTGCGGTCGGAGGACGTGATGGTCGAACCCGCCGTCATGTCGGTCGTCGAGCCGTCCGACCAGTTGGCCACCACGACGACGGTCACGGTCTCCCGGGTCGTGATGCTCGCGACGTCGGGGATGAGGTGCGCGGTGATGCCCGTGATCTCGGGGGCCGGAGCCGTGTCCGTGTCGGTGTCCGTATCGGTGTCGGCGTCGGAGTCGGCGTCCGTGTCGGTGTCGGCGTCGGTGTCCGCATCGGCATCGGCGCCGGTGTCGGTCTGCTTGAGGCGCTGGTCCGTGCCACAGGCGAGGAGGGCGAGCAGGGCGAGGGTCATGGGAAACTGTCCGGTTCTGGCCGCCGGATATCCGGACAACCGCGCAGGTGTCAGGTTTTTCTCGCCCGCCGCCTCAACGGCCCGCTACTTCAACGGGTCGTGCTCGGCGAGGAGCTTCTCAAGGCGCGCGTCGTGGATCACCGAGTGCACCTTTCCGGCCTCGTGCATGTCGCGCACGGTCTTGGCGAGGTTCATCGTGGAGCCCACGGTGAACAGGAGCCCCATGAACATGTACCCCTTGGTCCAGGCATCATCGGGGAGGAACCAGATGCCACCGAGCATCGCGCCGAACGCGAGGATGAAGCTGATCCACACCTGGGCGTTCCAGGCGGGGCTGTGGGGTTCTGTGTTGCGAGACATCCAGAGGCTCCTTGTGCGAACTCTCTCTAAGTCCAGCCCAGGACGGGTCGAGGCCCGGTTGACTGACACTGTCAGTTATCGAAACCATGCTACGCCATCCATCGGTGTACACTGCCATTCATGCATCCTGACACTGTCATCCATCGTCGCGCGAACAGCCTCTCCAGCTGGCAGGCGCCCCTCCTCGCCGCCCTGCTCGCGGCAGACGCTGCGGCCCCCACCGGCTTCCGCGCTCAGGACACCCGCTTCTTCTTCCTCCTGTTCACCAACTGGATGGGCGACGACCACCTGCGGCCCGGCGCCGATCTCGATGCCACGCAGATCCGAAGGGCCATGGTCCACCTCACGGACGGCGCCCTCGCGGCCGCCATCCCCGGGCGCCGGTGGTCACTCACCCGCGAGGGCGTGGTCCACCTCGTCGACACGCTCACCGACCCGCGGGCATCCCGGCGCTTCGAGGAGGTCGTGCTGATCGCAACGGTAGCAGCGTCCTACGCGGACACCATCGCCGCGCGGGTGCGCACCCCGGGCCGGGCCGAGGAGCGTCGGGTGCGCGCGCGCCTCGACCCCCGCGCGATCCTGCGAGCCGAGCGCCAGCGACTCGGCGTTGCGCTCGCAGACCTCGAGGCACGACGCAGCGCAGGACCGCGCCTCGCCGCCACGGCGAGGGCCGCGCTGGCAGAGGGCTCCGGGGCCCCGGGCGCCGCGGCCGAGCTGGAAGCGCATGGCCTCCCGTACCAGCTCCACGCGATGCGGCCCCTGCGCGAGCTGATCCGGAGCCTGCCGGAGCCGCTGCAGCGTTTCGAGATGGAGCACGGCATGGAGCTGCGGGCGCGTTGGATGTTCGCGCCGCTCTGTGAGGAGCTGCGGGCGAGGATCGGCATCCTGGAGCGGCTGGGGGGCGACTGACCGGCGCAGTCGAACCCCGCGCACCTCAATCGCAGAGCGAGAGGTCGAGCTCCTCCTCAGTGCGCACCAGCCGCCATGGACCCCAGAACGGCGTGCCGTCGGTCTCGGTGATCGACAGGTCCATCGCCTGGTCGACCACGCAGCCGACGGCACGGACGGCGCGCGGGTCTGGGCCGCCGGCGGAGGCGTAGATCCGGGCGTCCCAGTCGAACGCGGCGCCTTCGACGGCCAGATCGTCCTCGATGTTCCCGCCGTAGCAGCCGTCGCTCCAGGTGCCCAGCGCATCCTGGAACCGAAGGGCGATGCCGTCTCCGCTCCAGCTGGAATCGTCGATCGACCCGGTGAGCGTGCCATCGCACAGCTCGCTGGGCAGGCCCGTGTCGTCGGGGATGCCCGTGTCGGCATCGGTGTCCGGCGTCCCGCTGTCCCGGGAGCTCCCGCCCGAACAACCCAGGAGCGAGGCGAGAAGCAGGCTTGCAATCATGGAGCCATGGGTAACGCCAGGCGAGCCAGCCCGCCCGCCCCCGCCGCCCGCGCTAATTGCCCGCCATGCCCAAAAAGCTCCTCCTCGTCGACGCGCCCTACCAGGCCTTCCGCGCCTACCACGCCATCCAGAGCGACATGCGCGCGCCGGACGGCTTCCCCACCCGCGCGCTGTTCGGCTTCTCCCGCGTGCTGTTGGCGATGCTCCGCGACGCGAAGCCCGACTACATCGCCGTGGTCTTCGACGTGGGCGTCTCCTTCCGCAACGCACTCCTCCCCGACTACAAGGGCCAGCGGCCCGACATGCCCGCGGACCTTCGGCAGCAGTGGGGAGAGCTCGCCCCGCTCGCGAAGGCGTTCGGTTTTGTCGTGGTCGCCATCCCCGGTACGGAGGCGGACGACGTGATCGGCACGCTGGCCGTCAGGTTCGCGAGCCCGGATGTCGACGTCCTCATCGTCTCCGGCGACAAGGACTTCGGCCAACTCGTGAGCGAACACATCCATGTGTACGACCCGATCAAGAAGCAGGAGTCCGGCCCCGAAGAGGTGAAGGAGCGCTGGGGCGTAGGCCCCGAGCGCATCGTCGACCTGCTCTCGCTGATGGGCGACACGGTCGACAACGTGAAGGGCGTGCCCGGCGTGGGCGAAAAGAAGGCGGCGCAGTTCATCAACGAGTTCGGGGACGTAGAGGCGGTGCTGGCCAACTGGGAGAAGATCGGCGGCAAGACCGGCCAGGCGATCCACGACCATGCCGAGGCCGTGCGGCTGGCGAAGGTGCTCGTCACCATCGATCTCGACCAGAAGGTGGACCACTCCCTGGAGGACCTCAGGCTCCAACCGCGGGACGATGCCGACCTCACGGAACGGCTCGCGCGCTACAACTTCCGATCGATGATGGCGGAGCTCAAGCTGGATCCGGCGAGCGTCGCCGTGGCCCCCATGGCCTCCCGGATGATGTCGACATCGGCGGCGTTGCTCCCCAAAGTGATCTGGGGACCAGCGCCGCTCCTCAAGCTGCGCGAGACCATGAAGGCCGCGGGTCGGGCGGTGGTGGGGATGCACGAGGACCGGGCGATGATCGCCTACGATGGCCCCGGCGAGCAGCTCGCGACCGTACCCCTGGACACCGCCGGAATGGCCTGGCTCCGCGAGGCGTTGGCAGATCCGACGGTGCCCAAGACCGGCTGCGACCTCAAGGGGCTCGCGCACGCCGTGGGGACCGAGCTCAACGGGGTCGTCGGCGACATCCGGCTCGCCGACTACCTGCGCGTGCCCGAGGTCAAGCGGGGCCTCGGCGACATCTACAAGCGGTGGTTCGACGCCGACCTCCCGGCGACAACGCTGGCTGACCCGGGCGCTGCCGCGATGGCCACGCTCCGTCTGGATCGCCTGCTGGAGGTCGAGATCGCAAAGTGGCACGCCGAGCGGGTGTACCGGGAGATCGATCTCCCCGTGCTCCCGGTGCTCTGCCGCATGGAGAACAACGGCATCCTGCTCGACCTGCCGGCCCTGAACCTGCTCCGCGACGAGTTGAACGCGCGACTGGAGGTCCAGATCGCCCACATCCACGAGCTTGCCGGCGGCCCGTTCAACCTGAACTCGACGCACCAGCTTGCCCAGATCCTCTTCGAGAAGCTCGGGCTGAAGGGAGGGAAGAAGACAACGACGGGTTGGTCCACAGACGCCGACACGCTGGACAGGCTGCGTGACCAGCACCCCCTGCCGGGCGCGATCCTTGGGTACCGGGAGCTGTACAAGCTCGTGCACACCTACCTCGACACGCTCCCCAGGTTCGTGGCGGCGGACGGACGCATCCACACCACCTACGACCCGACAGTGGCGGCCACCGGGCGCCTGTCGTCCAACGATCCGAACCTTCAGAACATCCCGGTACGCTCCGAGGACGGCCGGAGGATTCGCCACTGCTTCGTCGCAGCGCCCGGCCACGTGTTCCTCTCGGCGGACTACTCGCAGATCGAGCTCCGCCTGCTCGCGCACTACTGCCAGACCGGGCCCCTGGTGGAGAGCTTTCGGAACGGCGAGGACATCCACCGCCGCACCGCGTCGGAGATCTTCGACGTGGCACCCGCGTTCGTCAGCTCGGAGCAGCGCCGGGCGGCCAAGGCGATCAACTTTGGCATCGTCTATGGGATGGGAGCCGCGCGCCTGGCCAACGATCTGCGCATCAAGCGCACCGAGGCTCAAAAGTACATCGACGGCTACTTCGCGCGCTACCCCCAGGTCCGCCTGACGATGGACGCCGCCTGCGCACGCGCCCGGGAGCACGGCTTCGCCACCACGCTCTACGGCCGACGCCGTGCGGTCGAGGGGCTCGACGCCAACAACCCGATGGACCGCTCAGCGGCCGAGCGGGTCGCCATCAACACGCCGATCCAGGGGAGCGCGGCCGACCTCATCAAGCTCGCGATGATCGCGGTCGACAAGGCGATCGCAGGCACGCGTGCGAAGCTCCTGTTGCAGGTGCACGACGAGCTTGTGCTGGAGGTGCCCGAGGGCGAGGTCGAGGGCCTGCGCGCGGTGGTCAAGGGCGCGATGGAGGGCGTCAAGACGTTCGAAGGCGAGTCGCTGTGCGTGCCGCTGCTCGCGGAGACCGGTGCGTCACGGACCTGGGGCGGCGCGCACTGAGCCCGCACCCGGGCGCGCCCCTCATTGCGAGTAGATGGCGACGCTGTAGGGCCCGAGCGCAAAGGTGCCGTGGCAGGGAAACCCGTCGCGCTCGCCCGGCTCTGCCTCGACATCGGCGGTGGGATGGCCTTCGAAGGCTGCGCTGTACCGCTGCCAGTCGCTGTTGAAGCGCAGCTTCCACACGCCCGGGGCCGGAAACCCGATGACGTAGCCATCCTGGGGCTCATGAAGGAAATTGGCGACCACCACGACGTCATCCGCCGGCCCGCCCTTCTCCCACCGGTGAAACGCGATGACCTTGCGTTCCTCGTTCAGGTGATGAACCTGGGTGTACTGCCCACTGAGGCCGCGGGTGCTGCCCTCCCGGTTGAGGCGCAGCCCGATGAGGTCCCGGTACAGTCGGACGATGCCGCGGAACGCATCGTTTTGATCCCAATCGATCGGGACGGTGTCGCGAAAAGAATCCCCTTCGAGAAACTCCTGACCCTGGAAGAGCATCGGAATGCCCGGGGCCGTGAAGACCATCGCAGCGGCCAGGGTGGAGCGCTTCTGCGCGTACCAGCCCGTCGGATCCTTCTGGTCGACCTCCTGGGGCACCCGCGACCTGCCGTTCGCCACCGCGTCGTGTGACTCGCTGTAGATCACCCGGCGGAACGCGTCGTCGTTGTAACGGTAGAGCAGCGCGTCCCGCACCGCGGCGAGGGAGCGTTGTTCGTCCTTCGGCGCGATCACGGCCTGACGGATGGGGTTCACGAAATTGCCGTCCCACTGCGCCCCGAAGCCGGCGCCGCCGACCCCGATGCGGGCAGTGAGGCGCTCCTCGTTCTCGAGATCCTCCGCGATCGTGACGCGCCCCGCGCATTGCTCGTCGATCCGGGCGTTGATCCACTGAAGGAGACTCCAGCCCTCGGGCAGGCCCCGCTCGCGAGAACCATCCACGGAACGGATGAATTGCGTGGCGTCGAACCGCAGTCCGTCCACATGGTACTCACGGAGCCACATGAGCACGTTGTCGCAGATGAACTGCCGGACCTCGCCGCTCCCGTAGTTGGGCCGCGTCTCCCCCCATGGGGTCTTCGCCCTCTCGTCGTTGTAGAAGTAGATTCCACCACGGTTGTTCTCTGACCAGCCGTCAAACTGCCAGAGATCGAGATCGGTCGGACCCAGGTGGTTGTAGACGACGTCCAGGATGACTGCGATGCCCATCTTGTGGGCGCGCTTGACGAATCGCTTGAACGCGAGCGGCCCACCATACGCGAGTTCAACCGAGAAGATGTGCGCCGGGTTGTACCCCCACGACCGATCGCCTGCGAACTCCCCCACCGGCATGATCTGGATCACGTTGACGCCCAGCCTGCGCAGGTGTCCCAGCCGGGCCAGCACCCCCTCGAACTGCGCTGGCGCGGTGTCGTCGGCCTCGTCGTTGAACGTGCCGACGTGCAGCTCGTAGATGACCTGCTCGTTCTGCTTTGCGATCTGGAAGTCGTCTTCCTTCCAGTCGAAGCTCTTGTCATGGACGATGGCGTTGCCGACCGACCCGGTCACCTCCCGCGCGTAGGGGTCGATCCGACTCAGCTCGCCCCGCTCCGTCGTCAGCAGGAACTTGTACTGGTCACCGACCTTCGCCTCCGCCGCCTCCCCGAGCCAGATGCCGCGCGCGTCCGCCTGCATGGGATGCCTCGCGCCGTCCCAGCCGTTGAACGACCCGACAACGGACACACGCTGCGCATGCGGGGCCCAGACGCGGAAGGTCACGCCCCCGGCGTGCGCGACCGCGCCCATCCCAGGTTCCTCGATGTTCTTCTCGTCGTTCATGGGGTCACCCCGCGACCGGTACCTGACAGGTAGCCACGCGAGGGAGGGGGTCAACCCGCCCGTCGTGCCGAGCGGGCGTCACCCGCCGGGGGAGTGGGCATCAGGATCCAAGCATTCCAGCGGCGATCGCGTCCATCAACCCACCGAACCTGGCGTGGTCGAACCGGGAGCCGCTGGTGAGCCAGTCCTGGTGGCGCTCGTCGGGCGCAACGTCCCGGGCGTCGCGCTCATCGCGGCAGTGGCCGAGCACGTCGAGGTGGTCCCCGAGGCCCACCCACACGAGGTTCCCCCAGAGCTGCGATCGCAGCGGGACCACGCCGTCGTTGTCGCCAGGCGCGGGGGGAGTCGGGAAGGCTCGCGCGAGCAACTCCTCGCTCCTCTCGCCCGCCCAGGGCCCGCCCGGGCCGACCTCCGCGCATGGATAGCGCCCGTCGTGACGCGCGGTGATGCCGTGGAGCGCCCAGAACACCGCCCGCGAGAGGGCCCCCCACGGAGCCACGAGCGCCGCCAGCCAGGGCCGCGCTCCGGACGTCGGGGACATCGAGGCCGTCGACTGGTAGAGCACGCCGGGTCGGTCCCCGAAACCGGCGACGAAAAGGTCCATGGACTCGGGCGCCACCTGCATCATCGACCCCTGGTCGTCCGTGATCGCGCTCAGGAACGCGCGCACGTCGGCGCTCCGCACGTCGTCGACGAGCCCGACCATCGACTCGATCGACCGATCCAGGATCCGGAACTCGAGCGGAAGCGCGCGGTCGCCGCGCCGGATGAACCCGAGGAGCAGGCTCGTCGCCGCCAGGGGCCGGGCGCCGAGCGAGAGCACGGTGACGGTCATGGCCGAGAGCGCCTGGAGCACCCGTTGACCACTCGCCGTCGTGAAGAAGCTGGCGAGGGGGGTGCCGAAATGCGGCGTGTTCATCGTCGTGACGCTGCGGAGGCGCGGCAACCACTCGAGCGAGGCGGCGGGGATCGATCGCGTCGCGGGAGAGGCGACGAGGCGGGCATCCAGGCCGCCCGTCGAGTGGCCGAGCAGGTGGATCGGGCCATCGGCCGTGGCGGTGCTCGCGACGACCGCGGCCAAACCCAGCGCCCGGCGGCGCACCGACGCCGTGGGCAGGCCCCCGACCACGTTCACGCGGAGCTCGTGTCCTGCCGCCGCGAACCGCACGCCAAGCTCGCGCTCCACGTGCGCAAAGTAGTTGTACGACCCGAGCCGGCCGAACCCGAACATGCCCGGCGACAGGTAGAGGTGATGGATCACTGTCGTTCGAGGGGCATGATGCCCTCAGGTAAGCACCGGGAGTCCGGCAGCCCCGGAGGCTACCCCGGCGCGTAGGGTGAGCTCCGGCGCTCGTTCTCATCCACGTGCAGCGGCGCGCGAACGCTGGGCAGCGCGCGTTGTGCACAGTCCGCGCGCTCGCACAGCCGACAGGTGACGCCGATCGGGACGACGTTGTGTGGGTCATCGAGTGCGACACCATCCGCATACACCAACCGGCGGGCAAACTCGACCTTGGTGCCGAGCCCGACGGCGTGCACCCGACCCTCCTGTCCCCAGCCCCGCGAGTCGTCCTGCACGGTGCGGGCGATGCAGAAGAACGCCTCGCCGTCGGGCATCTGGCTCAGCTGGGTGCGCAAGCGGCCGGGCATCGCGAACGCAGAGAACACGTTCCACCGCGAGCAGCCCCCGGAGAACCTTGCGAAGTGGATGCCCGAACCGGAGAACCGCTTGGAGATGTTCCCGGCGACGTCGATCCGGACGAAGTGGAACGGCACGCCCTCCTGCCCCGGGCGGGAGAGGGTCGTCATCCGGTGACAGACCTGCTCGAAGCCCACGCGAAACCTGCGCCCGACGAGCTCGACGTCGTACCGGAGCCCCTCGACGGCGGCGAGGAAGGGGCCGTAGGGCATCAGCACCGCGGCGGCGAAATAGCCGAGGAGCGCCGAGCGAGCGAGCGAGCGGGCGGTCGGCGTCGTGAGCAACGGGTCGGCGCAACGCTGCGTCACGGCATCGCCGGTGAGCAGGCGTCCGGCGGTGCGCGCCAGTTCGAAGTTCCGGCTGCGCGTAGGCAACCACTCCGACACGCTCAACCTGCGCCGCTCCGGGTCGAACCGGGCGTGGACCCCAGGCCCCGGCGGAGCCCCGATCTGAACGGTCACGCCCTGGGTCGCGAGCCAGCTGTGTAGACCTGCGTACAGGTCCTGCGCATCGAGGTCCGCCGCGAGCCCGAGTGACTCGGCAGCGGCTTCGAGCTCGGGAAAGTGGTTGTGGTGGCGCTCGATGAAGTCCGTGACCTCCTCGGGCGGGATGCGGGAACGCGTCGCATCGCCATCGCCCTGCACCACCTGGTTCGCCAGGGCGCCTTCGGTCTCCCGGGCCTGCCGCAGCGCGCGGTGCACGTGCACGAGAGCACGCGCCATCAACGGCTCGCGCCCGACCATCTCCCGGACCTCGTTGACCGTGAACGTCATGCCGTCCAGCACCGGGTCTGCAAACACCTCGACCAGATCGTGCGAGAGCCGGGCATCGCCGTCGCCGCCCACCGCTCGAAGGTCCACGTCCAGCTCCCGTGCGGCAGCGAGCAGGAGCTCCGCGGTGAGCGGTCGCTTTCCAGACTCGATGAGGTTGAGGTAGCTCGGGGAGATGTTGAGCCGCGCCGCCAACGAGGCCTGGGAGAGGCCCCGCTCACGGCGAAAGGTGCGAAGGCGCGGGCCGAGGGGAGAGGACATGAATGCATGCTTAACAAGATTTACAACGTGACAACGTGACAACCACATACCATTACATCATCGGGTTTGTAATGAATAAATGAACGTTTAACGCTGTGTTTAGCGAATACTGTATATGCATGAACAGCCTCCGCCACTCCAGCACGCCGGGCGCCCTGGCCCCCTCCGAGATGCTCACCGCGGACGCCCGCCGGTTCCTCGACCTCCTGATCACCCGATTCGCACCCCGCATCGCCGAGCTGCTCGCCGCCCGCGTGGAGCGCCAGGCCCGGTTCGACGCCGGGGAGCTGCCCGACTTCCTCCCGGACACGCGGGCCATCCGGGACGCGGACTGGACCGTCTCACCGGTCCCGGACACCCTGCGCGACCGCCGGGTGGAGATCACCGGGCCCGCCGAGCCGAAGATGATCATCAACGGGCTGAACTCCGGCGCTCGGGTCTACATGGCAGACTTCGAGGACAGCCTCGCGCCGTCGTGGTCTGCGGTGCTCGCCGGACACCTGGCGCTCTCTGCGGCCGTCCGGGGCACGCTGACCCTCTCGACCCCCGAACGCACGTACCGGCTCAACCCCGACCGCGCCGCGCTCTTCGTCCGTCCCCGCGGCCTGCACCTGGTCGAGCGGCACTACCCCTCCCCCCTCGGTGCCGGCGCAGTGACCCCCGCCGCGCTGTTCGATTTCGGCCTGTACTGCTTCCACAACGCGCGAGCGGCGGTCGACCACGGCGCCGGGCCCTGGTTCTACCTCCCGAAGCTGCAGTCCCACCTGGAGGCGCGGCTGTGGGCCGAGGTGTTCGCCCTCACCGAGGCGACGCTGGACCTCCCGACCGGCACGATCCGGGCAACGGTGCTGATCGAGACCCTCCCCGCAGCGTTCGAGATGGACGAGATCCTGTGGGAGCTCCGCTCCTGGTCTGCAGGCCTGAATTGCGGCCGTTGGGACTACATCTTCTCGACAATCAAGACATTACGGGCGCACCCCACGCAGCTGCTCCCGGACCGGGATCAGGTCGGCATGGACCGCGCCTTCCTGGCCGCCTACGCCCGGCACCTCGTCGGGGTGTGCCATCGCCGCGGGGCGCACGCGATGGGCGGCATGGCCGCACAGATCCCGCTTCGGGATCCCGTCGCCAACGAAGCCGCGCTGGCGCGCGTCCGCGCAGACAAGCTCCGCGAGGTCGCACTCGGGCACGACGGCACCTGGGTCGCCCATCCCGGGCTCGTGAAGGTAGCGCTGGAGGCCTTCGACGCGCACATGCCGGGGCCGAACCAACTGCACGTGCAGCAGCCCCGGGCCGAGCGCAGCGCACTGCTCACCCTGCACGAGGGCAAGCGCACCGAGGCCGGGCTGCGTCGCAACCTCCGGGTGGGCATTCTCTACCTGGAGGCCTGGCTGCGCGGAGTGGGCTGCGTCCCCATCGACGGGCTGATGGAAGACGCCGCCACGGCCGAGATCAGCCGTGCCCAGGTGTGGCAGTGGCAGCGGTGGCGCGTCCCTCTCGCGGACGGCAGCACCGTCACCCCCGAGCGCGTGGCGTCGCTCCTGGCCGAAGAGGTCGCCGGGATCGAGCCCCGAGGCCCCGCGCTCGACACCGCAGCCACCCTGTTCCTTTCCCTGTGCACCGGCGACACCCTCGCCGATTTTCTCACGATCCCCGCCTACACCCTGCTTACCAAGGAGTCCTCATGACCGCCCCCAACCAGAGCCCGAACACCCGTCCCGGCCGCTTCCACGGCATCGTGCGCCCGTACTCCACGTCGGACGTGGAGCGCCTGCGCGGCTCGCTGATGGTCGAGCACACACTCGCCCGCCACGGCGCCGAACGCCTCTGGGAGCTCCTGCACGAGCGCGCGTTCGTCCCCACCCTGGGGGCGCTCACGGGCGGCCAGGCCGTCCAGGCTGTGCGCGCCGGGCTCGAAGCCATCTATGTCTCGGGCTGGCAGGTCGCCGCCGACGCGAACAGCGCAGGCGCCGTGTACCCGGACCAGTCGCTCTACCCGGTGGACAGCGTGCCGAACCTCGTGCGGCGCATCAACCGGGCGCTGCAGCGCGCGGACCAGGTGGAGCACGCCGAGGGGCGCACCGATCGCGACTGGTTTGCGCCGATGGTGGCCGACGCCGAGGCCGGGTTCGGCGGGCCGCTCAACGCGTACGAGCTGATGAAGGCGATGATCGAGGCGGGCGCGGCCGGCGTGCACTTCGAGGACCAGCTCTCCAGCGAGAAGAAGTGCGGACATCTCGGCGGCAAGGTGCTCGTGCCGACCAGTCACTTCCTGCGCACGCTGGTCGCGGCGCGGCTCGCTGCCGACGTGATGGACGTGCCCACGCTGGTCATCGCCCGCACCGACGCAAACAGCGCCCGCCTGCTCACCTCCGACGTGGACCCGGTGGACCGCCCGTTCTGCACCGGCAAGCGCACTCCCGAGGGCTTCTTCCAGATCACCGGCGGCCTCGACATGGCGATCGCACGCGGCCTCGCCTACGCGCCGTATGCGGACCTGGTGTGGTGCGAGACGAGCACGCCCGACCTCGCCGAGGCCCGCCGCTTCGCGGAGGCGATCCACGCGAAGTTCCCAGGGAAGCTGCTGGCCTACAACTGCTCGCCGTCGTTCAACTGGAAGAAGCACCTCGACCCGGCGACCATCGCACGCTTCCAGCAGGAGCTCGCCGACATGGGCTACAAGTTCCAGTTCGTGACGCTCGCGGGCTTCCACTCGCTCAACCATTCGGCGTTCGAGCTGGCCAACGCGTACCGCACGGAGGGCATGACCGCGTATTCGCGCCTGCAGGACCAGGAGTTCGCTGCCGAGGCCTCGGGCTACACCGCGGTCCGCCACCAGCGCGAGGCCGGCACCGGCTACTTCGATGCCGTCGCCGAGGTGATCTCCGGGGGCCTGTCGTCCACCACGGCGCTCAAGGAGAGCACGGAGGCGGCGCAGTTCTAGGGCCCGGGCTACTTTCAGGTCGATGTCGCCTGCCCCCCTGCCCGAGCCGAGCAGCCGCCCGGCCGGAGCGCGGGGGGCCTGGACTGCCCGCCGGCTTCAGGTCCTGGTGCTCTGTGCGGTGATCCTCACCTACCTGCCCTCGCTCGGGGGCGGATGGGCCTACGACGACCTGACCTGGGCCACGCACCCCGCCGACCTCTACGCCGCGCTCCACGGCGCCGTCGGCTCGCCGATCTGGCGACCGCTCGGCGCGTTGCCGACGGCGCTGATCCACAGCCTGTGGGTCGATCCGCTGCCGCACCGGGTGCTGAGCCTGATCCTGCACCTCGTCGCGGTCAGCGCGGTGGGGCACATCGCCACGGCAGCGGGCGCGCGCCCCTCGCTGGCCTGGTTCGCCGCGGCGCTCTTCGGCGTGCACACGGGCACGAGCGAGCCCGTGGCCTGGATCAGCTGCCACACCGAGCTCATCCCCGCCGTGCTGACCCTGACCGGTTGGGCCGCGCTCACCCGCGGGAAGGAGTGGACCGCCGGCCTCCTGTGGGGGCTGGCGCCGTTCGGCAAGGAGGCCTGGATCCTCCTGCCGCTCTCGGGTGCGCTGTGGTGCCTCGGCACGCGGCGGTGGTCCTGGCGCGCAGTGGGCACCGCGAGCCTGGGGGCAGCGGTCTACCTGGTCCTGCGCCAGTCCGCGCAGACCAGCGCATCCCTCGGCTCGATCGACCCCGACATCCTCGGCCCGCTCGGCTACATCGCCCTGCGGGGGATCGGGCTCCTGTTCGTGCCCGCCTCGGCAGACGTCTGCCCGCTCTACGCGCCCGCCCCTACCGCGGGCGCCGTGGTCCTGGTCGCCGGTCTCGTCGCTCTCGCATGCACACGCGGCCGGCCCTGGCTGGCCGCCCTGCTGGTGCCGCTGCCGATCCTGGCGCCGAACGCGCTCGCGTCCGCCCGGAACGGGATCGGAGCGGACCGGTACTACTACCTGGCCATCGCGGGAATCGCGATCGCGATTGCGCTCGCCGCCGAGTCCCTTCGCAGCGCCCGCCCAAACTGGACGCCCCCGAGGCTGTTCCAGGCCGCATGGTTGATCCCGGTCGCCCTGGCCCCGCTCACCGCGCTCCGTGCGCGGGACTGGGGTGACAACCTGGCGTTGTTCTCGGCCTCCCTGGCGATCGATCCGGTCAACCCGTTCTCCTCCATCGGCTACGCCGCCGCCTTGAGCAGCGCGGACCGGTGTGAGGAGGCGATCCCCCATTTCCGGGTCGGGCTGAAGAAGGACCCCCAGGCGCTCACGGGCCTGCAGGCGTGTCTCGGACGGCTCGGTCACCTCGAAGCGATCGTGGCGCTCTCGGCCGAAGTCACCACCGCACAGCAGGTCGCGAACCTGGCCCGCGCCCTCCTGCTGCTCGGGCGCACCTCGGACGCCAGGATGATCCTGGACAGGGCGACCGCCGACTTTCCAGACGACCACGATCTCGCCGCCCTGCGGGACCAGGCGTACGCGGCGGCCCCGCAGGATCCGGCTGCCCCAGAGCGGTAGCGGTCACGCCCCGCGGGGGCGGAGCAACCGGGCCGCGTTGTCGTGCAACACCATCCGGCGCAGATCCTCGCGGTCCTCCGTGGCCATCAACACCTTCGCGAGGCCGATGGCCTGCGGGTAGAACGGCCAGTCCGAGCCGTAGCAGATCCGCCCCGGGTCCACCTCGTCGAGCAACCGGCGGATCACCGGCAGGCCCTGCGAGGCGACCTCGACCCACACGTTCTTGAACTCGTTCGCCAACGCGATCGCACGCTCGGGCTGGAGCGCGCCGGCGTGGCCCAACACGAAGGTGGTGTCGGGACAGGCGTCGAGCGCCGCGCGGTACCGATCCACCTGGGTGCGCTTCCGCGCGCCGACCCCCTCGATACCGACGGGCCCGCAGTGGAAGAACACGGGCAGGCCGCGCTCTCCACACAGGCGGCAGAGTCGCACCATGCGCGGGTGATCGGGGCCGAGCAGCTGGATCGCCGGGTGGATCTTGATGCCGCGGGCCCCGAGGCGGATCTGCTCGTCCAACGCGGCGGGCACGTCCCAGGCGAGCGGGTGGACGCTCCCGAACACGAGCAGATCGTCGCGGTCGGCGACCGCCTCGAGCCAGCTCTCCGCGTTGCGTGAGCCAACCGGCCAGTCGATGGCGAGCAGCACCGACCGGATGACCCCGAGCCCACGCATCTCCCGTCCCAGGTTTCCCGCGGTGTGCGTCGCCCGCATCCCCCCCTTCCTGAAGTTGCCCCAGATGAGATCGCGCTCCATGTTCTCGCGATCCTCCTTCGTGAGCGACTGGTTGAGGTACCGTTCGATCTCGAATTCGCGCTCCCTCGGCAGATAGTACTCGGTCGGGCCCGTCTCTGCGGCGAGGTCGACGGTGAGCGGGCCGAGGAACGTCTGCGCGAGGTGGGTGTGGACGTCGATGCTGGGGCCGACGGCGGGGTCGAGCACCAGGGCGCCGTCCTGCAGCGTGAACCACGGCAGACGGGCGAGGTCGTCGAGGCCGGAGAACGTGGTCGGCCAGTTCGTCATCGGGTCACCAGCGAGCGGCCGACGAGCACCACGCCGGAGACGACGAGCAGCGCGTCGACAGCGCCGCGAAAGCGGGCGGGGTCGAGTCGGGTGTGCACCAACTGGCCCCCGAGGAGCCCGAGGGCCATCGCGGGCGCCAGCGCCGCAGAGAGGTGCAGGCTGGTCCCGTCGAGCACCCCGGCGAACCCGTAGCTCACGAGCAGCGCGACCCCGAGCAGCGCCCACAGCGCCGAGAGCGTGGCCCGGAACACGTGCTTGTCGAGCCCGAGCCGGCCGAGGGTCATCACCACGATGGGTCCGCCCACGCCCACGGCGCCGTGCACCACCCCCGCGAGCACCAGTGGGAGCCCCACCGCGAGCCCCCGTTCGGCCCTCGGCGCGGCAGCAGTGGACGGTGCCGAGAGGAGCCTCGCCCCTGTCACCACGACCACGACGAGGCCCAGCGCGGCTTCGAGCCAACCGGTGTGGGCCCCCAGCCACCGGAACAGGAGCGCCCCGAACGGGAAGCCGAGCAGCATCGCCGGCAGCACGCGCCCGAAGAGGAGCTTCCGGTCCACCGCGGCGTGGTTGCGGCCCACGATCAGGCCCGAGACCACGAGGTTCAACGGCACGATGGCGGGAAGAAGGTCGCGGACGGGCATCAACGCGCCACCCAGGGAGACCGCGACGAGCGTGCCGCCGAACCCTGTGAGGGCCTCCAGGAAGAACGCGAGGGCGATCGCCAGCTCCAGGGGCGCCAGTTCGAGCACGGTCACGGCTGATCGAGCCCGTCGATCCAGTCCAGGACAAGGTCTCGCACCAACGCACGGTCGGGGATGGACGTGAGCGCGCCATAGATTGCGCCGTCCGCCACGGCCGCGAGCCCCCCCTCCCTCACCTCGGCCGTGCAGGCGCGCAGGTCGGCGAGGAACGCGTCCACGACGTGCTCATGGGCCGGCGTGACGATCATCTGCACTCCGGCCGGGCGCTGGAGCCGGTCCAGATGCCAGCCGAGGGCGCGCATGCGCTCGTCCACCGCGAAGATGTCGAGCCCCTCCCCGGTGAACGAAAACACGCTGTGGCGCGGATCGCCGAGGATGAGCAGCCCGGGGGTGGCGGCGATGCCCTCCCGGAGGCGACGCGAGGTTTCCAGCACCACCCGGCTGAGCCGCACGTAGCCCTCCCGTCCGAGGTGGCGGATCACGGCCCACGCCGCCGCGATGCCGCCGCCGGGGCGCGTGCCGGCCATCGTGGGTGAGCCATAGATGCCGCCCGGCCAGTCGGTGGTGACGAAGAACTGATGACGACGGAGCGCGCGGTCCCGGTAGAGCACGACGGAGGCGCCCTTGGCCGCGTAGCCGTACTTGTGCAGGTCGGCGCTCATCGAGGTGACGCCCGGCACCCGGAAGTCGAAGTCCACGGCCTCGCCTCCAGCCTCGCGCGCAAAGGCGAGCACGAACCCACCGAGGCAGGCGTCCACGTGGCACAGGATGCCCCGGCTCGCGGCGAGCGCGGCGAGCGCGGGGATCGGGTCCACGACACCGTGCGGGAACGTGTAGGCGGTCCCCACGATGAGGATGGTGTTCGGCCCGACGAGCGCGGTGAGCGCCTCGACGTCCACCCGCAGATCGGCGCCGACCGGCGCGTGCACGATCCCGATGCCGAGCAGGGCCGCTGCCTTGTCGAACGCCGGGTGCGCGGTGACCGGCACCAGGATCTCCGGGGCGACGATCTCCGGGTGATGCGCACGCGCGTGGTCCCGCGCCGCCTTGACAGCCATCAGGATGCTCTCGGTGCCCCCCGAGGTCAGCGACCCCGTGGCGGCGCCGTAGAGCTCCGCGCAGAACGCGATCACCTCGCTCTCGAAGCGACGCAGGCTCGGAAACGCGTCGAGGGAGAGCCCGTTCTCGTGGATGTAGGTGCTGTAGGCCGCGCGGATCACCGCGAGCACATCCTCGCCGGCGTAGTAGACGAGGCTGAACGTGCGGCCGTGGCGCCAGTCTGCGTCGTTGGCTCTCGCTGCGGCGAGCTCGTTCTCGACGGTCGCGCGATCGGCGCCGGCAGGGGGGATGGGCACGATCGGCTCCGGAATAGGCGCGTCTATCCCCGGGGGGCGCCGAACGCCCCTCCGCCCTGGGGGTGAGTCCGGGCGGTCGGTCGCCGGCGGGCACGCGCCCTCCGAACCCGTTAGCCCGCGGTCTTCCAGGTGGTGCATGCGCGTATTTGTGACGGGTGCCTCGGGTCAGATCGGACTTCCCCTCGTGCGTGAGCTGGTGGGCCGCGGGCACACCGTGCGCGCGCTCGTCCGCACGCCGGCGAAGGAGGAGGCCGTGCGCTCGGCCGGCGCCGAGGTCATCCCGGGCAGCATGACCGACCGGGCGGCGTTGGAGCGCGGTGTGGCCGATGCAGACATCATCTTCCACCTCGCGGGCGGCGCCCGGGGTGCAGGGCGCGAGACGGCAGACGTCATCAACCGCGCGGCCTCTGAGCTGCTCGCCGACGTCGTCCGCGCCGCGCCGAACAAGCCGCGCATCGTGTTCGCGAGCTCCGCGACGATCTACGGGGACCGCAGCGGCCTGTGGGTGCCAGAGGACTTCCCCGCGAACCCGCAGACCAACTACGGGCGCTCCAAGGTGGCCGCCGAGAAGGCGCTCGAGGCAGCCGGCGCGCCGCTCTTGATCGCGCGCATCGCAGCCGTGTACGGGCCGGGGATCCGGTTCACCGCAGACGACCGGATGAAGTCGGGCCGTGCGTGGCTCCCGGGGGAGGGCAAGAACCTCGTTCCGCTGGTTCACATCGAGGACTGCGTCGCGGCGTTGATCCTGGTCGGGGAACGAGCGGAGCCGGGCGTGGTGCACATCGCTGGAAAGAGCACGCCGCTCCTCCGGGAATTCTACGGCGCGGTGCACAAGGCCGTCGGCGGCAAGCCGATGCGGTTCTGGTCCACGTGGGTGCCGAGTGTGTTCCAGTTCCGGGCCGCGAAGGCGAACGAACGTCTCGCGACGGTGCTGGGGACCAGGCCGCGATTCACCGAGGACAACCTTCGAATCTACACGTCGTCGCTGCGCCTGCGCACGGACACGCTCGAGACGAAGCTCGGGTTCGAGTGGAAGTACCCGGATCACAAGGACGGCGTCGCAGCCACCTTTCGGGGCTGAACGAGCGCAACGCGCGTGAATCCTGTGTCAGGAGCTTGACCGGGAGGGCCTCCGCGGTCTATAAGGCACCGTTCGAGGATTCCCGATGCGCCGTATCGTGTTGCTGTCCCTCCCTTTGTCGGTTGCCCTCGTGGCGTGCACGCCCCACGATGCCGAAGTCACGGGCTCCTACTCGTCCTACTTCGCTGCGGCGAGCTCAGAGAACATCTACCGGCTCGAAGCGAAGCTGGTCGACTTCTCGAACTCGAACACGCGGGACAAGTACAAGTTCACCTCCGTCGACTGCCGCGCCCTCGACGACGAAGCCGATCGGCTGCCGGGCGCAGAGGACTACGAGACCGACTGCGCAGCGGGTGATCCCGACCTGTACCCCTGGCTGAACCAGTACGCGTACTACCTGCGCGAGGAGAACCTCGATCCGTGGCGCATCGAGGCGGTGATGACCACCGAAGGCGACATCCAGCTCACCGTGCACTCGAAGGTGTCCAACATCGGCGACTTCCGGTTCGGGTGGGTGATCGACCCCGACTTCCAGCCCATGCAGTGCGTGGACGGCGAGTCGGGCGCCGAGGAGCAGCAGGTCGACGGCGACTGGCTCACGAACTGGTCCGTGAACGAAGACGGCGGCACGCTCTACCACCTGAACGCCGGCGCGTACCAGGTCAACCCCAGCAACTTCAGCCAGTACTGGTACCTGCAGCGCACGTGGGAGGCCGGCTACGGCTTCGCCCGCATGGCGGACGAGGACTTCTACGGCCACGCCATCGACTACGTGGACAACATCTCCACCGACTCGAACGGCTACCCGACCCCCCTCTACGTCGGGCCGAGCGCAGGCTACAACGGGCACTGGGGTCACCCGAACACCTACGACAAGCTGCTGACTACGCTCACAGACGCGGTCACGTTCACCGACGAAAACCCGAGCGATCTCGCTGCGCTCGGCAAGTCCGCGTTCCCGCTCGAGATCAAGGTCGAAGACAACACCTGGCGCCCCGACAACGAGAACCCAGACGACCCCGCAGACGGCTTCGCCGGCTGGGTGGGTCTCGACTCCTCCTGGGTTCACTTCGACGACGCCCCCGCCGACCTCGCCAAGCGCGTGGCGGGCAACCAGGACACACCGCTCACCGGGCACTTCCAGATCTACCTGGAGAGCGCCTCCGCGGCGTCCAAGGTCTTCGTGCAGGGCGACTTCACGATCGACCACATCCGGAAGGACATCTGGGGCTACAGCCCCCCGCTCTCCGAGCGCAAGACCGAAGAGAACAACACGCCGACCTGCGGCGAGGAACGGTTGACGACCGACGCCGGCTAGGCTATCCTCCCAGCCGACCGGGACGTCTTTTATAGCGCATGATGCGTCCCCCCTATTCGTCTTGCGTGAGAAGAGGCCCGGTCATCCCTCCCTGAACCGTCCGTTGGCCAACCGCCGACGGGCGGTTCTCATTTTTGGATCATCGCCTGCTGCGCCGCAGCCAGCCCCTGGAGCACCTGCGCCTGTGCCGGGGCAGCCCGGTCCGCCGTCGCGAGCAGGGCTGGCGCCACATCCGGATGGTAGCAGCCTGTCCGCTCCAGAGCCGCTTCGACCAGCGCCACCTGCGAGGGGAGCTCGCGTGCCGGCACCCGCGTGAGCCGGCACGCGAGGGCGATCGCAGCCAACGCGTTGTCGTGCACCCCCTCGGCCTCGTGCACCGCCCGGTCGAAGCTCGCGGAGTCTCCCGAGAGGCCGAGGCCGATCGCCGCCCGCGCGACCAGGCTCCCGGAGCCCACGGCCTCGGCTTCGCCGAGGGCCGACGCATACGCCGAGGCAGAAGCCCCGCCCCCGTCCCGGGCCAGGTCGGCATCCAGGAGCTTCAGGAGCACGCCGCCGAGCACGTCGGGTGCACCCTCCACCGCCCGCCTCGCCTGCCCGCGCCGCGCCTGGTCGAGAAGCTCCACCGCGAGCGACCGGTTCCCCCCATATCGGGCGACCTCCGCACGATGGAGCAGGCAAGCGCCCGCACCAGGACCGCTGCCCAGGCGCGTGTACAGCGCCTGCGCCTGCTGGAAGCACCGACCCGCCTCACCGAGCCGGCCCCGATGCTGCGCCAGCCGTCCGAGCGCCAGCGCCGAGCGGGCCACCCCCCTGTCGTCCCCCCGCGCGGCACACAGGTCCGACGCTTCGTTCAGCCGCTCCCTGGCGAGCACCAGATCACCCCGTCCTCGGGCGATCTCCCCACGAAGCACGA
Organism: uncultured Pseudomonadota bacterium; assembly: GCA_903875225.1. Classification (GTDB taxonomy): domain Bacteria; phylum Myxococcota_A; class UBA796; order UBA796; family SXON01; genus CAIUMM01. The sequence continues at coordinate 20,957 of CAIQVJ010000027.1, forward strand.
GCCCCGGTCCCATCAGCGAGGTCCAGCCGTGGCTCCACGCCGCGTGGAGCAGCCGCTCGGCGGGCGGCTCGGCCAGCGCCCAGTCGCCGAGCTCCACGAGCGCACGCACCCGGAGCGCCCAGCCCTCGCCCCAGAGCGGGTCGGAGGCGGGCAGGCGCCCCTCCACCAGCGCCTCGTCTCGCTGGTTGATGATGTCCACGGTGGCACGGGGATCCAGCAGCGCGCTCGCCTGGGCCGCGCGCTGAAGGGCACGCGCCGCCTCCAGCGGCTGGGAGGCAGCAGCCAGATGGTGCGCGGCGCGCCGGTGTTCGGGCTCCACGCCGGGGGAGCCCGTCCCGAGAGCCCGCGCACAGGCGAGGTGGAGCGCCGCGGGGCTCCGAGGGCGCAGCGCATGAGCCGCCTCGAGCGCATGCGGCTCCCAGCGCCAACCGAGCGGCGTCGGGGTGACCAGCGCGTGGCGCCCGAGCGAGACCCACGGCTCCCCGGTGTCCGGGAGGCCCACCGCCTCTCGGGCGAGCGCCCACGCTGGAGCAGGGACCTCCGGACCGAGCAGCGCAGCCAGTTCGACTCGCGCCGGCTCGATGCCCTGCACGGCCTCCTGCAGCCGCGCGCGCCAGACCGTCGCGAGATCCGTCGGCAGCTCGGGCGGGGCATCGGACGGCGCAGTGAACCCGTCCTCGCCGGCGATCAGCGCTCCGCATCGGATGAGGTCGTTCGCCATCGCCACACTGAAGGCCGGGTTCCCCCGGGCGCGCTCCCGGACCCTGCGGGCAACGTCTCCCCCGAGGCCGAGCGCTCCCTCCACGAGTTGAACCTGGTGCGCCGGAGACAGCGGACCGAGGTGGATCGTGAGCCGGTCGGGCGCCTCGGACGGCATGGACCGCGCGGTCAAGACGATGAGCAGGCCGTGAACCCGACCCGGCTCGCCAGGAGGCGCCGCCAGGAGCGCGGCGAGCGCGGCGACGACCTCGGGGTTCTGGTCCGCCTCGGGCACGTGAAGCAGCAACGGCCCCCGGGCGCGGACCTCCGCAGACAATCCCCGCAGCGCGGCGATGGGGGCGGGCCGCTCCACCACGGGCAGCAGCGAGCGGGACTCCTCGCCCGCACCGCGGGCGTCCAGCACGGCAGAGACGCGGTCGGCCGGCGGCGTCGGGTGGGCGCGGCTCAGTGCCTCGGCCAGCGTGGCGTAGGGATCCGGACCGGCCCCCACCACCCGCGCGACTCGCGCCGCCCCCGCCTCCAGCGCGCGTTCGGAGAGCCAACGCACGAGCGCCCGCTTGCCGATCCCCGGCTCCCCCAGCACCTGCACCACGCGAACACAACGCCGGTGCCGGACGTCGAGCAGCGCGGCCCAGAGGAGGTCGCGCTCCGCATCGCGCCCGATCACCGGCACCGCACGGAAGGGATGCAGCCCGAGCCCGGCGCCCACGAGGCGCATCGCCTGCCGACGGCTGGTGCCCGCACGCCAGTCCGGCGGAACGCCCCGGACCGCGTGGCCATCCACGGCGTCGAGCGCGGCCAGGGTCTCGGCGGCAGACTGCACACGTTCGCCCGGCTTCTTCTCGAGGAGCGCACGGAGCAGCACCTCCAGGCCCGAGGGCACCGCGAAGCGGGACTGGAACCGTGGCGGCTCCACGTCGGCGTGCGCAGCCGCCAGCACCTCGGGCGGCCGATTCGAGCCGAACGGGGCGTCCCCGCAACAGAGGCGCCAGAGCAGGCAGCCAAGCGAGTACATGTCGGTCCAGGGGCCGTGCGCGGCGAGGTCGCCGGCAAACTGCTCAGGTGCCATGTACGCAGGGGTGCCGGCGACCCGCGGCCCGCGCCCGCCGGTCCCTGCCTGGGCGACTCGATGGTCGCTGGACAGCCCGAAATCCCCGAGCTTCAGGCCGGGTCGCACGTCGGTCACTGCGGAGACCAGCACGTTCTCCGGAGTGAGGTCGCGATGCAGCACGCCGCGGGCATGCGCATACGCGAGCCCCGCGAGCACGTCGTAGGCGACGCGGCGGAGCTGGTTCCAGTTGCGCGGTCCGACCTGGGCCAGGGAGCCCCCCGAGCAGAGCTCGGTCGCGATCCAGGGGCTCCGCGGAGCGAGGCCCACGGATCGCCCGGCCTCGGGCACCTCCCCGTGGTCGAAGACCATCAGCAGGTTCGGGTGATCCAGCGCCGCGAGTGCGCGAACCTCGGCGGTACGCTGCAGCGGATCCTCCTCCGCAGCGTTGAGCAGGATCTTGATCGCCACGGGCACGTCCTGTCGCTCGTGGACGGCGCGCCAGACCTCCGCCGACCCGCCCCGTCCCAACGGGCTGAGCAGTCGAAAAGGGCCTAGTAGGATGGACACGCCAACGGGGATTATCATGATGGAAAGGAGTTCCGGATGCGCCCTTCACGAGCGGTCGGCGCCAGCTTCGGCCCCGCTCTGCTGGCCCTCGCCTGGCTCACCGCCGGGGATCTCGCCGCAGACCCTCCGACCGCCATGGCGTCGACCGGCGGCCCACCGCCTCCCGCGGTCGAGTACACCCTGGACCCGTCCAGCAGTGCGCTCTACGTGCAGGTGCACAAGGATCCCGCAACGTTGGCGGCTGGCCTCTCGCACGACCACGTGGTCACCTCGACCGGGTGGTCGGGGCGCGTGCGGTGGGATCCCGCGGACGTCGCCGCCTGCGCGGTGTCCATCACGGTGCCCGTCTCCGGTCTGGTGAACGACGAACCGGCGATGCGAACCCGTGTCGGGTACGACACCCTGCTGGACGACGGCCAGCGTGCAACGGTGAAGGAACACATGCTTGGCCAGGATCAGCTGGACGCCCTGTCGTTTCCCGACATCACGTTCACCTCCACGGGCTGCACGACGTCGGGGGCCCAGGTGATCGTGGCCGGCACGATGTCCATCCACGGTGTGGGCAAGACGGTCGCCGCGCGGATGACCATCACCGCGGACGGGACCACCTTCGCCGCGAAGGGCACGCTTTCGGCCAACACCACCGATTTTGGGTTCCAGCCCTACAGCGCGCTGTTGGGTCAACTCCGCAACCTGGACGCGTTGCAGTTCACCATCGAGGTCCGCGGCAGGCGCTAGGCCGGCCCCTCGCGTCCCCGCGCGGCCTGCTGTTCGAGGCCGTCCCCAAGCTCGCGGGTGCGCTGGTAGGCGGCGTCCACGGCTTCGGTGAGGACCGCCGAGAACCGCCCGTTCTTCAAGACCTGGAGCGCCCGGGACGTCGTCCCGCCCGGGCTGGTGACCTCGTCGATGAGCTCGGCGATGTGGCCCTCGTTCTGCCGGATCATCTCGGCGGTCCCGAGCAGCGTCTCCAGCACCGTCTCCCGGGCCAGGCTGCGGGGTTCTCCGATGTAGCCGGCAGCTTCGACGAACGCTTTCACGAAATGTGCGACGATGGCGGGTCCGGTTCCGTTCACCGCGGTCGCCCGATCCACGTGCCCCTCGTCCTCCACCTCAGCATGCTTGCCCATCACGCCGAGGACCGCGCCCACACGCTCCCGGTCCGAGGCCGTCAGCCCCTTCGCCCCACACCACACCGTCATCCCCCGCCGGATCCGGCACGGCAGGTTCGGCATCGCCCGCACGACGCGATCGTGCGCGGTCATGCGCTGGAGCACCCCGATCCGCGCCCCCGCGACGATGCTCACCACCAGCGCATCCGGCCGGATCGCGCCCTCAAGTCCCGCGAGCACGGCCAGCAGGGTCTGGGGCTTGACGGTGATCACGACCACGTCTGCGCCTGCAGCCGCCCGGTTGTCGAGCGTGGCGCCGATGCCCAGCGCCTGGAGCTCAAGAACGCGGTCCTCCCTCCGATGGCTGGCGAGGAGACGCGCCGGGGCGAAGCCCTCGGCGAGCAGCCCCGCGATGAGCGTCTCTGCCATCACACCCGCGCCGACAAACCCGATGGTCCAGTTCATGGGCACGCTTTACTCGGCGCCGCCGCAGCCGCCACCGGGGATCCGGAGGCCACGCGCCCGATCGACGCAGCCCCCTCGGGTTACGCAGCGCCAATGCCGAACCCGCCGACCCTCGAGCCCGCGACGCTCCGCGGGCACCGCGTCCCCCCGGATGGCTGACCAGATCCGGTTCACGGAGACGATGCGTGGATGGCTCGCCCCCTACTCGGGCCAGACCCACGAGGTGGCGGACGCGGCCGGCCGGGCCGGCGGCGCCGACGCATACTTCATCCTCACCGTGGTCACGCCCGACGTCGCCGCCATGGTGGCCGACCCCGACAAGCGCTCCCCCGCGTACGGCTGCGTCGTGCTGCCCATGATCGAGCCTGCGCCCCTGCGCGTGACGGACGGGTGGCTGGACCTCTTCGTCGACGCCGGCCCGAACGTCGTCCAGATGCGGTACGGGCTCGAGCTCGCGGGCCTCACCGGGACCTACTACCTGCGTGGCGTGAAGGAGATCGTGCACCGGTCGTGGTTTCCGACCGTGTTCATGGACACCACCACGCTGTTCGTGGACGTGTACCGGGGCGATGGGGCGGTGGGGCTGCCGCTCTGGCGTGGGATCCTGCGCATGGGCGTCGGCGGCGTGACGGCGCAGGGCCTGACGTTCCGCGGCGAAGGCGGGCTCTTCGGCGTCCGCGCGATCGCGCGATTCATGCGGTACTACGTCAGTCGGGTGTGGACGGTGTACCTGGGTCCGCGGGGACGTCCGCGTCGCGGGGATCCGTAGGCGCATCCAGGGCCTCGCGCGTGGCGTTGAGCTGCTCGAGCAGCGCGATCTGGATGTCCTGCAGCTCGACGAGGCGCTCCCACTGACCGTGGAGCAGGTGGTCCACCTTCTCGTGGAGCGTGACGATCTCGAGCTCGGCCTTCAGGTTCACGCGGTAGTCGCTGTCGGCCTGGGCACGGTCCCGGGCAGACGTGCGGTTCTGCGACATCATGATCACCGGGGCCTGCAGCGCGGCGATGCAGGAGAGCGCCAGGTTGAGCAGGATGAACGGGTAGGGGTCCCAGGCGCGCGCAGCGAGCACGGCGTTGATCGTGACCCACACCCCGAGCACGCTCAACATCGAGATCACGAACGTCCACGAGCCCCCGATCCGCGCGACGTGATCCGCGATCCGCTCGCCGAACGTGGCCTTCTTCTCGAACGCCTCGTTCAGGTGGCGCGTGGCGATCTGGTGCTCCGCCACCTTGCGGGCCACGTCCGCCTCGATCTCCGAGAGCTCGCCACGCTCCTTCTGCAGGCGCGCGAGCACGTCCTGAGAGCGAAGCCGGAGCGCGTCGGAGGGGTTCGTGGGGGGCGCCATCAGAGCATCCACACGGCGGCCAGCGCCAGGAGTGCCGGCACGGCCTGCACCACGAAGATGGAGCGCGAGACCGTCGCCGCCCCATACGCCCCGGCCACCACCACGCAGCCGAGGAAGAACGTCTCGATCGCCTGTCCGTCCCCCGCCCCGGTGTACACGCGGCTCACACCCCAGAGGAGGCCTGCGACAAGAAACCCGTTGTAGAGCCCCTGGTTCTTCGCGAGCACGGCCGTGAGCGCCGCCCTCTCCGGGGTGTTCCGGAACGTCTTGAGCCCGAGCGGCTGCTCCCAGAGGAACATCTCGAGGGTGAGGAACCACGCGTGCGCGAGCGCGACGGCGGAGACGAGGAGGGTGGCGACCATGTTCTGCATCGCCCGGCTCTATCGCGACGCGCTCCCACCCCGACCGTCCGGGCCCGCCGGGCTCGGGAATCGAGGACGAACCCGCACGATCGGCCTGGTCCTACTTCGCCTCGATCCGCACGATCGCGGTCACCACCGGGAAGTCCCGCCCCTCGAGGCCAAGCACCCGCGCCCGGAGCAACCCGCCGGCCTCGTCGACCTCACCCCGCGCAACGCGGACGCGCGCGCCGATCACTGCCTGCTCCCGGCGATGGCGTAGCAGCCCCACGATCGCGACTGCGCCGAGCAGGACGGCCCCGCCGAAGATCCCCACCAGCACGTCCCACACCTCGGTGAGCAGGAACCACGTCCCCGCGATGAACGCCCATGCCGCGGGCGGAACCCCGCCGACCGACCAGGGCGCGGGCTGGTCGATGGCGAGGAGCCGCTCCTCGGCGCTCAGGAGCCCCCTCAGCGCGTGTTGAATCGCGCGGATCGGCTCGCCGCCTGCATCCCCGAGGTCCACCATCAGGCCGCATCCGAGCAGCTCCGCGCGCCACTCCGCGCCGGTGCGCGGCCGCGCGACCTCGGCGGCGGCGAACGAACGCGCCCGTTCGAGGTCCGCGACGGTCACGCGCACGGGACCGCCCCCGCCCCGCTCCAGGCCGCACCGTTCATACGGGCGGTGGCAGGATCTTCGGGTTCAATACGTAGCGGAGCGCCTCGTCGTAGGCGACCCGCCCCTGCACCACGGCCTCCTTGAGTGCCGTGTCCATCGTCATCATGCCGTCCCGGCGCGAGGTCTCGATGATCGTCGAGACCTGATGGAGCTTGTTGTCCCGGATCAACGCCCGGATCGCGGGCGTCCCCACCATGATCTCGAACACTCCGGTGCGTCCCCCGCCGCCCTTCCTGAGCAGCAGCCGCTGCGAGACCACGCCCAGGAGACACGATGCGAGCTGTGCGCGCGCCTGACCCTGCTGGGAGCCGGAGAACACGTCGATGATGCGGTCCATCGCCTGCCCTGCGTCGTTCGCGTGCAGGGTCGCCAGTACGAGGTGGCCGGTCTCTGCGGCCGTCAGGGCCGCACCGATGGTCTCCGCATCCCGCATCTCGCCCACGAGGATCACGTCCGGATCCTGCCGCAGGATGAACTTCAACGCGGCGGCGAAGCTTTTCGTGTCGGCCGAGACCTCGCGCTGGTCCACCGTCGCGACCTCGCTCTTGTGCGCGTACTCGACGGGGTCCTCGACCGTGATGATGCGGCACGGCCGCGTCTGGTTGATGCGGTTCACGATGCAGGCGAGCGTCGTCGACTTGCCCGCGCCTGTCGGCCCGACGACGAGCAGGAGCCCCTGCTGCCGTTCGGCCAGCGCGAGCACCACGGCGGGTAGCTCGAGCTCCTCGGCCGACGGAATCTTCGACGCGATCGCCCGCAACGCGGCGGCCATGCGGCCCTTCTGGAAGTAGGCGTTCACCCGGAACCGGCGCCCGTCGTCCAGCGCGAGCGCAAAGTCGACCTCGCGCTCGATCTCGTACACCGCGCGCTGCCGGGTCGTCATCACCGAGTTCAGCAGCATCCGCATGTCGCCCTCGGAGAGGATCTCGTCCGCCAGCGGCGTGAGGGTGCCGGACACGCGGACGAGCGGGCAACGGCCGCTCGTCAGGTGCAGGTCGCTCGCCCCACGCTCGTCGGCCTCCCGGAGCATCGCGCGCAGGTCGAGCCCGGAGCTGTGGATGTCCGAGGTGCGAAAGCTGCGGACCCCGGTGGACATCCCGCGCGCGATGAGCGCGAACTCGTCGGGGTTCGAGGCATACGCGAGCCCGACCTCGTAGGTGATCTTCCGCTCCCGGAAGAGCCGGAGGAGCGCGTCGTTGAACGAGAGCATGCCGTCGCCCGAAGACCCGCGAAGGTGGTCCGCGAGCTCGTCCACGCGCTGTTCCCGCAGCAGTCGCGACACCGCGGGGGTGTTGGTCAGCACCTCCACGGCGACCACGCGCCCGGCCCCACCCTTCACCTCCGTAGGCAGGAGCCGCTGGCTCACGATGCCGACGAGGGAGAGCGAGAGGTCCATCGCTGCCTGCCCGCGCAGGTGCTCGGGGAAGTACGAGAGGATGCGCTGCAGCGTCTGCGTGGCGTCGATCGTGTGCAGGCTGGCGAGCACGAGGTGCCCCGTGAGCGCCGCCGAGAGCGCGACCGCCATGGTGTCCACGTCGCGCATCTCGCCGACGAGCAGCACGTCGGGGCTCTGGCGGACGGCGTGCCGCAGCCCTTCGCGAAAGCTCTCCGTGTCGCCGCCGATCTCCCGCTGGGTCACCCGCGACTTGCGATCGGCGTGCACGAACTCGATCGGGTCTTCGAGGGTGACGATGTGCGCCGCGCGCGTCTCGTTGATGTGGTTCACCAGCGCCGCGAGGGTGGTGGACTTGCCCGAGCCGGTGGCGCCGGTGACGAGCACGAGCCCGCGGGGGGCGTCGGCGAACTTGCGCACGTCCTCGGGGAGGCCGAGATCGGCGAGCGTGAGCGAGCCGGGGGGAACAGCGCGCGCGACGCAGGCCAACTGGCCCTGCTGGCGCAGGAGCGCGAGGCGGAACCGGCGGGGCGCACCCGCGGAGGTGGGGGCGGAGAACCCGACGTCGAGATCCCCCGAGGCGTCGAACCGGGCGCGCTGGGCGGGCGAGAGCACCCGGGCCAGGAACTCCTCGATGTCGGCGTGCGTGAGGGGCTCCGCGCGCAGCGGGCGGACGACGCCGTTCACCCGCGCCGCGGGGACCTTGCCTTCGGCCAGGAACAGGTCGGAGGCTTCGGCGCCCTCCATCGCGGAGAGCAGGGGCAGGATCTGGGACATGCCGCAAGGTAGCGCGGCCAGCGGCGTGACCGCACCGTGGGCCGCGCCCGCCTACGCCCGCTCCGCGATCCTCGGCCGCCCCGAAAGATCCCTCAGCGCCTCGAACACCGGCTTGTCCTCGTAGAGCATGCGGTACACCTGCTCCATGATCGGCACCTCCACGCCACACTTCTGCGCGAGGTTCCACGCGGAGCGCGCGGTGACCACGCCCTCCGCGACCTGACCCAGCTCCTCGAGGATCACCGGCAGGGTCTTCCCCTGGCCGAGCCCGAGCCCGACGCGCCGGTTTCGGGAGAGGTCGCCGGTGCAGGTCAGCACCAGATCGCCGAGCCCGGCGAGGCCCATCATCGTGAGCGGTTGGGCGCCCCGGGCGACGGCCAGGCGCGTCATCTCGGCGAGGCCGCGGGTGATCAACGCGGCGCGCGCGTTCGTCCCGAGCCCCGCACCGTCGCTCACGCCGCAGGCGATGGCGAGCACGTTCTTCAACGCCGCGCCGACCTCGACGCCTACGACGTCATCGGTGTGGTACACGCGGAAGAACCCGCCGTGGAACGCCTCCCCGACGAGGTGGCACGCCCACTCGCTCTCGCCGCCGACCACGACGGCCGTCGGCAACCCCATGGCGACCTCCTTCGCGAACGAAGGGCCGGCCAGCGCGCAGAGGTTCGGCCGGACGTGCGAGGGCAACACCTCGCGCATCACCTCGTCCATCGTGAGCAGGGTGTCGACCTCGATGCCCTTCGATGCCCCGCAGATCACCTGCGCCGCATGCATGTGCGTCCCGACCTCGGCCACGACGGACCGCACCGCGGTGCTGGGAACCGCCGCAACAACCAGGGCGACCCGGTCGAGCGCGCTCGCGAGCCCGTCCATGACCGTGAGCGTCTCCGGGAACATGAGGTCCGGGAGGTAGCGGCGGTTCTGCCGCTCCGCCTGCATGCGGGCTGCGCGCCCGGCGTCACGGTCCCACAGCCGCACGTGATGCCCGTTGCGCGCAAGCTGCATCGCGAGCGCGGTGCCCCACGAGCCGGCGCCGATCACGGCCACGTTCAACGGAGCGGTATCGTCACTCATTGCTCTCCTCCGAAGCCCAGTCCTGGAAAAAGGCGGCGCGACGGGTGTCCACGCTCGCAGGCCGGGCGCGCGGGCGGGCCCACTCGCGCAGCTCCTTCAACCGGTCGTCCATGGTCACCGCGAGCGGGATGGTGTCGCGCGCGACGCGGATGAAGTCCGCCTGCGAGACCTCCCGCCCCGCCGAGAACCCCCGGAACAGCGCAGCGACGATGAGCTGCTCCAACTCCGCGCCGGAGTACCGCTCGGTCTCCTCGGCCACCGCCAGCGTGTCGAAGTCGTCGGGGTTCCGCCCCTTGCGGCGCAGGTGGATCTCGAGGATCTGCAGCCGCTCGTGCACGTTGGGCAGATCCACGAAGAAGATCTCGTCAAAGCGCCCCTTTCGCAGGAGCTCCGGCGGGAGGCTGCGTACGTCGTTCGCGGTGGCCACCACGAAGACCGGCTTCTGCTTCTCCTGCATCCACGTGAGGAAGCTGCCGAAGACCCGCCCGCCGCCTGCGTCTCCGAGGAACCCCTTCTCGATCTCGTCGATCCACAGGACCACCGGTGCGAGGCTCTCCGCGATCGCGATCGTGTCGCGCAGCCCCTCCTCCGCGCGCCCGGCGAACAGCGCGGCGACGTCCAGACGCAGGAGCGGCAGGTGCCACAGGTCCGCGACCGCCTTGGCCGAGAGGGACTTCCCGCACCCCTGCACGCCGAGCAGGAACAGGCCCTTCGGCTCGGGCAAGCCGTACTGTCGCGCCCGGTCCGAGAACGAGGGCGTACGCTCGTTCAGCCACACCTTGAGGTTCTCGAGGCCCCCCACCTGGCTCATCCCCATGTCGGGCTTGATGAACTCCAGAAAGCGCGACCGCCGCAGCATGCGCGCCTTCTCGTCGAGCAGGGCGGCCACGTCCTTGTCCTCGAATCTGCGGCCTTCGAGCAGCATCCTGGCGTACGCGCGCTTGATCTCCTTCTCGGTGAGGCCCAGCGAGGCGGTCGCGAATTGCTCGAACCTGTCGGGCGGAACCGGGATCCCCTGGCTCGTCAGCAGCTTGGAGAGCAGCTTCCCGATGTCCTTGCGGTCGGGCAGCGGCGCATCCAGCACGGCGATGTCCTTCTCCAGCTCCTGCGGGATCTGCGCTGTGTGGGAGACGAACACCAGCGCCTGCTTTCGCTGCTCGAGGTCGGGCTCCAGGTCGCGGAGCCGCCGCACCACGCCCGGGTCGACCAGCTCCGCCGCGCAGTCCTCGAACAGGAAGATCGCGGGCGCCGTCACCTGGCCAACGTGGGCGAGCGCCGAGAGGATGGAACGGGTCTCCGGGAGGAAGGCAGCGTCCGGGCCCAGCCCGCACTGCAGGCCGGTCGTGCTCCGCCAGCGGAAGAGCTGCGTGCCCTGCGACGTCGCCAGCCGGGCGATCCCCCGCTCCACACGGTCCTCCTCGGCCGACTGCACCCAGATCAGCGGGTAGCGGGCGGCCACCAGCTGGGGGATACGGGCAAGGAGCTCTTCCATGGGGGAGAGCTAACGCGCGGCGGGGGAGGGCCTCGGCCGAGCGCCTACCTCTGGACCTCGATCGAGACGGGGACCTCCGCGCCGTTCTGGTAGAGCATCGCGGGATCGGTGGCGATCGTGTCGACCGTGCCGAGATCCTTGAGCTTCCGCTGGAGCGCCTCGACGTTGTAGGAGGGCACGTACACCCGCACCGCCTGGGAGTCCCCCTCATCCATGGGGTAGTCGGCCAGCGGGCGCCCCTTGGCATCCACGATGCGTCCACCCAGCGACGACGCCACTGCGATCAGGTCCTTGAGCGGGTTGTCGCCGCCCGCGTGGATGCGGTAGCGCCAGGGGGCCGGCGAATACAGGGTCTGCGTGGGGGTGGACTGCGTTGCGCTCCCCGAAGTGCCGGTGGTCAGCGAGCCGTCGGCAGCGGGCGCCTCCCGCTCCCAGTCCGCCTGGTAGGCCTCACGGTCGGAGCGCGCCACGTTCTTCGACGCCGACGGCTTCGTCGCGTGGGAAGCGGGGGGCGCGGTCGCGAACCCGGCATCCTGGTCGAGCACGGACGGCGCGGCGGCGACGGGGGCATCCGCCTCCTCGGGGAGGCCGGGCGCCTGTGCGGCCGCGAGAGTGGGCGGGGGCGGGGGCGGGGGCTCGTCCACGCCGCCATGGCGGGTCCCTACGAACAACAGGGCCATCGCCGCAACCGCGGCAATCCCGATGTAGTCGATGCGAACGCGCCGGAGCGTGCTGCGGAGGCGGCTGGGCGCGGGCTCGGCGGCCAGGCGGATGTGGAGCCGGTTGGCAAACCCCTCGGGCGCCGCGATCGGGCCATTCGAACGAAGGAAGTCCACGGCACCGCGGAGCTGCTCGTACTCGGCGCGGAGCTCGGGGTCGCGGTTGATCGCGGCCTCGACCTCCCGCGCCTCGCCCGTCGGCAGATCGCCGTCGAGGTAAGCAGAGAGTCGGTTTCTGGCGAAGAATGTGTCCATCTACAGGTCCTCCCGCCCGATCTTCCGGGCAAGGATCGCGGCGAGCTCGGCCCGCGCACGGTGAATGCGGCTTTTTACGGTGCCGCGCGGAAGATCGAGGATGTCCCCGATTTCTTCATAGGGCAGGTCTTCGACGTCGCGCAGGAGCAGGATCTGACGGTGCTCCTCGTCCAGCTGGGCCAGGGCATGGGTCACCAGCGACTCCGCCTCGCTCCGGTGGACCTTCGCATCCGTGCCCGAGCCCTCGTCTGCGATCTGGCGCTCGGGCCCATCGTCCTCGGGGGGGCCGCCGATCGTCTCATGGCGCCTGTAGCCACGTCGGCTGCGGTAGAGTCGATGGTTCTTGCAGTGATTCAGCGTGACCTTGAACACCCACGTGGAGAGCTGCGCCTCCCCACGGAACCCGGGGAGCGAGCGGTACAGCGCGATGAACACGTCCTGCGCGGTCTCCTCCGCGCCCTGCACGTCGTCCAACCAACGGCGGCACAGCGTATACACCTTGTCCTGGTACCGGCGCACGATCTCGTCGAAGGCGCGCCCGTCGCCGTGCTGGAACCGGTCGACCAGATCCCCATCCGTCGGCCCCGCGAGCCGTAGGCCCGGAAAGGAGACGGCGGCGAAGAGTGCGATGAACATGAGTTTGGGACGGAGTCCGGGTTTGTGTGGACTTGGACAAGCCCGCTGGCCGGAAGTTCCCTGTATCAAGAAACGCCTTCGGTACGGACGGAGGCTGACCGGCGGGTTAAATCACATCGCCGCGCCCACCCGCACCCCAGCGAGTGCCCCCGCGATGAGGAAACCGATGGACAGGACCCCTTTCCTTGTCGGCGTCGAAGGCCTGCTCGCCGGGAAGCGCTACCCGGTGACAGCAACCGGCCTGCGGCTTGGGCGCGACCCGGAGAACGAGGTCCACATCGACGACACCGGCGTGAGCCGGCAACACGCCCGCGTGTTGCTCCACAACGGCGCCGTCTGGGTGCAGGACGCCGGCAGCCGCAACGGGCTCTTCGTGAACGGGCAACGGGTGCCCGACCACAAGCAGGTGAAAGAGGGCGACCGCATCGTGCTCGGCGCCCACACCTTCGCGATCGAGCTCGTCGAGGCCAACGAGCCGACCGAGCCCACCGTCGTGGTCCCCGCGCCGGCCCCAGCCGCCGCAGCGCCGGCCACCCCGCCAGCACCCGTCCTGCCCTTCGCGCTCATGGCCGCAGGCATCCTGCTCATCGTCGCCTGCGCGGGCCTGGTGTCGGCGCTGTGGTGGTCGACCGGGCAGTAGGGAACGCAGAGCGCGCCCCGACCGTCACGTCCGCCGCTTCTTCCCAACCCCCGCCGCGGCCTCCGCCGGCTTCCTGGCCGCCGGTCTCGCCGGAACGGCGGGGTACGAAGCCACCGGCTTGGCCGCCGTGTCTTCCGGGTAGATCTCGTGGACTCGACGACGGAAGGACTCGAACGACCCATCCACGATGCTGTTGCGCATCTTGTCCATGAAGGTCGCGAACCAGTGGAGGTTGTGGATGGTGCACAGCGTGGAGCCCAGCACCTCGTCGACGCGCAGGAGGTGATGGACGTACGCCCGGCTGAAGTTCGAGCAGGCGTAGCACCGGCAGTCGGTGTCGATCGGGAAGAGGTCCCGACGGAACCGGGCGTCGGAGACACGGATCCGCCCGGTGGTCGTGTAGACCACCCCGGAGCGACCATGGCGGGTCGCGACGACACAGTCGAACATGTCGATGCCGCGCGCGACGCCTTCGACCAGATCGATCGGTCGCCCGACGCCCATCAGGTAGCGCGCGTGGGTCTTCGACACGTGCAGGACCGTGTCGTCCAACACGTCGCACATCGCGCGGTGGCCCTCCCCGACGGAGAGCCCCCCGATCGCGTAGCCGTCGAACCCGATCTCCTGGATCTCCTCGGCGGAGCGCTTGCGGAGGTCGGCCCAGAAGCCGCCCTGCACGATCCCGAAGAGCGACTGATCGGGGCGGGTGTGCGCGGCCTTCGAGCGACGCTCCCAGCGCGTGGTGCGCCCCACCGAGGCTTCGGCGTAGCGGCGATCCGCGCCGAACGGCAAGCACTCGTCGAAGACCATGGCGATGTCGCTGCCAAGGTCCTGCTGCACCTCCATCGACCGCTCGGGGGAGAGGAACGTCCGGTTGCCGTCGACCTCGTAGGTGAACGTCACACCCTCCTCGGTCACCTCCTTCTTGTCCAGGGAGAACACCTGGAAGCCCCCCGAATCCGTGAGGATCGGAAGCTTTATGCCCGAGAACTTGTGGAGCCCGCCAGCCTTCTTGACGATGTCCGAGCCCGGCCGCTGCGAGAGATGGTAGGTGTTGGCCAGCACGATCTGGCTACCCGTGGTCTCCAGGTGCAGCGGAGACACCGTGCGTATCGCAGCCTGCGTGCCCACCGGCATGAAGGTCGGCGTGCGCACCTCGGCGCCGGCGAGGTGGAGCACCCCCGCGCGTGCATCGCCATGGGTCGCGAGCGGCTCCCAGGGGACCTTGCGCATCCTACCCGAGCTCCGCGGCGTCCCCGACGGGCTTCCTGGCCCGGGCCGGCGAACGGGTAGACGGTTTCGTCGCGGGCTTCGGAGGCTTCTCTCCAGGTCCCTTCTTCGCCTTGGGCGTCGATGTCGCCTTGGGCGTCGATGTCGCCTTGGGCGCTGACTTTCCGGTAGGCGCCGCCTTCACGGCCTTTCCAGGCGGGTCCTTCGCCGCTGCTGCGGCTTTCGGCACCGCGGGCTTCCGGGCTGCGGGCTTCGCCCCAGCTTCGCCGCCGGTGGACTTCGACGTGCTCGCGACCCGCCTCCCCGCTGCAGCGGGCGCCTTGGCAGAAGCGCGCTTTGCGGGGCCGGACTCCCCCTTGCCCACGACCCGGGCGGTCCCCGGGGCCGGCGCCTTCTTGAACCCGCCCCGCGCCTTCTTCTTCTTCGAGGGCATCCCGCGTCGGGCCTCCAGGAGCTCTGCGGCCTCGGCCAACGTGAAGGTGTCCAGGCTGGTGCCCTTCGCGAGCGTGGCGTTGGTCTCGCCGTCCGTCACGTACATGCCCCAGTTTCCCTCGAGCACCTTGACGGCGCCGCCCGACTTCGGGTCCGGCCCCAGCTCCTTGAGCGCTGCCTTGGCGGCGCGCTGGCCCCTGCGCGCAACGGGGGCCGCGAGCAGGGACTCCGCCTGCGCGTAGGTGATCGCGAGCGGAGACTGGTCGGCCGGGATCGACCGGCTCTCGCTGCCGCGCTTCACGAACGGACCGTAGCGACCGTTGAACACCTGGATCTCGTCACCCGACCCGTTCAACGTCCGCGGGAACCGGAGCAACCCCAGGGCCTCGGCGAGCGTCACCGTCTCCGGTTTCATGCCCGGCAGCAACGATGCACGGGGGGGCTTGGGCTCCTCTCCAGCCTTCGGTTTGACCGCCCTTGCGCCCTTCACAGGCTTCTTGGCTGTCTTTTTCACGGGCTTCGCCGCCGCGACGCCGTCGGCGACGACGGGCTTGACGACCTCGCCCAGCTGCACGTAGGCGCCGAAGCGCCCGTCCATCACGAGCACGTTCACGCCGTTCTCGTCCGTGCCGAGCACCCGCGGCCCCGCCGCCTTCTTGTCGAGCCGATCCACGGCCCAGGCCACGGTGACCTCGTCCGGGGCGATGTCTGCAGGGAGGTCGGCGGTGCGCTCGCCGGCCGAGAGGAACGGGCCGAACCTCCCGACCCGCACGAAGATCTCCGTGTCGTCGGTCTTTCCGATGCGGATCGCACAGATCACGCGCGGATCGATGCCCGCATCTGCCTCCTTGACCCGCGCGTTGATGCCCTTCGCCCCCGAGTAGAACGCCTTGAGCACCGAGAGTCGATCCCGGCGTCCAACCGCCACTTCGTCGAGGTCTCCCTCCATGTGGGCGGTCAGCTCGTAGTCCACGAGCTCCCCGAGGTGCTGCTCCATCAGTGCTGTCACCGCGAAGCCCGTGAACGTGGGCACCAGCGCATTCCCCTTCCGGAAGACGTAGGTGCGCTGGATGATGGTGTCGATGATGCTCGCCCAGGTAGACGGGCGGCCGATGCCCCGAGCCTCCAGCTCCTTCACGAGCGTGGCGTCGTTGAGCCGGGCCGGGGGCTGCGTCTGGTGGCCCTTCGGGAGGAGCTTGTCGATGCGGACCGTCTCGCCCACCGCCACCGGCGCGAGCACGCGCTCCTGGTCTGCCAGTTCGGCCTCGGGATCGTCCGATCCCTCGACGTACGCACGCCGGAAACCGGGAAAGTCGACGGTCAGACCGGTCGCCCGGAACCGGGCAGGGGACTCGGCGGGCGAGCCGGGGACGGCCGCGTGCACGTCCACCGCCACGCGCTTTCCGGTGGCGTCGACCATCTGGCTGGCGACCGTGCGCTTCCAGATCAGCTCGTACAGCTTCGCATCCACGGGCTCGAGGTCCCGACGAGCCTCGTCGATCGACCTGAAACGCGTCCCTGCGGGCCGGATGGCCTCGTGGGCCTCCTGGGCGTTCTTGGTCGCGGAGGTGTACGTGCGCGGCCTCGAGGGCAGGTAGTCCCGTCCGTAGTCCGCCGCGATGAGGTCCCGGGCGGCAGAGAGCGCCTGTTCGGACAGCACCACCGAGTCGGTGCGCATGTAGGTGATCCACCCGCTCTCGTACAGGCGCTGGGCGGACTTCATCGCGTCCTTCGCGGTCCAACGGAGCTTCCGGTTCGCCTCCTGCTGGAGCGTGCTGGTGGTGAACGGCGGCTTCGGAGACTCCCGGAAGGGCTTTGCGTCGATGCTCTCGACCCGCCCGGTCTGCCCCCGCAGCACGGTTGCGAGGCGGGTAGCGCGGGCCTCGTCGAGCAGCACCACGCCCTTGCCGGACAAGGCGCCGGAGTTGGGGTCGAAGTCGGCGCCCGTCGCCACCCTGGCGCCGCCGAGCGCCACGAGGCTCGCGCTCAACGTGCCAGACTTTGCGCCGAGGGTCGCGGAGAGGTCCCACCAGGTGGCGGACCGGAACGCCATCCGCGCCCGCTCACGCTCCACGATCAGCCGGAGCGCCGGGCTCTGGACCCTTCCCGCCGAGAGTCGGGGCTTGACCTTCCTCCAGAGCAGCGGGCTCACCTCGTACCCATACAGCCGGTCGATCACCCGGCGGGCCTCCTGCGCACGAACGAGGTTCTCATCGATGGTGCGGGGGGTCTTCAACGCGTGCCGGATGGCCTCCGGGGTGATCTCGTGGAACACGAGGCGAAAAACTGGGACACGGGGCTTGAGCACCTCCCGGAGGTGCCAGGAGATGGCCTCCCCCTCCCGGTCCTCGTCCGTCGCGAGGTACACGCTCGGGGCTTCCTTCAGCGCGGCCTTCAGATCCTGCACCGTGTGTCGTTTTTCTGGCTTGACGATGTACACGGGTGAAAAATCATGCTCGATATCGACCCCGTAGCGACCGGTAGGAGTGCCCCGAAACTCCGCAGGCATCTCGTCGGCGCTGTCGGGCAGATCCCGGATGTGGCCCACGCTCGCCCGGACAGTATAGTCGGTTCCAAGGAACTTTTCGATGGTTCTGGCCTTTGCGGGGGACTCGACGATGACCAAGGGTTTTCCCACAGGAACCTCACCAGTCGGCACGGGTAGCCGCAACGTCGGGCCGGGGCAAGCCGGATTCGCACGGTCCGGGCTCCGAGCGGGTTACAAGGCCGGCCCCCCAAAGGAGTCCCCCGTGGCCGACACCGTAGAGTTTTTCGAGAAATACCTCCCTGCCAAGATCACCCCGGAGCTTCAAGCCTCGGTCAAGAACAGCATCCAATTCGACCTCACCGGCGGACCCAACGGCCCGCTCACCTGGACCCTGGACCTCTCCACCGCCCCCGGCAGTGTCACCCAGGGGGCGATCGCCGCCCCGGGTTGCGTCATCACCGTCGCCCAGTCCGACTGGGAGAAGATGCTGGACAACCCCGGACTCGCCATGCAGCTCTTCATGATGGGCAAGCTCAAGGCGACGAACGTCGCCCTGGCGCTGCAACTCCAGAAGATCCTCGCGTAGCTACCGCACGAAGTGGACCTCGCGGCCCTTCGCGGCCTCGCGGTCCGCCTCCGGCAGCGTGATCATGTTGTCGAGGATCGCCCGGACACGCGCCATGTTCGGGCGGCCCCGCTGGTACTGCTGTGCCCAGGCCGCTGTCGGTGAGGGCAGCACGCTCGCGAGCCAGGCCGCCTCTTCGGGCAGGAGTCCCGAGGGCGACTTCAGGAAGTACCGGTCGGCCGCCGCTTCGCAGCCGTAGATGCCCGGGCCGAACTCGACGACGTTCAGGTAGGTCTCGAGCACGCCGGGCTTGCCGAGGCGCCCCTCCAGGTTCACGGCGTACAGCAGCTCCCGAAGCTTGCGAACATAGGTGCGCGTTCCGTCGAGATACAGGTTCTTCGCCAGTTGTTGCGTGAGCGTGCTGCCGCCGCGGTGCACGACTCCCCGTTCGTCGTTCTCGTTCGCAGCGTCGACCATGCTCTGCAGATCGTAGCCGGGGTGGGTGTAGAAGGTGGAGTCCTCGGCGGCCACGATGGCCGCTGGGAGGACGGGGCCGATGCGCCCGAGGGGCAACCAGCCGGGCAGGGAGGGCCCCGCAGTTCGGGAGGAGGGCGCGCCGGACGCATCTGCCGTCACGTAGGTGAAGCTGTCGCGGACATCGTCCGACACGAGCCCATCGACATGGAAGGCGGTGAGCGCCGGGTCGGTCACCGCAACGCTCACGCCCCCATCCGCGTGCAACGTGAGGGCAAAGGCCCCGTCCACGCTCCCGAGGATGTGGGCCCGCGAAGCCTCTGGAACGACGCCCTGGAGCAGCGCGTACACGTCGGCGATCGGGACGGCAGAGAGCGTGAACGTTGCCGTCGTGCTCGCGACGTCCACGGTCGCCCGGGCGGTGACCGCGAGGGCGCCCACGGTCCCCGTCCAGCGCCCATCGTTGTACACGCCGTTGGCGCGCACCTTCGGCACCGCGAGCGGCGCGCCGAGCAGGGGCGCGGGCAGGAGCAGCGAGTCGGCATCGGCATCCACGGTGAGGCACGGGCCCGCCGTCCCGGCGGGGACGGCCGATTGCCCGCACGGCTCCACCCGCGCGTGCACGGGCCCGTAGGGCGTGTCCAGGCGCGCGTCGGCGACGTCGCCCTCCACCGTCACGTCCTTGCCGACGAGGTGGCGCTCCGGGTACACCTCTCCGGAGAGCGCGGGGAGCGGCGTTCCCTCCAGCGTGAGCGCCTCCACCGTCACGCGTCGGACCCAGCCGATCCAGCCGGACCCCGACGAGCCCCCGATCGCCGTCGGCGCTGCCCCGCGCCCGGAGACCGTCACGTCCACGAGCCGCACCGAGCGGTCCCAGTCGATCGCCACGTGCGCGGCCTTGAGCTCGTGCAGTCCAGGGGCGGTCACCCCGTGCAGGCAGACGCCGGTCGGGCACCAGTCGGCCTGCTCGACGGTCACGCCGTTCGCCCCGGCGACTGCGACAACGGCGGGGGGCGCAGCGAGGATCGCCGCGCCGAGCCCCGTGAGGCCGATGGCCGTGAACACCCAGCGCTTCTTCATGGGGCGCTCAACCGCCGACCCGCAGCAGCTCGGCGATCGGCTGGTCAAGCCGGGTGATCCCCGGGGCGAGCAGATCGCCGACGAGGTCGGCGCCGGGCGCGTTGTCGGCGATGTTCGGGCGGGTCTCCATGCGGTACCGGACGAGCACCTCCCGCACGGTCAACTCCTCCAGCGGGAGCGCCGGCAGGTACCCCTTGGCAGACTCACCGAGCACCCCGGCCTCCTCGAGGGTCTCGAGCGCGTTCAGGACGTACTGCGGATCGGAGCGCAGCGTGTGCGTGACGACGGCCTCGGGCGAGGACCCCAGGCCGGCGGCGTACCGCTCCGCCACGACCATCAGGCACTGCAGGCCGAAGAGGGCGTCCGCGTGGCGACGCGCCGCGCGCTCCCCCTCGAGGTGGCGGATCTCGGCATCGATCAGGTCCCCCCGGCGTTGGATGCAGTAGCCGAGTTCCACTCCGAAGAGCACGATCATCCACAGCAGGTACAGCCACAGGAGGAACATCGGAAAGAACCAGATGGACCCGTAGATCTTGGCGGCGGTGTCGCCGGCGTCGAAGACGTTCACGTAGGTGTTGAACCCGATCTTCGCGATCTCGAACGCGAGCGCGGATGCGAACCCGCCGATGATGGCCGAGCTCCACTTCACCTCCGTGTCCGGAAGGGTCCGCAGCGCGCCCACGAACGCGATCATCGTGACCACCAGCGGCAGGCCGAGGGCGCCCCAGTGGTGACCGATGCGCGCGTCGACGATGGCGGAATAGTGGAAACCCCAGGCGATGAGCAGCGGCGCGAGGGTGAGCGTCGTGTAGTACTGGATGAACCGGGTCGTCCACGACCGCCGCGCGCGTGTGTTCCACAGCGTGTTGTAGGCATCCTCCATCGAGAAGTAGATCCGCGAGCTCGTGTAGAGCACGCCGATGATGCCGACGACACCCAGCGTGCCGAAGTCCACCGAGTTCAGGAGCTCGTCGAGCTTCGAGCCGACCTCCACCACCGACCCCGCGACGAACGCGGACATGACCACTGCGTATGCCGAGTCGCCGAGGCCGAACGGCCGCAGGATGGTCGCGCCGAGGACGAGCACGGGCACGATCGCGAGCAGCGACCAGAACGCGAGCGTGGAGGCACGTACCGGGATCTGGTCGCGGTCCGCCTCGCGGATGAAGGCAGCCGCCAGGTAGATCGCACGGCGCGCCCGCTCCCCGGGCACCCGGCGGATGGCCATGCGGATCAGGCGGTCGAGGTGTTCGATCAGGGCGGCGCTCCGTGCCTTCCGGAGCGTAACGTCGCGATCCTCCCGAGCCGCATCCCCCGGGGCGACGCGAACCGCAATAGCCGGCCCCGATGCGCACCCTCATAGGCCGGGTCCGGCCCGGCCACCCCTGGATCTTCGCGAACGACGTGCTCGACCCCCCGGTCTCCAAGCTGGTGCCGGGCGAGCAGGTCGCCGTGCTCGATCCCCACGGCAAGTTCTGCGGACATGGCTACGTGAACCCGCAGTCGCTCATCACCGTGCGGATCCTCACCCGGACGCGCTCGGACATCGACCACCGCGGATTCTGGGTGGAGCGCCTCAAGGACGCTGCGGCCCTGCGCCAGCGCGTGTTCCCCGGGCGCACGGCGCTGCGCGTGTGCGCCGGCGAGGCCGACCACCTCGGCGGGCTCATCATCGATCGCTACGACGACGTCCTGGTGGTCCAGATGACCTCCCTCGGCGTGGACCAGCGCGCCGAGCTCGTGCGCGAGGCCATCGTCGAGGTGTTCAACCCCAGGGGCGTCGTTCGGCGCGACGACATCTCCGTACGCGCGCATGAAGGGCTCTCGGGGGTCGCGCACGTCTGGTTCGGCGAGGTGCCGGAGCGCCAGCGCTTCAGCGAGAACGGCGTGCAGTACGCCGCGGACCTGGTCGGCGGCCAGAAGACCGGCTTCTTTTTCGATCAAGCAGAGAACCGCGCGTGGATGGCGGAGCGGGTGAAGGGCGCCACCGTGCTGGACCTGTACGCCCACCTCGGCGGCTGGGCGCTCACGGCGCTCACCCACGGCGCAGCGTCCGCCACGGCCGTGGACGTCTCCGCCCCGGCATGCGCCCAGATCCGGGCGAACGCGGAGCTCAACGACGTCGCCGGGAAGCTGCGCGTCGAGACGGCCGACTGCAAGGAGTGGCTCCGCGCGCAGGTCGACGCGGGCGCGCGCTACGACGTCGTCTGCGTCGACCCCCCGGCATTCGCCAAGAACCGAAAGTCTGCCGGCCAGGCACTCGGCGCCTACAAGCAGGTGAACCAGCTCGCCGCGGCCCTTGTTGCCCCCGGGGGCCTGCTGTTCACTTCGTCATGCTCCCACCACGTGCCCTGGGAGCGGTTCGAAGAGGCCGTGTACACGGGGGTGCGTGCCGCCGGCCGCCGGTACGTGCGGGTTCGCCGCGGCGGGCAGGCCGCCGACCACCCCGTGCTGCCGGCCGTCCCCGAGACCGAGTACCTCAAGCACCTCGTGCTCGCCTTGTGAATCGCTGGCTCCTGATCCACGGCCTGCCCACCGGCGGGAGCTTCTGGTCCCGCCTGACCCTCCCCGGCCACGTGCACGCGCCCGACCTGCCCGGCTTTGGGCGCTCTCGTGACCAGCCCGTTCCCACCGCGGTCGACGGGTTCCTCCCCCCGTTGCGAGCGCTCGCCGGTCCCGACGTCATCGTCGTCGGCGTGGACTTCGGCGGCGTGCTCGCGGCAGCGCTGGCCGCGGAGGGCAACGCTGGGGGGCTGGTCCTGATGTCCACCGCTCTCGGGGCCGCGTGGCTGCCGAGCCGGTGGGCGTCGCGATGGCCGCTCTCGGGCCCGGCCTACCGCTGGTCCGCCGGCCAGCGCTTCCTGCGATCCGCAGACCCGGGGCTGGCAGGCGCGTTTCTGCCGGACCACGGGCTCCCCGATCGCATGGTCCGCGTGGCGCGGGCGCTGCGGATCCGGCAGCTCCACGCGATGCGCCCGCAGGTTCGTACCCCGACCCTCTGCCTGTGGGGCGAGGACGACCCGTTCCTGCCGGCACCCCTCGGAGCTCGCCTCGCCCGGCAGCTTGGCGCAGACTGGCAGGCCCTTCCGGGACGGCACGCGCTCGCCTGGACGCATCCGGGGGAAGTGTCGGCCGTGCTGATGGCGTGGGCGGCGAGGCGATGTGCGGCCTCGCCACCCGGGGCATCGGACGCGCCCGCGGCCACAGGGCGGCCGTGAGCCCGGGCCCACGAAGCCGGACTACCGCAGCGAGATCGTGTACTCGCCCTTCTCGATGTTCACATTCACGCGGATCATGTTCAGGCTCTCACGCCCCGGGCACGTCGTGTGCTCGAGCTTCCAGGACATGTCGGCGGTGTGCTCGGTGGTGGCGGTGTCCATCGTCCAGGTGCCATGCTCCTTGCAGGCGACGCTGTCGTCGCCCTCGCCGAGGGTGGCTTCCGCGAGCCAGGTGTTGTCGTTGTAGAACTTGAGCGAGCTGTACTTGAACTTCATGCCGTAGCCGTCGCCGGGCGTGAAGTTGGTGACCTCGTGCGTGAGGATCTTCCCAGCGAACGCCTTGGAGTCGTCGCCTGCGGGGATCTGGACCTTGCCGAGCACTTCGGCGGACGTGTTCGCGGCGGGGGCGGTGGTGGTCTCCTTCTTCTTGCAGCCGGGGGCGACGACGAGACCGAGGAGCAGGACGGAGACGAGCAGGGCGGGAGCGCGCATGGAGAACCTCGACTTGGGGGTGGAAAAGCCGCGCTCTCCTATCGCATTCGGGCAACCCGGGCCAGCCCGCCGCATGCCTCCCGGGCGGTTTCCCCTCGCAACGTCCCGACGGAAGACTTTCGAAAGGTTCAGGATCGGGTTCTCCACATCTGGGGATAAGTACCCGCCCGAGGGGGCGCAAAACCAAAAGTCGGCAAGTACCTGAAACTACAAGTCAAAGGCCATGCTCAAAACTTGAGCATCCCCTCGTGGCGCGCGGAACAGAGGCGGTTTTTCGCATCTCTCCCCAGGGTTGTGCGCCAGTTATCCATAACCGGCTCATCCGAGCCAGATCCCCGATTCCGCCCGTACCACGCCGATCACGCGGGCGGGCTCCCCGATGCCCTCGAGGTCCGCCAACACGCCGGCCACCGCCTCCTCCGCAATGGCGAACAGCAGGGGCCCCGCCGTCTGGGGGTCGTACCCCAACCCTGCGAGCGGATGCGCGAGCCCGGGCCCGCCGACCCCCACGCCCCGTTGGTTCTGCCCGTGGAACGTGCTGCGTACACCCTGCAGGAAAAGCCCGGCGACCCCCGGGTGCAGGGGGATGTGCGGCACGCGGATCTCGGCGCCGAGCCCGCCGTTGCGGGACAGGAGCGCCGCGAGGTGCCCGTAGAGCCCAAAGCCCGTGACGTCGGTCGCAGCGCTGGCCCCGTGCTCGTGCAGCACCCTCGCCGCCTCCCGATGCGAGCGGATCATCCAGCGGAGGGCGTCGCGCACCCATCGGCCCCGGGCCCGTCCGAGCGCGTTGGCGCGCAACAGCACGCCGGACCCGAGGCCGCGCGTGAGCACGAGCGCATGTCCAACCTGGAGCGGCGGCCCCACCACCGGCTGCGCGGTGCCTGTCACCGAGAGCCCCACCGACAGCGCCGAGGACCGCACCGAGTGCCCGCCGACGAGGCTCACCCCCATCTGGTCGAGCCCACACCGCACCCCGGCCATCAACTCCAGGAGGGCCCCCCGCTCGTCGGGAACCGCCACGAGCGCGAGCGCCCAGAGCGGCGTGACGCCCTTCACGTACAGATCGTTCACTGCATTCACCGCCGCCACGCGTCCGACCACGAAGGGGTCGTCGCAAAAGGCCGTGAACGCATCCACCGTCAGCCCGAGCAGGCCCCCGCCCGGGAGCCGCACCAGCGCAGCGTCGTCTGCCTCCTCGAGCCCCACCTCCACGCTGGGATCGCTCGGCGCGGGCCCGAGGCCCGCCAGCGCGGCCCGTAGCTCGGCCTGCCCGACCTTCGCGGCGCACCCACCACACTCCATCTCGGGCTCCGGCATCGGCGTCGCCCCCATCCGCACCGGCAGGTCCGCTGCGTCGATCACCTGGAACATCGCGACGAACTTCCTGTCGATGCGGTCCTTGAGCCGCCACACCCACGCACCCTGGAACCGGGCGCCGCTCCGCCGACCCAGCGCCGTCCCGTCGCCCAGGTTGAGCAACGAGAGGAAGTCGCGCTGGGGCCGATAGGGCTGAAGCTCGGTGCCGGAGAGCCGGGCATCGAGGTTGGAGCACAGGAGGGGCCCCTCCCGCACTGCGTACACACCGGCCTTGGGCAGGGCTCCGCCACGCCCGTCTGGCACGTGCGCGCAGTCCCCCGCGGCGAAGATCCCCGGATGGCCCTCCACCTGGAGCGTCGGCGCCACCCGGATGTAGCCATCCACGCAGGGGAGCCCGCTTGCGGCACCAAGCGGCAGCGCCTCCGCACCCGTCGCCCAGACCACCAGCGCGGCGGGCAACTCCTCGCCGCTCTCGATCACCACACCCCGCGCAGTGACCGCCCGCACCCGGCCCGGCCGAAGCTCCACGGCGCGGTCCCGGATGGGCGCGAAGCCTGCCATCACCGCGCCGAGGACCAGCACGGAGCGGCCCGTTCGCGCATTCAGACAGTACGCCAGCTCCAGACCCGCTGCCCCGGCCCCCACGACGACGATCGGGAGGCCCGGATCGGGCAGCGCCAGGAGCCGCTCGTCCAGCCGGGCCACGAACTGGCCGATGGGGCGCGTGGCCAGCGCGAATTCCTGCACCCCGGGCATCGAGCGACCGGCGACCGCGGAGCCCACGTCGATGCTCAGGGTGTCGTAGGCGATCGGGGCGTGGTCCTCCACCTCCACGCAGCCCCGCGCCGTGTCGACCATCCTGGCGGCGCCATCCACCACGCGCGCGCCCGCCGTCCGCGCGAGCGCCCACACGTCGATCGTGAGCTCTGCGGCTGAGTACTGCCCGGCGACGAAGCCGGGGACCATCCCGGAGTACACGGCCTCGGGGTGGTCCAGCACGATAGAGACGCGCGCGGCGAACGGGCGTTCCCGGTGCCGGCGCAGCACCTGCACGTGGCTGTGACCACCCCCGATGAGCACGAGGTGGGGAAGCCCGCCCGGCGCGCGCAACTACCCGCCCGCGTAGAGCGTGATGTCCGTGGCCGCGGCCTCCGCCATGCGCAGGGTCTCGCCGATGTCCGGGTGGCGAACGGCCACGAACCCGTCCGAGACCAACGTCTGCAGCCAGTTGCGGCGCATCTGGCCCGGCTGCAACAGCTCGTTCGCGCACACGTGGCGGCCGAACCGCTGCATGTACTGCTCGACCCCCTCCACGCGGGTGATGCGGCCCTCGCCCAACGCGCGCTTGAAGATGATCGCGCAGTTGTACTTGCGTTCCAGCCGCCCATCCGGCCCGGTCGGACCGTGAAAGCTCTTCCAGGTCACGGCCCGGGCCCATTCACGGAAGAGGTCGATGTCGTTTGCCCAGTTCATCTGGTCGACGAGGTGCCCCCCCGCGCTCCGTCCCCCGATCTCGCCGAATACGACTTCGCCGTTCGCCTTGCGGTACCACTCCATGTGCGTGAACCCGGTGCCCATGCCCATCGCGTCGAGCACCTTGAACCCGAGATCGAGGCCGCCGGCGTACTTGGGGTCGTGGATGTCGCGCAGCACGACCACGATCGGGCTGATCCACTCGTTGCTACGCGCGAGGAGCGGCCGCGGGTGGTACTGCGCGACGTTGTAGAACGCGGGGCGCCCGTCGATGCAGACGGTGTCGAAGGTGAACTCCTCGCCCTCCACGAACTCCTCGACGGAGACGGACTCCACGTGCCGGGTCTTCTCGAGCACGGCGTGCAATTCCTCGGCGTTGTCCACCCGGAACGTGTCGGCGCTGCCCGCTCCGGCGATGGGCTTGATGCACACCGGATACCCGATCCGGGCGACGGCAGCGCGCACCTCGTCCTGCGTGCCGCACTTCGCGTGATGCGGCACCCGCAGGCCTGCGGCCTCCACGCGGCGCTTCATCGCCTCCTTGTCCCGGAAGGCGAACGCCGTTTCGTACGACATGCCAGGGATGCCGAGCTGCTCCCTCAGCCACGCAGCGAGCTCCACGAACGGCTCCCACAGGCACTCCACGCGGTCGAACCGAACGCCGGTTCGCCTCATCGTCGCCTGCACGATGTCGAGCACCTCCCCGGGGCTCCGGAGCGGCGCCTGGATGTACCCCGTGAGGTAGCGACGGACGCCCTGTGGGACGCTCTCGGCGGGCCCGTCGGCCAATCCCCAGACCCTGGCCGACACCTCGGCGAGGCCGCGGGTGAAGTGGTTCATCTCCACGGGGTACTGCGGGCTGATGAAAAGGACGTTGGGCGGGTTCATTTGCGGCTCCGGCTTACGAGGGCGAGGGCGAGGGCGACGAGTCCGAAAGCAAGGTTGGGAGAGGGCGCCGCTGCGCAGCCGCAGCCTGCCTGCTCCTCGGTTTCGGGGTCCCCGTCCGGGTCGCTCGCGGAGTCGACCGCGCTATCGGCGGTGTCCGCGGCAGCGCCCCAGGTCGGGGCATCCCCCGCCCCGAGCGTGGTGTCCAGGTCGGCGAGGCCGCGCACGTCGGCCTCCCAGTCCGCCTCGAACGTCTGCCGGACCGTGTCGACGTCATCGAGCAACGCGCCGTCCGGCTCATCGTCGGAGAGCACGATCACGAGGAACGCCATCCGGAAGCTCCGGGGACTGTCCGCCGAGGAGGGGATGCGCTCCCCCTCCGCGGAGATGATGTCGTCGACGGTGAAGTCGACCTTCGTCCCGGCGACCGTGACAGCCTCCCCGGAGCCCTCGGCGTACGCCTCGTCGAAGGCCTCCGGCGGCGATGCCGGCTCCCGCGCGACCCGGGCCTGCTCGTCTGCGTCCACGAGCAGGACGGACTGCGCGCCGACCTCGTCCGGACCCACGAGGCCCATCAGGTAGAGGTCGAGGTCCGAGTACGTCGACGTGGCGCCGAGGTCCACGGTGTAGGTGCCGTCTCCGTTGTCGATCCAGGCGTTCCCCTCCATCGGGGAGTTCGTGGTCTGAAACCAGTAGGACCAGTGCGCGATGTCCCGCCCGAGCAGCACGTTCGGGTCGAGTGCGCCGTCCGGGCCCTCGGCGTCGAGGTTCACGAACGCACCCCACCGGTGCATGAACTCCTGGCCGAACACGAAGCGCCCCACCTCGGGGTCCTCACTCCAGAGCCCGTAGTAGTTCATGAAGATGTAGCCCTGGAGCTTGTTGTTCGACTGATCGAACACCTCGCCCGGCGTGACCGAGTCGTAGCCGATGCCGTACACGTCGTTCGACAGCGGCTGGTAGAACGCAAAGAACATCCCGAGGTCCCGGACCATCAGGATGCTGACGAAATCATAGTCGTCGCCGTAGTGCTTGTAGAAGGCGCCGGTGGCGGACGACATGACCCAGTTCACGTCGCCCTGGAGCGCGTGCGTCGTGGCCTCCGAGAACCACTCGCCGTCGGGGTCCTTGAGGATGACGAGGTTGCCGTAGGAGTAGACGTCCAGCTTGTTCGAGCCGCTGCCCGACGGCGGGGGCACACCGCCCGCCGGCACCACGAAGTCGCCCTGGGCGGCGAGCGCGGCGGCGAACGTCTGCACCTGGTCGGACGGGGTGGGGGCGGCGAGGGCCATGGAGAGGGTGAACAGCAGCACGAAGATCCCGGTTGCGAAGCCCCTCTACCCCAGATCGCGCGCGATTTCCCGTCTGGCCGGTGCCTCCGGCGGGTGTACCATGTGAACCGTGCTGCTCGTCCCCTTCGCCCTGCTCGACCCGCGCTTTACACCAGACGCGAGCGTGTCTGACCGGCCCCGACTCGCCCACCACGCGCCTCCGGACCCCGACAGCTGCCTCGGTCGTCAACGGCATCGGCGGGTGCTCGGCGGCTGGATGATCGGGGGCGGGGTGGCAGCGGCGGCGGGGGGGATGGCCCTTGGCTACTCGGTCGTTGACGAGGCGAACAAGGCGAACGGGGACAACAGCATCGTGGCCGAGTTTGGCGGCGCGGTGTTCATGTATGCGGCCGCCATCGCCGGCACGGGGCTCTCCGCCTGGGGCGCCGCCGAGCTGCACCGCGGGCGCGTCTCCCGCTGCGACGGGCTCCCGGGGCTGAGCGGGCCGCCGGGGAGCGAGCCCGACGACATCCCCGAGCGAGAGCCTCCCGACGACGAGTGACGCCGCCCGAACCACCACTCGGGCGAAGTGCACTACGGACAGCGCCGCGGAGCGCCTGCTATACAGCGGACATGCCCGACTGGAAGCACCACGTCTTTGTCTGCACGAACAAGCGCCCCCCCGGCCACCCCAAGGGGAGCTGCGCAGACCGCGGGTGCACCGACGTGCGGAACGCGCTGGCAGAGGCGATCGACGAACAAGAGCTCTTTGAAACAGTGAAGCTCAACACGACGGACTGCCTCGGCCCCTGCCGGCAGGGCCCGACGATCGTCGTCTACCCGGAAAATGTCTGGTACGCGGGCGTGCAGCCCGGCGATATTGCGGAGATCGTCCAGTCCCACTTCGTCGAAGGTCGGCCGGTCACCCGGCTGATCCTGCCCAGCTGAATCGGCTCCGGAGCTCCCATGTTGTCCCGATTGAAGTCCTCCCTCGAAAAACGGGCCCCCGGCGTGGTCGGCGCGCTGCGAGGCCTGCGGGGCCAGACCGAGCAACCGCCTCCCGCACCCGTGCGGGCGCAGACCGCACCACAACCGACGCCGGCGCGACAGGCGCCGGTGCAGGCCCAGCCCGCGCCCGCCCAGAAGCCCACGGAGCCCGGGGCACGCCCCGCCACCCCGTCCACGCCCACCCGCGCCGTCGAACCCACGCCGATCCCACAGGCCCCCGCGAAGCCGGGGTCCGCGGCGGGGCACGACCCGGTGCCGGCCGCCCACACCGAAGCTCCTGGCAAGACCAGCATCGAGGCCGAACCTGCGAAGGTCGAACCTGCGAAGGTCGAACCCGCGAAGGCTGAACCCACGAAGGCCGAACCCGCGAAGGTGAAGGCCAAGGCGACAGCCGCAAAGGTCGAGAAGTCGGGTGAAAAGGCGAAACACCAGGCGGCAGACACGGGTTCGACGGACATCGGGGCCTACATCGCCCGCGCCAAGGCCAACGGCCGCGACCCGAGCCAGATCAAGGGTACGGAGGGCATCAACACCGCGGACGACGGGGTGCTCTACTCGGGGCCGTTGGACAACGAGTCCTCCCGCGAAAAGGCCGCCAACAAGCTGCTCGTCATCGATCAGTTCGAGTGCATCTCGTGCGGGACCTGCGTGGAGCAGACCGAGAAGGTCTTCTACCTGCCGATCGACGGAAAGGCAACCCCGATCGCCCAGGATGGCCCGATGGACCTCATCCAGGACGCCATCGAGGCCTGCCCCGTGACCTGCATCCACTGGGTGACGCCGGAAGAGGCCGTGGAGCGCAACCTGACCTCGGGCGTGGAGGACTGAAGCGCGCTTCTGTTCGCAGCTATGTCGCGTAGAGCAGCGTCGCGGCGTCGATCACGAAGGCGACAACCAGGCACATCAGCGCCAGGAGAGCGCTGGCGAACGCCACAGCCAGCACCCGCCATTCGCGCATCACCCCGAGCGCGATCCACAGCGGGCCCTGGAGTAGCAGCGCCAGGAGTGTGAGCGCGACGAGCGCGACCTCGACGCCGATCAATTCGCTGCTCGTGTACGCGGGGGAGCTGAGCGTGCGCGCGTGGCTGCCGGCGGCCAGGTCGAGGAGCACTGCCGGGAGCGCCGGCAGTGCAGTCGCCAAACTCAACACCACGCGGGCCTTCATCCAGCACAGAGGATGCAGTCGGTCTCGCTCATCGGCCCGTTGTAACCCCTGATCCCCGCAGGGAGTTACCTTCGACCCATGCGGCGCTTCGTCGACCACCTGCGCGCCGAACGATCTGCCTCGGAGCACACGATTCGCGCCTACTCCCGGGTGCTGGCCGAGATCGCCCAGGGGCTCCGGGCAGAAGCTGGCGCCGACGCCCGGCCGCTGCACAGCGCCACGCGGCTCGACCTGCGGGCCTACCTCGCCCGGTCGGGCGGGGCTGCCGCGACCGTGGCGCAGCGGGTCTCGGCGATCCGCGCGTACTTTCAATGGGCACTGCGCGAGCAGCTCATCACGGAAGACCCGAGCGAGCGCCTCAAGCGCCCGAAGGTGCCCGTGTCGCTGCCCCGGGTGCTGGAGGTGGACGAGGCCGACGTGCTCGTCGAGCACGCGCTCGGGGAGGGCGGGGCGCACCTGCGGAACACCGCCATCCTCGAGCTCGCGTACGGAGCCGGGCTCCGCGTGGCCGAACTCGCCGCGCTCGACGTCGCCGACGTCGACGTCACGGTCGGGCTCGTCCACGTACGCATGGGCAAGGGGCGCAAGGCACGTCGGGTCCCCTTCGGGCCCCCGGCCGCGGCGGCAGTCCGGGAGCTCCTGGACGGTCGCGCCAGCGGCCCCCTGTTCCTGAACCGCGCCGGAAAACGGTTGACGACCCGCTCCATCTACACGATCGTCCACGGTTCGGGCGTCCAGAACGCACTGGCCGACGTACACCCGCACGCCCTGCGCCACTCGTTCGCCACCCACCTGCTCCAGGCGGGTGCCGACATCCGCTCCATCCAGGAGATGCTCGGCCACGCGTCCTTGTCCACCACGCAGCGGTACGCCGCGGTGAACCTGGACCAGCTCCGCGCGACCTGGGACGCCGCACACCCCCTCGCCTTGGACCCCCGCTCCAGGCGATGAGCCCCAGCATCGACAGAAATACGTTAGAACCAACGGGTCGAGGGCCAGAGAAGCCGAATGGAGAGAAAACCGCTGAACGAACTCGAGACGCGGGAGATCCAGCGGATCCAGGAGGTCACCCGCGAGGGCACGCACTACGACTCGCTCGGCGTGGACCAGTCCTCCACCAAGGAGGACGTGGACGGCGCCTACCACACCTACGTGCGGGCCTGGCACCCCGACCGGTTCTTCAACCGGGACACCGGCGAACTCCACACGGTCATCGACGAGAACTTCGCCTCGGTTACCCGGGCTTTCCGCGTACTGCGGGACCCTGCCCAACGGAACGCCTACGATGCCGAGCTCCGGGCAGCCAACCGCGGGCCACGCAAGAGGCCGTCCATCCCGCCGCCCCCGGTCCGCGAGAGTGGACAGGAAATCCCCGGGTTTGAAGTAACATTTCGCAAGGCCGACAAGGCCGCACAGCCCCAGCCGGCGGGGGAGGCCACCCCGGCCTCCCAGGCGAGGGCCCGCGCGCCCAACGCGGTCGACAAGATCAAGCAGCAGCTCCAGGCCCAGCTCGTGCAGGCCCGGCGCTACTTCGATGCGGGAAAGATCGACTTTGACGCTGGTAACTGGTCGAAGGCCGAAGGAAACCTGTACCTGGCCACCCGGTATGACCCCCAGAACGCCGAGTACCAGGCCCTCCATCGGGACGCCACGCAGCGAGGCCGCCACGCCCGGGCAGCGCACTTCATCCAGCAGGCAGAGCAGGCCGAGGGCTATGGGCATGCGAAGGAGGCAGCGAACTCCTACCGAAAAGCCATCGCGCTCGATCCGCCGGACGGCAAGGCCTACTTCAAGCTCGCCCAGATCCTTCGCACCCAGGAGGATGACCTCCGGGGCGCGGTGGAACTCTACCGCAAGGCCGTCACGCGGGAGCCCCGAAACATCGAGTACTGCGTCGTGCTCGCCGAGGTGTACGAGGGGCTGGGCCTGAAGGAGAATGCCCGCCGGCTCGCGATCATCGCCAGCGCGATCGACCGCGACCACGCAGGAGCCAAAGCCCTCGCGAAGAAGCTGCGCTGACCAGGGCCGCCGCTGCGACGTCCGGCGGCGGCAGCAACAAGGCGGCCGCACCAGCCGGAGGGCACACGGCCCCGTCCGGGTCGAACAGAGCGACCAACCGTGTAAGATTGCCACCCGGTCGCGCGTTGCTCTCACGAGCGGCCATGGAGGCGCTCTGACTGACGAAGCCGAGCTCGCACCGCTCCCCGAAGAACGCGCCGTCGTCGAACGGCTGCGCAAGGGGGACCGCGCGGCAGCGGGCACACTCTACGTCTGGTACGGCACCCCCTTGTTCCGCGAAGTCATCCTGCCGCGCCTCCCGAACCGGGAGCAGGCAGAGGACGTGCTGCGGGACACCTTCAGGGCCGTGCTGGAGCGCATCGAGCAGTACCATCCCGAGGAGAACAAGAGCATCTACTTCTGGCTTCGGCGGATCGCGATCAATCGCGCCACAGACGTGCATCGCGCCAACCAGCGCGCCCGCAAGCTGGAGGTGGCGGTCGAGGCCGAGGCCAGGATCCACGGCGAGGCCAGCACGGCAGACACCCCCGGCGAGGGGCTCGAAGCCGATGACACCCGAGTCCAGATCGAGGCCGCGATGAACACCCTGAACCCCCGCTACAAGGAAGCCCTGACCCTGCGCCTCCTGCAGGACCTGCCCCGAGAGGACTGCGCCGCGCGAATGGGCGTCGCAGTGGGCAACTTCGACGTGATCCTGCATCGCGCCAGCGCCGCCTTCCGAAAGGCCTACACCCCCGACCCTGACTGACCCCCCGGAGTACCCCGTGACCCCCGAAGAGACCCAGACCGCACTGCTCACCGACTGGCTGCAAAGCCCGCCGGGGACACCAGCGCCCGAGGGTCTCGATCCGGACGTGGTCGCTGCGGTCTACACCCTGCGGCCGGACAGGGCGCCGCCCCTGCAGCTCTCCATCGACGCCATCCTGGACGGCGTCCAGTCGGGTCCCTTTGCTGTCGGTGTCACCCGAGCCGGGCTGGAGGGAGGCTCCAGCCGCAAGGTGGTCGGCCGTAGCGCGAGGCCGCCCACCCGGCGCACCCGGAGCCGGGCCTGGTGGGCGATCCCCGGCGTCGGGGTGAGCGTGGCTGCGTTCGCCGTGGTGGTGATCGCAGTCAAGGTGGGCAGCTCGATGTTCCTGCAGAGCCCCGAGATGGCGAGGTTCGAGCAGGCGCCGATGAGTGCGGCCGCCCCGGTGGCGCCCGTGCCGGTCGCCGCAACGCAGTCCGCGCCCGCGCCGGAGCAGAACGCCGCCGCCGCGGCCCCCGCCCCGCCCCCCCCGGCCGGCGACGCGCCATCGGCCACTCCGGCCGCCCCCACCCTCGCCGACGGAGCAGCCGGCACGGCCGACCCGGCCCGGACGCCCTCGGTGATCGCAGAAGCCGAAGCCCCCGCAGCACAGTCCGGCCCGACAGCCGCCTTCGACGCACCCCGGGATCTGGAGGCCACGGTACCCGCGTCGCCGGGGGAGGCCCCCGCTGCGAGCGGGTCGGCCGTCGGGGGCGCCAGCGCGCGGCTGGACTCCAGCTCCAAGACCGCCTCGGACGCCGTCTCCTCGGAGCTGGCCAGGCCGGACAGGGCCGCCGCGAGCGAGTCTGCGGACATGGCCAGCGGCGACGACGAGGACCTGGCCGTACAGAAGGAGAAGAAGTCCGAAGCCACGCGGCGCACCCCTGCACCCGCGGCGGCGCCCGCTCCGGCCTCGGCGCAGGCGCAGGGTGGCGGTGGCGGCTCCGCGACCCCGTTCGACTACAACCCGCGCTTCTACACGGCATACCCCGAGCTCACGACCAGCTACGCCGCCGCCATCGCCGACGAATCCGCCGGGCGCTACTCCACCGCGCTCACGGTGTATGCCGGCTTCCTCGTGAGCCCTCACACCGATGTCGCACAGGACGCCGCGTGGAGGGCGGCACGCTGCCTGCGAGCACTTGGACGGCTCGACGACGCGCTCACCACCGTGCAGACCGGGCTCCGGCGCTCCTCCGCGAACACCCCGTACCGCTCGAACCTCTACGCCCTCGAGGGAGAGCTCTACAACGCGCAGGGAAAGAGCGCCGACGCGGCGAAGGCCTGGTCCGAGGCGGCGAAGCTCAACAGCGCGCGGTAGCGACCTCGCGGCAGGCGGATCGCGTGCACGGGGGTCAGGTCCATGTCGCGGATTTCTCCCAACCGCCACGGCGTCGCCTGGGGTGAGCGCCAGACGCCCGGGGCCCGGGGCCCGGGGCGGTGACCGAACGTGACGCCCCTGCTCGCACCGACGAAGCGCTGCCTGTTGACAAGCTCAAAAATATGGGTAATAGTCTGGTTGCAAGGCTCCGCCTGACCTCGTGTCACACGACCCTGCATCCGCTACTCCGGAGCCATGGCTCCCGGACTGCAAAGGGTGTCGTCCATCTGACGGCGTCCGTCGGGCATCCGTCGTCCCGTCGATACGGACCGATCTCGAATTTCATTTATTACGGTTCCGACCTCGGAGGTCGCACTGATGGCACATGCACGTCAGGCCTGACAACCCCCTCATCGTCCAGGGCGATGGCAAGGTTCTATTGGAGACGAAGCACAAGAAGTACGAAGAAGTTCGTGACTTCCTGTCGCGGTTCGCCGAGATCGAAACCAGCCCGGAGCACCTGCACACCTACCGCATTCACCCGCTCTCCCTGTGGAACGCAGCATCGAGCGGGCTGAAGCGGGACGAAATCGTCGAAGGGCTTCGCGGGTTTTCCAAGTTCGACGTCCCGCCCGACGTGCTCGCTCGCGTGAGCGAGACGATGGACCGCTACGGCCTCGTCAAGCTGGTCGAGCATCCGACGGACCCCAAGCTCCTTCGGCTGGAGTTCGCCACCGCCTACATCGCGAAGGTCGTCGGGAACCTCAAGTCCGTGCATGACCTGCTCCTCCCCGATGGCAGCCGGTACTTCGCCGTGAGCGGGGGGCACCGCGGCGTCTTCAAGCAGCGCATGTTGAACGACGGCTGGCCCGTGGAGGACCTCGCGGGCTTCCTGCCTGGCGACCCGCTGCCCTTCGGGCTGCGAAAGACCCTGCTCCAGAACGGTCTGCCGTTCATCGTGCGCGACTACCAGACGACCTCGGCCGAACGCTGGTTCCAGGAGGGAAAGCCATCGGGCGGGCACGGCGTGATCGTCCTGCCCTGCGGCGCCGGCAAGACCATCGTCGCGATCCAGGCGATGCAGAAGGTACAGCAGCACACGCTGATCCTCGCCACGAACGGGGCCGCCGTACAGCAATGGGTTCGGGAGATCCTCGACAAGACGACGCTCACCCGGGAAGACGTGGGTGCGTACACCGGGGAGACCAAGGAAATTCGCCCTGTCACCGTCACGACGTACCAGATGCTCACCTGGCGGGCGTCGAAGGACCAGGAGTTCGCGCACCTGCACCTGTTCCGCGACCGCAACTGGGGCATGCTGGTGTACGACGAGGTGCACCTCCTGCCCGCACCCGTCTTCGGCGCCACCGCCGATGTGCAGGCGCGGCGCCGCCTCGGGCTCACCGCGACGCTGGTACGCGAAGATGGTCGCGAGGGCGACGTCTTCTCGCTCGTCGGGCCCCGCCGCTACGACATGGCGTGGCAGACGCTCGAAGAGCGCGGGTTCATCGCCGAGGCGCGCTGCTTCGAGGTGCGCGTCGACTTTCCCAACGCCGCCGCCCGCAAGAAGTACGACGAGGCCAGCGAACTGAACAAGACGCAGGTCGCGACCGCCAACCCCGCCAAGCTCCCGGTGCTCGACGGCCTGTTGAAGAAGCATGCAAACGACAACGTGCTCGTCATCGGCACCTACCTCGAGCAGCTCATCCTCATCGCCAAGCGGTACAACGCGGCGCTCATCACCGGAAAGACGCCCGCACGGGAACGAGAGGTCCTGTTCCAGCGGTTCCGCGAGGGGCGCCTCAAGTTGCTGATCGTGTCGAAGGTCGCGAACTTCTCGATCGATCTGCCCGATGCGAACGTCGCGATCCAGATCTCGGGCAGCTACGGCAGCCGCCAGGAAGAGGCACAGCGCCTCGGGCGGGTCCTGCGCCCAAAAAAGGACGGTGCATGGTTCTACAGCATCGTCACCCGGGAGACAAAGGAGCAGGAGTTCGCGATGAAGCGGCAATTGTTCCTGACAGAGCAGGGGTACCGGTACTACATCCAGGAGGCGGGGCAGCCCGCCGTCGCCAAGTGAGGGCAGACTGCAATGGTCTTTGACGAAAGTGATCCGACGGAAAGTGACCCAACGGAGAGCGCGGTAATGGAGAGCGGCATCGAGGATGCCGGGAAGAAGCGCAAGCGCCGCCGCCGGCGTCGGGGCGGGGGAGAAGAATCTCCGGGCGTCGAACGCCCCGAAGGCGAAGCCCGGGCGCCCCGCGAGCCCGTGGAGCCGCGGGGTGACGAGCCACGCGGCGCAGGCGCCGGAGGCCGCCCCCGTGGACGCCGCCTGGTACGGGAAGACGCTGACGCACCGGGGGTTGCGATCCCGGCCAGCGGCAAGATGGTGAACCGGCCGCGGATCCACAAGAAGCGTTGGAAGCCCACCGGGGGTACCGCACGGCGACGGGTGATGAGCCGCGTCGAGCTCGACGACCTGATCCTCTGGTTCCAGAAGCTCCCCGAGCCCATCCTCACCTCGCTCTACAAGGCGATGGGCGGCCAGATGGCGCGCGGCGTGGATGCCGACCGGATGATCCAGCTCACGGTGCGGGCCATCGCGCAGGGCAACCGGCTCGGTGGCCTGCTCTCGCAGGTCCACCAACGCGACAAGCAGGCGCTCGCCGCGCTTGTTCAATGCGGCGGGCTGGCCCAGGCGGACGAGTTCCACAAGGAGCTCGCCCTCACCCTCGGGGGACGGGAGCACGACTGGGCACGCACGATGCAGGCGCTTTCGGACCGCGGTCTGGTGTGCGCCTCCCCGCCCGTGGACGACGGCTTCTACTACCTCGTGCCCGAGCCCCTGATCGATCCGCTGCTGAGCCAGCTCGGCCCGGAGCTCGAGCTCTCCACGTTCCAGCACGAGGAGATCCGCGTCGTCGATCAGCGCCCGTTCTGCCCGCCGATGGACTTCTCGCTCGCCACGCTGGCGACCTGGCTGGACCAGCGCCCGCCCCGCCTCACCCAGCGCCAGGAGGTGTTCAAGCAGCACAAGGACGACCTCGACAGGTTCTTCGCGCAGATCTGGGCGCCGGACAGCGAGGTGTTCAACCTGCACTACGACTTCCTCATGCTGCACGGCATGATCGAGCTGCGAGGCGATCGGATCGCGGTCAACCGCGACGTGGTGGAAGAGTGGCTGCAACTCGAACCCGAGGACCAGCGGGATCTCGTCTTCCGCGCCCTGGACCAGCGGTTTCCGATGGCCGAGTGGGTGTTGTGGGCGATCCACAGCGGCAACGGGGAGTGGATTCCCGAGGCGCCTCTACAGGCCCTCTACCGCCGCTGGAAGCGTGGGGAAGACTGGCGCGAGCGCTACCACAAGGGCCTCTACGCCTCTCCGCGCGGGGCTGACCGCGACACCTACGCGTTCACCCCGCTGGTGGCCTCCGGCATGGTCGAGCTCGGCGTATGGGGGCAGCAGAAGTTCTACCGCCTCTCGCCCCGGGCGCGGGCGCTGCTCGAGCCCAGCGACGACGAGGGTTTCAGCAAGTTCTACCTCACCCCCAGCTACGAGATCATGGCCCCCGCAGGGCTCTCGCCGATGATGCTGTTCCGCATCGGCGAGATCGCCGAACTCGTCGGCTGCGACCGCGCGAACACCTACAAGATCACCGAGGTGAGCATCGAGCAGGCGCTCACCAAGGGGTGGCGCCGGGAGGAGCTCCTCGACTTCCTGCGCGACTACTCGCAGATCGGCCTGCCGGAGAACGTGGAGCACACGCTCCGCGGGTGGATGGGACAGGAGGGCGATGTCGAGTTCCACGACATCACCGCGCTCACGGTCCACCGGTCGGTGGTCAAGCGCTTCGAGGCCTCCCGTGGCATCAAGTCCTTCGTGCTCCACCGGTTCGCTCCCGGGCTCTACGCGGTAGACCCGCGGCGCCTGCCGGAGATCTCCGCGGAGCTGGAGCGACTCGGGTTCAACCCCTCCCGGGAGGTTCGTCGCTACCCCGCCGACGACGAGGCGCTGGGCGCACGCGAGCGCCTGCACCAGATGCTGGCCGAGGCACGCGAGCTGCGCGACGACCCCGTCGCGCGCGCCCACTCCGCCGATACGCAGCCCGACGATCTGCGCCCGGTCCCGGGCTCGTCCTCGGCGCAGCGAGCGCAGTCCCGGCGGGGTCCGCAGCCGCCCCCCCGCACGGGCCCGCAGGAGACCCGTGCGGTCATCGAACGCGCGATCCAGCAGTCGTTCTGGTGCGATGTCCAGTACCTCTCGCTCAAGGACCAGAGCCGCCGCGACCTGGTGCTGATCCCGGAGCGCATCGCCCTCAACCGCGAAGGCGCCTCCGTGCTCGTCGCGTTCGACACCGCCACGGGCACCAAGCTCTCGTACCCCATCGAGCAGATCGAGCGCATCCGCTCGACCCCGCCAAGGAGGTAGCCGATGCCCGATGTCGACCCCAACATCCTCACGTTCGAGGACGCGCTCCGCCAGCTCGAGGAGCGTGTCCGCGACCTCGAGCGCGGCGAGGTCCCCCTCGAGCGCGCGCTCGCCCTCTACGAAGAGGGCGTGAAGCTCGTCCGCGCCTGCCACGAAAAGCTCGACGCCGCAGACAAGCGCATCACCGAGCTTTCCTCGGAGCCCACCGGCCGGCTTTGAAGCCCCGCTTCGGCGGCACGGGCGCGAGATCTGACGGTCCGTTGACTAAGCCGAGTAGCCGTTTGCCCGCCGGGTCGAGTAGACTGCGGGCCGACCCGGGAAGGTGTGATGTTCGACAACGTCGGACGAGGAGCCGAACGCCAACGAAAGCGCCAAGCAAGCGCTTTTCTGCTTTCCATCTGCCTGAACGGCGGCGGGATGGGCGCGTTGGTGTGGGTGGGTTCTCGTGTGGTAGCCGAAGTGAAGAAGGAAGACGACACCGTCGAGGTCGCGGTCGATCTGGCGGCGCCCCCGCCTCCCCCGCCTCCCCCTCCTGCAGGCGGGCACAAGACCGTGCACAAGGAGAAGGAAAAACCCAAGGAAGACGTGCCCGTCGAGCCCGTGCCGCTCCCCGAGGAGCCCCAGCACGACGAGACCGTCGCATCCGACGCGGGCGTTGAGGGCGGCGTCGAGGGCGGCGTCGAGGGCGGCGTCGTCGGCGGGGTCGTCGGCGGCGTGCTCGGCGGTACGCTCGGCGGCACGCTGGGGGCGGTCAAGACCGTCTACTGGAGCGCCGTGCAGGAGAAGAACCGTGTCAAGCCGCAATTCCCGGAGGCTGCCCGTCAGCTGAACATGGAAGGCGACTGCGCCGTGAAGATCAACATCGACGACAAGGGCGTGCCGATCTCCGCAGAGGCCACGAAGTGCCCGGAGTTGTTCAAGGATGCAGCGATCAAGGCGGCGATGGCCTCGCGCTTCTACCCCTACAAGGACAACGGGATGTCCACCGCCGTGCAGTTCACCTATAACTACCGGTTCAAGCTGCAATAGTCGGACCATCGTCCGCCGCGCCAGAGCCGTTTCTACCCCCCCCTACTCCCGACAGGACCTTCCATGAATCTGACTCCGCAACATCTCTGGATCTCGATGGGCGGGCCCGCAAAGGCCGTCTTCCTGGTGTTGATCTTGATGCTCTTCGCCTGCGTCTACGTGGCGATCGAGCGCGTGATCCTCTACACCCGCGCCCGCGCACAGTCCCGGGCGCTCGGCGAGGCCGTGAGCGGACCGTTGAGCCAGGGCAACATCGAAGCCGCCCTGAAGGTCGTCAAGAACGAGGCCTACAAGCTCTCCTATCTCGGCGTCATCATCCGCGCCGGGCTCGAGGAGTACGCAAAGGAGCCGTCTGAACACGGCCTGCGTGCGCTCAAGCGCGCCGTCGAGATCAAGAGCCCGGTCGAGGTCGCGAACCTCCGCACGGGCATGAACATCCTCGCCACCACGGGCTCCACCGCTCCGTTCGTCGGCCTGGTCGGGACCATCTTCGGCATCATCAACGCCTTCGCCGTCATGGCGACAGCGGGTGGCGGCGATCTCACCGCCATCTCCGGCGGCATCTCGGAAGCCCTCGTGTCGACGGCCGTCGGGATCACCGTCGCCATCGTGGCCATCTGGATCTACAACGCATTCAACGCCATCCTCGACGACATCCAGAAGGACATGTTGACGGCGATGCAGGAGATCGACGACTGGGGCGAGAAGGACCTGCACAAGCGCCAGCAGCTGGCCGCGAAGTAGACCCATGGGCGCGCAAGTAGGCGGAAAGAAAGGCGGCGCGATCGCAGCCATCAACGTCACCCCCCTGGTGGACGTGGTGCTCGTGCTGCTGATCATCTTCATGGTGGTCACGCCGATGCTCTCCGCAGGCGTGGACGTGAAGCTGCAGAAGGTCAAGACCGCCGAAGAGGAGAAGGACATGGGTCAGCACCTTGTCATCTCCATCCGGAACGACGGGGCCGTGTTCATCGACCGGGACCGCGTCGCCATGGGCGACCTCGTCGCCGAGATCCAGAAGCGTCGTGGCAACAAGCAGATCCTGCTCAAGGGCGACAAGACCGTGACCTACCGCAAGGTGCGGGAAGTCATGGACACCATCCACGAGAAGGTCGCCGGCACAGACACGATGATGCTCGCCGCCGAAAAGTTGAAGGAGTAGCCCATGGGCATGAGCGTAGGCCCCAAGAAAGCGGGCGGTATGGATGAGATCAACGTCACGCCGCTGATCGACGTCGTGCTCGTCCTCCTGATCATCTTCATGGTGCTCACGCCGGTCACGGTGCAGAAGATGGCGTCAAACCTGCCTCCGGTCGACGACACCCCGCCCGACCCGCCCGACGAGACGCCCCCCGACCAGCTCATGGTCGCGGTGTACCAGGATGGCACGCTGGCGCTCAACCTCAAGGTCGAGACCGACGACGAGCTTCGCAAGGACATCACCAACCGACTCAAGGGGCGCGCGAAGAAGACGGTGTTCCTCGATGCCCACCCCGACGCCGTGTATGGCCGGGTGGTCGAGGTGCTCGACATGGTGCGGCAGTGCGGCGCGGAGCACGTCGGCTTCGCGGACATGAAGGACGCCGGCCCAGCCAAGCTCGCGCCGGGCGCAGTCCTCCCGGGGGCCCCCGTCCCTGGCGCCCCCGCAGCACCCGCGCCCGGCTAGGGCTTCCCGCAGCCGGGCGGCCTCGCTGCCTCCTCGGCGCGCTTCACTCCCGCAGCGGAACGGCCGTGGACATCGACGCGTGGTCCGACGCCGCACGTAGCGCCGCGCGCAGCTCCCGGGTCACATTGGCGTAGTTCGGCACGAGCGCCGCCGGGATGCGCATCTCGCGGGCATGGGCCTCATAGTGCGCGAGGGCGGCGCTCCAGCGGCGCTTGTGCGCGGCAAAATCGCCGAGCACCTGCTCGCGGTTGGCCACCCGGTCCATGCGGTACGTGCTCACGATCCCGAGCGCCTTCACGTGGCGACAGAGCCGCTCGAAGCGCCCGAGGCGGATCGCGAAGTCGTTGCCCTCGGCCTCCCAGAACCACGTGTTCTCCATCTCCGTGACGCCGTACACTTCGGCGCGCGCGAAGAGCTCCGTGCCCGGGATGATCGCAGTGAAGGCATCGGAGGGAGACACCTGATCGATGTACCTTGCGTTCTCGGACAGGAAATCGAGCGTGAGCTGGAAATCCGCCTCGGTCTCCCCGGGAAAGCCGAACATCAGGTTGAGCTTCTGTCCGATGCCCGCCTCGTGGGTGTCCCGGATCACCCGCGCG
This sequence comes from uncultured Pseudomonadota bacterium, assembly GCA_903875225.1. Lineage (GTDB taxonomy): Bacteria > Myxococcota_A > UBA796 > UBA796 > SXON01 > CAIUMM01. The sequence continues at coordinate 63,169 of CAIQVJ010000027.1, forward strand.
GCGACCGACATGTCCACGTTCTTCTTCATCGCGTCCAGGACGCGCTGCGAGCCCGACTCGAACCCGTAGGTGATGAACCCACAGCCCGCGCGCTTGAGCTTCCCCAGGAGTCGGGGGCCCATCTCTGCGCGGATCACCCCCTGCCCACCCCAGGACACCCGCATTCCATCGGCGATGACGAGGTCGCAGAGCTCCTCCAGCACGCGGATGTGCCCGTTGAAGAGCGAATCGTTGAACTCGAACTTCGTCGCGCCCCACCGCACGGTGCCCTGCTTCATCTCCGCGAACACGTTGGGCGCCGTGCGATAGCGGAACCGCTCCCAGATCGCCTGCTCGATGCAGAACACGCACTTCCGGACGCACCCGCGGCTCGCGAACAAGGGGATGCGCCCCCGGTCGAGGTACCGCGCGATGGGGAGCCCCGTGAAGTCGGGGAAGGGGATCCGATCGATGTCCCGGTCCAGCGGGCGTTCGGGCCCGCGCTCGCCCGCGTGTGTCATCACGCCTCCGGGCACCGGTCCCCGGCACCCCTCCCCGACCCACGCCAGCAGGTCCACCACCGCGTACTCGCCCTCGCCCACGACCACCCAGTCCACGTTGGGATCCGCCGCGATGACCGCAGGCTCGTACTGTGGAAAGCACTGCGGGCCACCCACGACCACCCGCCATGCGGGGCGCAGGGCCTTCACGCGGGCGGCGAGCCAGAGCCCGAACCCCTTCTGGGAGGCGAGCATCGTGATGCCGACGATGCCCGGAGGGCCCACCAGCGCGGCGCCGAGCATCGCGTCGAGTGTGGCTCCAGCGCGGCGGATCAGGTCGAGGGCCTGCGCCCCCAGCGGGTGGTGCCACACGAACGCGTGCGACATCTCGAACCATGCGCGCTCGTCCGGTCGCGCGATCTCGTAGAGCGCGAGGTTGATGTCCAGCAGCGTCACGTCGTGACCCGCGGCCTTCACCGCGGCCTGCACGTAGGCGAGGCCCAGGGGGGGGACATCGGGTCGCCATGGGGCGGGCTGAAGCAGGACGACGCGCATGCGAGAAGTGTAGCGCAGGCGGCGTGGCCTTCGTCGTGGCCCGCGCCGAAAGCCGTCGCGCCCCGGGATAGGCCGCCCTTCATGGCCGAACGAACCGCCACCCTCGCGCCCGTTCCCGGGGTCCAGGGGATCGCGTCGCTCGTGCCCTTCGGCCTCGACCTGCACCGCCCTCACCCGAGCGGCGTCGTGCTCGGGGCGCTCTGGGAGAACCGCGACAACCTGCCCTACGCCTGGCGGGTGCTCACCGACGGGGTCTGCGACGTCTGCGCACTCGGCCCCCGCGGCCTCGCCGACGACGTGATGCCCGGCGCACACCTGTGCTCCGCCCGGCTCGGAGCGTTGCGCCTCGAGACGATGCCCGCGCTCGCCCCGGCCGACGTCGTCGACATCGAGCGACTGCGCAGGATGCCCGACGCCGCGCTCGGGGCGCTCGGGCGCATCCCCTACCCGTTCGTCCACCGGCGCGGGGACCGCGGGTTCACCCGCATCACGTGGGACGACGCGCTGGCCATCGCCGGTACCGCGCTGCGCGGGACCCCCGCCGACCGCCAGGCGTGGTGCGCCGGCGCGGAGGGGATCACCAACGAGGCGTACTACGCGTTCGCCAAGGCCGCGCGCCTGGCCGGTACCAACCACGTGGACGTCTGCGCCCGCCCCTGCCATCCGGTGAGCATCGCCGGGTTGAGGGCGACCATCGGGGTCGGCGCGGCGACGTGCTCGCTCAAGGACCTGATCGGCACGGACCTGCTGCTGCTCTGGGGCACGGCGCTGGTGGAGAACCATCCGGGCGCCGCCCGCTACCTTGCCCGGGCCAAGGAGAAGGGCACGCGCATCGTCGTCATCAACCCGGTGCGTGAGCCGGGCCTCGATCGGGCCTGGGTGCCCTCCCTCTTGAAGTCAGCGGCGTTCGGAACGCGGTTGCAGGACGATTTTGTGCAGGTGACAGCAGGCGGCGACGTCGCGCTCTCCCAGGGCGTCCTGAAGGTGCTGATCGAGCGCGGCGCGGTGGACGCCGCGTTCGTCGACGCCCACTGCACCGGTTGGGAGGGCGTGGCCAGCCAGGTCGACGCGACCTCCTGGGACCAGATCGAGCGTGAGAGCGGCGTGCCGCGCACGCAGATCGAGTGGCTGGGGGAGCTGGTCGGGCGCGCGCGATCGATGGTCACACTGTGGTCGACCGGGCTCACACAGCACGCAGACGGCACGCAGAACATCGCAGGCGTGGTGAACCTCCATCTGGCCCGCGGGGCGTTCGGTCGGCCGCACTGCGGCGTCATCCCCATCCCGGGGTCGACCGGCGTGCAGGGGGCCGAGGACTGCGGTGTCGGCCCGGGCACCCTGCCGGGCGGCGTCCCGACGACCGAGGAGAACCTCGCGCGGTTCGAAGCGCACTGGGGCCATTCGCTCCCGAGGCACCCCGGCCGGACGACCCTCGCGATGCTCCGAGCGATGGCCGAGGGAAAGGTGGACCTGCTGTACGCCCTCGGCGCTGACCTCGCCGCGGCGCTGCCCGCCCCCTCGCGGCTCGAGTCAGCCTGCGCCGGCACGAAGCTGCGGGTCCACCAGGACGTCCGGTTCAACCGGTCCATGGTGCTCGACGGCGAGACCGTGCTGGTCCTTCCCGCCCAGACCCGCCACGAACAGCGGGGCGGCGGCACCAGCACCTCCATCGAGCGCCGGATCCGGTTCTCTCCCGAGATCCCCCAGCACCCGGTGGTCGGTGAGGCGCGCGCAGCCTACGAAATCCCCTGCCAGATGGCCATCGCCGCGTTCCCGCGGCTCGCCGGCGCCCTGACGTACGCCTCCAGCCAGGCGATACGCGACGAGATGGCCATCACGATGCCGCTGTACGCGGGCGTCGAGACCCTGCGCAGCGCAGGGCACGCCGTGCAGTGGGGGGGCGAGATCCTGTGCACGGGCGGCGCGTTCCCCGACGGGAAGGCCAGGTTCACGCCCGTCCGGTCCACCCCGACCCGCGTCCCCGAGGGAGCGTTTCAGCTCACCACGCGTCGGCGAGGCCTGTCACGCAGGCTTGCCCGCGTTGACACAACCCACAATGATGTCCTGATCGCGGCCTCCGACCTGTACAGGTTGGGCTGCCATGACGGCCAAGCTGTGGTCGTGGTGTCGGAGGCCGGCCGCATGGCCGCTACCCTGCGGGAGGCGGACATCCGACCTGGTCTCCTGCAAGCATGTTGGCCCCACTGCAGCATCCTCGCCCCAGCCGGCGCCGCGGATCCCGGCCACACGACCCTGGTCCGGATCGAGCGGACATGAGTCGAGCGACCCGCACGATCCTCGTCGAAGGCTTCGAGGACATCGTCGCCGTCGAGGAGCCCCTCGAGATCCGGGTCGAGGGGAAGCCCACGGCCGTCACCATGCGCATGCCGGATGATGACCTGGACCTCGTGGTCGGCTTTCTCACCACCGAAGGCGTCATCGGGCCCGACGACGCCATGGCCGACATCGCAGCGCTCGCGCAGATCTCCGAGAACGTGGTGGACGTCCGCCTGGCAGACGGTGTCAGCCCGAGCCGTGCCCGCTCCGCCGATCGGAGCCTCTACGCCACGAGCTCGTGCGGCATCTGCGGCAAGGCGAGCATCGACAGGATCCTCCGCGGGCGCCCGGGGCCCCTGGTCCCGACCGAGCCCGTCCCGGAGGTGCTGATGGCGTTGGCGACTGCATTCGAGGCCGCCCAGCGCCACACCCGTACGACCGGCTGCGCGCACGCCGCCGCGCTTTTCGACGGGGAGGGCCGGATCCTCGTCCTGCGGGAGGACGTGGGGCGCCACAACGCCGTGGACAAGGTGATCGGCGCGTGGCTGCGACGCGACGCGAGCTTCGACGGCCTCGGCCTCGTCGTGACGAGCCGCGCAGGCTTCGAGGTCGTGCAGAAGGCGATCACCGTCGGGGTCGCCCTCGTCTGCACGCTCGGCGCACCGACCTCGCTCGCCATCGAGGTGGCGTCCCAGTCGGGGTGCACCCTGGTCGGGTGGCTCCGCCCCGATCGACTGCGCCGTTTTGTGTAGGCCACGCAAGACGTTTGGAGACAACACAGCTATAGTGCCGCACCTCCGGGGTTGTTCATGCGCGCTCTCTATCTCCCGATCCTCGCCCTCACGCTCACCGGCTGCGCCGGGCACTACACCGACAAGACCCACGACACGTCGGACGCGGACACGGACGCCGACTCCGATGCGGACTCCGATGCGGACTCCGACACGGACACCGATACGGACACCGACACCGATACGGACACCGACACCGATACGGACACCGACACCGACACAGACACCGACACCGACACCGACACCGATGCGGACACCGACACCGACACGGACACGGACCCCGCATTCGCATGCGCCGACGATGTCGATGGCGACGGCGTGACCGCAGCGGACGGCGACTGCCGTCCTCGCGATTCCGCGGCCTACCCGGGCGCCGCGGAGCGCTGCAACGGCCTCGACGACAACTGCGACGGCCAGATCGACGAGGACGCCGGCTGCGCCTACATGGACACCGCCCCGCCCGTCGACACGGCCCCACCCGTCGACACGACCGACACAGGCGGCATCGACACGAGCACCTGGATCCCCAGCGGCGACCCGGATGTGGACGACGACAGCGACGGGTACACGGAGAACGCCGGCGACTGCGACGACACGAACCGGCGCGTGAACCCCCACGCACCGATGGACCCCTGCGATGGCATCGACAACGACTGCGACGGCATGATCGACGAGGACTGCGTCTCTGCAGACACCGCCGCGGCCCTGGTCGAGTACCACTTCGACGCCTCCGTATGCGACGGCCCCACATTCCTCGACGGGCACATCGGGTACGAGATCTACAGCAAGAGCAGCGGCGACCTCATCTGTGCAGCCATCAGCCAGTTCGTAGACACCGGCACCACCTTCCGGGCCGCCTGCCCGGGCTGCGAGTGGTCCTTCGACCTCAGCAGCTCCAACGGCGACTCGGCGGGCACCGCGTGCGCGGGCCTGGGCGTCACCGACGGCATGTGGGACGGCGCCGAGTTCGGCTTCGGCTTCGCGAGCACCTACACGGGCACCTATGGCACGTACACCAACACGCTGCTGTACTACTACCCCGGGTACCGCGCGTGGATCCCGCTCGGCTACGAAGGCAGCACCCGCGGCTGGAACGTCGACGGTGACTTCACCTCCCTCGACGCTACCGGGACCTACGGGTACGTGTACTACTACTTGTAGTCCGCTCCGCGGTCAGCGCACCCGCCACTGCCCCAGCAGCTCGCCGAGCGCATCGCGGTCGGCGAGCGCTCGTGGCAGTGCTGCGAGCATCGACGCCGTCGTGACCCCGCCGCCCTCCCCGTGCGACGCGAGCACGCGGTGGATGTCCCGCGTCCGGCGGTAGCTGCCGCGGAGGCTCGGCGCGTGGCTGTGAAGGACGGGCGCCTCCGCCACGAGACAGCAGCGATGTCGTGCGCCCCAGGCCCAATCCTCGGCGATGGGCACGTCATCGAGCGGATCCGCTCGCAGGAGTCCGGTCCGGTGCAGCGCGCACACGTGGTCGAGGCGAGTGGCCGGCGCCTCACCGCCCGGGGGACACCAGGCGCGTAGCCGATCCCGTGTGCGGAGCGACGCGTCGGGCCAGGGTACCTGCCGGGCCCAGACGGCGTCGTGTCCCCCTCCCTCAAGCGCGTCCACCAGCGTCCGGACGAACCCCGCGCCCTGCGGGATCGCATCGTCCACGGTGAACAGCGTGTACTCGGTGGTCACCCCGGCCACCGCCGCTTGCCGGGTCGACCCGTGCCCCCGCCAGGGCACCCGCTCGACCTGTACGCCCGAGGGCGCCCGGGGCGCTGCACCGCCGTTCCACAGGAGTCGAACGAGCACGGGCTCATCCTGCCCGAGGAGCGCGGAGAGCCCAACAGGCGTCCCCCGGCTGCAGGGGATGACGACCGACACCCGGGGCCGCTCCCGGCGACGCGGCCGCGCCCCTGGCGCCAGCCACCTCCGCCAAGCCGGCGCGCTGGCGTCATGGCACAAGGGCACCACCTCTTCCGGGCGCCACGGGTCCGCCCCCCCGAGGTCCGTCGCGCGCAGATCCACGGGGTGCCCCTGCCGCAGCGCCTTCGCGAACGCGTGCCGATCCCAGCTGTGCAGGATCATCGCAGCTCGGCGAGCAATTCCCCCAGCCCCTGCTCGAGCTGGACCTCGGGGGCCCAGTGCAGGTCGGCCCGGGTGCCCGCATCATCGAGCGCGTACCGGGCGTCCTGGCCGGTGCGGTCCGCCACGAACTGGATGTCCGCGCCCCCAGCCAGTCTGGCGATCGTCTGCACCATCTCGAGGTTGGTCCGATGGCACTGCGCCGCCAGGTGGAACACCGAACGGGGCCCTTCGAACCTGAGCACCCGCCCCATCGCGCGCGCAAAATCCTCGACGTGAAGCCAGTCCCGCACCGCCTCGCCCGCACCGTGCACCAGCAGCGGCTCCCCCTGTACTGCGCGCTGGATCCAGCCCGAAACCGCCTTCTCGGGATGCTGTCTCGGTCCGTAGTTATTGACACATCTCACAATCCGGGCACGGAGCCCGAAGCAGCGCGCCCACACCCGCACCAGCGCCTCGGCCGAGGACTTGGTCACCGCGTAGGGATTTCCCGGAACGTGGGTATCCTCCTCGCGAAACCCGCCCACGGCGACGCTCCCGAACACCTCGTCGGTTGATACATATATCATTTGTATCAATGGGTGGCCGTGCCCGGCGCGGCAGGCCTCCAGGAGAACCCGGGTGCCCTCCACGTTCGTTCGGATGAACGGGCCCGCATCGTGGAGCGAGCGCTCCACGTGGGTCTCCGCAGCCATGTGTACGACCGTGTCCACGCCCGAGAGCGCGGCGCGCACTGCGGCAGCGTCGCACACGTCTCCGAGGATCCGGGCGGCCCCCGTGCCATCGAGGTGCGCCCAGGAGCCGGCGTAGGTCAGCGCGTCGAGCACGCTCACCTCGTGGCCCTCGGCCTCGAGCTGACGAACCACCGCGGACCCCATGAACCCGGCGCCACCGGTCACGAGCACGTTCATCCGTCGTGCCGCTCCCAGTCGAAAGGCAAGGCACCGTGGGGCGCCATCCGCACCTCGTCCGGGTCCGCGACGTTGAATGGGTGGCTCACGACGTTCACCACCATCGCCTCCTCGTCCCCGATGTTCTTCAATCCGTGCCAGACCCCGGCAGGCACGCGCACGAGCGCGAAGTTGCGGTCGCCCAGCACGATCCGCATCTGCTCGCCCTCGGTGGGGGAGCCCGGGCGGCCATCCACGAGGCCCAGGAGCACGCGGCCACGCAGACACGCCATCCGGTCCCACTGAGCGCGGTGCAGGTGCCAGCCCTTCACCACCTCACGATACAGCGTGGTGACGTAGACCTGCCCGAAGGGGACGCTCATCAGCTCCGGGTCGTCGGCCCGCACGAGCTCGGCTAGCGAGCCACGCTGGTCGGAGTGCCAGAGCAGGGGCCGAATGAGGACGCCGTCGATCACAAGGGGCTCCTATCGGGCTACCCTCTGAGATGCCCGCCCCGCCGCCCCATCTGCCCCCGGTGGTCGAAGTCTCCGCCGCCCAGACCCTGCTCTCCGCAGGGGCGATCGTGCTGGACACCCGCTCGTTCCTACGTTTCGTCAGCGATGGACACATCGCCCAGGCCACCCGGGTGTCGTGGCGGATCGGGACCAGCGGCGCCCTCACCGACGGCGCGCTGGGCGATCCGTCCGCCGCCGCCGCGTCCTTCGCCGCGCTCGGAGTGCAGTCGCGCCTCCCGGTCCTGATCGTCGGGGACTGGGACCAGGGATGGGGCGAGGAGGGCCGCATCTACTGGGATCTTGAGTACCTGGGGCACACGGACGTGCACGTCCTCTCCGGAGGCATGCAGGCCTGGACCGGCGAGCGGACACGGCTGCCGATCCGGCAGTTCTCCGGGACGGTCAGCCCCGCGGACTTTCTCGCCGAGCCCCACGCTTCCGACCGCATCACGACGCCCGGGCTCGCCAGCGCGCTCGCGTCGTCGGCCCCGCCGCTGGTGCTCGACGTACGCGACCGCGACGAATTCCATGGCGCCACACCGTACGGGGAGCAACGGGGCGGGCACATCCCCGGCGCCGTGAACCTGCCGTGGCGGGAGCTGCTTGCTGGGGTCTCGCTTCCGACGACCCGCGCGGTCGTCGTGACCTGCACCGGCGGCGTGCGCAGCGGCATGGCCTACCTGATGCTGCGGAACGCAAATGTTGTCACGGTTGCCAATCATGACGATGGGATGTGGGGTTGGGCCCGTTCTGGTCATGATGTCACGACAACCAAATAGCCGGACCACGCAACCGTCATTTCTGGCGCAGGGAAAACAAAGCTGTCCGGGCGGCGCGAGTTCCACGTGGAACACCCCAGCGAGGAACCTGCGCCGAACGGCCCCTCCGAATGCGCCGCGCCTTGTTAGCTCGCCGCCACACGGAGTCCCCGAATGCACATCTCCCAACGAGCCCGCGACATCCAGGAGTCGGCGATCCGCAAGCTGGACGCCGCCGTGGGCCGGGCAAGTGGCGTCACCTTCTTCCGCATGAACATCGGGCAGCCCGACGTCCCGACACCGAAGGCCATCCTCACGGCGCTCGCCACCGACGAGGGCCCCGTGCTCGCCTACGGGCCCGCTTCGGGCCTCCCAGAGTGCCGCGACGCTGCTGCGGCCTTCCACAGCCGCACGAGCCCCGGGCTCTCCCGCGAGCACGTCGTGGTCACGCAGGGGGGCTCCGAGGCCCTGCTCTTTGCGATGGTCGCGCTGTGTGACCCCGGGGACGAGATCCTCGTGCCCGAGCCGTACTACACCAACTACAACGGGTTCGCGACCTTCGCGGGCGCGAACGTGATCCCGGTGCCCACCAGCCTCGACCAGGGGTTCGCGATCCCGGACGACGCCGTGCTCGACACGCTCGTGACGCCCCGCACGCGGATGTTCCTCTTTGCAAACCCGGGCAACCCCACGGGCGCGGTGTACGGCGCGGACCAACTGCGTCGCGTCGCGGCCTGGGCCAAGCGCAAGGGGCTCTGGCTGGTCGCCGACGAGGTGTACCGCGCGATCTGGTTCAACGCCCCACCGCTCTCGGCGCTGAACATCGCAGGCCACGAAGACCATGTCATCGTCGTCGACTCCACGTCCAAGACATTCTCGGCGTGCGGGCTACGGGTCGGGTTCCTGATCAGCCGGAACCTCGAGCTCATGGAGCGCATCGAGCGGCTGGGACAGGCGCGCCTCGGGCCGCAGCCCCGGGGGCAGCGCGCAGCGATCGCCGCGCTCCAGCTCCCCGAGGCCTACTACGAGGAGGTCCGCCACATCTACAAGGCCCGGGTGGACGCCATGATGGACGCGCTGGCGCAGCTCCCCGGCGTGAGCTTTCACCGGCCCGAGGGAGCGTTCTACACCATGGCCCGGCTCCCGGTCCAGGACACCGAGCGGTTCGCGCGCTGGCTCGTCGAGGAATTCCGGGACACGTCCACCGGTCGACCCGAGAGCGTCGTCGTCGCCCCGGGTCCGGGCTTCTACGCGGATCCGCGCAAGGGCCGGGACGAGATCCGCCTCGCCGCGGTGCGTGAGGAGTCCCAGCTCCGTCGCGCGGTCGAGCTGCTCGGCCTTGGGCTAAAGGCCTTCCGGGGGTAGACCCTGATCCGCCGGACGGCGGACCAGGCCGGGTGCGCTACTCCATCTCGTCGATGGCGCTCTCGATCTCGGAGTGGGCGTGGTTGTCCCCCGAGAGGGCGGTCGCCGCGAGTCCCCGCCTCAGGATGGCGAGGCACCCGTCACGATCCCCAGACTCCCGGGTGGACATTCCGTAGTGGTACCAACCCGCGCCATACCCGGGGTTCAGCTCCAGGAGCCTCTGAAACGTACCGAAGCACTCCTCCCACTCCCCGGCCTTCCGGAGCTCCATCGCGAGGGTGTACAGCCCGAACCGGTCCTCGGGCTTTCGGGCCACATACGTCCGGGCTGCATCGAGGCGGGGGTTTGGCGCAGTAGACATCCGGGCAACTCCTGCCTCCGGCCCTATCGCGCCTCGCCGGCGGGATCGTGTCGCAAGGGCTGAACTCGGCTACAATGGGCGACACTTTGGAGCCCCCGTGCGCCGTCCGCCCCCCATGCTTCCGGCCCTGCTCTCCCTCCTCGCTCTGGCAGGCTGTGGCGGGGGCATCATCAAGAACCAGCCGCACGACACGGGCACGCCGCAGGACGAGACCCCGCCGGACATCTACCTGAGCACGTCGTCCTACGACTTCGGCACGCTGACCCTCGGCGACCGGGTGTCCACCGCGGTCAGCGTCGAGAACCTCGGCACCGAGGATCTGGTCATCTCCGAGGTCGCGTCCGAGGCGCCCTTCGAGGTCACGCCCACGACCTTGACCGTGCAGGGCGGCTCCTCGTCCACCATCACGGTCACGGTCGCCACCTCCGACTACGCCCCGCACGCCGGCGACGTGGTGATCAGCTCGAACGACGCGGACAGCCCGACCGTCACGTTCACCGTCTCGGTGGCCACCGTCACGGACGCCGATGGTGACGGGCACGCGCTGATCGGCGCGGGCGGTGACGACTGCGACGACGAGAACGCGGACGTGAACCCCGACGCCGTCGAGATCTACTACGACGACATCGACGAGAACTGCGACGGTCGCTCGGACTGGGACCAGGACGGAGACGGCTACGAGACCGACACGCACAACGCCAACCCGGATGCCGGCGGCGGGGACTGCCAGGACCTCAACGTCGACTACCATCCGGGCGCAGCCGACGTGCCCTACGACAACCGCGACACCAACTGCGACAACGCAGACGACTACGACGCCGACGGGGACGGCTCCCGCTCCGACGACTACGGGGCTGGCACCGACTGCGACGACACCGACCCCACGGTGAACACGAGCGGTGTCGAGACCATGAACGCCAAGGACGACGACTGCGACGGCCTTGTCGACGTGGGTGCTTCCGGGGCAGGCGCGCCCTACCAGTACGAGGCGGTCGGCCGGTACGACCACGTCGGCTGGGCCACCGCGCTCGCCGACGTGGACGGCGACGGAAACGCCGACGTCGTCGTGGGCTCCCCCGACGTGGGTTCGTCCACCCCGAATGGCAGCGGCAAGGGCTCCGTCTCGGTCTTCCTGGCGGCGCCGCTCGCCGTGACCGGCTCGCAGATCAACGATGCGGACACCTACTTCACGGGCACCGGGGCGACCGACCTGCTCGGCTACGCCGTCAGCAAGGTCGGGGACTTCGACGCGGACGGGATCGACGACATCGCCGTCTCCGCCCCGGGCACGAACTCTGGCGCCGGGACGGTCTACGTGATCTCCGGCACCGCGGCCGCCGCAGGGGGTGACACATCCTCTGCATTGCTCACGCTCACGGGTGCCAGCGGCGAAGCCGCCGGCAGGGGCCTCGGGTCCGACATCGACCTGGACGGCGACGGCGTCGACGATCTCGTCACCTGCTACGCCAGCGGCACGGACAACGCGGTAGCGCTCGTGTACGGACCGGCCAGCGGCAGCATGGCCCTCTCCGCCGCAGACGCCGTGTACACGACAGACGGGACCGGGACCGCGTTCTACCGCAACGCCCCTGTGGGCGGGGATCTGGACGGCGACGGCTACACCGACCTGCTGTTGGCCGACGGCGCCGCCGACTACGGCTACACCGACAATGGTGCGCTCTGGGCGCTGTTCGGCCAGCCCCAGCGGTACGGGACCTCCGGCGCCGCCGATATCGAGATTGATGCCGACGTCCTCGTCTCCGGCACCGCGAACACCGAGGGCAACGCCTGGGCCGTCGGCCTCGGCGGCGATCTCGACGGCGACGGCGACCAGGAGCTCTGGGTCTATGCCGCGGGCGTCGCGCTCTACGGAATCGAGGGCGGCCCCAGCCGGCGCAGCTCCTTCAGTCCGGCAGCCGAGGCGGCTGTCACCTACACCTGGGGGACGAGCTCCGCCGACGTGGACATGATCCGGTCCATCGGGGACTGGACCGGTGATGGGCTGGCCGACATCCTCGTCGTCGCCGAGGACGCCTCGGGCAGCTATGGCCGCGCGGAGCTCTTCGGCTCCGAGATCTGGGACGGCGGCGTGTACAGCGAGCGCTCCGATCTGACGGCAAGCCTGCTCGGCACCTCGGACGACGGCAACGGGAACCTCGGGTACGGGCAGTGCGCCGTGCCGGGAGACGTCGACGGAGACGGTGACCCGGACATCGTCAGCGGTGACCCAGAGGCGGACACCTTCGCGGGGCGCGCGTACGTCTTCCTGAACCAGCCGGCGGAGTGACGTGACGGGTACCGAGGGAGCAATCGTCGCGGCGTGTGAGGGCCTGGGCCCGGTTGCGGATCGGTGGGTGCTCAACCGACGCCTCCGGGAGATCCATGCATCCACGACCGGAAGGCTCCGGCCCGACGAGCGGCTCCTCCACGCGGCGAACCTCGCGTACTCGGACGCCGCCGTCGATCGGGTGCTCGCCGAGGCGCGGGGGGGCGACGGAGACGTGCGGATTGTCCTCGAAGCGGCGGCGCTCGAGCCGATCCTCGCCCTGACCGGGGAGGCTCCAGCCTTCACCTACCTGCGCGGCGCGGGAGAAGGTGAGCTGACCACCCGGGCCGAAGCCGCCCCGACGCGCGTGGTGAACGTGAAGCAGACCGCCCTGCCCGGGTTCGCCCTGCCCGACGCAGAGCTGCAGGTCGTCGACCAGTGGGCGCTGCCCATCGGACACTGGGCGCAACTCCTGTGGGCCAACCTGCTCGCGCTGGGGCCGTCCCTGTGGCAGGCCCTCGGCGCCGGCCTCGGCGGGGCATGGCGGATCGCCTGGGCGGCAGTCTGCACCGGCAGCATCTCCCCCTACCGGCTCGCCCGCCGCGTGAACGTCCTGGGCTCCGGCGCCCGTGTGCACCCCAACGCGACGTTGGAGGGCTGCGTGCTCGGACCAGGGGTGGTGGTCGGCGCGGGGGCGGTGGTGCGGGGCTGTGTGGTCGGCGCCAACGCCCGAATCGAGGACCTCGCATTGGTGGAGGGGAGCGTGATCGGGGAGGGTGCGGTCGTGCAGCGCCTCGCGATGGTCAAGTTCAGCCTCGTGGAGCCGGGGGCCCATGCGGCCGGCATCCAGCAGCTCGGGGTGATCGGCGAGGGCGCGACGGTGAAGCACGGCGCGACCCTGATGGATCAGAGCTTTGGCGGACCCGTGCGGGTCCGGGTCGGCGGCATCCTCGTCAATGCACCGCACGGCATGCTCGGCGTGTGCGTGGGCCCGGGGGCGGTGATCGGGAGCGGCATCCAGATTGCTGCTGGGCGAGCGATCCCACCAGGACTGACGATCGTCCCGGACCCCGCAAACCTCGTGCTCCGGATGGACCTGCCGCCCGGGACCCTGCGTGCCCGCGCCTCGCAGGGAGGGCTGCAACCGCTATGAAGTGGGGAGACCCCGAGTTCTCGGAGCTGCTGCTGGGCGGCTACCTCACGATGCTCACGCTCCTGTGGGGCGGACTGGCGGCCGGTGCCGGCCGCTGGGCAACCCGGTTCGCCATGCCAGAGGCGACGAGCCCCTCACCCCTGCCGAGCCTGTCGGTGTTGATCCCCGCACGGAACGAGGCGCAGAACATCGGCGCCTGCATCGAGGCCGTGCTCGCGAGCGACCACCCCGACCTGGAGGTGATCGTCATCGACGACGGCTCGACGGACGGAACCGCGAGCATCGCGCTCGCGGCGGCGGCGGGAGACGGGCGGCTCCGCGTGGTGTCGGGGCGCCCCCTGCCGGAGGGCTGGGCCGGAAAGCCCTGGGCGTGCCATCAGGCGGCCGCCATGGCCAGGGGGGAGCACCTCCTGTTCATCGACGCGGACGTGCAGATCCATGCATCCGCCGCGCGGCGTGCCTCGGCTGTGCTCCTGGCGGAGAAGCTGGACCTGCTCAGCGCCTTCGGCTCCTGGCTCCTGGGCTCCTTCTGGGAACGAGCGGCAATTCCCGTGATCGGCTGGTTCATCCGCGGGGCGACCGACATCGCCGCCGTGAACCAGGCCGGCCGCCCGGAGGCGTTTGCGAACGGCCAGTTCATCCTCGTGCGCGCAACGGCGTACCGCGAAGTAGGCGGACACGAGGCCGTGAGGTCGGAGGTGCTGGAGGATGTGCGGTTCGCCCGGGTGATGAAGCAACGCGCCCACAGGCTCGGGCTCTACTTCGCCCCGGACCTCTACCGGGTCCGGCTGTACCGGAACATCCGCGAGATCCTCGACGGGTACGGCAAGAACCTGTACGAAGGCATGGGGAGGAAGCCGCAGGTCGCCCTCATCGCGCTCCTTTTCCTGTTCATCACCGTGGGAGCGCCCTGGCTCGCCCTGGGCGTCGCGCTCCTGCACCCGCCGATGGTGCTCACCGCAATGGGAGCCCCCGCGCCGTGGCTCGCGTGGCTGTCCCTCACCTGCCTGCTGCCGATGGTGCTCCGGTTCCGCCTGGAGCGCATCGAGGGACGCTCGGGGGCGCTCAGTTGGACCCAGCTCCTCGGAAACGGCGTGCTCGCGTTGGTGCTGCTTCGTGCGCTCACCACGGTGCGGACCACATGGAAGGGGCGGGAGTTTCACGACGGGAAGGCTGTGTCCGACGGGCCAAAACCGGAAGGCAGCTAGCGATGGGTGACCGGATTGAGGATCGGGTGGCGCGCGAGCCCACCTGGCCCGCGTGGCCTCGGGCACGCGCCTTCGTGACCCGGTAGCGGGCGGTGGACCTGACCGCGATTGTGGGCGACCAGACCTGGCAGACCCCCGGATGGCCACTGCTCCTTTCCGTTGGAAACGCCGGGCTGAGCCTGGTCTTGAGCGCGCTCCTCGTGCTGATGAGCCGACAGGGTGGTCTCGGGCAGCGGGCGGGCGGCATCACGCTGGCGGTGCTCACACCGCTGCTTGCAGCCCTCGCATGCGCCGTCCCCTTCGCCCTGGTGCCGGCGACGCTGCTCACCGAGAACAAGTTCGCGCTCGAGGTGTTCCTCGCCCCGCTCTGTGGCGAGGTCGCGGCGTCGGCCGTCGCGCTCTGCGCCCTCGGTCTCGGCTTCGCCGCCTGGCTGCACGCCCCGCACCCCCTGGACGAGACGCCCAACCCGATCCCCATCCTCCCGCTGCTCCTGTTCCCGGTGCTCGGTGCCATCGGCCTCGGCGGGCCAGCCCACCTGCTCGCGTTGAACGCACAGGGCCCGCTCCCGGAGCTCGATGTCCAGCTCGGACCCCGAGTCCACGTCGGGACCGACACCATCCTGCCCGTGCTCCTGAACGACGAGGCCCTGCACGGGTGGTACGCCCCCCCCGTGCACGTGGCGCCGAAAGCAACCGGCCCGTTTGCACTCGAGCTTCGAGCCGAACGGGTCGGCCTGAAGGGCACTCGCGTGGTCACCCGTGAGGCCGGCGAGGACAAGGGGAGCCCGTTCCTGCCCCTGGCAGAGCGAAACAGCTGGGACCTCCAGGAGAGCGTCTCGCACAAGGCCCAGTACATGTGGTTCCTGAGCTCCGACAACACGACTGTGTCGGGCAGCATCCACATCTCGGTGACCGCCGGGGCCACCGGGCCGCTGCGAACCTGGCTCGTCACCCGGAGGGATGACGGGGAGGCACCGACGACCTGGACCGTGTACAACTGGAACGGAGCGGTGATCGACGCGGCCACGGACACGCCGTTCCTGAACGTCGCGCCGGAGAGCGCGCCCGGGGAGGACGGCCTCCGCCCCTGCACCCTGAAGGTGCTCGACGCGTGGTCGTGCGAGTGCGGCAAGCCCCCGCCTCCGCCGCGTGACCTCGCAAAGGGCTGGACCGACCCCTGGCTGCTGCAGGGTCCCGCGCGCTGCGCCAGGGACGAACAGCCTGGCGCCCTGCGCACGGGCTTCGGCGCACTGCTCGCCATGGTGACCGTGGGGTTGGTCATCGACATGGGAGACGCGCACCACACGGTGGTGCTGGTGCGCTCAGGCGTGGAGCCGAAGTGAGACTTGCAACAGGGGTCTCGTTTCCGATCCTGCTCCTTGCCCTGGTGGTCGTGCTCTGGGACCCCGTCTCACCGCTCGCGATGGACCGGGCGAACCGAGCCTACCTGCTGGGCGACCACGGCCAGGCCCTCCGTATCTACAGCGAGGTCGTCGATGGCTGGCACCCCCGCACGACCAGGAAGACCGCGGCCGAGCGCGCTGCACTGCTGGCCCTGGAGGCGGGGGAGCCGGTGGAGGCCGTGAACCGGATGCGCGAGTCCATCTCGAGCGCCACCGGCGACGAGCGAACACGCCTCCAGGTGCGCCTCGCTGCGATCTACGCCGAGCAGTTCCTCGATCAGCGGCGCGCCGCCGAGCTGCTGCAGGAGGCGAGCGACGGGGGGAGACGCGTGGACCTCGCGGTGGCTGCAGCCCGCGGATACGAACGCGCAGAGGCGTGGCCGGAGGCCGCCGCGGCGTGGACCAGCGCCCTGCCCGGACTCACGGAGCGTGACGCGCGGGCCGAAGCGGAAGCCGGCCTGCTCCGCGCGGGGCGCCACGACGATACGACCACCAAGGAGAGCGAATGAGACCCAGGCGCCTCACCTTCACGGACCACCGGCGAGAGCTCGGGGCGAACCGCTACGTCTACGCGGTCGTGTCCAGGAGGGCGCAGGGCCTGTCGATCGGCATCAACCTGAACCCCGACAAGGTCTGCAACTTCGACTGCCCCTACTGCCAGGTGGACCGCACCCCCGCCGGGCTCGCAGGGCTCTCGCGGGGCGTGGTGGTGGCAGACCTCATCACCGAGCTGGACACGCTCCTCGACTGGGTGGCAGACGGGACGCTGTGGAGCCGTCCGCCGTTCGACACCACGCCAGCACCGCTCCGCCGCGTGGCCGACATCGCGTTTGCGGGAGACGGCGAACCCACCTCCTCCCGCGCTTTCGCCGCTGCGGCAGAGCAGGTGAAGGTCGCGCGCTCCCGTCACAGGCTCGACGCCACACCGATCCGGCTGCTCACCAACGCCACCCTGCTCCACCGGGCGAGCGTTCGCCGCGGCCTCCCGCACATCGACGACATCTGGGCGAAGCTGGACGCCGGCACCGAGGCCTGGTTTCGACGGGTGGACGGCACCACCTTCCCGTTCGCCCGCATCCTCGAGAACCTGACGGCGCTCGCCTGCGAGCGGCCAATCACGCTGCAGTCCATGTTTCCGGCGATCTCGGGAGAAGGCCCATCGGAGGCGGAGATCGACGCCTGGCTCGAGCGGATCTGCGCGATTCGCCTGACCGGAGGCACCATCCAGGCCATCCAGGTCTACACCGTGGCCCGCGACCCGAGCGACCCGACGTTCGGCGCACTCCCGGCGGGTCGCCTGGAGCAGATCGCCGCCCGGGCGCGCGCGCTGGGGTTCCACGCACAGGTGTACTGAAGCCCACAGCCTGCGTGGGAACAGAGGCGTTGTACCGCGTGTCCAAGAAAGTGATCGCGCCCTCGTCCGCACCGTGCAAGAATGAACCCATAGCTCTTTCTCCTCTCCAACTTCCCCGTACAGACGGCGAGCCGAGAATGAGCCGCTCCCAGCAGCGATCATCGGTGCCGCCGAGGTTTCCCACTCCAGCCATCAGGAGGCTTCCGATGCCCAACAACCCCGCAAACCCGTCCGGCATCCTTGGCATGATCGCAGGCCTCCAGGACCTCCAGACCTATCGTGAGCAGAACTGGGAAGGGTCATTCTCCGACTACCTGGACCTCGTCAAGGAGCGCCCGGCGATTTGCAGAAACGCATACCAGCGCCTGTATGACATGATCCTGTCTTTTGGGACAGAAAACTACACCGAGTACAAGAAACCGATCGTCCGGTACAAATTCTTCGACGATCCGATCGACAACGGAAAGGACGCGGTGTTCGGCATCGACGTCCACTTGATGAAGTTGCTGAACACCCTGAAATCTGCGGCGCTCGGCCTCGGCCCGGAAAAGCGGGTCATCCTGCTCCACGGGCCTGTGGGAAGCGCGAAATCGAGCATCGTCCGCCTGTTCAAGAAAGGCGTGGAGTGGTACTCCCGGCAGCCGGAGGGCGCGCTCTACACGTTCTCATGGCACCTCCCGACCGGCGAGGTCGTGCCGTCTCCGCTGCACGAGGATCCGCTTCGACTGATCCCGATCGAGATGCGCAAGCCGGTCCTGGACGAGATCAACAAGGCTGCGGCCGGTCGGGCAAAGTACCGGATCGAGGTGGAGGGCGATCTCGACCCCGTCTCCAGGTTCCTGTTCCGGGAGGGGCTCAAGGAGTGCAGCGGCGACTGGCTCCAGATGGTCGAACGGATCCGGGTTCGCCGCCTGCTGCTCTCCGAGAAGGACCGTATGGGCATCGGCACGTTCCAACCGAAGGACGAAAAGAACCAGGACTCCACCGAACTGACGGGCGACATCAACTACCGCAGGATCGCAGAGCTGGGCAGCGACTCAGACCCCCGGGCGTTCAACTTCGACGGAGAGTTCTGTGTAGCGAACCGTGGCATCATCGAGTTCGTCGAGATGCTCAAGCTCGACGTCGCGTTCTTGTACGACCTGCTCGGTGCCAGTCAGGAGCACGTGATCAAACCCAAGAAGTTCGCGCAGACCGCGATCGACGAGGTCATCATCGGGCACACGAACGAGCCCGAGTACAAGCGCCTGCAGTCGAATGAGTTCATGGAGGCCCTGCGGGACCGCACGATCAAGATCGACGTCCCCTACATCACCCGGTGGTCGGACGAGTCCCGCATCTACAAGCGCGACTTCAACAAGCACCGGGTCCACAAGCACATCGCGCCGCACACCCTGGAGATGGCCGCGATGTGGGCGGTGCTCACCCGACTGGAAGATCCCAAGAAGGCCAACCTGTCGGTGCTCCAGAAGCTCAAGCTCTACGACGGACGCACCCTCGCCGGGTACACCGAGGACAACGTGAAGGAGCTCCGGAAGACGGCCGTCCGCGAGGCGCTCGAGGGCATCTCGCCGCGGTTCGTCCAGGACAAGATCAGCAACGCGCTGGTTCGTGACACGGGGGCACCGAGCATCAACGCGTTCATGGTCCTCAACGAGCTGGAGAGCGGGCTGCGCAGCCATTCGCTGATCAACGACGAGGACCGGAAGAAGCGGTACCGGGAGCTCATCGGCGTCGTGAAGAAGGAGTACGAGGACATCGTGAAGAACGAGGTCCAGAAGGCGATCGCCTCGGACGAGAACGCCATCATGCGGCTCTGCGGCAACTACATCGACAACGTGAAGGCGTTCACCCAGAAGGAGCGCGTGAAGAACGCGTTCACCGGCGGGTACGAGGAGCCGGACGAGCGGATGATGAGGTCGATCGAAGAGAAGATCGACATCCCGGTCGCCAGGAAGGAGGACTTCCGGCGCGAACTCATGAACTACATCGGAGCGCTCGCCATCGACGGGAAGCAATTCAACTTCCGGATGAACGAGCGGTTGTACCGCGCACTGGAGCTCAAGCTCTTCGAAGACCAGAAGGACAGCATCCAGCTCTCCTCCCTGGTCTCCCAGGTCGTCGATCCGGAGACACAGGCCAAGATCGACGTCGTGAAGCAACGGCTCATCGACCAGTACGGCTACGACGAGTACTCCGCCACGGACGTACTGCACTACGTGGCCAGCATCTTCGCCCGGGGCGACGCGAAGGAAGGATAGGCCGTCGGCACGACGACGGGGCGTGCGCCCCTTGATAGGAGTCGTGCGAGGTGCTGAATGGCTGATCGCCAGAGAACCGCCGCGGTAGTGTTGGCTGGGTGCGGACACCAGGATGGGTCTGAGATCCGGGAAGCCGTACTGGCCCTGCTCGCGCTGGACCGGGAGGGTGTCGCCGTGCGCTGCTTCGCACCCGACGTCGCCCAGACCGGCGTGGTGAACCACCTGACCGGGAAACCCGCCGCCGAGAACCGAAACGTGCTCGTGGAAGCCGCGCGCATCGCGCGGGGGCAGGTGCGCCCCCTCGCGACGCTGGAAGCGGCGGAATTCGATCTGCTGGTGTGCCCGGGCGGGTTCGGCGTGGCGAAGAACCTCTCCAACCTCGCCAGCGCGGGTCGGGACGCCGTGGGGATCCCCGACTTCGAACGGGTCGTCCGAGCGTTCCGCTCGGCGAACAAGCCAATATGTGTCATCTGCATCGCGCCCGCAGTCCTCGTGGCGGTGCTGCGGGAGGGCGAGGTGACCATCGGCGACGACGAGGGAACGGCGGGCCTGATCCGCTCCCTGGGCGGAACCCACGTGAACAAGGCGGTGACCGGGTGCCACGTCGACACGGCGCGCCGTATCGTCTCGACCCCGGCATACATGTACGGAGACGCGGCGATAGCACAGGTATGTAAAGGAATAGATGCCGCAGTTCACGCGGCACTGGACCTGCTGTGAAACACAACACACCCCCGCGTCGTGTTGTATGTATCACCGGTGCTGGGCGCGGGCTCGGCGCCGCTCTCGCGGAGCGCTTCGGGACAGGCGGCTTCGACGTGGTGCTCGGCGCCCGGACCGCTCCGGAGATCGACGCGCTTGCGGAGGCCCTGGCAGACCGCGGTGTAGGCACCCTGGCGGTCCAGACAGACGTCCGACTCGCCGTCGAGTGCGAGCGTCTCGTCGACGCGGCCCTGGCCGAATTCGGGCGACTGGACGTCATGATCAACAATGCGGGAGTCGCGGTGTACGGGTCGGCGGCGGACGCGACAGCCGCGGATGTCGACCTGATGGTGGACACGAACCTGAAGGGCGCGATCTTTGGCAGCCTCGCGGCGCTGAGGGCCATGAAGTTGCAGCCCCCCGACCCCATCCGCGGACGTATCATAAACATCTCATCGATCGCCGGAAAACGCCTTCTGCCCAATGAGTCTGTGTATTGCGCGACGAAGTGGGGACTGAACGGCTTCACGGGCACGTTGGCGATGGAGGCCGCACAGTGGGGCATCCACGTCACCGCGGTGTGCCCGGGCGGGATCGACACGCCGTTCTGGCGAACCATGGACACATTGCCCTTCCCCGACCACATCCAGCCGGACCGGGACTTCCTCGACCCAGCCGAGGTTGCCGAGGGAATCTGGCAGATCGCCAACACCTCCGCGCACTACATGGTCCCCGAGGTGGTCATGTTGCCCATGATCCCCGAGCCGGGCAGCAAGCTGTAGCTCTCGTCACGAAGGGTACCACTGCTCGCACCAGAACCGGCGGGGGTGATAAGGGGCCGCCCCCATGCGCTACGTCCCCGAAAATCCCCTCATCGTCCAATCGGACCACACCCTGCTCCTGGAGACGATGAGCGTTCACTTCCGTGGCGCCCGGGATGCGCTCGTGCGCTTCGCGGAGCTGGTGAAGTCGCCGGACTACATCCACACCTACAAGGTCACGCCGCTCTCGCTGTGGAACGCAGCGAGCGCCGGGATGACCGTCGATGACGTCGTCGCCGCGCTGAACCAGTGGGCCAAGTACGACGTGCCGCCCAACGTGCCCGTCTCGATCCGCGAGACCATGAGCCGCTACGGGCGCCTCAAGCTCTACAAGGACCCCCGGGGGCTGCGGCTGGAGGCCGACGACCCGGTGCTGATGACCGAGATCACCCGGCTGAAGCCGGTGATTCCGCTGCTCGGAACCAAGATCTCTCCGACGGCAGTGCTCGTGGACCCCGCCAACCGCGGCGACCTCAAGCAAACGCTCACCCACGCGGGCCACCCGGTCGAGGATCTGGCCGGCTACCGCGATGGTGACGAGCTCCTCCTCTCCATGCTCCCCGAGACGAAGAGCGGGAGCGCCTGGGCGCTGCGCGAGTACCAGACCGAGGCGATCGACGCGTTCTACGGAGACGGCGTCGTGCACGGCGGCTCCGGAGTCATCGTCCTGCCCTGCGGTGCCGGAAAGACCATGGTCGGCATCGGCGTGATGTCGAAGCTCTCCATGCGCACGCTGATCCTGTGCACCAACATCACCGCACTGCGGCAGTGGAAGGCCGAGATCCTGGAGCGGACGACCATCACCGAGGACCAGATCGGCGAGTACTCGGGCGAGACCAAGGACATCCGTCCGATCACCCTCGCGACGTACCAGATCATCACCTTCCGGAAGTCCAAGAACGACATCTTCATCCACTTCGGCATTTTTGACCGGGAGAACTGGGGGCTCGTCATCTACGACGAGGTCCATCTGCTCCCCGCCCCGGTGTTCCGGGCGGTCGCTCACCTCCAGGCCCGGCGGCGCCTCGGGCTCACGGCCACACTCGTGCGAGAGGACGGGAAGGAGGAGGACGTGTTCTCCCTCATCGGCCCGAAGCGCTTCGACGTCCCCTGGAAGGATCTGGAGCACCAGGGCTGGATCGCGGCGGCCTCATGCACCGAGATCCGCTGCGGCTTCAGCGACGAGGACCGCATCCGCTACGCCACCGCCGATGACCGCGAGAAGTTTCGCGTGGCGAGCTGCAATGCGATGAAGACCCCGATCATCGAGCGCCTGCTCCGCGAGCACGAAGGCGACCGGGTGCTCATCCTGGGCATGTACATCGACCAGCTCGAGTTCATGGCCCATCGCCTGCAGCTGCCGATCATCGACGGGCGCACGCCGCAGAAGCAGCGGGACGACCTGTTTGCACGGTTCCGCCGCGGCGACGACAAGGTGCTCGTCATCTCCAAGGTCGGGAATTTCTCCGTCGACCTTCCGGATGCCAACGTCGCGATCCAGATCAGCGGCACCTGGGGCAGCCGGCAGGAGGAGGCCCAGCGGCTCGGGCGCATCCTGCGGCCCAAGGCCGGGGACAACAAGGCGAGCTTCTACACCATCATCACGCGCGACACGATCGAGCAGACCTACGGGGAGCGCCGCCAGCTGTTCCTCACCGAACAGGGCTACGCGTACCGCATCGAGAGCGCCGCGTGAGCGAACCAGCGCCCCTCGTCCACAAGAACGTCGCCGTGCTCCGCGTGAGCGACGCCGAAGCCCTGCGCGAGATGGAGCTGGTGGTCTCGATCGACGATTTCGTGATCGGGAGGATCTCGGAGACAGAGATCGTCGTCGATCCGTCGCGAGTGAAGGCCCTCGTGGAGCTGCTCGAGTCCCGCGGGATCGCTCCGCTTGTCCGGCGCATCGGGGAATAGCCCAGGCGGGGGAATACGCGTCCCACGCGACCGCTATTCCTCGTCGTCGGCTCCTTCTTCGTCGGACTCCTCGTCCTCGTCGTGGCCCTTCGGAAGCGGAATCGGGGGACCGAAGCGACGATATTCGGGAAGGAACGCGAGGGATCCCGGGGCGGCCTTGTCCACGTAGAGCACACCGTCGAGGTGGTCGACCTCGTGCTGCACGATCCGGGCCGGCCAGCCGTGGGCCTCGAAGGCGAAGGGCTTTCCCTCGCGGTTCAGCCCATCTACGCGGATGTCCAGCCACCGGGTGACCTTTCCACGAAGGCCCGGCACGGACAAGCAGCCCTCGTAACCCTCCCGTGTCTCGTCCGATATCGGTGTGACAACCGGATTTATCAAGAAGATCGGGTCTCCGCCCTCGAACGAGAAGACGACGACACGAACGCTCTCGAACACCTGGGGCGCGGCGAGCCCCGAGCCATCATGTTCGAACATGCTCTCCAACAGGTCGTCGCAGAACTGCTGGAAAGACCTCGACCGGATCACCTCTGCAGGTACGGTCTTGGCCACAGCGCGGAGCAGAGGGTTGCCCATTCGGGCGACGTGGAGGACAGCCATGCAAAATGGTTTATGCGGGGTGGCTTGCGCATGCACGGGGGTAGGGGATACCGGGCCCTCCCTTTTGGAGGCTCACGTGGCGGATTGGAAAAATCGCTGGGAAGACAACGCAGGCGGCACGGCCGTCATCTCTGGCAAGAAGGTTGGCTTCTTCGTGGACAAGGAATGCATCCTCTGCTCGGTCTGCTCGGACGCAGCCCCGAACAACTTCAGGATGTCCGACGCCGAAGATCACGACATCTGCTACAAGCAGCCGGATTCGGACGAGGAACTTTCGCAGTGCAACGAGGCGATGGAGAACTGCCCCGTCGAGGCGATCGGCGACAGCGGCGAGTAGCGCCCGTCCCCGGCCTCACCCGCCTGGCCCAGCGGACTCGGGCCAGGTCGCGGTCTGGCCCTGGCAGACGGCTTCCATGTCCGCGGCGAGAGGCGCGGACACGCGGAGCGTCTGCCCGCTGAACGGATGTGGAAACGCGATGGATCGCGCGTGCAGACAATGGCGCGGGAAGCCGATGCTCGAGCGGACGCGAGCGGTCGGTCCCTTTCGCAGGGCCTCCAGGAACACGTCGTCTGGCTGGCCATAGAGCTTGTCGCCGAGGATCGGGAATCCGAGGCACTCCAGGTGGGCCCGGATCTGGTGCGTTCGCCCTGTCTCCGGATGGCACTCCACCAGCGCGTGGCCGGAGAACCGCTGCAGGACGGAGAACCGTGTGCGCGCGGAGGACCCGGCAGGAACATGGCCCTGACGCAGTTCGACGGTTTCGGCCTTGCCGGTGGCCACCGTCATCTCGACCTTCGGGTTCAGGGTGCCGAGGGGCAGCTCACACACCTCCGTCTCCCACGACGGATCTCCGCGGACGATCGCCTGATAGGTCTTGCTTACGTATCGATCCTGGAACAACTCCCGCATCCTCCGGTTGGCGTCGAGCGTCTTGACGAGGATCACCACGCCGGACGTCTCCCGGTCGAGCCGATGTGCGATGTCGATCTCGTGCCCCGGACGCGCCTCACGCGCCAGGCCGACCACGCTGTACGACCACCGCTGCCCGACCGCATGCATGAGGAGGCCCGCGGGCTTGTCGAGGACCATGATGTGCTCATCTTCGTACAGGATCGGTGGGAGCGGCGGCGGCGCACCCTCCGGCGCGATCCCCGGAACGAAGATCCGGATCACCTCCCCCTCTGCGATCGTGCTGGAAGGCTTGAGCTGGCGCATGTCGGAGTGCACCATTCCGTCCCGAATCCAGCGGACGAACTGCGCTCTCGACCAGTCCGAGAATCGCAGCGCGAGGTAGGCGTCGATGCGGCGGCCGGTGCCTCGAGGCCCGACCACGAGCACCCTGTGCGGGCGGGAGAGATCGGTTCCTTCGAGGAGGGGGTTCACATCCGCACCGGTATCGCACTGGTTAGTCAAGAGGTGACCGGTGGTGAAACGAATGGGTTTTCGTCCGATGAAGGTGCTCGCCCTCGCATGGTTGCTCGTCGGAGCCGGGCTCGCCGTCCTGATCGGGCCCCGACTCGGCTGGCGAGGCTGGATCTGGCTGGGTGCCCACGAGGCACTGTGTCTCGTCGGCGCGGGCTGGGAGCTGTGGGGGGCCTGGGCCGAGCCCTTCGCCGAGCGCCTGGAGAGCCGGCTCCTGCGGCGCCCGGGTCACACATGAACGATGTCCCGCTGCAGCCCGGAGATGTGGTCGGCCGCTACAAGGTCATGGAGCAGCTCGGCAACGGCAGGTGGGGAGCGCTCTACAAGGCGCGCAGCCTGGCTGCCCAGACCTACCACGTGCTGCGCCTCCCCTCCGGTCTCGGGCCCGCAGCGCGCGAGGCGCTCCGCCGGGAAGTCCGGCTGCAGCAGGCGCTCACCCACCCCAACGTGGTGCCCATCGCTGAGATCGTGGAGACCGGAACCATCTTCGCGCTGGTGACCGAGTGGGTGGAGGGCACCTGCCTGCGCGACGTGCTCGCCGACGCCGACGGCATGGACCTGGGCGACGTGATGCCGCTCTTCCTGGAGATCCTCGACGCCGTTCGGACCGCGCACACAATGGGCCTCGTGCACGAGTCGCTCACCCCAGGGGATGTGCTCCTCGCCGTCACCCAGGGCGGGGTGACCGCGCGGGTCACGGAGTTTGGCCTGTGGCGAGCGCTCGGCGGAGCCGACGGGACCGGGCAGCCCCCCCCCTCCTACGCGCGGTACCTCGCCCCGGAGCTCTTCGTTCCAGGGGCGCGGCTGGATGCCAGGACCGATGTCTTCTCGCTGGGTTGCGTGCTGTACGAGATGCTGACCGGCCACGCTCCATTCGCCGAGCAGCCGAGGTTGGATCCGCGCGGCGGGCCCGCGTACGAGCCCCTCGCGGCGGTCATGGCGGACTGCCCGCTCGCCCTGGCGGCGGCGGTCGAGCGGGCGCTCGAGCTCGACCCCGAGTACCGGTACCCGGACATCGCCAGTTTTGCGCGCGGACTTTTTGGGACCGAGGAGCCGGAGTCGGAGCCACAGGATGCCGCCCGGGAGAGCTTTGCAGACGAAGAGACCGAGGAGGCGACCGGAGCGCAGCGTGCTCCCGAGCAGGCACCACCTCCGAACGAACCGATGGGGTCGAGCCCGCCCGCCCCACTGCCCACGCCCCCCGTCGCGCCCGCGCCCCCCGTCACGCCCGCGCCCGTTCCCGCGGCAGCCACGCCAGCCCCGCCCGTGAGAGCCGAGCAGGCCGAGCCCGACCCGGCCTGGCAAGGGGTGAGCTGGGCGGTGCGCTTCGTGATCGCGCCCGCCGGGTTGATCGGCGGCGTCGTCCTGCTGGGCGCCTACCTGGACGGCGCGCAGGTCCGCGCGGCGAGGGGGGGCGCCGAGCTGGCGGCGAAGAGCGTGGAGGCAGACCTGGAAGAGCAGATCGCCAGCGCGCAGCAACTGGTGGCCTGGGGGGCGCCTGAAGCATCGATCAAGGTCGCCGTCGAGGCCGCCGAGGCCGCAACCACGCCCGCGGCACGCCTCGAAGCCGATGACAAGCTCTCCGAGGTACTCCTGCGTGATCTCAAGCTGCTTCCGCCGCCACCGACCCAGGCCGAGGAGCTCACGCACAGAGCAATCGAGCGGATGCTCATCACCGACCGGGAGCACCTCCAGGGCTACCGTGAGGCGCTCGCAGCTCAGGATGCGGCCGAGTCCCGACCCTTCGCCGGGATCGCGAGCGGCCTGGGATTCGCGGGTCCGCCGCGAACCGACCGATGATCCCCCTCGAAGCCTCCGAGCGGGCGGGTGACCTCGGGGGCAAGGCTGCGGCCCTCGCGCGGCTGGTCCGGCTGGGGTTCGACGTACCCCGCGCCTGGGTGATCCCGCCCTCGGTATTCAAGGCCTTCCTTCTCGAGAACAACCTCGACGCCAGTACCCCGGGGCTTCCGGCGAGGATCTCCAGCGGCCGCATGCCGCTCCCGCTCGTCAGCCCCGCTCCGTGCGTGGCAGTCCGCTCGAGCGGAACCGATGAAGACCGCGCAGACCACGCCGCTGCCGGCCGATACGCCACTGTCCTCGCGGTCGGTCCGGCTGGGTTCGAGCAGGCCGTACGCGACGTGTGGCGGAGCTGGGTGGAGGCGCGCTCCCCGGGTGAGCCCCTGCATGGGATGGCCGTGCTCATCCAGGAGATGATCGATGCGCGGCTGGCGGGCGTCCTGTTCACCACGAACCCCGTGA
This sequence comes from uncultured Pseudomonadota bacterium, assembly GCA_903875225.1. Taxonomy (GTDB): domain Bacteria; phylum Myxococcota_A; class UBA796; order UBA796; family SXON01; genus CAIUMM01. The sequence continues at coordinate 90,603 of CAIQVJ010000027.1, forward strand.
GCGGGAGCTGGGGAGAGATGGTGATCGAAGCGGTGTGGGGTCTGGGAGAGCCGCTCGTGAGCGGCAAGGCGGTGCCGGACCGATATGTATTGACCCGAGACCGACGCATGGGCACGCGAAAGACGCCCGTGATCACCGAGGAAGGAGTCCGGTCACAGGCCACCGAGCTGGTGCTCGACCGGGGAGGCCTCCAGACGAGGGCGACCGCAGCGCCACACGCCAGAAAGTTGCTTCGGGAGGACCTTGTGGCGCTCGGGGAGCTCGGGCTCGCCATCGAGCGGGCGTTCGGCGGCCCGCAGGACGTGGAGTGGGTTCAGGACCGCGCTGGAAAATTCTGGGTGCTGCAGGCGCGACCCATCACGACGCAGCGGAGGCTGCCCCGTGGCGACGCCACGCTGTGGACGCGGCGCTTCATCGGAGAGCGCTTTCCCGGCGGCGTCACGCCGCTCACCTGGTCGATCGTCGGGCCGGCGCTCACCTGGTTCATCTCCTACCCGGAGACGTCGCGGCAATACCTGGGTGGCGAACCCCCGTTGCGCGTCGTCAACGGCCACCCGTACCTCAACGTCACGGTGTTCCGCCACCTCGTGTTCAAGGCCCCGGGAGCCGCCCCTCCCCGGTTCATGGTGGACTTCTTTCCACCTGAGGAGGAGGCGGCCTTCACCCGCCGCCACGCGGCAGCCCCGGACCTCGCCGTGTACGCGAGCATCTTCAAGACCACCTTCGCCGAGCGCCGCTGGCGCCGCTTTCGCTGGAACCCCGCGACGAACGTCCGGGCCTGGGACACCTTCCGCAAGGGCCTCCCCGCGCGCCTGCGCACCCTCGAAACGAGCGACCTGCCGCAGGTCCTCTCGCTCACGAGCGAGCTTCTGCGCGAGTACATCAAGATCCACGTCACTTCGCTCCTCTTCGCGAACATGAGTTTTGAGCTGCTCGGCCCCACGCTCACCGAGGCGCAGCGAGAACTGGTCCTGCGACCGTGGGGCGGCTCCATCACCCGGCGTGTCGATGCCGCGCTGGGCGACGTGGGACGCGGCATGCTCCCGATGTCGACATTCCTGGCAGAGCACGGCCACCGATCCCGCGCGAGCTGGGAGATCTGGGCCCCGCGGCTGGTCGAGGACGAAGCGGGCACCTGGAACACGGCGAGGGCGCTCGCGCTCGAGCCCCGCCCGGATGTGCCGGCCGAGGTGGTGGAGACCGAGCGCGCCGCCGCCGCGCTGCACCCCGTCCACCGCCGCCTGACCCACCTCGCGAGTGAATACCTGCGCTTGCGTGAGGAGCAACGCTATGCGCTGGACAGGTTCTTCTGGACCGTGAAGCGCAGACTCTCCGCTCTCGCTCCGGCGATGGGGTTGCGGCCCGACGAGGTTCCGTGGCTGACGGCCGAGGAGCTGCTCCACCTGCCGGAACACCCGGACCAACGGGCAGCGCAGCGCCGCCGGATAGGCGCCGACCCGAACCCCCCCGACTTCTTCCGGGGAGACGCCCCGGTGGCCCCCCCACCGGCCACACGCCGCCTTCAGGGCCTGGGGGTCTCTCCCGGCACGGCACGAGGGCCTGCGCGCGTGCTCCACCATGCAGCGGACGCCTCGGCCCTGCGTGCCGGCGAGATCCTTGTCACGCACTCGACCGATCCGGCATGGACGTCGGCATTCGGGCGCGCTGCGGGGCTCGTCCTGGAGCTCGGGAGCCAGCTGTCCCACGGCGCCGTGGTCGCCCGCGAGTGCCGCCTCCCGGCAGTCGCGAACATCAGCGGCGCGACCCAGCACATCCAGGACGGGGCCGAGATCCTGATCGATGGTCGCGCAGGAACGGTGTGGATCCTCTGACCGTCACCGCCGGCGCGGGTTCCTGCGCTGATCCTCGGTCACGACGACCTCGATCCCTTCGAGGTCCTTCTCACTCACGGGCAAGCCCTCGAGGAAGCCCGATGCGGTGAGCAGGTCCTGGAACCCATCACCCGATGGCCCCACTGCGCCCGGCGGCAGGGTCCGGCCTGGCTGCCCAGCGTCCCGTCGGACAGCCTGGTTGGAGAGCTTGATTTGCGTCGCGAGCGCCCCGAGCATGCTCTCGCGCCACCACAGTCGGGTATCGCCGGCAAGGCGCTCATACACCTCCACGTCGAGTCGATACAGCCACCCCCTGGTCACAGGGACACAACTCGCGGTCCGGGGACCTGGGAGGATCAGGGTGTTGATCCCGAGCACGTCCCCGGACTTGAGCGTCGCGAGGCGCTCCGCACGGTCACCCCGAACGTGCCGGAACACATCCACCATCCCCGAGGCGATCAGAAAGGCGCTCGAAGCCTGCTCGCCCTCGAGGAAGAGCGGCTTTCCCTCCTGCATCGACTGGGCGGTGAACGCGGCGGCAAACGGCGCCAACACCTCGTCGCTGGCCTGGGCCAGACCGGGCAGGCCCTTGAGGAGCGGAAGGAGCTCGGGACACGGCTCGAGCGCGGCGCCAGGCGCCAGACTCTTCCAGATCCGCTGGAAGAACGCTGGTTCTACCCGCGCCGGCGCAGACTCCCTGCCGGTCGCCATCGCGGCGATCCGCTGGTTCGCGTTCTGGATGCGACGCGCCAGCGTGACCAGGGCGGTATCGAGCAGCGCGCCGTAGATCGGGCTTCGCTGCCACCGGAGCGTCCGCAAGCCGGACACGGGGAGGATCGCGACCTTCGAGGTACTCCGCGCCACCAGCGACGCGGTGCGGACGTTGCCGGCAAAGAACCCTGCAGCCTCTCCGATGACCTCGCCCGGGAGCACGCGACCCACCTCCGCCTCACTGACGAGCGCCCGGAGGTCACCGGCCAGCACGATCCCGATCTCGTCGACCGGGGCTCCCGCTCGCCAGAGCACCTCCCCCACATGCACATCCCGCACCGACCACAACGCCGAGGCGCTGCCTACGGCCGCGGCCGGGACCCGCTGAAAGATGGGGAGCATTCGCAATTCATCGGCCAACGACAACATGCCCCCATCATATCCCTGATCCCCCGGGGTATCCGCAGTCCCGCGCGCGTTAGATGCCGCTCCCCCGGAGCACCCATGTCGCAGATCCGCCCCTTCCGCGCTGTACACGCACCAAACGCCCTCGCCGCCGACGTGATCGCGCCGCCGTACGACGTCATGAGCGAATCGGAGGCCCGCGCGATCGTGGCAGCCAACCCCAGGTCGTTCGTGCGGGTGAGCCGCCCCGAGGCCGTGCTGCCCGAGGGCACCGACTCGCACTCGCGACTCGCCTATGACACCGTGCGAAACGAGTACCTGGGCCTGAAGGCCGCGGGCCTGCTCGTCCAGGACCCGACCGAGAGCTACTACCTCTATGGCCAGAAGATGGGGGACCACTTCCAGGTCGGCCTCGTCGCCTGCTTCTCCTGCGAGGAGTACGACGAGGGCCTCATCAAGAAGCACGAGCACACACGGCCGGACAAGGAGAAGGACCGTGTCGAGCACATCAATGCCTCCAACGCCCAGACCGGCATGGTGTTCCTCGCCTACAGGGACACCCCGGCGCTCAATGCGCTCATCGCATCCCACGCACAGCGCACGCCCGAGTGGCGGGTGACGACCGAGGACGACGTCGAGCACACCCTCTGGCGGCTGGCAGATCCCTCCGACGTCGCCGCCGTGACTGCGGCAGCGGCGGAGCTCCCTGCAACCTATGTCGCAGATGGCCATCACCGCTCCGCCGCAGCGTCGATCATCCACCGGATGCGAGCAGGCACTCCCGGGCGCCACGGGTGGTTCCTCGCAGGCCTGTTCCCCTCATCCGCGCTGCAGATCCTGGCCTACAACCGGGCAGTGAAGGACCTCTACGGCCACACCCCCGAGTCGCTGCTCGCTGCTGTTCGTGCGCACTTCGACGTCGCCGCCACGACCGAGCCGGTGCCCCCCGGCCGCAGCCACTACACCATGTATCTCGGCGGGGTGTGGTATTCGCTGAAGGCGAGGAACATCCCGAACGATCCTGTCGCAGGACTCGATGTGTCGCTGCTCCAGGATCGCGTTCTCCGCCCGCTGCTCGGGATCGAGAACCCGCGCACCGACAAGCGCATCGACTTCATCGGCGGCATCCGCGGCTGGCAGGAGCTCAAGCGGCTCGTCGACAGCGGCTCCCACGCCGTGGCGTTCCACATGCACCCGACGTCGATGGACCAGCTGCTGGCCGTTGCCGACGCCGGCGAGGTGATGCCACCGAAGTCCACCTGGTTCGAGCCGAAGCTTCGGGACGCCGTGGCGATGCACGAACTGGAATAGCCCGCGCATCGAGCCGCGCGCCGGGGACCCCCTGACGGGATAGAACGCGCCCCTTCGGAGAGTCCCCATGTCTGCAGCCTCGCACTATCAGGCCATCGTCCTAGGAGCCGGCCCCGGCGGCTACCCCTGCGCCATCCGCCTCGGGCAACTCGGAGTGAAGACGTTGGTGATCGAACGGGAGTACTGGGGCGGGGTGTGCCTCAACGTCGGTTGCATCCCCTCCAAGGCGCTGATCACTGCGGGCAAGCGGATGGAGGAATTCCAGCACGCCGAGGCGATGGGCATCGAGTTCACCGGCGAGCTCAAGATGAACATGTCCAAGCTGCAGGCCTGGAAGAACAGCGTCACCAGCAAGCTCTCCGGGGGCGTCCGCACCCTCCTCAAGGGGAACAAGGTCGAGATGCTCGAAGGAAGCGCCATGTTCGTCGGCCCGAACGAACTGGAGGTGACGACGAAGGACGGGCCCAGGCGCGTGACCGCGGACCACATCGTGATCGCTACGGGTTCCCGCCCCGTGGAGGTTCCGGGCTTCTCGTTCAAGGACGCCCGGATCCTGGACTCCACCAAGGCGCTGGCGCTGCCGGAGATCCCCGCGCGCCTCGCCGTGATCGGCGGCGGCTACATCGGGCTGGAGATGGGCAGCATGTACCGCAAGCTCGGCAGCGCGGTCACGGTGATCGAGATGGCCGACCAGGTCCTCCCGGGCTTCGACACCGACGTCGTCAAGCTCATCCACCGGAGGCTCAAGAAGTCCGGGATCGCCGTGGAGCTCTCGTCCCAGGCGCTCGGCTGGGAGGAATCGGGCGAGGGTGCCGTGCTCCGGTACAAGACCCCGACCGGAGAGAAGTCCGTGACCGTGGACAGCATCCTCGTCACCGTGGGACGCCGCCCGAACACGGACAACATGGACCTGGAGAAGACCGGCGTCGCCATGGTCGGGCGGTTCATCCAGACCGACAAGCAGCTCAAGACGAGCGTGCCTGGGTTGTACGCGATCGGCGACTGCACCACGGGGCTGATGCTCGCACACAAGGCCACCCACGACGGCGAGGTGTGCGCCGAGGTCATCGCCGGCCACAAGGTCTACAACGACGCCAGGACCGTGCCCGCCGTGGTGTTCACCGACCCGGAGATCGCGACCGCGGGGCTTCAGGAGCCCGAGGCAAGGGCCGCCGGCATGGACATCAAGGTCGGGAAGGTTCCGTTCGCCGCGATCGGACGCGCGCTCACCACCAACGAGACCGACGGGTTCATCAAGGTGATCGCAGACAAGGCCAGCAACCGGATCATCGGTGTCACGATCGTCGGCCCCCACGCCTCCGACCTCATCAGCGAGTGCGTTCTCGCCGTCGAGATGGAGTGCGAGCTCCACGACATCGGGCTCTCGATCCATCCCCACCCGACCTTGAGCGAGGGCATCATGGAGGCCTGCAAGGCCGCGTTGGGCGAGGCGATCCACGTCCTGAACGCGTAGCGGCCCGGGGCGGGGAGCGGATCAGCGGGCCCGCAGGGCCTCGAGGACCCGTTCGGGCGTGAACGGCATCCGCCGGAGCCGGGCGCCGACGGCGTCGAAGATCGCGTTGCCGATCGCCGGAATGATCGGGTGCAGCGGCCCTTCGCCGGCCTCCTTGGCCCCGTACGGCCCGCCCGGATCGATGGTCTCGATGATCTTCGCGAAGAACTCCGGGCACTCCCGGCTGGTCGGGATGCGGTAGTCGAGCAGGTTGGGCCCCCGGTGCAGACCGCGCTCGTCGAAGGTGTGTGCCTCCATGAGCGCCTCGGCGTACCCCATGTACACGCTCCCCTCGATCTGGCCCTCCACCAGCTGCGGGTTGAGGGCCCGCCCGCAGTCGTGCGCGGCCCAAACCCGCTCCACGCGAACGATGCCGGTCTCCTGGTCCACCGTGACCTCCGCCACGTGCGCCGTGGTGGAGTACGCAGGAGACGCCCCGATGGTGCCCCCCCGGTAGTTCCCGCCAACCTTGCGCGTCCGATACCCGCCGACCGTGCACAGCGGCACTCCGGCGGCCGCCTCGGCGAGAACAAGCGCATCGCGAACCGCGCAGGTGCGGGTCGGGTCGGCAACGTCGACAAGGGCGCCCAGGATGACCACGACCTGCTCGACCGGCACGGCCCACTTTACCGCGACCGCGGCGACCATTCGGGCGCGCATCTCCCGCGCGGCCTCCTGGGCGGCGATTCCACACATGTAGGTCACGCGTGAGCTGTAGCTGCCGAGGTCCACCGGTGTGAGTTCGGTATCGCCGGAGATCACGGAGATGTCGTCCGGCAACACCCCGGTCTCCTCCGCGACGATGGTCGCGAGCACGCCGTCGGAGCCCTGACCGATGTCGTTCGCCCCGCAGAACACGGTGATCTTGCCGCTGCGATCCGCGCGCAACATCACGCCCGACTGCGGCATGTCGTTCGGGTAGATCGGGTAGGCGGTGCCCGAGATGTACATCGAACAGGCGACGCCGAGCCCACGCCCCGGCCCCAGCTTGCCGTGTCGCGCCGCCCAGCCCGAGGCGTCGGCCACCGAGTCCAGACAGGCGAGCAGCCCCGTGGAGGGAAGGACCTGCCCGTTCACCGTCGTCTCCCCGGAGCGCATCGCGTTGCGACGGCGGATCTCGATCGGATCGATGCCGAGGGTGTGGGCGACGTCATCCAGCGCGCACTCGAACGCGAACCGGGGCTGTACGGACCCATGGCCCCGCTTCGGCCCGCAGCATGGCTTGTTCGTGTAGACGCGCCGCGACCGGAAGTGGTAGCTCTCGAAGGCGACGGGCCCCGTGAGGATCTGGCCCGAGTAGTAGGCGGTGACGAGCCCGAAGGAGTGGTATGCGCCCCCATCGATGATGATGTCGCTCTCGACGGCCTTGATGCGACCGTCAGCATCGCACCCCACCCTGAACATCATCTCCATGGGATGACGGCCGCGGTGGCTGTAGAACACCTCCTCCCGGGTGTAGAGGATCTTCACGGGACGCCCGGCGCGCCGACTGAGGAACGCGACGCAGAACTCCAGGTCGAAGGGTTCGGACTTCCCGCCGAACGCCCCCCCGATCGCGGGCTGGATGACCCGAACCTTCTCCTCGGGCACGCCGATCACCTTCGCGATCTCGCGATGCAGGTAGTGTGTCACCTGGCTCGCAGACCACACGGTGAGCTGACCATCGGGGGACCAGGAGGCCACCGCGCAATGCGGCTCGATCGCAGCGTGGTTCGAGCCCTCGTAGAACCATGTGGCTTCGGAGACTGCAGAGGAGGCAGCAAACCCGGCATCTACGTCGCCGAAAGCCAGATCGACCTCCTTGCAGACGTTCGACTCCCACGGCCGTCCCTTCCAGTCGACTTCGTGCACGAGCGGGGCGCCCGGGGCCAACGCAGCGGACGGCTCGACAACGGCGGGAAGCACCTCATAGACGATGGCGATGAGGTCGAGCGCCGAGATGGCGGTCTCCTCGTCGACAGCCGCGACCGCAGCCACGCCCTCCCCGACGTACCGCACCTTCTCGATCGCCAACGCGGTCTCGTCGGGGGTCCAGGGGATGACGCAGTAGCGGACGGGGAGGTCGGCCCCGGTCATCACGGCGAGCACGCCCGGGAGCGCCTCGGCCGCAGAGGTGTCGATCGAGAGGATCCGTGCGTGAGCGTGGGGCGAACGCAAGATCTTACCGTGTGCGAGGCGCGCGGGGAGCAGATCGTCCGTGTAGATCGTCTCGCCCGTGGCCTTCTGGATGCTGTCCGCCTTCCGCATCCGCGCGCCGATCACGTTGAACCCGGGCGCCGCATCGCCGTACTTGATGGGCACGGGGCCGTGCACGTTCGGTTGGGCGTTGTCGTTCGCCGCGAGCCGCACGGCCTCGATGATCTTTGTGTACCCCGTGCATCGACACAGGTTGCCGGAGAGCGCTTCGCGGATCGCATCGTCCGATGGGTGCGGGTCCTTCTCCAGCAGTGCCCGCGCGGAGAGGATCATCCCCGGCTGGCAGAAGCCGCACTGGAGGGCCCCGCTCACGTCAAATGCGCGCTGAAGAGCGTCGGGTCCATCGGGCGTCGCCACGCCCTCGATCGTCGTGACCCGGCGGCCCGAGCAGGCATGAGCCAGGGTAAGGCAGGAGAGAACTGGCTTCCCGTCGAGGAGCACGGTGCACGCCCCACAATCGCCCTTGTCACAGCCCTGCTTGGTCCCGGTGAGTCTGGCCTCGTAGCGAATGGCTTCGAGCAGCGTCCAGTGGTCCGGCACGGCCAGCTCGACATCGGCCCCGTTGAGGTTGAGCGCGAGGATGGATTTCATGGGCCCCGCTAATTCGGACCGCCCGTGGCGTCGCCGCGCGGAGGACACGGTACTTGACCCCCGTTTGCCGCGCCGCTATGCTGATGCGGCGCTTGTTTTTCGCAGCACACTCTTGACAGCGCAACGAGGCCCCATGCAGAAGGTTCTGTTTCCCACCACTCTCGCTCTCGGCTTTGCTCTCGCTTGCGGCGGCTCGACATCCTCCACGACCCCGCCGCCGCCGCCGCCGCCCACCGCCGCCGCCGCCACCGATGGGTCCATCGGGGTTCCGGAGTGCGACGACTACATCAAGAAGATGGACAGCTGCATGGCCTCGATGGACCCGACGATGAAGTCCCAGTACGAGTCGGCGTTCAAGTCCACCCGGGATGCGTGGGCCCAGGCCGCGGCAACCCCGCAGGGCAAGGAGGGCCTGAAGATGGGGTGCCAGTCTGCGCTCAGCAGCATGCCGCCCACCTGCAGTGGAAGCGCCACTGCAGCGGCCCCGGCCGGCACCGCCGCAACCGTGGTTCCGAGCCCGAGCGGCACCACCGCGGTGGCTACGGCGCCCGCCACCGCCACGACGCCGGCGACGACTGCGACCGTAGCCACCCCCGCGCCCGCGCCTGCGCCCGCGAGCCACCCAACGGAGTTCCGGACCAACAAGAAGTCCCCTTCGTTGGAGGAAATCCGGAAGGCGCATCACTAGCCCCACACGGATCGTCCCCGCCGAGATCCAGGCGCTGGACGCAGCGCTCTTCGCCGCGCACCATGCGCTCGACCCCGCACGGCTGCTCAACCCGCTGAACGTGGCGGAGGCGCAGGCGGCGTTCTTCGCCGGCACGGCGCAGCCGCCTTTCCGCTACGCCCAGCCGGGAGAGCTGCACGCGTGGCAGGAGCGCCTTCGGGCGATGCCCGTGCCCCGGATGCACTCGTTCAGCGGTCTGCTGGCCGACGCTCTCGCCTCATTTCACCGCATGGCGGAGGCCCTCCTCCGGCGCGACGCCGAGCACTTCGACCTGTGGGCGGCGCACGAGCGCTGGGAGGACGGCACCATCCCGGAGTCCCCCGGCGCCGACACCCCCTCGCCGCCCGAGCCCGCCATGGGCGCGGCTGCCATGCGACAGTCGCTGGAGTCCGGCCTCGCCGCGCGCGGCCTGGACACCTGGCATGTTCGCTGGGACGAGGTGATGAGCGCGCGAATCCTCGTGGAGTCCACGCGACAGGAGATCCGGGTGAACCCCGCCGCCCAGTTTCGGGCGAGCGACGTCCGGCGCCTGGTCGCGCACGAGATCGACGTCCATGTCGCCCGGTCCGAGAACGGCAAACGCCAGCCCCTGCAGATGTTCTCGACCGGGCTTCCCGGTAGCCTGCAGACGGAGGAGGGCCTGGCGATGTACGCGGAGCAGCACGTGGGCACCCTGTCCTTCGCCGCCGTGGAGCGCCAGCGCCGCGTGAGCGCGATCATCACGCTCGCCCGCCGCCAGGGGTTCCGGGACCTCTGGGAGCAGCTCAAGCCCGAATACGGAGCGCGGGGTGCGTTTGCCGTGGTGCTGCGGATCAAGCGCGGCCTTGGCGACCCGGGCCGCCCGGGCGCCTATGCGAAGGACGCCGTGTATGGCCTCGGCTGGGCGGCGGTCCAGCGCTGGCTCTCGGCTGGCGGAGCGCTGGCCAACCTGTACGTCGGCAAGGTCGGCATGCACCACCCCATCGACGAGTGGATCCGGGAGGGGTGGGTGACCCCCCGCGAGGTCCCTGCAATGTGGGGCTCCGGGGAGCGGCGCCCGCTGCAGAGGTGAGTGTCCCCCCCCTCGACCCGGCGGGAGCACTGCTCCTCGAGGGGTGCGGAAGTCGGGCCGACTCGAGGAGGTCGGGGATGTTGCCGTGCCACGCGTCGCTGCGGAACGGAGCGATCCGGTTCAGTCGACCTGGATCAAGCTGTTCATCGCCGGGAATTCCTCCTTGAGGAGCGCCTCGACCCCCATCTTCATGGTCAGGATCGACGACGGGCACGTGGAGCAGGAGCCCACGAGCTTCACATAGATGTCGTTGTTCTCGATCCGAAGCAGCGTGATGTCGCCACCGTCGCCCTGCAGCGCGGGGCGGACCATCTCGTCCATGATCTCCTGGACGGCATCGAACGTGAACGCGGCGCCCGCGGTGTCGTCGGATGGCAGCACGACAGTCTCTGCGGGCAGGGGCACCTGCTCCACCTCGCTCGCCACGACGGCAGGCGGCGCCTCGGCTTCGGTCCTCGGGGTCACCGGGCCCTCGGCCTCGACCGGAGCAGGGCTGGCAACCGCCGGGGCTTCCTGAACCGGGACACGCCAGACCGGTGCCGGCACAGGAGCCGCCGCCGGAGCGGCCTCCATCCCCAACACCTTCTTGATGCCACGTTTGAGCGCAGAACGAATCACCTTGCCTCCACTGCCATCCGGTCATTGTACCCGCGGTCGACCGGAAGACCACCCGCAGACTGTATGCCACCACCCAGGAGCGGCGACTGGGCCGGACAGGATACACACAGCCATCGGAGTGAGCATGACAGGCCTTCCCCACATTCGTGTCGTCGCAGCGGAGATCGAGCGCGACGGGCGCTACCTGATCACCCAGCGTCGGCCCGAGGCCGCGCTGCCGCTCCTCTGGGAGTTTCCCGGAGGGCGCGTGCAGGAGGGCGAGAGTGACACCGACGCACTGCGGCGCACGGTGCGGGACCGGCTTGACGTGGGCGCGCAGGTCGGCCACCGCGTGCTCCACGTCACGCACACCTACGACCGGTACGCGCTCGACATGGTCGTCTACCGCTGCGCGCTGGTCGGGACCCCGCGCGCGGCGCGTGTGAACGAATTCCGCTGGGTTCGCCCTGACGAATTCTCACAGTACCGCTTTCCCGGAGCGGATCAGCTGACGGTCGACGCGCTGCTCGCCGGCGGCTAGAATGCGCCACGCGGGCCCGGCCGACCGCTACAGCCAGGCCCGCACGAACCCGTAGATGGGTCGCAATCCCGAGTGATACCAGACATCTGCGGTGTACAACCCGTAGATGCCACGCATCGCCGTGACAAGCGCGAGCACCACCACGGCCACCGTCAGGACCGCCGAGTCGCGAGCGCGCCAGGCGAGCGGGACCACCTCCGCACGTTGCGCCGCCGCATCAAAGCCTCGCGTGTCCAGCGACTCGGCGAGCATCCGGGCCCGCCGGATGCACCGGGCCATCACCGGGCGCAGGAGCGCGACCTCGAGCAACAACCAGCGTTGCGGGGGCCTCCGCCAGATCGGGCGCCCGCGAGACCGACGCGCGGCCCGGACCAGCCCCCACTCGCCGGCCACCAGCGGAACGAACCGGACCATGGCTGCGATCATGATCACCAGCGGGTACGGCAACCGCACGGGACCGATGGGAGACCGGAGCGCCGTGACCACTCGATCTGTCGGCGTCGACGCAGCGAGCAGCAGGCCGGCTGCAGCGAGCGAGATGAACCGGGTGGACTGCGCGAGGCCATGGAGCGCGCCCTCCCGCCAAAGGTGAACGGGTCCGACCTGCAGGAGCGACGTCCTCGGCCAGTCCGACCAGAACAGCGCCTGGGAGAACGCCGTCGACCATGCGACGAGCAGCGCCCCGAACAGCAGACCCCGTCGCCATGGCTGCACCCGCGGATGGACGAACGCCACGCCCAGCAGGGACGCAGCGAGCACGCCGAGGGGTACCGCGCCCTCGAGCAGGATCACCACGACACCCAACATGCCGACGAGCCCGAGGCGCAACCGCGCGTCGAGGCCGCGATCACTCGCCGCGGCCGCCGCGATGGCCGGGGCGCGGGCCGCGCGGGCGGCTCCTCCCCACGTGCTCTGCTCCACCGGACAATCCTCCACGATGCGCCCCTGGTCCAGCCACACGACTCGGGTAGCCCAGGCGGAGACGAGGGCCGGGTCATGACTGGAAAACACCGTTGCCTTTGCGGTTCGCGCGATTGCCGCGAACAACCTCCCAAGATTGGCGGGGTCCTGGCCACTCCCCGCCTCGTCCAGCAACAGCACTCCCGGGTCGTCAGCCACCGAGGCGGCCACAGCGAGCCGGAGCCGCTGCCCGCGAGACAGCGCCTGGGGTGCCCGGTGGCCGAGTCCGTCCAGCCCAAATGCAGCAAGGAGTGCGGAGCTCTCCACCACGCGCCCCCACTCCTCGGGGCCGTACCGGATCTCTTCGACAGCGGTGGCCGAAAACAGCACAAGATCAGCGTTCTGGGGCACCTCCACCACCGAGCAGGAGCGCTCCACCCGGCCACTCGAGGGCGCGAGTCGCCCGCTCAGCAGCCCGAGCATCGTCGACTTTCCCGCCCCGTTACCGCCCACGATGGCCACGCGTTCTCCGTCTTTGACCTCGATCGAAAGGTCATGGACGCCGCGGGCGCCGCCCCCTGGGTGCGTGAACCGAACCTGGTCCGCGCGGAGCATCGTCGCTCCGGGCGCCGGCGCGGGGACGCGTTCCACGTGGAACATCTCCGCCACCGGGCCGAGCCGCACGACGCGGTCCGCGAGGTCCAGCAGGTTCAGCCGATGCTCCACGAGCAGCACCGCGACCCCCTCGTCGGCGATCTCACGCAGCAGGCTCACGATCTCGCGGGCCCCTGCCGGGTCGAGTTGGCTCAGCGGCTCGTCGAGCACCAGGACCCGAGGGCGGGCCGCCAACGCGGCCGCGATCACCAGTCGCTGACGCTCCCCGCCAGAGATGCCCAACGGATCACGTTCCTCGAACCCCCCGAGTCCAACCCGCGCAAGGGCGGGCGCGACATCTGACGGCGAGAGCCCGGCGCTCTCCAGCGCGAATGCGACCTCCCCCGCGCAGCTGCCGGCGAGCACACAGTCGTCGACCTCCTGCCCCACGAAGCCGATCAGCGCGACACGCTCCGCACCGCTGAGGCCCCCGGGGTCTCGTCCCCCGACATGCACCTCTCCTCGCACCCGCCCGTGTCCGTGCCGCTGGGCGAGTCCCACCACCATGCGCGCGACCGTCGACTTCCCCGAGCCCGTCGGTCCCGCGAGGACCACCAGCTCCCCGGCGCCAACATGCAGGTCGAGGGGCCCGACCTCCCCTCCGGACGGAAACACATATTGAGCCTTCTCAAGATGTATCATGCGTCCACCTCACCCAGGCTGCGCGCGAATGGCACGGCCAACCAGCATGCCAGCAGCACGTACAGGAACCCGGGCAGGGCGACCTGGAGCAGGATGTACCAGTTTGCGAAGTGGAGCCGGTAGAGCACCGTGTGGAGCCACAGGCCGGCGACCGTGAGCAGGGCGTTCGCGGGCGCGAAGGCGACCACCAGTCGGCCGAACCCGATCGGCCGCCCGCGGGTGATCCCCGAGAGCCACCCGAAGGCCTCACCGAGGGCGATCGCGGCGCCGGTGTAGATCAGGTCCGGCGGGCCGATGGTGCCCATCAGGACCCCGCGCCCGAGCCACGAGCAAAGGATCGAGAGGGCGATCGTGCCCGGGCGGGGCTGCAGTTGGAGCAGCGTCGCCAGGAGGACCGTGCGACCGGCGTCGTAGAGCACACCCGTGAGCAGCGTGGCGAACGGACCCAGCACGGCGCCCACGGACATGGCCAGGATGTCTGTTGCCGTCGAGACGACGAACAAGGTGGTCCCGAACAACGCGTTTACCATGAGATCGGTCGTGGAGGCAGCCCGCAGCCACCGCGGCAGCCTTCGCAGGGTCCACCCGAGGCCGAGAGCGCTCGTCATCAGCGTGGCGAAGAACCCCGAGGAGGCCACGGCATCGCCACGTCGGACGACGAGCGGAGTCGACGTCCCGAGGAGCGGCGCGTCGGACCCGAGCGGGGCCGCAGACACGGACAGACGATACTCCCCAGCCACCGCGGCGGCGACATCCACGAAGACGGGCAACACGGCGTCCACCCGCCCGCCCGCAGGGACACGGACGAGCGCAACGACGCGATCCGAGCCCCCGTCCGCCGAGCGCAGGCGCGGGCGCATGGCCGCCACGGGCTGGCCCGCGGTGTCCTCCACCACCGCGGACACCACCAGGTCGATCGGGTCTGCCGAGGCGTTGCTGAGCGGGACTGCGACGAACGCCCATGGCTCGCCGTCCGCCCGGATGCGCGCGCCCCAGCCGAGCCGCGCCAGGGCCGACTCCCAGATCGGGGACGGCAGGGGGACGGCGTCGATGGGGCGTCCGAGATCACGCAGCCCGCCCGCGTCCGCGGGAAACACGAGACCCTCGATGTGCAGCCCCGCAGAGACGACCTCCGGGTCGCGTCGCACCGGAACCAGCGTCAGGACGTCGTCGCCGATCCGGAGCGTGCGTTCGGTGGTCAGCTCGATCGGCACGAGGCTCCGACTTCCGGCCGAGGCGAGGTGCACGGGGCCGAGGTCCGACGGAACGTCGACGCCGCTCGGCCCTGCAGTGAATCGCACGAAGATGGACGCGCTCGCGCCCCAGACGGGCACCTCCACGCGGCCCCGCGCCGGTACCCAGGCGGAGCCCGGCGCAGGCTGCACCTCCGCGCTCCAGGGGCGGCGCAAGGGCACCACCAGCGTGGTCTGTGCCGCGCCGGAGGGCCCGGTGACGGCGATCTGCACCGCGCCGACTGGGCCGTCGAGCGCGACAAAGACGTCCCCCGCGGGCGCTGCGAGCGCCTGCCGGAGGATGGGAACCCCGGTCGCATCCAGGACGGTCAGGGTGTCCACGGGTGCAGAGGCGTGAAGCTCAACGCCGTCGCCGACCCACTCGGCCTGCACCGACAAGGGCACGGGTTGGGCGCAGGCCAGGCCCCACAGCCCGACGCCGACCGCTCCGTTCACCGGAACACCGTCACCCGGTACGCGCCGGCGACCGCCCCGTCCGCGGCCCGGAACGGCGCCTCTCCAACCGCGATCCAACCGCCGTCGGGCGCCCAGACGGGCCGGAAGTCCACCGGCGAAGCCGTGGAGCAGGTGGTCACCACCTGGCCACTGCTCGCGGAGAGCACCACGGCGCCGAACAGGTCGGTCCGGGTGTCGGACTCCCGCGGCCCTGCCCCGACGAGGAGCTCGGTTCCATCGGGCGAGGCCACGATCCCGGCGACGGACTGCCGCAGCGCGCGATCCCACCGGGGGCTGCCGTCCGGCCCGAGCGCATGCACCGTGTTCTCGGCGGGATGCGCCTCGGGCGGGCGGGCGGAGGGATCCGCGCTCCCCCATGGGATGTTGGTGCTCGTGGTCAGGTACCAGATCCCCTCGGCACGCGCGGTGGCGAAGCCCACCCCGACGCCCACCGGAACGCCCCCCGCGACGATCGGAACCCCGGGCTGCAGCGTGGCACGGATCTGGCCCTCGTCGTCGAGTACGAACGCACGACCGTCGCCGAGCCCGGCAAAGGCGAAACGGGGACCGCGTGTGACCGCCTCCCAGAAGAACACCGTCTTGAAGTACGGCAGCAGCGGTTCGAAGGCCCGCGTCCAGCGCGGCGTCAGGTCGGGCAACGCCAGATCGACGACACCGCCGACCGGAAGATCCCCCGGGTCCGGCCCTGCGGCCGAGCGCGAGATGCCGAGCAGCACGTCGCCCGCCCCCGCGTCTGCCTGCGCGACCGACGGGTACATGAAGATGGCGTCCGCAGCGTGATCCTTCGGGAACGCCGCGAGCACGGACCCATCCGCGGCCAGCACCCACAACCGGGACCGGTTCCTGCGCGCTCCCTCCACCCCCCATCCGTGTGCGCCGGCGATGATCACCCGCCCGTCGGCCAGCGCCGTGATCCCGAACGCGCCCGGCAGCGAGTACCGACCGTACATCGGGTCCCCCGCCGGCATGGCGCTGGACTCGAGATCGTCGGCCAGCCGGAACTTCCACCTCTCGGTGAGCGTCGCAGGATCGAGCGCGTACAGGTACGCATCGGGGGATTGCTCCCCGACGTAGAGCACGGTGCCGTCCACGCTGAAGCGGAGATCCTTCACGGCCCCTTCGGCGAGCTGTCGGCGCCCGATCACCTCCCCCCCGGGCACCTTCACCAGCGCGACCAGCCCGCCCGCCGAGCCGATCGCAAGCGCGTGCCCATCGGGGCTGAACGCCAGGGCCATGCCAGCAGGAGGCAACCCCTGCTCGGCGTCGGCCCGGCGGTCCTCGAGGTCCACGGAGAACTGCGGGCGGCACTCCGGCAACAACGGGGCCACCGCGCCCCGGACGGCCTCGCCGGGGCTCCAGGCCAACGGCTCCACCGGCCCGCCGTCCTCCTGGACGGCGTCACGCAGAAAATGAACCGTTGATCCTACGTGCTTTTCGACACGCTCGGTGCAGCCGAGCGCCGTCATCACCACGATGTATCGATACTGTATCACAACGTTTCGCCCCAGGCCGTGTACCACGCGGCGCAGTCCCCCTCATCGATCACCGCTTGCCGCTCGTCGCACTGGTCCGCCCGGCCGAGCTCCTCCTCCTCCCAGGTGAAGGTGGAGCACCAGTTGGCGAAGTCCGCCTCGGAGGTGAACCCCACCGAGGTGCCCCAGCTCGTCCCGCCCTCATCCAGGCAAGACGAGAACTTCTCCTCGGCACGCGCGCACAGCTGCTCGCAGCCGTCCGGCTCCTGCTGGCAGGCCGGGAGCAGGAGCAGCGTGAGCAGCGCCATGTGCGAGGAAAACGTCATGCGGGGGCCAGGGCCTATTGCACGACGACGGCGATGGAGCTCGGACCGAGCGCGGTCGGGATGGCGGTGCCCGGCACGCAGCCCACCGGGTCCACCGGGGTGAACCCGACGGACGGCCCGGCGCCGGAGCTGGCGTAGCCGTATCCGACGGCGGCCCAGACGCTCCCGTCCGGGGCGGACGTCATCGCGCCGATGTACGCGTTGCCGAGATCGACCTCCACCATCGACCAGTCCGTCCTGTCGAGGCAGACCAGCGACCAGACGTACCCGTCGTTGATCGTGGTGACGAGGTGGCCATCCTCGCTGCCCACCACCCCGCCCAGGTTCGCGCCCAGATCCACCTCGGTGAGGAACGGTCCGGTGAGCGCATCGGAGGCGGTGTCGAAGAGCCAGAGGCCCCCGTCGAGCGCCGGAGCGCTGTAGTCCGCGTTGAAGTAGTCCCCGCCGGTGAGGATGAGGCCGTCCGGGCTCGTGGGATCGGGCTGCAGCATCGGGTCGGGCCCGACGTCCCAGGAGTCCACGACCTGCCACGTCGAGCAGTCGACCTTCGCGAGCGTGCCGCTCCCGTCGGCGGAGACGTAGTAGGCGAGCTGGTTCAGGGCGACGTACAGGAACCCGTTCGGGGCGACGAACATGCTGTCCGGCTCGGGGCTGCCATCACCATCATCGAACGCGGAGAGGTCCACCGAACCGGTCTGGAGGCCCGTGGCCGGATCCACCACCATCAGCGCGTCGCCTGCAAACAGTGACACCACCAGGGAGCCGCCGCACTCCGCCACGTCGTGCGGGTTGGAGCCGTCGCCGGTGGAGAACTCGACCGCGGGAGCCGAGAAGTCCAGGTCGTCGAAGCGCTGTACGGTGCTCTCTGCGGAGCGGTTCAACACATAGGTCCTGCTCCCGAACGCGCGGACCGCAGAATCGCCGGAGACCGGGATCACGCTGTCCGTCAGCACGCCCTCGGAGGAGATGGTGACAAGCGCGCCGGTGGTGTAGTCGGTGGTCGTACCCACCAGTGTGAAGTTCACGTCGACGTCCGTGTCCGTGTCACTGTCCGCATCGGTGTCTGTATCACTGTCCGCATCGGTGTCCGTGTCCGTGTCAGCGGACGGACCGGTGTCGTCGCCGACCTTGGGGTCGCACGCAGCGAGGAGTGGTAGCAGGGCAAGCGCGGGGAGGATGAAGAGACGCATGGTTTACTCCTTTGAGAATTCTTCCCAGCGAACCGTGACCATCACGGTGCGTCCAGGGAGGGGGTAGCCGACGAAATCGGTGAGAGGCTTGACGACGAGGGTGTTGTCACCCGGATCCAACGGGTTCCGGTCGACCGCGATCCCGCGGACGTCGAAGAGGTTCAGGACGGAGGCCTCCACCGTCGGGAACCCCGCCGCTGGCCGCACGGATGCGCTGATGCCGTGCAGGTCACGGGGCGCTGTCGGCATCTGGTTGGCCGCGTCCTGGAACGTGGCGGAGGTGTAGGACCAGGTGTGGGACAACGTCAGCCTGTCCAACCAAGGCGCAGATATGGACAACGATGTTGTCTGTGACACGTCGAGCGAGGGCAGGTTGGGCAGCGCGTTGTTGGCGTAGGTGGGGGCGGGGTCGAGGTTTCGAGCCAGCAGTTGCGTGACCGCCGACGAGGAGTGCAAGGCGAGATCTGAACCCGCGACGTGCGCCGCGAGGCCGAAGGCGAGGGCTCCCTCGAGGCTCCGCAGGTAGGCTTCGTCCAGGTTGACCGCCTGCTCGGTCTGCTGGGAGTTCGGGGCGTAGGTGATGAGATCGTGCGCCCGCTGCCGTGCGTACGCCACGTCCCCGCCGAGGGTGAGCGGCCCGACAGCCGTCTCGGCCACGTGCGCCCCGACCTCCACCCCGAAGCCATGTTCAGCGACGAGGTCGGTGTTTCCCGTGATCACCCCCTGATCCCCAAAGAGCTCCGTCAACTCCGGCGGGCGCGCGTAGAGGCCGGCGCTGCCGCGAAGGGTGAGCGGTCCGTAGACGTTCCAGCTCAGCGAACCCCGAGGCAATACGTAGACGCCGAGATCGTCGGTGCCCGGTGAGACGGCCATGTCCTGGAACGGCACGTCGCCGAGCAGGTGGTTGTCGAGTACGTCGAGCTGCACCACGGGGGAGACTGTGACCGTGCCGACCCCGGGCTTGATCCACGCGTCGGCCGAAAGGGCGGCGGTGAGCCCGCGGCGGATGCGCTCGCCGTCCGCCCCCCCACCCAGCCCCGAGACATCGCTCGAATCAAGAAGGTCGAAGGGACGGAAATTGTCCTCTCGCGCGCGGAGGAGCAGGCTCGTGCTCAACCACCGCACCGGCAACGTGACAGCGTCGACCTGTGCACCCGCGGTGTTCCAGACCCCGCGGTTCCACCTCGTGCCCACCGAGAGCTCGCCGGCCAGGTCCTTCACCGTCTCGTCCCGATAGGTCCACCACAGCCGCGGCTGCAGCCGCAGGCCCGGGATGAAGCCGTCGCGACGGCGATCCCCCGCGTGCCGGACCTCCGCGTCGAGCACGAGCAGGTTTCGCAGCCCCTCCCACGTGGCCTCGGAGGCGGGGCGGTAGATCGTGCCGGTCAGCTCCTCGGAGGTCCAGCTCGGGACGTCGAGCAACGAGAGCGTCGCGCCGAGGTCGGGGAGCCGAGTCCGCGCTCGCGCCACCCCGCTGGCCCGGTCGATGCGGTTGTGCACCCGGAGCGGCGTGCGGTCGTCGAAGCGGTTGAATTCGGTGCCCTGGTCGTCGAAGTAGGGCCAGTCGCCGTTGGTGTGCAGCTGATCGAACGCCAGCAGGACGTCGGTGCGCCCGAGGCAGGGTTGAGCCTCGCCGAAGGTGTGGAGCGTGCCCCACGAACCCCCGGAGGCCCCGATCGAGGCCGGGGCGTGGGTAGAGGTGAGGAGGTCGATCACGCCCCCCATGGCCGCGGACCCGTACCTCGCGGGCGCGAACCCCCTGTAGACGAGCATCTCCGAGAAGGTCGAGACCGGGAGGGTCGAGAGATCGACGACCGAGTCGCCGTTGGGGTTCAGCGGCACGCCATCGAGGAAGAGCTCGACCTGCTGGAACGTCGAGCCGCGCAGGCGCACGGCCGCGAAGTCGCCGAGCCCACCGAGGCGCCGGACTGTCGCGCCCGGCACGACGTCGAGCACCCCGGCCAGATCCGTACGCCCGGCGACATCGGCGCCGAGTGGCACATCGGTCAGGGTCGCCGAGGCCGAGCCCGGCGGCGCAGCGGCGACATCCACGGTCACGCGCGCTCCCGGCGGATCGTCGGCGGCGTCTGCCACGGGCACGGCGAGCCCGGAGGGATCGGCGGCGAGGGCGGCGGTGAGGAGAAAAAGCACGGACCATCCGGCCATCCCTGTGGAGAGGGACGGGCCAGACGGAGACCGCACGGCACGCCCCATCACGCACCCCGAAGGACGGCGGCAAAGAACGTCGAGGCCGGTCTCCTGACTCTCGGATCGTCCGTGCGCTCTACCGCCTTCCCAGGGTCACCCGGTGGCGTATGCAGCTTGAAGCTGCATTTTGAGAGGCACGTACCCGATTACAGTGGCGGGGGCCATGCTGGAATTCCACCAGCTTCCCGTTTCACCGCGCGTTGCGCGGCACCTGGACGTCACGTACAAGAAAGAAAGAACAGCCGTGCGGTAACGTGGGGCGGGGATTGCGCAAGCCCGCATGGCCCGACGGGCGCCGGCACCCGCGCGGCCTGATGCGGTGGCGTCAGGGCGAGGCGCCCAACCCCCAGGGATCGGCCCCCACGGCGTGCGCGAGCGCAGCCTCCGCCCGGCGGGCATCGAAGAGCGCGCTGGTGCGCGTGGACTGCGCGCGGACGAGCGCAAGGTTCGCGTCGAGCACCTCCTGCATCGTCCCGGTACCCGCCTGCTGCCGACGCTCCTGGATCGTGAGGTTCTCGGTGGCCTGGACGATGGTATCCGCCGCCAACGCCCAGGTGGAGGCCGCCGTGCTCAGCGCCTGCACGCGCGCGAGCACATCCATCCGGATACCGGACTGCAGCACCCGAACCTGCGCATCGAGCTGATCGGCCTGCGCGGCGGCCGCAGTGACCCCCGCGGCGGCCCGGCCCCAGGACCAGACGTTCCAGTTCAGGGTTGCACCCAGGTATGCGGTGTCCGGCGTGCCGAAGAGCCCCTGGCCGGTCTGGTGCTGGTACACGCCCATCCCCGAGATCGCGGGCAGGCGGGCCCACGACGCCGCTGCCGCGTTCGCCCGCGCGGACGCTGCAGTGGCGCGAAGCGCGAGGAGCTCCGGCCGGGATCCGAATGCATGGTCGACGAGCGCCTCGGTCGGGGGCGGAACCCGGGGAGGATCCTCGTTCGCGCCAATGGGGCGGACCGGCACGCCCTCCGACCCGGTCGCGCTCCCGAGGCGCGCCCACGCCAGATCACGAAGGCCCTGGAGCTGGATCACCGCCTGGTTTGCCTGCGCGAGCGCGATCCGGACGAGCAGGAGGTCGTTCCGGGTGAGCGAACCCGAGGTGAACGCCACCTCCGCCACCCGCGCCCGCTCCGCCAGGCCCTTTGCCTGTTCCGTCGCGATCCCGAGCTGCCCCTCCATCTGGGCGGCGGTGAACCAGGCGTCGTTGGCCTCGAATTCAGCATCCGCGATCGCGGCGACCTCCGAGGCCCGCGCGGCGTCCATCCCGTACCGCGCCGCCGCCACCTGCCGATCGGTCGCGATCTGGCCCGTGACGGGCACGCTCACCTGTGCGGTGAAGCTGCTCGTCACCTGATCACGCATGACGATCGGCTGGCCGGTCCCGAAGGGATCGATGCTCTGCGCCTCGTTGTACACGACCACGTTTCCCTGCGCCGCGACACTGGGCAGACGCCCCGGCCACGCTGCCGCATAGCCGGCCCGCGCCGCCTCCCGCGCGCTGCCTGCCGCCTGGACCGAGGGGGATCGATCCGCCTGCCGGACCGCGTCTTCCAGCGTGATCCCGACGGGCTCCGGGCCCGGATCGGCATGCGCCTGCGAGAACATGAGCACGAACGTCAAAGTCAGCATGATGGTTCCAGAGTGGGAGAACGTCGTCGCCAATGAAGCTTGACGTATCAATACATGAATATACATTCACATCACGAATGGCAAGCTCATGACTGAACCCGCATCGAAAGTCCCCCGCCGCGAACGAGAGCGGCTCCGGCATCGCCAGGAGATCCTCCACGCCGCGCGGCACCTCGTCGGCGCCCGGGGCATCGAAGGCCTCACGGTGGAGCAGGTGGCGCGCGAGGCGGAGTTCGCCGTTGGCTCGATCTACCGGCACTTCAGCTCCAAGGAGGAGCTGATCGTCGCGGTGGTGGGCGATTTCGCGGACGACATCATCGAGGAGATGTCCGAGATCGTGGCCGAGCCCTCGCCCTACCTCGATCGGCTGGAGCGGTTCGTCCGCCTCTCGCTCCAGCACCAGGCGGAGTGCCAGCCGCTGTTCGAGGCGCTGCTCACGCTCCCCGGCCAGTTTCCCGTGCCGGGCACCACGACGGGAGACCAGATGATGGAGATGCACCGCCGCTACCTGACCGTGCTCGAGGCGATCATCGCGGCGGGAGAGGCGGAGGGCGTCCTTCGGCCCGGCGCGCGGTTGAGCCACGCGGTCGCGTTGGCGGCCCTGCTGCAGGGGTATGCAAAGGTGTGCTGGATGGGCGGCGTGGCGTTGGCGACCGACCCGGCGAGCGAGGTCCTCGCCTCGTTCCTGGATGGGTCACGCGCACGCACGGGAGGTGCCACGTGAAGCGTCTTGCGGCCCTCCTCGCCGGACTCGTGATCCTGGTGGTGCTCTGTGGCCTCACGACGTGGCGCGTCGTGCAGGCCATCACGCGGCGGTCGGAGGCCGAAGCGGCGAGCGCGATGCCGACCAGCACCCCGGTGGAGGTGCTCGTCGCCGGGCCGCGGGACCTCGTCGACAAGGTCGCCGTGGCAGGCACGCTCCGCGCGCTCCACGAAGCGGACGTACCGGCAGAGGTGCCCGGGCGGGTCGCCGCCGTGTTCGTGGACGTCGGCGCCAACGTGTCCAACGGTCAGGCCCTCGCGCGGCTGGACGACGAGGACCTCCGACTGCAGGTCCGCCAGGCCGAGGCCGGCCTGGCCGCAGCCAGGGCGGGAAGCGAGGGTGCCACCCGCGATTTTGCAGGGGCGACCTCGGTTGCGGAGGTCGGCGGGGTGACCGACGCCCAGCTCGTGGGCGCCCGGAGCCGAGCCGCCGCCGCGGAGGCACAGGTACAGCAGGCGGGCGCGGCGCTCGCGATGGCGGCGGCACGCCAGGCGCACGCCATCATCCGCGCGCCCTTCGCGGGCGTGGTGGTGCGACGCAGCACCGACATCGGCAGTCAGCTCATGCCTGGAACCCCCGTGTTCGGCATCGCCGACCTCTCCGAGCTGGAGCTGGTGCTCGAGGTGGACGAGCGGGTCGCCGCTGCCATCCAGCCCGGGCAGGCGGTGGGCGTGAGCAGCGACACCGTCGCGAACCTGCCGGATGGTGTGGTGAAGACCGTGGCACCGATGCTCGACGCGGCGTCGCACAAGGCGCAGGTCGTCGTCGGGCTGAAGGCCACGCCCGGGCTCTTCGGTCACGGCGGCGCGACGGCGACGTTCCGGCTCGGCCACGCGGAGGGGGTGATCGCGGTGCCCACCGGCGCCATCCTCGACGACAACGGCGAGCAGGTCGTGTACGTGGTGACCGGCACCACCGCCCAGCGCACGGTGGTGCAGAAAGGGGTCCGCGACGGCGACTGGGTCGAGGTCCGGGGCCTGAAGCCCGGATCCCAGGTTGTCGTGACCGGTGGCGCCTACTTGAGTGACGGCGCCGCGGTGGCCGTGCGCACGCCCGGCAAGGACCCGTCATGAGCGACGGCTTCAACCTCTCGGACATCGCGATCCGACGACCGGTCTTCACCACGATGGTGATGGTCGCGATGATGGTGCTCGGGTTCGTGGCGTTCAACCGGCTCCCGGTCGAGCTCTTCCCGGACATGTCGTTCCCGCTGATCACGGTGAACACCGCCTACCCGGGCGCTGGACCCGAGGAGGTCGAGAAGCTCGTGACCCGACCGATCGAGGACGCCGTCAACTCCCTCGGCGGCATCGACACCGTGCGGTCCTACTCTCGCGAAGGGTTCTCCAGCGTGGTGATCATGTTCCGCATCGGCACCGACACCAAGGTGGCGAACATGGATGTGCGCGACCGGGTCTCCGATGCGCGCCGCTCGATGCCATCGGAGGTGATGGAATCCTCCTACATGAAGCTCGACCCGTCTGCGACGCCCGTGGAGACGCTCGTGCTCTCCGGGAGCGCGGATCCGCTGGTGATCCGCAGGCTGGCCGAGGACGTCGTGCGCCCCGCGTTGGAGCATGCCGAGGGCGTTGCGGCCGTGACGGTGCGCGGCGGTGAGGAGCGGGAGATCGAGGTGCAGCTCTCGGCCGAGAAGCTCGCCCGATACGGGATGTCCATCGCCCAGGTGAGCCAGGCGCTCGGGCTGCAGAACGTGAACGTGCCGACCGGGCGCGTGGACTCGGGGACCAAGGAGGCCACCCTGCGGCTGCAGGGGGAGGTCACGCGCGTGGACGATCTCGCGGCGATCGTGGTCACGAACGCGGCAGGCGCACCGGTCACGGTCGGCGACCTCGGTCAGGTGGTCGACACCGTGAAGGAGCGCAGGACGCTCGTGCGCGTGAACGGCAAGGATGCCGTCGCGATCGACGTGCTCAAGCAGAGCGGGGGCAACACCGTCGCCGTCGCCGACGCGCTGCTCGAGCCCATCGCAGAGCTGCAGGCCGCGCTGCCCCCGGGCGTCCACCTGGACAACATCATCGACTCCTCCGTGTTCGTGCGTGAGAACACCGAGCACGTCCAGGAAGAGCTCACGCTGGGCGCCCTCGCGGCGATCGCCGTCATCTTCCTGTTCATGCTCGACTGGCGCTCCACGCTGATCTCGGCGCTTGCGCTCCCGACGTCGATCGTCACCACGTTCTTCGGCATGTACCTGGCCGGGTTCTCGCTCAACATGATGTCGCTGATGGGGCTCTCGCTCTCGGTCGGCTTCCTCGTGGACGACGCGATCGTCGTCCGGGAGAACATCTTCCGGCACATCGAGGCCGGGGAGGATCCGTTCACCGCGGCCAGTCTGGGCACCAAGGAGATAGCGCTCGCCGTACTCGCCACGACGTGCACGATCCTCGCCGTGTTCGTGCCCGTGGGGTTCATGGGCGGGATGATGGGGCAGATGTTCCGCCAGTTCGCGCTGACAGTGTCGATCGCCGTCGCCGTCTCCCTGTTCGTCGCGTTCACCGTGGACCCGATGCTCTCGGCCCGCCTGGTCAAGCCGCACACGGAGCACAAGCGCGCGTGGGGACCGCTGGGGCTCTGGCAGGACGCCCTCGCGGCGCTCGACTCCGGCTACCGCGTGGCGCTGCACTGGGCGCTGCATCACCGTTGGCTGACCGTCGCGGGGGCCACCGTGGTCTTCTTCTCGAGCTTCGGCGCAGTGGCGCTGATGGGCACCGAGTTCACCCCCAAGATGGACCGCGGACAGTTCGTGGTGAACGCCACGCTCCCTCCCGGCACCGCGCTCGACCACACGACCGAGGTGGCCGGAGAGCTGGAGACCATCCTGCGGGCCGACCCCGACATCACGCTGGTGTACACCACGATCGGTGTGAACCAGGAGGCGCGCAAGATCGCGATGCGCGTCACCGCCGTGGACAAGTCCGCACGCGCCCGGGGCCTGCAGCAGATCACCTCGGATCTGCGAAGGAAATTCGCGGACGTCCCGGGGATCCGCTTCTCGTTCAGCGAGGCGGGCATCATCGAGAACGACTCCGACTTCCGCCAGGCGGACATCGTCCTGAACCTCCGCGGCCCTGAATTCCGGACGCTCGGCCTCCTGTCGGATCAACTGGAGGCGGCGGTGGCCACCACGCCGGGCGTGACGGACCCCGACACCAGCTTCGCGCCAGGGCTCCCGGAGCTGCATGTCGTGCTGAACCAACAGCAGGCCGCCGAGCTGGGCGTCACCTCCGTGCAGGCCGGCATGGCGCTCCGCAGCGCGATGGTGGGCGACATCGCCACACGCTTTCGCGACGGCGAACACCAGACGGACGTGCGGGTTCGGCTCCGCTCCGGGGACCGCTCCGATCTGGCCTCGATCGGCTCGATCCCGCTGATGACGTTTGCCGGGCTCACGCCCCTGCGTCAGTTGGCGACCATCGAGCAGACCAGCGGTCCCGCGACGATTGAGCGGGAAGCTCGTCAGCGCCAGATCACGATCAGCGCCGGCGTGACCGGTCGTTCACTCGGAGAGGTCGTCGCCGAGATCCAGGCCAGGATCGACAAGATGAGCCTGCCCCCGGGCTACACGACCTCGTTCTCTGGCCAGGCGAAGCAGATGGCCGAGACAAGCCAGGCCTTCGGCGTCGCGATGGCGCTTGCGATCATCTTCATCTACGTCGTGCTCGCCAGCCAGTTCGAGAGCTTCGTGCATCCGGTCACCATCATGGTCTCGCTGCCATTGGCGATCATCGGTGCATTCCTGGGGCTGTTCCTCACCGGAAAGGCGCTCGGAATGGCCTCGATGATCGGGGTGGTGCTGCTGATGGGCCTCGTGACCAAGAACGCGATCCTGCTCGTCGATCGGGCGAACCAGGTCCGCGAGGAGCAGGGCGTGGGCGCCATCGAGGCCCTGCTGGAGGCGGGACCGACCCGGCTCCGCCCGATCGTGATGACCTCGTTGACCATCGTGCTCGGCATGCTGCCGACGGCGTTGAGCCACTCCTCCGGGTCGGAGTTCCGGTCGCCGATGTCGATCGCCGTCATCGGGGGGGTCATCACCTCCACGGTGCTCACGCTCGTGGTGGTGCCCGTGGTCTACACGTTCCTGGACGCGCTCACCCTGAAGGGCCGGGCCGAGCGGAGGGCCGCGGAGGCGGCCCTCCGCTCCGAGGCCGACGAGACCTCGGGGGCTGCATTGACAACCGCAGACGCGGCCGGGGCGAAGTGAGGGATTAGCCTCTCCCCCGATGGACTCCGTCCTCTCCGCCCTCGTGATCAGCCTGGTCGGCTCAGCGGTCGCCTTTGCGATCTACCGGCGGTTTCGCCGGAACTTCGGCCGCCAGCCGGTGAACCGCAACGGGATGCTCGCGCGGGTCGCCATCTTCGGCGTGGCGGCGCCGGTCCTGCTCCACGCCTGCTCGAGCCCCTGGGGGTTCGCGGCAGCAGCCTGCGGCGCGTTGACCGGCAGCGCGCTCGCCTGGCTCGGGCTGCGGCTGACCGCGCACGAATCGACCCCGGAGGGGCAGTTCTACACCACCAACGCCTGGATCGCCGCGACCGTGTCCGTGCTCTTCCTGGGGCGCATCGCGAGTCGCTTCCTCGCGCTGTACACGCTGGCGGAGGCGGGTGACGCGGGGGGGATCAGCGCCGGCGACCTGCAGACGAGCCCGCTCACCCTGGGCAGCTCGTTCGTCCTGGTCGGGTACTACGTCGTGTATTTCGGGGGGGTGCTGTGGCGGGTGCGAGGGGTGACCAGACTCGCGACCGACCCGGCGCCAACCCAAGCAGCGCGGTGAGGGGGCGGGCATTGCGGCCCTCGCGCGCGCGCCACCCCGGCGGGCTCCACGGGCGGTCGGCGGGGGATCCCGACCGCGATCCCCGCGACGATAGCCCGCCATCGGAGCAGACAACAGGACGATGGCCCCGCCTGGGCGGGGTCCAGCCCGGTTAGGCGCGATCATGCGTCCCAAGCTCCTCGCGCTCCTGGCCCTGCTGCTGCTCCCCATCGCCGGAGCCCAGGCCGCCCGGAGCCACAGCCTGTACCAGTTCGCGTACCTGCCCGGCACGGATGTGTACCAGTGGGGCGCCATGGACGCGATCCCCCACCAGGTGACAGGCGCCCCGGCCGACGCGGACTGGTCGCGGTGGTCCATGCTGCATGACCACGACGCATACCGCCTCTACGTGTACAGGAAGGGCTCCTCCTCGCTCTACCAGTTCGCCTTTGACGGACAGGCCTATGCGTGGGGCTACCACTCCATCCCGGAGATCACGATCGCAGGGCTCCCTGCGGATGCAGACACCTCCCACTTCGCGATGCTGTGGGACGGCGCCGACTACCGTTTCTACGTGCGGCGCGCAGGGGTCTCCTCGTTGTACCAGGCAGCCTGGGTCGCCGGCACGGACCGCTACCAGTACGCCTACCACTCGATCGCCGAGATTCCCATCGCCGGGTTCCCGACCGACACCGACTGGTCAGGCTGGAGCATGCTGCATGACGGCACGAGCTATCGCCTGTACGCGATGCGGTCCGACTCGCGGTTGGTGCTGTACCAGGGGGCGTTCGACGCGGGAAGCTCGCGCTACGTGTACGGTCACGACTCGATTCCGCGGCTGACGGTGGTCGGGACCCCGCAGGCGGCCTCCCACAAGGACTTCGCGATGTTGTTCGGGGAAGGGGTCTACAGGTTGTACCTGATGGGGAAGTGAGCGGTGCAGCGAGGACCACGGATGGGTGTCGCTGGACGCGGCACCCCGCCGCGGCTAGGAACATGGACGGTTGCGTACCCACGCCGCCTGGTCCAGTCTGGTGATGCGATGCAGTTCGTGAGTCGTTCCGAGATCACAGTTCCACTCCCCGCCGCCGAGGCGCTGGAACGCGCATTCGTCGAGCGCGCACGCCTGGTCGACACCCACCCGGGGTTCCTGGGGCTGCAGTTGCTGCGGGACGTCCGGGAGAATGGCCGCTATGTGCTGCTCACGCAGTGGCGGAGTCGGGCCGACTTCACGGCCTACATGAAGAGCGGCGACCACGCGCGCGCCCACGATCGTCCTCATCCGGGCCTGGGCCCCGTCGGGGAGGGCGGCAAGCTCGAGCAGTTCCACGTCGTGGTCCAGACCCGTGAACCCGTTTAACCCCGACGCCGGGAGCACCCCGGCCCCGGTGGACCCTGCCGACATCGCGCTGGTGGAGGACGCCGCGCGCGCGATGTGGCGTGCCGTCCCCTACTTCGCCTCGCGGTACGGGGAGCGCGGCCGGGCGTTCGGGCGCAGCGACGCGGGCTACCTCGTGACGCTCTCCGGGATGGACGAGGCGACCGCTCGCGCCCAGGTCGCCTGGCTGGCGGGTGTGCTCGCCCCCCGGGGCATGCCGAGCCTCCTGCTCGAGATCCAACTCGAGATCCTCGGGCGCATCGCGACCCGACGCGAGGCCCCAGGCGCGGGGCGCTTCCTCGGTCTCGCCGCAGAGCTGCGCGCGAAGCGGCTCGGTGCGCTCGACGCCCTGACGGCGCAGGCATGCGAGGATCGGTGCCGCCGGGCCGGGCCGGGCCAACGGCGCCGCGGCGCGGGGCTCCTGATTGCCGCGGCCGTCGCCGACCGGGCGACGGGGCTCGGCGACCACGACGAAGCGCTGGTGCGGTGGCTGGCAGAGGCGGAGCCCGGGGACTCCGCCTGGGCGACTGCATGCACGGAGGCTCGGGCGCTCGCGATCTCGCGCTGCCCGCGGCTCGGGGGGGTGGGCCGGTGATCCGCTGGTGCAGCTACTGCCAGGCCTTCATGGGTGAGAAGCCGCCGTTCGACGAGCCGACGTTCACCCACACGATGTGCAGCCGGTGTGACCGCCGGCTCGAGCAGGGCGAGGCGCTGGACGCATCGACCGTGCCCCTTCGCGCGCTGATGAACCGTGTGCTCGCGAGCGCTCGCGCGGGCGACGAGACCGCCTGCGCCGACATCGTCGCCAGGGCACGGGAGCTG
Source organism: uncultured Pseudomonadota bacterium (assembly GCA_903875225.1). Lineage (GTDB taxonomy): Bacteria > Myxococcota_A > UBA796 > UBA796 > SXON01 > CAIUMM01. The sequence continues at coordinate 120,541 of CAIQVJ010000027.1, forward strand.
GGGCTCCGGCCGGACTCGGTGCTCGTCGGGTTGCTCCAGCCCGCGCTCTATCAGGCGGGACTGGACTGGCAGGGCGGGCGGATGTCCGTCGCGGCGGAGCACCGCCTGACCAGCTGGTGCGAGCGGGCGTTCAACCTGCTGGTGACCGGATCCCACCCGACTCCGCCGATCGACCTGCTCATCCTGCAGACCTCGGGAAACGAGCACACCGTGGGTCCGCGCTTTGCGGCAGCGTCGCTGGCATCGCAGGGGATCTCGGTGGAGGTCGTCGTACCCGCGCTCCCGCTCTCCGAGATCAAGGACCTCGTGAGGGAGCTTCGTCCTCGAGTCATCGGGTTTTCGTGCGCGCTGCCCGAGTCCGTGCGGGTAGCCACCGACCTCGTCGAGCAGCTGCGAGCCGAGCCCGACCCGGTGTTCCACTGTCGGTACCTGCTCTCCGGCTTTGCCTTCCGGATGCCCGGCGCGGACTGTGCGGCGATGGTCTCGCCGGGCATCGAGATCGCGCTCACGTTGGACCCGGGCATGTTCGCGAGACCGGACGCCTCCGCCGCCTGAGCCGGCAAGAACCCGTCAGGACGCGGCCATCCTCGGCAGTTCGATCCGCTGCGCTCACACCCCCCGGCACAACTCCAGGATCTCCGCCACCACCCCCGGGTCCGCCAGCGTCGCCAGATCCCCGAAGTTCCCGGTCTCCCCCTCCGCGATCTTCCGTAGGATCCGTCGCATGATCTTTCCCGAGCGCGTCTTGGGCAGGCCCGGGACGATCACGATCTGGTCGGGGGTGGCGAACGCGCCGATGGACACGCGGACCTGCGCCTGCAGCTCCGCGATGCCGACCTCCACGTCGGCCCGTGTCACGACGTAGGCGCGAATCCCCGTGCCCTTCAGGTCGTGGGGGTAGCCGACCACGGCCGCCTCGACGACCGCGGGGTGCTCCACGAGCGCGCTCTCGACCTCGGCGGTGCCGATCCGGTGCCCCGAGACGTTGAGCACGTCGTCCACCCGACCGGTGATCCAGTAGTTGCCGTCGGCGTCCCGCCGGCACCCGTCCCCGGTGAAATAGTAGCCGGGGTAGGTCGAGAAGTACGTCTGTACGAAACGCGCGTGGTCTCCGAAGATCGTGCGCGCCTGCCCGGGCCAGGTGCCCGCGAGACACAGGTTCCCCGACACGCCGTTTCCGATGATCTCGGTTCCGGTCTCGTCCACCAACACGGGTCGCACCCCGAACATCGGCAGGGTCGCGGAGCCAGGCTCCATCGGGGTCGCGCCCGGCAGCGGGCTGATGAGGATGCCGCCCGTCTCGGTCTGCCACCACGTGTCGACCACCGCGCAGCGGCTCGACCCACACACGTCGTGGAACCACCGCCACACCTCGGGGTTGATCGGCTCCCCGACCGAGCCGAGGATCCGCAACGACGCACGCGAGTACCGGGTGACAGGCTCGTCGCCGTAGCGCATGAGCGCCCGCAGCGCCGTGGGCGCGGTGTAGAGCGTCGTGGCCTGCAGATCGTCGACGATCTGCCAGTACCGGCCGGCGTCGGGGAAGGTGGGGATGGACTCGAAGATCACGCTGGGAACGGCGTTGCAGAGCGGCCCGTAGAGGATGTAGCTGTGGCCGGTGACCCAGCCGATGTCGGCGGCACAGAAGTGCACGTCGTCCGGGTGGGCGTCGAACACGTAGTGGAACGTGCGGGCCGCGTAGAGGAGGTAGCCGGCGGTCGTGTGCAGGACGCCCTTGGGTTTGCCCGTGGAGCCGGAGGTGTAGAGGATGAACAGGGGGTCTTCGGCGTCCATCCACACGACGGGGCAGTACGGACGCTGGCGGGACAGCTCCTCGTCCAGCCAGCGGTCCCGGGTGGGATCCATGTGCACGGCCGCATCTGTGCGACGGGCGACGAGCACGTGCTGGACGAGCGAGAGCCCCTCGACCGCTCGATCCACGATCGCCTTGAGCAGGAGCGTCTTGTCGCCGCGCAGGCCTTCGTTGGCGGTGACGACGACGGCCGAGCGGGCGTCGAGGATGCGATCCCGCAACGCCTCGGCAGAGAAGCCCGCGAACACGACGGAGTGCACCGCCCCGATGCGGGCACACGCCAGCACGGCGAACGCCAGCTCGGGGATCATCGGCAGGTACAGACACACCCTGTCGCCCTTCTTCACGCCAAGCTCGGTGAGCAGGTTCGCGAACCGGGAGACCTCGATGAGGAGCTCGCGGAACGAGATGTGGCGGTACTCGCCGGGCGCGTTGGCCGCCCAGATCAGGGCCGTCCGGGCGGGCGTGCTCGCGGCATGGCGGTCCACGCAGTTGTAGCAGGCGTTGAGCTTCGCGCCGCGAAACCAGACGATGTCGGCGGTGATCGGGTCGAAGTGCAGGATCTCGTCGGCGGGGCGGAACCAGTCGAGCGCCTGCGCCTCCTCGGCCCAGAACCCGGCCGGGTCCTCCACGCTGCGGTGGTAGAGCGCCCTGTAGGCCGCGAGGCTCGGAACGTGGGCGCGTGCGGAGAGATCGGGCTTGGGGGGCAGCATGTACTCGATTGTACACACCCGTCGGCGCGATAAGCCCCCGCCATGCTCGACGTACTCATCATCGGTGGCGGAATCGTGGGTTGTGGCGCGGCGCGGGACGCTGCCATGCGCGGACTGAAGGTGGGGCTGGTGGAGGCGAGCGACATCGCCTCGGGCACCTCGTCGCGGTCGTCCAAGCTGGTGCACGGAGGCCTTCGCTACCTCGAACAGGGCGAGTTCTCGCTGGTGTTCGAGGCGGTGAGCGAGCGACGGGTGCTGATGGACATCGCCCCCCACCTCGTGAACCCGCTGGGGTTCGTGTTCCCGGTGTACAAGCGCTCCCGCCGCGGAGTGTTCACCGTGAACCTCGGGATGTGGCTCTACGACGGGCTCTCGCTCTTCCGGTCGCCGAAGATCCACCGCAACCTCTCCTCGGCCGACGTGGCAAAAGAGGAGCCCGCGCTCGACCAGACGGACCTCAAGGGGGCGCCGCTCTACTACGACTGCTCGACGGACGACGCCCGCCTCACGCTGGAGAACGCGCTCGACGCGAAGGCCGAAGGTGCGGAGATCCACACCTGGACGAAGATGGTCGGGCTTCGGCGTGACGCCGCGGGCCGGGTGACCGGCGCCCGGGTGCGCGACATGCTCAACGGGGAGGAGCGCGACATCGACGCGCGGGTGGTCATCAACGCGACGGGCCCGTGGTCCGACACCGTTCGGCAGGGCCCCAAGCCGCTGCTGCGCACGACCAAGGGCGTTCACATCGTCGTGGAGCACGCACGCCTGCCGGTGAAGAACGCCGTGGTGTGCTTCCACCCGACGGACGGACGGGTGCTCTTCGCGATCCCCTGGGGCGACCGGACCTACGTCGGCACGACGGACACCGACTACGTCGGAGATCCCGCAGACGTCGCAGCCGACGCCGCGGACGTGCGCTACCTGCTCGACGCGGCGAACGTGTACTTCCCAGCCTCGAAGCTACTGGAGGCAGACGTCATCTCCACCTGGGCAGGGCTGCGGCCCCTGATCTCGAGCGAGGGCAGCGAGAGCTCCGTCTCCCGGGAGCACGAGATCATGGTGGGGAACGACGGGCTCATCACCATCGCCGGAGGCAAGCTCACCACCTACCGCAAGATGGCGAAGGAGGTGGTTGGCCAGGCGATCGCGCTGCTCCGGCTGACGGCCATGGCGACGAAGGGGGTGCCCGCCGACTATCGGGACGCGCACACCTCCCGCAAGCCGCTGCCCGGCGCCCTCGGCTGGCCCGAGGACGACGACGTGGAGCGCGTCGTGAAGCAGATCTGCGCGGCCGGACCCGTGGACGCGGAGACGGCACGGCTGTTCGCCAACACGTACGGCATGCGGGGCGTCGAGGTCGCCGCGAGCATCCAGGCCAACCCGGAGTTGGGGGCAGCGCTTGTCGCCGGGCGACCCGAGCGGCTCGCGCAGGTGGACTTCGCCGTGGAGCATGAGCTCGCGAAGACCGTGCGCGACGTGCTGATCCGGCGGACCCAGCTGTACTACCGCGATGTCGATCAGGGCCTCGGCGCGACCGACGTGGTGGCGGACCGCATGGCGAAGCTGCTCGGCTGGGACGACGCCCGCAGGACGGCCGAGGTGCTGGCGTGGCAGCACGAGGTGGCGCGCAGCCGGGCATGGCGCGGCTAGGGCGACCGGCCCCGGACGGGCCCGCCGATCGGACGACACAGCGCGAGCACGGCGCGTACTACACCCCCCCGGCGCTCGTGCAATTCCTCGTGGACGTGGCCACGCTGCTCGGGGCGGGGGGTTCGGCGCGGTTCGCACCACGCCGGATCCTGGACCCCTCGTGCGGCGACGGGCGCGTGCTCGCCGCCTGCCGGGGGCGCTGGCCCGGGGCCGCCCTCCAGGGCTGGGACATCGACCCCGCGGCGGTGGAGGCCACACGCGCACTGGGCATCCCGGCGGAGCTTCGGGACGGGCTGCTGGGCCCGGATGACGGGGTGCGGCACGATCTGGTCATCGGGAACCCGCCCTTCCTGGGCCAACTGCAGGGCTCCACGGTTCAGACGCCGGACCGCGCGAAGGCGCTGCGGGAGCGGTTTTCCGGCATGCTCGGGGCGTACACCGACACGGCGGCGATGTTCCTGCTGCGGGCCTCGGAGGTGGGGCAGGTGGTGGTGCTGGTGCAGCCGATCTCCACGCTGGCGGCCCGCGACGCTGCGGACATCCGCGGTGCGCTGGGCCCGAGGTTGGGGGCGCTGTGGGTGTCCCGCGCGAGGATGTTCGAGGATGCGGGGGTGGAGGTCTGCGTCGTGGGGCTGAACCCGGCGGGGGCGCCCGCCTCGCCCCTGCTCCGCTGGGTCGGGCCCGACTTCGCGGCCCTGCCGCCGCTCCTCGAATGCCCGCCAGGCGCCACCTGGAGCCCGCTGATCCCCGAGGGGTTCGGGCTCCCCGCCTTCGAGCCGGTGACGTCCAGCACCCTCGCGGATCTCGCAACGGCGACCGCCGACTTTCGGGACGAGTACTACGCCCTCTCGGAGCACGTGCGCGAGGCCGAACCCGGCGACCAGCCGGTGATCGTCTCGGGGCACATCGATCCCGGCCTGTGCCTCTGGGGCGAGGCGACCGTGCGGTTGAACAAGCGCGCATGGGTCAGACCCGCAGTCCCGCCGGGCACCGTCCTGCCTGGGCGGCTCGGCGGCTGGGTGGCCCGTCGCAGCGTGCCCAAGGTCCTGCTCGCAGCACAGAGCCGCGTGCTGGAGGCGTTCGCCGACCCGGACGGGCGCTACCTGCCCGTCACCCCGGTCGTGACCGTGCAGCCGCGGAACCGGGCAGATGTCTGGCGGGTGCTCGCGGTGCTGCTCTCACCCTTTGCGACAGCCTGGGCGCTGCGGGAGTACGGCGGGACCGGCATGAGCGGCGGGGCGATCAAGCTGGCGGCGAAGCAGGTGTGCCGCATGCCGTTGCCCGCCGTCGGGGAGGCGTGGGACCGGGCGGCCGCCCGCCTCCAGGCCGGGGAGTTGCACATCGCCGCGGAGATGGACGCGGCCTACGGCGTCGACCTCGCGGGGTGGTATTCGGGAAGGGCGAACGGGCGGTCGACTGCGGGGCCTGACCGCGCGACCGGCGACGACAGCCCGCCCCCACCCACTCAAACGTTCGAGTAGGGGTTGCGGATGCGGACGAGCCGCAGACCGCCGATGAGCTCGTCCAGACCGCGTTGGATGTCGACGACGGTCTCGAACCCGAGCGCCCGGATGCGGGAATAGTTCACTTCGTAGTCGCGCTTGTCCTCGTCCTTGCCCACGTCGGCGAAGTAGAGGTGGTAGTCGAGCTTCGTCTGCAGGACGTGGGTGATGTCCTCCTTGGTGAGGTTCATCGACTCGTGGCCGACGTTCAGCGTCTTGCCCTTCGCGCTGTCCCACACCCCGAGCAGGTGCGGGACCACGCGCGCCATGTCGTGCACATGGATGAACGTGCGGCGGAAATGGCGCTCGTAGACGAGCAGGTAGCGGTTGACGAGCGCCTGGTAGGTGAAGTCGTTGATCATCAGGTCGAGGCGCAGGCGGGGCGAGAGGCCGAACGCCGTCGCGAACCGGAGCGCGACCGTGTTCGGACGCTGCATGGCCATGCGCTCGGCCTCGGTCTTGGTCTCGCCGTACAGCGAGAGCGGGTTGAGCGGCGTGTCCTCGTCACATACGCCCACGACCTCACCGTAGTTCGACCCGGTCGAGAAATTGATGAACTTGCAGTCCGGCGGCGCGGACTCGAGCACGTTGCGGGTGCCGTTGATGTTCGTGCTCCGGGCTTCGTCCGGGAGCTTCTTGCACACCGGGTACCCGACCAGCGCGGCGAGATGCACCACGGCGTCTGCACCCTTCATCACGCTCTTCACCACCGCGACGTCGGTGACGTCGCCCTGGGTGAACGTGAAGTTCGGGTGGATGAAGTTCGCCAACATGCTCTCGCCCCCGAAGCGGAGGTTGTCGAGCACGTGCACCCGGTAGCCGAGGGAGAGCAGGTGGGGCACGAGAACGCTGCCGACGTAGCCGGCGCCACCGGTGACCACGATGCGTTGAGATTCTGAGCTCATCGGTACAGGGTAGCACGACCCCGGCGAAGCCCAAAAACGCTGCGAATCCGCCCCCCGCAGATCTGCTGCTTCTCGAGGGCCCGGCTTAGGTCAGCCGAGATGCTCCCGCTGATCGCCGCGCTCGCCACCCCGCTGGGGCACTCCGCCCTCGCCGTGGTGCGGCTCTCGGGCGTGGGCCTCGATCGCGCCTTGATCGCGGTGTGCGGACGCGTGCCGCCGGCGCGCCGCGCCAGCGTCGTGGCGTTGCGGGATGCGGGTGGGACGTTCGACGATGCCGTGCTGACCGTGTTTCCGGGGCCGAACAGCTACACGGGCGAGGACGTGGCCGAGGTGAGCTGCCACGGGAACCCGCTGATCGTCGAGCGGCTGCTCGGCGCGCTGATCGCGGCGGGCGCCCAGGTGGCCTCCCCCGGGGAATTCACCCGACGCGCGCTCGCAAATGGGCGCATCGACCTCGTCGGCGCGGAGGGCGTGCTCGCGACGATCGGGGCGACGAGCCCGGCGGGGCTGGAGCTGGCGCGGGCGGGCCCGGCGTTGCGCGACCGGGCAGAGGGCCTGCGGTCCCGCCTGTTGGACGTCGCGGCGGAGCTGGAGGCGATCCTCGACTACCCCGGGGAGGACCTGCTGTTCTCCACGGATGACGAGATCACACGGACGCTCGGCGGGGTGGCCCTGGAAGCGCGGACGGTCGCGGGCGGCTGGCGGGCCGGCCGCGTGGCGCTCGACGGCGCGCGGGTGGCGCTGATCGGGGAGGTGAACGCCGGGAAGTCGAGCCTGTTCAACGCGCTGCTCGGGCGGGAGCGGGCGCTGGTCTCGCCGATCCCGGGGACGACGCGGGACGTCGTGGAGAGCACGCTCCAGCTACCCGGCGGCCGGATCGTGCTGATGGACACCGCGGGGGAGCGGGAGGCACCAGGGGACGTGGGTGGACTGGAGGCGGCGGGCATCGCGATGGGCCGCGCGAGCCGGGATCTCGCGGATCTCCGGATCCTGTGCCTGCCGGCGACGGGCGAGGGACGTGGAGAGGCGGCGGAGCCGTGCCTGCGCGTTGCGACGCAGGCGGACCGGGCGCGGCCCGGGTTTGCCTGCGACTTCGTGGTGTCGAGCGTCACGGGCGAGGGCATCGACGCGCTGCGGGATGCGCTGCTGCCCTCGATCACGGGTCTGGCGACCGACAGCGAGGCGATCGTGAGCTCAGCGCGCCAGCGGGACGTGCTGCTGCGGATCGCGGGCGCCGCGGAGGACGCTGCGCGCGCGCTGATCGAGGCTGGACCGGCTGTGGCTGTCACCGATCTGGCCGCCGCGATCGGCCACGCGGGCGCGATGTCGGGCCGGGATGCGGGCGAGGACGTGCTGGACCGGCTGTTCGCGCGGTTTTGCGTGGGGAAATAGCCCGGCAACTCAGGGGAACTCGAAGCTCGCCGTCCAGTAGCTGTAGTAGAGGCTGTAGTGGTCCCCGAACTCGAGCCAGCTCTGCGAGAAGCTGACCGTAGTGTCGCTGTAGGTGGCATCGGCGTACGCGCTCCCCGCGTAGGTGCTGAGCCACACCCGGGAGGTGTCCTGGTCCAGACCCAGGGTGAGCGAGCTACGTTCGGACCCGCTGCAGGGTGGGGTGGTGAGGGTGAGTGCGACCGTCCACGTGTACTCACAATCGGGGCAACCACTGCCATTCTCGACCATGACCGCGTCATAGTTGCGCCAGCAGTCCAGGGTCGGCGTTTCGTCCTGCAGCCCATACCACCACCACGCATCGACGGTGCCGTAGGTGCAGTGCGGATCCACCGTTCCGTCGCAATTGTTGTCGACCAGATCCGTGTCCTCGCATGGCTCTTCCTGCCCCGGATTGGCGCTGGCGTGGGCGTCGTCGCAGTCGTGGCCGCGTGGGGCGGTGTCCGCAGGCTGCGGGCAGACGCCGGATTCGGTCGGGTGGGTGCCCCAACCGTCCCCGTCGAGGTCCTCGTACCAGTTGGTCACCACGCTCTCCGGGTTGTCCACCACTCCGTCGCAATCCTGGTCGACCCCATCGCAGGTCTCCACCGCGCCGGGGTGCACCGCCGCATCGGCGTCATCACAATCGGTCCCATCCGCAACGAGCGCGTGGCCGTCTGGTCCGGGGCCGCCCTCACAGCCCGACTTGGGGACCGCGTCGCCGTCGCCGTAGCCGTCCGAGTCGCCGTCGGGGTACCAGGCGTCCGGCAGGTCCTCGTCGATGCCCCCGTCGCCGTCGTTGTCGAGCCCATCGCAGATCTCCACCGCACCGGGGTACACGCTCCCGTTGGAATCATCAGGATCGGTGCCGTCCGCTACGCTGCCGCTGTCCCCGACGCATGCGTAGGTTGGCGCGGAGGTGGCGTCCCCGTACCCGTCCCCATCCTCATCCGGATACCACGCGGTCAGCGGGAGATCTTCATCGACGGCCCCGTCACAGTCGTTGTCGAGCCCATCACAGACCTCGGGCGCACCAGGGTATACGTCGGCGTGCCGGTCCTTGCAGTCCCCTCCCTCATCCGAGCACGTTGGAGGAAATGTGTAGCTGCAGGGCGGTCTGTCACCGCAGGTGGTGACGAGGAATTTGTCGCCATAGCCATCCCCATCTCCGTCCTCGTACCAGTCGACCGGATCGATGGCATCCTCGTCCACCTCGCCGTCGCAGTCCTCGTCACGACCATCGCAGTGTTCGTCTGCCCCAGGGTGTACGTCTGCATCGGCGTCGTCGCAGTCGCTCTTTGCCGGTGTGCCGTCGCCATCCCGGTCGAGCGGGCCCTGCACGGGGTGGGGGGTGCACCCGGCGGCGAGGAACAGAGCGAGCAGTAGAGCGTTCATCGTCATCAGCGGCCTCTCTGCCGTGCGACAGGGGGGCACGGATGGTGGAAGCTTACCATGGGGCCCGTGAGACGAGGCAAAGGCCGCTCCTACGCGGCGAGGCAGCCCACCGGGGGCAGTCCTGGAATAATGTGTCAGCCACCCCCAGGAGGAGCACATGGATCAGTCAGGTGCGAGCAGTAGCCAGTCGGCATCGGAGCTCATCTCCAAAAGCATCGCCGAGCGCGGTGACTGGCGTGGGGAGACCCTCGGCCGGATGCGCCGGCTCATCCAGGAGGCAGACCCGGACGTCGTCGAGGAGTGGAAGTGGGTGAAGGCCTCGTCCCCGGGCACCCCGGTCTGGTCGCACGACGGCATCCTGTGCACCGGCGAGTGCTACGCGAAGGTGGTGAAGCTCACCTTCGCGAGGGGCGCTGCCCTGAGCGATCCGGACCGGCTCTTCAACGCGAGCCTCGACGGAAACGTTCGCCGCGCGATCGACATCCACGAGGGAGTACAGGTCGACGAGTCCGCCTTCAAGGCGCTCGTTCGCCAGGCGGTCGCCCTCAACCGCTCTGCCAGGTCGAAGCCCTCGAAGAGCCCGAAGCCGTAGGCGCTCCGCCCCGGACCGCGCCCGGGCCCCGGCGTGCCCGCGACCGCCGGTCGGCCCCGATTCGCGCTATGCGCGTCCGATGTCGACCCCCACGTTCGCCGAGCTGCGGCTCCTCCCGGCGCTGCAGGACTCCCTCGCCAGCGCGGGCTTCGTCACCCCCACGCCGATCCAGGCGCTCTGCATCCCGATCCTGCTCGACAGCCACGATCTCATCGGCCAATCGCAGACGGGGAGCGGCAAGACCCTGGCCTACGGCCTGCCGCTGCTCAACCGGCTGCGCCTCGATCACCACGAGATGCACGTGCGACCGTGGCTGCAGGCGCTGGTGTTGTGCCCCACGCGGGAGCTGGCGACCCAGGTGACCACCGAGCTGCGAAAAGCAGGCCGGGGCCTCCCGGGCATGCGGATCCTCGAGGTGTGCGGCGGACAGTCCGGCTGGGCGCAGCGCCAGGCGCTGGAGCAGGGCGTGCATGTCGTCGTCGGCACGCCGGGCCGGGTGCTCGAGATGTTCGACCGGGAGGCGATGCTGCCCGACGAGATCCACACGGTCGTGCTCGACGAGGCCGACCGCATGCTGGACCTCGGCTTCCAGGACCAGGTGGAGCGCATCCTCGCCGGGCTCCCGCTGGAGCGGCAGATGGCGTTCTTCTCCGCCACGTTCCCGCCCTCGATCAGCGCCATGAGCGAGCGCTGGCAGCATGAGCCGCAGCGCGTCGTGATCGAGGGGGAGCCGCTGGAGATCCGCCACGTGGCGCACGTCGCGCCCGACCGCGTGGAAGCGCTCCTGACCCTGCTCGCGCACCACAAGCCGGGGTCGGCCATCGTGTTCGGCAACTTCAAGGAGACGGTCAAGAACGTGACGGCCGCCCTGGAGCGCTCGGGGGTGAGCGCCGGGGAGCTACACGGGGACCTCGAGCAGATCGACCGGGACCGCATCATGGCGCGCCTGCGGAACGGGAGTGTTCGCGTGCTGGTGGCGACGGATGTCGCGGCCCGCGGGATCGACGTGGTGGGGCTCGATCTGGTGGTCAACGTCGAGATGCCGACGAAGCCGGATGCCTATGTGCACCGCACCGGGCGGACCGGACGGGCCGGCAGGCCCGGGCTCGCGATCACGTTGATCAGCGAGCGCGAGCGGACGCGGCTCGACTGGATCGCGGAGAGCATCGGGGCGGCGATCCCCGTCGAGCCCCTGCCCGAGGTCGCGGGCCTGGCCCAGCACACCGCCGCGATGCGCACGATCTTCATCGCGGGGGGCCGCAAGGACAAGCTGCGCCCGGGGGACATCCTCGGAGCGTTGACCGGCACGCCCGAGGTCGGTGGCGCCGGGTTTGCGGGCGCCGACATCGGGAAGATCGAGATCCACGACCGGTTCGCGTACGTCGCCGTGGCCGAACGGATCGCCGACCAGGCCTTCGCCGCGCTGGTGAACGGGAAGATCAAGGGACGGAGGTTCCGGATCGAAGCGGTGTAGGACCGGCGCCCGACCGCGTCGCGATCTCTGCGCCACCCACCCCGGATCACCGGCTATGGTCCTGGTTCGATCCCGTGGAGTCCCAATGACGTTCCGAGCCCCGTTCCCGTTCCTCCTGCTGGTCCCGCTGGCGGCCGGATGCCGAGGCTCTTCGCTCCAGGGCGCCTACGAGCCCGCTGCGGACTCCGCGAGCGGGAACTGGGACGGGGCCGCCGACACCGGCGACGTCTCGACCGACGACACCGGCGGCTCCGAGACCGAAGACCCGTACTTCAAGCTGCCCCCCGCCGCGACCGAGTCCTACGTCTTCGTCGCCAACCCGGACCGCAACACGGTCACCCGCATCAAGGTCCCGGAGCTCACCGTCGAGACCCGCGACGTGGGCGAGCAGCCCACCCAGGTGCAGACCACGGGTGACTACCGGCGCGCCGTGACCCTGAACGAGGGCAGCGACGACATCAGCATCATCGACGCCGGGACCTTCGACGTGCGGACGGTCGCCATCCGCGACAACTTCAACACGATGTCGCTCTCGACCGACGGCAACTGGGCGGCGTGCTGGTACGACCCCGACGCCGACAGCGCCGCGCCCTCCGGCGGAATCCAGACGTTCAACGAGGTGAGCTTCGTGAACCTCGAGACGGGCGTACACACGCCCATGGTGGTGGGGTTCAACCCGCGCAGCCTTCGCTGGAGCGCGGACGGTCGCCTGGCCGTGGTGGTCTCGGACGCCTCGCTCGCGATCGTCGACCTCACCTCAGCCACGCTCGCGCCTCAGCTGGTGCCGATCGCGGACGACGAGCTTGACGCCCCCGCCGCGGAGGAGGTCGAGCTCTCGCCCGACTCCAACTGGGCGTTCGTGCGCCAGTTCGGGACCAGCGACATCGTCGTGGTCGATCTCCACGCGTTCATCGCCGATTTTGTCCCCGTGGGCAACAACCCCACCGACCTCGACCTCTCCCCCGACGGCTCGCAGGTCGCCGTCATGGCGCGCGGAGCCCACCAGCTCTGGCTGTTCGACGCCACGGACCCGTTCGCCACCCCTCGCGTGATCGACACGCCGCCCGACACCAACTATGGATCCGTGCTGTACGCCGATGGCGGCCAGGCCGTGCTCTACACCAACGCCGCGCTCGTCTCCCGGTTCGCCACGTGGGACACGACGAACGACGTCATGACGGAGCACTCCCTGGTCAAGCCCGTGAAGTCGATGGCCGTCTCCCCCACCGGCGGCTCCCTCCTCGTGTTCCACACCCAGGACGACGACGCAGACGCCGACGGCACCTCGCCGTTCTACGGCGAGTGGGCGCTCACGCTCGTCGACCTCACCGACTTCCGCCAGAACCCGATCCTGCTCCCCGCCGAGCCGAGCGGGTACTCCACCTCGACCGACGGCAGGTACGGCTTCTACCTGATGGATGGCTACCTGTTCCTCGAGGTCCTGGATTTTGAGACCATGCTCCCCGAGGAGATCCGGCTCCAGAGCGCGCCGGTCTTCGTCGGCACCCTGCCCGAGACGGACATCGCGTTCGCCAGCCAGGAGCACGACCTCGGCCGCATCAGCTTCTACGCGGCGGACCAGGGTGCGCTGGACACGGTCACCGGTTTTGAGCTCAACAGCGAGGTCGACCACGAGGAGTGACGGACGCGAGGCGGGGCCCCGGGCGCGCGTACTCGCGCACGAACGCGGGGCGAGGGGCGGGCGGCGAGCCGTCGCTGCCCCGACCGCCTTCACCGGGGTGAGCCGAGCGGGGCCCCGGGCGCGCGTACTCGCGCACGAACGCGGGGCGAGGGGCGGGCGGCGAGCCGGCGAGCCGTCGCTGCCCCGACCGCCTTCACCGGGGTGAGCCGAGCGGGGCCCCGAGCGCGCGTACCCGCGCACGAACGCGGGGCGAGACGCGGGGCGCGAGCTGGCGAGCGCGCAAAGCGGCGACCACCAGATGCGGGTTCAACCGGGCGGGGCCCCGGGCGCGCGTACTCGCGCACGAACGCGGGGCGAGACGC
>CAIQVJ010000028.1 GCA_903875225.1 uncultured Pseudomonadota bacterium
CCCGGGGATGGCGGTATCCTCCCGAGCGTTGGCGCCCGCAGCGCCAAAGGTCATGGGGATGGCGGTATCCTCCCGAGCGTTGGCGCCCGCAGCGCCAAAGGTCATGGGGATGGCGGTATCCTCCCGAGCGTTGGCGCCCGCAGCGCCAAGGGTCCTGGGGATGGCGGTATCCTCCCGAGCGTCGGCGCCCGCAGCGCCAAGGGTCCCGGCGCTGATTGAGAGTTGGACTTGCCGCCGGCGTGGACCCCGGATATGCGTGTGCATGGACTCTGGGACCTCCATCGCTTATCAAGTCGTTCTGAGGCTGGCCGACGATCGCGTCCTCGCTTCAAATTCGATCACGAGGCGGGCGCTCGCCCGCGGGGTGACCGCCGTTGGGCGGGACCGCGGCCTGCTCGCGTTTGGGGCTGCCGATACCCACCTGCACATCCTCGCTGTTTGCGCTCGCGCCGAGGCTGGTCTCCTCGCCCGCGGGTTGGCACTGGCGCTCCGGGTGCCGCTCGGGACTACCGTGACGTTCAGTCAAGCCACGATCACGCCGGTCAAGGACCACTGGCACCTGAAGTCGACGTTCGCATACGTCCAGCGAAACGCCCGCAAACATGGCATCGTAGACCCCGGCGCCTCCGAGGCCTCCAGCCTCCACGACATTCTTGGCATGCGTGCTTGCGCACCCTGGCTCGGCGAGCGGGTGCGTCAACTTCTCCCCCGCACGACGCGCGCTGACCTCCTTGAGATGCTCGCCCTGCCCGGACTCGGGACCGCGGGGGAGCCAGGACCGGACCTCGCGGACGCCGCAGCAGCCACCTTCGGCGAGCCCAGCCTGCGAGCATTGACTCCCAGTGCGGTCCGCGCCCGAGCGGCCGCGGTGTCGTTGGTCGCTGGCCGGTGGACCCCCGACGAGATTGCCTCCCGACTTGGTATCAGCCTTCGGAGCGTTCAGCGCCTGACAGCGCAACGCGCCAGTGCCATCGATCAAGCGGCGTTGCGTCGGCAGTTGGCCTGGCGTGCGATGATCGGGACAAGTCCGAGCGGATACTGAGCCACCCCTCGCTCCCCCAGCGCCAAAGGTCCCGAGGATGCCGGTATCCCCCCCACCTTTGGCGCCCACACCGCCAAAGGTCCCGAGGATGCCGGTATCCCCCCCACCTTTGGCGCCCACACCGCCAAAGGTCCCGAGGATGCCGGTATCCTCTCCACCTTTGGCGCCCACACCGCCAAAGGTCCCGAGGATGGCGGTATCCTCCCCACCTTTGGCGCCCACACCGCCAAAGGTCCCGAGGATGGCGGTATCCTCTCCACCTTTGGCGCCCACACCGCCGGCCGGCCACACTGTGCGCGCCTCCGCCGCCGACCCACCTCAAACGCGGTCGTCAAACCCATCGAGAAAGTTGCAGATCACGGGGCCAACCTCGGCTGCGTGCGTCGTCGGCGCCTCGTGACCGGCGCCATCCACGACGACGAGCCGCGCGCCCGCGATCTTCTCCGCCAGGTAGCGCGAGTACTTGAGGGGCGTGAACACGTCGTCCGCGCCCACCACGACGAGCGTGGGAACGCACAGGCGTGCGACCTCGTGGATCCTGTCGAACGCGTTGCAGGCCTGCCAGTCCGCGAGGTTCGCCGCGGCCGCGGGCTCCTCCAGCGCCGCGGCCTCAGCGGCCGCCAGGATGTCCGGGTGCGCGCGGAGCCGGGCGCCGGTGTCCAACAGCACGAGCCCGGCGACGAGCCCCTGCTCGTCGGAGAGCGCGAGCTCGATCGCCACGCCCCCGCCGTAGGAATGGCCGCCCACGATCGCCCGGGGGATCCCCAGGCCATTCAGGACCCCCCGCACATAGTGCGCTGCCTCCCTGGCGCCGGCAGGCGCCGGCCCGGGCACCCCCGCCCGACCCGGCAGGCAGACGACGACAACCTGCCGACCCGGCAGGCAGTCCAGGAGAGGGTCGAACGCCCGGTGGTCCCGCCCGCAGCCAGGGATGAGCACCAGCGGCGGACCCTGCCCCGCCGCGCGGCGCACGACGCCGGGCCGCCCCTCGAGGTCGAGGTGAGCAAAAGGGAGGAGGGTGGGTTCGGTCGGCACCACGCCAGCCTACCATCCCGCGCGCACATGCGGCGGATGGCCGAGACCCACGCAGACAATTGTGCTACGCTCTCCAAATGATGACACTCTTCATGGCTTTCTCGCTTGGCTGCAACACCGGCAAGCTTGAAGTGACGGTCGAGACAGGGGACACGGGCGCACCGGTGGACAGCCACGACACGGCCTGCATCCCGACAGCAGAGGTCTGCGACGGCGTCGACGACGACTGCGACGGGCTCATCGACGACGCCGACCCGGACCGCACGGGCGCGACCACCTGGCACGCCGACGCCGATGCCGACGGGTACGGAAACCCAGCCAGCACGGACATCGCATGCGCCCAACCAACCGGCTTCGTGGCGGATGGGACAGACTGCGACGACACCCAGGCCGGGGTGAACCCAGGGGTAGTCGAGGTCTGCAACAACATCGACGATGACTGCGACGCGCTGATCGACGGCCAGGACGACTCCTTGAGCGGGGTGTCGACCTGGTACATGGACCTGGACGGCGACCGGTATGGCGATCCATCCAACACCCAGGCAGCGTGCAACCAACCCACAGGATCCGTCACCAACAGCGCCGACTGTGACGACACGCGGGCGAACGTGAACCCGGGCGAGCCGGAGGTGTGCGACGGGCTGGACAACGACTGCGACGGTCTCATCGACGGGCAGGACGACTCCGTGAGCGGCCGGCCGATCTGGTACACCGACCTGGACCGGGACGGCTACGGGGACCCGTCCACCGCCGACGCCAAATGCGAGCAGCCGGCAGGCACGGTCGCGGATGACACGGACTGCGATGATGGAAACCCGGCCATCCATCCCGGCGCGGCCGAGGTGTGCAACGACGTCGACGACGACTGTGACACGCTGATCGACGGCCAGGACGACTCGATCAGCGGGCAGCCCACCTGGTACGCAGATGGCGACGGCGACGGGTACGGCGACAGCTCCAGCACCGATACCAGGTGCAACCCGCTGACCGGCTACGTTGCCAGCTCCACCGACTGCGACGACACCAACTCCAGCCTGAACCCCGGCGCAGCTGAGGTGTGCAACGACGTCGACGATGACTGCGACACGCTGATCGACGGCCAGGACGACTCCATCAGCGGACAGCCCACCTGGTACGCGGATGGCGATGGCGATGGCTATGGTGACAGCTCCAGCGCCGAGACCAGGTGCAACCAGCCAACGGGCTACGTCGACAACCACGCCGACTGTGACGACACGGACGCGACGATCGGGCCATGCAGCACTACAGACGATGGCTCGGTCTGCGCCGCGCGCTGGGGCGTGGACGACGGGCAGGTGCCCACCTACACGGGCACCTGCGACACCACGGCGGGGTTCAGCAGCTTTGGTGGCCACTGCTACTATGCGGTCAACACCTCGATCTCGAACTGGGACGACGCCCGGACCACCTGCGCCATGGCTGGCGGTTCACTCGCGGTCGTGACCGACACCGCTGAGACCGACTACGTCTACTCCATCGCAGGGCGCACCTACGCCGGCGGGTGCGACGACGACGTGGAGGGCACGTGGACCTGGGTCAACGGCGAGCCCTGGTCGTACGAGGCATGGAGCCCGGGCGAGCCGAACGACTCATCCGGAACCGAGGAGTGCCTGGAGCTCGCAGCCTCCGGCAGCGGCGGTTGGAACGACATCTGGTGCACCTTCAATTCGTACGGGCAGCACTACGTCTGCGAGTTCGAGTAGCCCGCCGGGGCGACCGGCCGTCCCACTGCGGCGGTGACTCCCGCGCCATCGGGAGCGAGGCCGCCAATCCATCCGACACCTCCGGCCCGGGGTGACACCCGACGGTTCCCGAAGTACAAAAAACGATCATGGACTTTCCGCGCCCGTTCGGGCGGTACCAGCTCCTCGAACCGCTCGCCCAGGGGGGCATGGCCGAGGTGTTCCTGGCGCGCAGCGTCGGGCTGGAGGGGTTCGAAAAGCGCCTCGTCATCAAGCGAATCCTCCCGGACCTCGCGCGGAATCCGCGTTTTGTGCAGCTGTTCATCCACGAGGCGAAGCTCTCGGTCGCGCTCACGCATCCGAACATCGTGCAGGTCTTCGAGCTCGGGAAGGTCGACGACGACCCGTACCTCGCCATGGAGTACATCCACGGCGCCGACCTGACCCACGTGATCCGGGCCCTCCGCCGCGACGAGCGACGCATGCCGGTCGCAATCGCCGCCGCCATCGCCGCCGCCATCTCCCGCGGGCTGGCCTACGCTCACGCCCGGCGCACTGCGGATGGTCTGCCGCTACACATCGTGCACCGCGACGTGAGCCCCCACAACGTGATGGTGAGCTTCGAGGGCGAAGTGAAGCTCGTGGACTTCGGCATCGCGCGGCTGGCGGCGTCGTCTGCGGGCGTGGAGCCCGAGCCCAGCGGCAGCCGTAGCGACGCGCCGCTCGCCGAGCCCCTTCGGGGCGGGAAGTTCGCCTACATGTCGCCAGAGCAGGCGCAAGGGGAGCGGCTCGACGGCCGCTCGGACCTGTACGCCGTCGGGATCGTGCTCTACGAGATGTTGGCCGGGAAGCGCCTCTATGAAGGCTCCCCCGAGGAGAAGCTGCGCGCGCTCACCTCAGGCGTCGTACCCGACGTACGCGCGCTCAACCCCGACGTACCCGACGAGCTCGTCCGCATCATCCACAAGGCGCTGGCGCTCGACCGCGACGACCGCTACCCCAGCGGCACCGAGTTCGAGGAGGAGCTGCGCGCGTTCCAGTATCGGCACGCGGCACGTGCGGGTGGACCGCAGATCGCAGCATTGATGCGGGGGCTGTTCCCCAACGAGGCGCTTGGGGGCCGCATGGACGCTGGCCTCCGTCAGCTCGTCGACGACCTCGATGCCATGCACACCGGCGTGGAGGCGGAGCCCTCGGCGTCGTCGCTGCCGGACAGCGTGGTGAACCCCGACGCCCTGTCGGGACCGAAGGGGCTGAATGTGCAGGCCGGGGAGCACCGCTCGGTGGTCGTGCTGGTGGCAGAGGCGAACGGGCTGACCGACATCTCGGCGCACGCCGAGTCCGAGGAGATCGCGCGAATCCACATCCGGATGCTCCGCGGGGTACGGGAGCTCGTCGGACGCATGGGCGGAGTCGCAGACCGGTACGACGATGACACACTACGCGTATTCTTCGGCCTTCCCCGCGCACTGGGCGACGACCTGGACCGCGCTCTCGCCTGCGCCAGGGAGCTGCACCGGCTGGCCCAGAAGCAGCGCAAGAAGGGCATGGGCGTCGAGTTCGCCGTTGCGGTGCACGTGGGAGACATCACGGTCTCCAAGCGCATCGGAAGCCGATATCGATATGCGGCTCACGGCGACACATTGAAGGTCCCCCTGCGGCTCTCCTACGCCGCCGAGCCCGGGACCACCCTGGTGAGTGAGAAGGTGGCGGCATTGGCCGGTGATCGTTACCCCTTCGAGCCCGGACCGGGACTACGACCGAAGGGCAGTCGGGCGATGCAGCGCAGCTTTCTGCTCGCGGGCGGGCGCCGGGCCGGCGGGCGCGGCGCGACGGGAGGACGCTGGCTGCGAAGGAGCGATGAGCTCGAGGTTGTTCGCGACGCAATCGGCCGGCTCCGGGAGGGGGTGGGCACCCGGATCGGCATCCACGGTGACGCGGGCATCGGCAAGACCCGCTTCTTCCGCGAGCTACGGGACCTCGCCCAACGAAGGAATCTCCCCAACTTTCACGGCCGGGCAGCGCCGTTCAGTGATCGGCCCTTCGGCGCCACGCGGGATCTGGTCGCCGACATCCTCGGGGTGCGGGACGGCTCGACAGCGCTGGCGACCGCCGAGCGCCTCTCGCGGCTCGGGGAGCTTGGCCTCGACGACGCCGAGTCGGCCGTGATCGCCACGCTGTTCAGCCTCGAACTGGCTCCCGTGCGGTCACCCCGATCGGTGCGCGGCAAACGAGGGGAGGCCCCCGCGTTCCCGGCGCGTGAAGCCATGTTCTCGGCGTGCGCCAAGCTGATTCGCGGGCTCTGCCGGGATGGGCCCATCCTGTTGATGCTGGAGGACATCCAGCATCTGGACGACCTGGAGGCCGACGTCTTCGCCCACCTCGTCCGCGTCTGCGCGGACCAACCGGTGCTGCTGTTGGCGTCGTGGCGGGGGGACGACGAGGGCGCGGACTTCCCCGCGCTCACACCCGTGCAGATCGGCCGGTTGCCGGCGGAGATGATCATCCAGCTGGCCAGCGAGGTGCTCGGCGCAACGGGTATCGGGCCGGACCTGACCCGCCTCCTCCTCCGCACCGTCGAGGGCAACCCGCTGTACCTCGAGGAGATCCTGAAGGCGCTCCGCCAGGGCGGCCGCATCTGGTACGAGGGATCGGTCGCCAGGCTGAAGGACCCGCACCTCGACCCGGGGCTGCCGGACACGCTGCAGGGCCTGATTGACGCGCGGATCGACGCACTGGAGGCCGGAGCGCGCGGGGCACTCCAGGTCGCCGCGGTGATCGGGCTCAACTTCTCGGCGGATCTGCTCGCCGCAGCGGTCGGCGCAGACGACGCCACGCCCATCGTCGGCGAGTTGGTGCGAGCGGGCCTGATCGCGCCCGAATCGCCGGTGCCGGACACCGGCTATGCCTTTCGCTCGGTGCTGATCTGGGAGGCGGTGCTTCGCGGCATTCTCGCTGTTCAACGCCGTGAGTATCACCGACTCGTCGCGTCGGGGATGGAGCGACGCTACGGCGACAACCTCGACGCGGTGTGTGAAGCGTGGGCGAACCACGCACACGCGGGCGGACGGGTGCGGGACGCAGCAGCGGCTCTCCTGCGCGCCGCGGACCTCCACAGGCACGCCCAACGCAACGAGCATGCGTTGGAATGTCTCACGCGAGGGCTCGGCTGGCTGGAGCGCGGTCCCCGAACCCAGAAGGACCCCTCGCTCGAGGCGCTGCTCCACCTCCGCGCAGGGGAGATCAGCTTCCTGCTCGGTCGCCCGCGCACGCTGGCACACCTGGAGGTCGCGCTCGACATCTCCGGGGAGATCGGTCCGGCCGACGTGGAGGCGCGCGCGATGCTGGCCCTCGGGCAGTTCCATCGCACGCAGGGAAAGATCGCGATGGCCCGTATGCACCTCGAGGGCGCGCTCGACGGCCTGACGGCGGCGGAGGACCGATCCGGCCTGGTGCAGGCGCTCGAGGCGCTCGGGTCCATCGCGCTCGAGGAGGGAAAGGTCGCCGAGGCCCAGGCCCGCTACGCCGAAGGGCTCATCGCTGCCGGGGACGATCGTGGGCTCGCCGCGCGGATCCAGTTGGGGCAGGCGAACGAGGCGCTACGGCGCGAGGACATGGACGAGGCCGAGCGGTTGCTGCACGACGCCCTCCCGCTCGCGGACGCTGCGGGCGACCGCATCCTGCAGGGGCGAATCCTCAACAACCTGGGACTCTCTGCGCTCCAGCGCACCCAGAACGCCGAGGCGATGACGTTCTTTCGCCGGGCGCTCGACGTCCGCGCGGGGCTCGGGTACCGGCAGGGCGAGGTCGTGAACCTGCACAACATCGGCGACGCATGGATGCGACTCGGCGACGAGGGCCGGGCGTTCGCAGCGTTCGAAGAGAGCCGGGACATCGCCAGGACGTGCGGCCTCACACGCTTCGTCGCCATGAACGAGGTGTATCTGTCGTACCTCCGGGCCTTGCGGGGAGAGGCGGGCGCGGAGACAGACCTCGGCCGCGCCTCGGCGACCTGCAAGCAGCTCGGCGACACGGAGACAGCCTTGATGGGCCGCCTGTTCGCCGCGCGGCTGGCCGGCAAGCGGGGGGAGGACGTGTCGGCGACGATCGCCCAGGTGTCGGACGAGGCGAACAAGCTCGGGTTGAAGGGGTTGGACCGCGAGATTCCTGACTGACGGCATGTCGCGCGGACGGGACTCCGACACTCAGGGACTGGGCTGGCTCCGTGCATCGAGGAGCCGGCGCGCCTCGGCGGCGACCGTGGGGTCGGGGTTGCCGGTCGCCTCGGTGAGCAAGGCGAGGTCGGCGGGTTCTTGCTGGGCGGCTGCCTCGATCACGCAGTAGAGCACGTCGACTGCAACGTCCGGCGAGTATGCCCGGCGTGCCACACCGCCGAAGTTCGTCGTCTCGCTGGCGAGCGGCCAGCCGAAGGTCTTCACCTGGGTGTACCTGGGTACAGCGCCGGTCGGGATCCGGCCGGACGTGCGTCGCCCGGCGGCGGCCTCCAACAGGGAAACCTGCCCGGCCAGCGTCCCGGTGAGCCTCCCGGTCTCGGCCATGCGCAGGGCGAGCGCACCCCGGAGCTGGGGCCACGTCTCCGGTGGGTAGTCGCCAAAGGGCGTCCCATCCGGCTCGTCGGTGCTCCGGTACCGGTTCATGAAGAAGAACGACCAGAACCGCTCCACCCGCCGTCGAGCGACCCCGCGATCGTCGGGCCGGGCCGCGTCCCACACAGCGCCCACACTCGCGGCGGCCGGCACGACGGAGGCGGCCTCGCCTGGGGGCCACGTGAGGGCACCGGCCAGCGGAACGCCCAGCGCATGCATCAGGCACTCCTGCTCGAAACGCAGGCTGCGTGTACACAGAGCGGCTGCGAGCGGGTACCCGCTTGCGCCCAGCGCGGCAGTCGCTGCCTCGGCAGCGCTGAACCGGCAGTCGTCCGCCCAGACGGGGTCACCGTGGTGGGAGCAGAACGCCTCGGCCCGATCCACCTCCCCGGCCCGGGCCGCCAACTGGGCCTGCTCATCGAGGCACCCCGGAAGATCAGCCAGCTCCGTGCACGGAGCCAGCGGTGCGTCCGCCCTGGCCGCGGTGGCCCCCTGGAGCGGGTTTGCGCCGTCCCGCGCAGCAGTCCCGGCTCTGTCTGCCGCCTGCGCGAGGCTTCTGGGCGCCAGGTGGTCCCGGCTGCTGATGCGGACGCACCGCTCCTGGGCCCGGCCCGGCGGCAGGGCGCTGCAGAGCGTGCTGGTCTGATCCGGGTAGGCCTCGGCGAGCTTGCCGACCACATAGGTCCGCTCGATGTCATCCGGGATCGCGGCCACCCGGGCTGCCACGCCGCTCGGGTCGGTGCTCCACTGCTGAACCGCTTGCGAGGCTTCGCACTCCACCGTCGAACAACCGCGGTCGAGCCACCAGCCCACGCCGAGGATCGCCAGAGCCCCCCCGGCACCGACGAGGCCGACGGCGACGATGAGACCGTTCGACACTTTCTTTCGCGGCATGGCCTCCGCTCGTAACCACCGGGCCTCGACTCGGCCGCACCGTGGGCCGGGCCACCAGGGGTCCGCCATGCGGCGGAGGGGGCGGTCCAGGGGGAGCGATTATTCCCCTTGGACGCTCCAAGGTGCCTCCATGCGTCCTGCCCGCTCGCCTCACCTCGTCTTCGTCGCCCTCGCGGCCACCCTCCTCGCGCTCGCCGGCTGTGGCAAGCCCTGCGAATCCCACAACGGGTCGGCGGACGGCTACTGCGACGGCGACGTCGCGAACAACTGCATCTCGACGTGCGCGGACTGCATCGACGAGTGGAAGCAGACCACATGCACCGGGGGCTGCACCGTCACCGACACGTTCCCGCCTTCGGACAAGGTCGGGGGCGACGAGCCGCACATGAGCGACGCCACCTCGTACGCGACGTGCGGCGAGTGGACGGGGGACAGCGGCGCGTAGCGGACGAGGGAAGGTCCAGCGCATTACCCTGCCGGATGCTCCTTCTCCTCTTGCTGATCGCGTGCAAGCCCGAGGCTGAGGACACGGGCTCCCCAACCCTGTTCGCTGTCTCGCCCGATCCGGGAGCCACGGTCGACGACTTCCACGGACAGCACTTCGTCGTGGTGCTCTCGTCGCTCGAGGACCCCGAAGGGGCCTGGCGTGTGGACGGCGCCTCTGTCGCTGGCGAAGCCCGGACCCAGCAGGGCTCGCTGTACACCTACGCGTTCTCTGGCGACCCCGTTGCGGAGTCGAGCGTGGAGTTCGTCTACACCGGAGGATCGTTCACCTGGACGGCCACTTCGCCCTGACCCGATGCAGACCCCACGCCCCGGGCCGCTACCTCCGCTCCTTCAACTCCCGCGCGACCTCGCGCTTGTCGTCCTTCTCGCGCAGCGCATGGCGCTTGTCATGCACCTTTCGCCCGCGTCCCACGGCGAAGATCAGCTTCACCCACGGCCCCTTGAAGTAGAGCTCCAGGGGAACCAACGTCACGCCCTTCTCCTTCACAAGCTGGTACAGCTTCTGGGACTCCTCCCAGTGCAGGAGCAGCGGCCGGGGGCGCGTCGGTTCATGGTTGTAGCGGTTTGCCTGCGCGAAGATCGCGATGTGGGCACCCTGCAGCACCGGGCGTCCCTTCTGGAACTCCACCCAGGCCTCCTCCAGCGTGACCTTGCCCGCGCGCATGCTCTTGACCTCGGAGCCCGTGAGCATCATCCCGGCCTCGTAGCGGTCATCCAGGTCGAACTGGAACTCCGCCCGACGGTTCAGGCAGATGCTCCGGCGCTTGGGGTTGTTCGAGGCCATGGGCGGGGAGTACCCACGGTTCCGCGTGCCGTCAAACGCTCATGCCGGCGAGCACGCCGACCGTGCGCCAATTCCGGGCGGTGCCGACGGCGCCGAGACGCCGCTCGAACCAGTCCAGCGTCAGCTTCGTCTTCGCGAACGTGTTCGGGCAGAAGGCGTAGATCTCCCTGCCTCGGACGACGAACGTGTCGGGCGGGGAGCGGTTCGGGTCGAGCGCGGCGATCTGCTCGGGCCCGGGCGCATCGCGCAGGAACACGACCATCAGCCTCTCGGGCTCGGCGTCGGGGAACGGGTTGTGCCGCTCCACCTCCCGAAGCTGGTCGTGCGTGCGGGTCAGGACGCGAACGGCGAGGTTGAAGCTCTTCTGGATCGCCTGCTCGAGCTCGGATTCGAGCCTCCCCGCGTCCAACGAACCGTCGCGCGGACGAAAGATGACGTTCCCGCTCTGGATGTAGGTGCGCACGTCGGTGTGCCCGAGGGTCGTGAACAAGGCAGACAGCGCGGGCATCGCGATCTTGTTGTTGCCGCCGACGTTGATGCTGCGCAGCAGCGCTACCCGCGAGCTCATCGGACCTCCGGCGCCTGCGCCACGGCGATCACGTTGCCATCGGGATCCGCGTAGTAGGCAACGGTCTCCCCCCACGGCCGCGGAGCAAGCGCGCTCAAGAGGCGACCGCCTGCTGCCAGGAGGCTCCGCCACGCAGCCTCCACGTTCGCGACCCGAAAATAAAGCTCCGTCGCGGTGATCCCAGTCATCCTGCCGGGCATCTCCCCCACGTTCTTCGCGAACCCGTCCCGCTGGTAGAGCCCGATCCCCTCCGCGAGCTCCACGTACACCACAGTCTCGACGACCGGGGTGAAACCAAGCCCCACACGGTAGAATTCGACAGACCTGGCGAGGTCCTGCACGGCGAGGATGACGATGTCGGGCATGCGCGCCGCTAAGTCGCGCGCAGGCTCCGTGCACGCCGGGTGCGCCGCGTTCGCTCCCTCGCGCCTTCTCCGTTAGACCCGGACGGAATTCGGAGTCCCTGTGCGTTCTGGTCTGCTCGCTCTCCTGTCCCTGACTGCTCTCCCGCTCGTCCTGCTGGCCTGCTCCGGGGAGGAAGCGCCGCCGCCCAAGGCCGCACCCGTCGCCGAGGTGAAGCCCTTCGTGCCCCCCACGCCGGTGCAGGAGGCCCTCGGGGGCGGCCCGTGGCCCACGCTGCTGCTCGCCCAGGCGCAATTCTACGACGGCAACGACAACAAGCCGATCCCGGGTCCCGCGCTGCTCACCATCGCGCGGCAGGCGCCGGACGGCTGGAAGTTCAGCCGCATCGAGGATCCGGACAGCAACGTATTTCACAAGGCGATGCCCTTCGACGGCGGCATCCTCACGATCGGCGCCGAGAAGGCGCTGCTCAAGAAGTGGACCTTCAAGGATGGCGCCTGGTCGCAGGAGACCCTCTGGGCGCCCGCACCCTGGGGCGGCAAGTTCAACCGCATCCGCGACGTGGAGGTCGGCGACGTGAACGGCGACGGCAAGGACGACATCGTCATGGCCACGCACGACGCAGGCGTCATCGCGGTCGGCCAGTGGAAGGACGGCAAGCTCGACGTCACCGAACTGGACAAGACCCCGGACACGTTCGTTCACGAGATCGAGATCGGCGACATCGACGGCGACGGCGTCAATGAATTCTTCGCGACCCCAAGCGGGCGCAACAAGGCGAGTGGCGAGAGCCAACCCGGCCAGGTGGTGATGTACAAGTGGGACAAGGCAGCGGCAACCTGGCATCGCACCGTGGTGGACGACTTCGTCGGCAGCCACGCAAAGGAGATCCTCGCCGTGAAGATGGACGACAAGGCGAAGGCCTGCGACTTCTTCGCCGTCGTCGAGGCCGAAGCCGTGTTGGAGAACGGCCAGGCGAAGGTCGTGCACCCGGTGGAGATCCGCCACTACGCCTACGACAAGAAGACCAACACCTTCACGCACACCGTTGCCGCCACGCTCGACGACAAGCAGAACCGCTTCCTCGTGCCCGGGGATCTCGATGGGGACGGCAAGAAGGAGCTCGTCGCGGCCGCGATGAAGACCGGCTTGTGGGTGCTGAAGGACAACGGCGACGGCACCTGGACGACGCTCAACATCGAGCGCAACAGCTCCGGCTTCGAACACACGGCCTATGAGGCCGATCTCAACGGGGACGGCAAGCTCGAGCTCTACGTGGCGGCCGACGATCAACGTGAGCTGCGCTCCTACGCGTACAACCCCACCACGCGGCTGTACGACAAGACGGTGATCGGCCCGATCAAGAAAGGCACGATCACCTGGAACATGACGTCAGGGAGCTTCTGAGCCGCGGGGCGAGCGGCGCGCAGGATCACCTCTTCGCGCCGCTACTGCTTGCACATGCCCTTGTCCGCGTTCGCGACCTCACCCACGAGGTGCAGGAGCGCGACGTAGTCGATGAGCTTGTCCTTCACGCCGGGGAACTTCTTCTGAACGCTACCCCAGTCCCAGCCGGAGAACACGCCTCGACCAAAAGGGGCCTTCTTGGCGAGTAGCAGGTCCGTGGCCTCGGGCCCCGCGATGATCGCGCCGAGGCCCATGCGCGTCGCATCATCCTTGCGGTCCGTCTGCACCTCGGCCATCTCGTACACGGCCTCCACCCGGGCGGCCTTCGCCCAGGGTTGGATCTCGAGAGAGCTCACCTCGTCGAGATCGGCAGCCTTCAGCCCCCCGCCGCGATCGATCATCAGGAACTTGATCGCCGAGTAGCGCACCGGCAGCGAGGCGTTGGTCCCGCACAGCGCCGCAGCCAGCTCGTCCTGATCGCTGGCGGCCTCGATCCTCACCGTCACAACGTCCTGGGCGGGATCCTTGGTGTGGTACTTCTCCCCGAGCACGCCCACCTTCTTCACGAGGGCGGCGACCTCCTCGTCCGAGAACCCCATCTTCTTGAAGTTGGCTTCACGCTGGGATGCTGCAAACTGCATCCCGAACAGGGCGTCCTGCTGGTTCTGCTCCACCTTGGTCTTCGCGTCGACCTCCACGATCTCCTCGTTGAACATCAGCACCGCAGCCCAGAATGCTGCGAAGAACCCTGCTCCGATCGAGATCAGGAGACGCCAGTTCACTTGCCACCATGCATGTGCTTCTGCACTTCGTCCTTCGTGGGCACCTTGATGTCCTTGCAGTACCCGCTGCCGCGCGCGAACTCCCGATAGTCCGAGAACACCGGAAAGTCATCGGCGTAGTTGCTCCCGTAGTAGCACACCGCGAGCAGGTGGTAGGCGATGATGTAATGCACGTAGTGCTGGGTCTCCTTCGCGAGGTAGCCCCCACAGGTGTCGTTGGGCCCTCCCTGCATCTGCTCCGGGGTCGTGCACAGGATGTTCCGCCCGATGAAGTCCGGCGCGCGGTCCACATTGGCTGCGCCGCGGTAGGCCCGGTACGCGATGAGCACGTTGGTCTTGCTTATCGAGCCATTGCGATACGGGCTGTCGTCGAAACCCGCGTTGTGTGAGGCGATCACGGCCTGCACCACCGAGCCCGAATACCGGAGCTCGTCGTTGGTGTAGACCTCCTTCAGGAGCTTGATGGCGCCGAGCGTGGACGCCCGGATGTCCGTCCGACCGTCCGTGTCGCAGTTCGAGATCTTGCAGGCTCCGTTTTCGACATAGTCGGCGTTCTTGTATGCGTTTCGCGGCGGAGCAAGCAGCGAGGGGCTCCAGGGTGTGCTCGACCCCCGAAAGTGGCAATTCGCCACCTCGATCCCCGCGCGCTTGGCCGTCTCGGGCATGAACTGCCACCAACCCTTTGCGCACACCGGTGATTGCGGGTTCGGTTGGTAGCCGGACTCCTGGAACGGGATGGCCGCCAACACGTCTGGCAGCCCGGCCTTGCGGAACTCCCCCAGCGCCTGTGCGTACTCCTCTTTTGACCGATCGAACAAGCCCCACACCGCCCAGGACTTGCCGAAGAGCGTCTCGGACCGGGTGATCCACTGGAGCAGGTTCGTGTCCCACAGCTCCGGTTTCTCGAGCTCCTTCCAGCCAGAAGCCTCGATGTTGGGCTTCATGATGAACGACTTGAAGCCGTCCTCCACCCCGGCGAGCAGGGCCGTGTTCACCTGCTCGCCCATCGCGGCGTCCAGGTCGTACTTCTCCAACCCCTCGTCCACGGGGCCGAGCCGGTCCACCTCGCGCTGCAGGAAGACGAACAGGATCAGCCCCAACGCGCTCGTGAACATGAAGAAGATCGCCAGCACCGCCGGGATCAACCACCAGGGGAACCGGCTCTTCGTGTCCAGTTGCCGCACGTCGTTGGCTTCGCTCTGGGGGTCGACCTGCGATGCGTCCGAGAGCAGTTGGCGCTGCTCCCATACGCCCAACCTCCGACACTCGACGAAAACGCAGGTTGCCCCACGCCCGGGCGGGCCGAAGTGGAGCGCACATCCCGCCGAAAGGTACGTCGGCTCGCGGAGCGGGTGGATCTCCTCCCACTCCACGTGCTCGTGCGGCGCCATGCGCACCTGGTTCGGGCCAACGGGCGCGATCGACGCCGTCCCACCATCGTAGGCGGTGATCACGGCCTGACGGTCGTCGAGGCCCCGGTATCCTTCGAGCTTGAGCCCGCCCGGCCCGGGATTGGCACCCAGGCGGACCACGGGGCCGCGCATCACCAGATCGCCCTCGAACTGCAGGGGCCCGTTCAGGAAGCGGACGACGACGTCCCAACGTTCTTGGCTCATTTCAGGCCTTCACGAGCTTCAACCTGGATTCAGGCGTGATGGAGTGATCCTCCAGGATACCAGAGGGCTCCACCGGTGCGCCATCCACCTGCAGGTTCCAGTCGCCCGCCGGCAGTCCGAGCATCGTGCAGAGCGCATCCACCAGCGTCGCGGCCGGAACCGCAGTGTGCACCGGCACGGTGAGCGAGAGGGCGCGACCCTCGACCGCGACATCGAGCCCGAACGGCTGCGTGTGACCAGATACGGGGTGGAAGTAGAGCGTATCCTCGGCGTTGATCGCGGAGAGCCGGGTGGACGCCGGCAGCGGGCCCGCCACGGGACCTAGCCGGTACCACCCCGAGAGCCGCCCGTCCGGGGTGGCCCGCAGCGGCACGAGCTGGCCGACGAGCACGGTCACCACGTCGCCGAGCGTGCTCTGGTCGAGCAGCCGGCGCGTGACGACTCCGGCTCCGGGGCCGCGGCACAGGCGAAAGGGGGCGGACTCCCCCTTGAGCACCGTGCGAACGGCGTCGGGCGTCCGTCCACGCCGGGGGGCGCTGGTACCGCCCGGGGGGGTGGACGGGCCGGTGCCCGGCTGCGGGAGACGCGGAACGGACGCGGGCACGGTGGCGACGGCCGGGGCGGAGCCCGGCCTGGACCCCAAGGGCACCGTAACGGGCGGCGGAGGAGAGGAGGGCTCGACGGGCACCGCCGGCACCGTGTCCTTCCCGAGGGCCGGGGGGAGGGTGGCAGCCGGCGTGGTCGACGGGACGACCGGCGCGGGAGCGGCGGCCAACGCCGGGGCGGGGACAGGGGCGACGGCGGGAGCGGCAGCAGCTGGCGCAGCCGGGGGAGCGGAGACAGGGGCCAGCGTGGAGGAGGAGGGGGCGGGCAGCGAAACAGCGGGGGCGGCCACCGACGTTGCGGAGGCGGTCGCCGCAGGAGCGCGGCCCTTGCTCCAGTGGTCCTGGGGCTTCGCCGGAGTCGCGACAGGCGGGGCAAGGTTCGGCTCGCTCGACCTGGGCCCCGATTCGCGAGGGAGGATGGGGCTTGGGCGTGTGTGTTCCCCCGAGGACTCCCGGATCCGCCGCAACAGATCCGCCGCACGATCGCCGCCCGGCATGGTCGGAGGGGGAGGGACCGCGCGCGCGGACTCAGGCAGCGCGGGCGTCGGCTCGCCCGGACCCGGCGACGGCCGGGCCGAGGGCAGCGGGACCGGTGGCGGGGGGACCGAGGGCCCGGGCGCAGCCGCGAGCGAAGGCGCGACCGAGCGCTGGGGGGGCGCGACGGCCGGGGGCGCAGCGCCGGGGAGCGGGACGACGGGGGACGCCGCGACAGGGGCAGCGACGGCGGGCGCGGCGGGCGCTGCGACGGCGGGCGCTGCGACGGCGGGCGCTGGGGGCGCTGCGACGACGGGCGCTGCGACGGCGGGCGCCGGGGGCGCTGCGACGGCGGGCGTGACGACGGGGGGCAGCGCGGCAGGGCTGGCACCTTGCTCGCTCAACGCGGCGCGGGGGTTGGGGCGGCGTGCCGGGAGCGACCAGCGGGTGCTCTCGACCGGTGGCGGACCGGACGGCTCGGAGGCCGCCGGGGCGACCACCGCCGCCGGGGCGACCGCCGCCGTCGGGGCGACCGCCGCCGTCGGGGCGACCACCGCCGTCGGGGCGACCCCCGCCGCCGGGGCGACCGCGACCGGGCCTGCCGGAGCCACCGGGCCCTGGACGTCGCCGCCCGGCTCCCCCTCCCGTAGCCGGGGGGGAGCACGTCGCGTCGGCAGGCTCGCGAGGGACGAACCCGCCATCGAGGCGGTCAGCGGGGTGGGCGAAGCGACCCCGGGCAGGGCGGCGCCGGAGGACGACGCCGCCGGCGAGGCCACGCCAGACTCCCCGTCGCGCAAACGCGGGGGCAGTCGCCGGGCAGCGGGATCCGAGGAGACTGAAGGTGCCGCGACAGGTGCCGCCGCGGAAGGCGGCGCGGGAGGCGCCGCGGCCACAGGAGCGGGCAGGACGGCAGGCGCCGCGGGGGACGCCGCACGCACCGGCTTCTTCGCCACCGGCCCCGCGTCCTCCTCCACGAGCCGGGCGAGCTCGGCCTTCGAAAGCATGGACGTCCGCGCGGGGTCGAGCTGCTCGCGGGCCCGGCTCACCTGCTGGCTCACGCGCTCCATCATGTCGCAGAGCCGACCACCCTCGGGGTCCGCAGCGAGCGCGGCGCGAGCAGCGTCGAGGAATTCCGAACCGGCCTCGAACCGATCCCGGAAGTCCGGGCGCAGCGCCTTGATCAGGAGCTCGCGGACCGGCTCGGGCAGGTAGTCCCGGAACTGGTGGATACGCCGGCTGGTCTCCCCCCGCGCCGCCTTGCCGCGGATGTCGTTCACGAGCCCGTCGTAGACCGGCTTTCCGGTCATGATCTCGAAGGCGATCAGCCCGAGGCTGAACACGTCGGAGGAGAAGTTCTCCCGCTTCGACTCCATCCGCTCGGGCGGACAGTACCGGAAGGCGTCCTCACGGGGCACGCGCTCGGGTTGTTCATGAAATGTCAGTATTTCAACCTGTGGAAGCGCGTGTCCAATCACCTGCGGCCGGCCCGACGCGTCCATCACCACGCGCCACGGCGTGAGCCCGCCGTGACTGTACACCCCCTGGTTCTCCCCGTTCTCCGCCGCTTCCACCAGGACCTCACCCACCGCGACCATCAACTCCACACCGGCCCGAACCCCGCCAACCTCCCCCAGGTCCCCGAGGGTTCGAACCACCTCCGCCACCGACCACACCTGGCCCGTAGGGTAGACGAACGTGGATTGTGCCAGGTCATAGGCCGTGAGATCCGCCAGGCCGGTGACCATCGGCGACTCGAGGAACCCCAGCACGACACCCAACGCGGCGTTGATCGCGTTGTGCTTGCGGTACTCCGGGTGGAACACGATCCCGGTGTGGCGAGCGCCATCCGGCCCCTGCATTTCCACGAGATCCGACGCCGGCCCCAACTGCACGCGACCTGTCCTGGTGTACCCGGCAATGCTCAAGAGAAACTCCTCGGCGTGTGGAAGCTAGCCCGGATCTCCTCTGAACGCCCGTGCCCATCGAGGCCATCTGCCTTCCCTTCCCCGCCCCCCCGACCCCGCGCCGGGGAAGCCCGCCCCCGGTCATGTTTTTTCATCGCGCCCGCCGTCGCCTGCCCGTTCGTCGCTGCGCGCAATACCGGTGCCCCCTTCAGGAGGCTCCATGCCCGAACTAGAGTCTGAGCTCGCCCACGCCGCCGAACAGCTACGCGCCGTACGCCAGGAGGTCGCGAAGGTCATCGTCGGCCAGAAGTACATGGTGGAACGGCTCTTGATCGCGCTGCTGGCCGACGGTCACGTCCTGTTGGAGGGGGTGCCCGGGCTCGCGAAGACGACTGCGGTGAAGGCGCTCGCGAGCGCGATGCAGGCCCAGTTTGCCCGTGTGCAGTTCACACCCGATCTTCTCCCCGCCGACGTGCTGGGCGGCCAGGTCTACAACCCGCGCGAAGGCACGTTCACCATCCGCAAGGGCCCGATCTTCGCGAACCTCGTGCTCGCCGACGAGATCAATCGCGCGCCCGCGAAGGTGCAGTCTGCCCTCCTGGAGGCGATGCAGGAGCGCCAGGTCACGCTGGCCGACGAGACGTTCCCGCTCCCCGTGCCCTTCCTGGTGCTCGCGACCCAGAACCCCATCGAGCAGGAGGGCACCTACCCGCTGCCCGAGGCCCAGGTCGACCGGTTCCTCATGAAGATCGTCGTCGGGTACCCCACGAAGGACGAGGAACGCGAGATCCTGATGCGCGCCACAAGAGGCGGGGAGGTGCCCCAGCCGGTGTTGACCCCGCACGCGCTCGCCCGGATGCAGAAGCTCTGCGGACAGATCACGCTCAAGCCCGTGCTCGCGGACTACATCGTCTCGCTGGTGCACACGACACGCCAGGCCGGCAGCATCTCGCCGCAGCTCGCGCGCTACGTGCAGTACGGCGCCTCGCCGCGCGCCACGCTCGCGCTGGCATCCTGCGCCCGGGCCTGGGCGATGCTCGACGGTCGCGATTTCGCCACGCCCGACGACGTGAAGGACATCGCCCTCGACGTGCTGCGCCACCGCATCTCCCTGGCCTACGAGGCCGAGGCGGAGGGCATCACCGCCGACATGGTGATCAAGGAGATCCTCGCCAAGGTGAAGACCCCGTAGTCCGTGGGGCGCTGCAGCCGCCGGGGCGCGCTGTGTCGCTGCCCACAGGACTCCGAGGAGCCGGATCCCGAATGCCCCTGCCGCTGGATAATCGGTCACATGACTGATGCCCTACGCATGTGCCATGCCCTCCTGCTGTTCACGGCCTGCGCGGCCAACCCCGTCGCGCAAGACGCACAGGGTCTCGCCGGGGGTCCTCCCCACTCCGAGGGGCGACCGCAGCCGGCACCCCAGGACAGCGTGATCTCGCTCTCGCACGGGTCGTACACCACCCGGCTCCAGATGGCGGGCCTGACCTCCTGGTTTGAGGACGGCGGAGCGACGATCACCGATGCCGGCAGCGAGGTGCTCACGATCCGGACGACCGCCTGGGGCCGGGTGGGAACGCTCGAGCCCGTGGGTGCCCCGGAGCCTTCGATCGGCTCATGCGCCGCCGATGTCGCTGGCGACGGCGGCTGCGTCCAGCGCCTGGAATACGCGGACGCCGGGCTCACCGAGTGGTGGGTCGGGCTCGACACCGGGTTGGAGCAGGGGTGGACGCTGCAGGATCCTCCGCCCGGCGCGGGTGCGCTCGTGTTCGAGGTCGCAGTGGACGGGGCGATCGCAGAGGGCGATGGGCTCGGCATCACCGACGCCTCCGGCCGTGCCTGGACGGTGGGCGACGTGACCGCCTGGGATGCACGCGGCGAGCCGCTCCCTGCCCGCCTGACGGCCCGCCGCGACGGGTTGCACGTCGAGGTCGACGACACGGGTGCGGAGTACCCGGTGACGATCGACCCCGTGTATGCGACGGCTGCCTGGACGGGCGCAGGGGGCGCCACCAACGCCTATTTCGGCTATGGCGTCTCGGATGCCGGAGATGTGAACGGGGATGGCTACGACGATGTGATCGTCGGGGAGCCGGTCAGCGGGAAGGCCTATGTGTACCAGGGCTCCGCTACGGGGCTGGGGACGACTGCAAGCTGGAGTGCGACAGGGGACGCGGACGGCGGCTTCGGGCAAACGGTGTCCGGGCTCGGCGACGTCAATGGGGACGGCTACGACGAGGTCGCTGTGGGCGGGATCACCCCCAGCGTGCACATCTACGCCGGCAGCGCTCATGGCCTGACCACCTCGGGAACCACGATCAGCGGCGGGACCAGCTTCGGGAAGTGGGCCATCTCGGGCGTGGGGGACGTCAACGGCGATGGCTATGACGACCTGATCGTCGGGGAGATGGACTCGGGCCACGCGTACGTGTACCTGGGCTCTCGCACCGGCCTGGCGTACGGCAGCACGCTCACGGGCGACTCGGGGGGCTTCTATGCCCAGTCCTTGTCGGACGCGGGAGACGTGAACGGGGACGGCTACGGGGACGTGATCGTGGGGGAGCCCCACGACCAGAGAGCCTACGTGTACCTCGGCTCCGCGACGGGCCTGTCCACCGCGCCCTCGACCACGCTCTCGAGCAGCGCGGCGTACTTCGGCATGCGGGTGTCCGGCGCCGGTGACGTGAACGGCGACGGATATGACGACGTGATCGTCGGCGACTACGCCTCCAGCGGGAGCGTCTTCGTCTACCTGGGCTCGGCGACTGGCATCGCGACCACCCCGTCCAGCACCCTCACCGGATCCGACTATTTCGGCAGCGCGCTCTCCGGCGCTGGGGACGTCAACCACGATGGCTACGCCGACATCGTCGTCGGAGCCTGGTATTACAACACAGGCACCGGGAAGGTCTTCGTCTTCGAGGGCTCCGCCACCGGGCTCGGGAGGACGCCGGTCACGACCATCACCGGAGCCACGTTGGGGACGGACCTGGGCTACTCCGTCTCGGGGGCCGGGGACGTCGACGGCGACGGCTATGACGACGTGATCGCAGGGGCGTACGCCAGTGATTCGTACAGAGGGCGGGCCTACCTGTACTCGGGCTACGCGCCCGACGCCGACGGGGACAGCGTACCGGCAGACGTGGACTGTGACGATGCAGATGCGACGGTCGGCGCGCCACCCGTCCGGTACGTGGATGCGGACGGGGACGGGTACGGCGGCGTCGAGAGCGTCGAGGTATGCCCCTCGGTGGCCGGATACGCCGACACCTCCACCGACTGCGACGACTCCAACGCAGACGTCCATCCCGATGCGGCCGAGGTGTGCAACGGCATCGACGACAACTGCAACATCACCGTGGACGAGGGCGTGCTCACCACCTACTTCGCGGATGCCGACCAGGACGGGTATGGGGACGGCGACGCCCCCAGGGCGGGGTGTGCGCCACCCTCGGGCTACATCCCCGACGACACCGACTGCGACGACAGCGACGCGGCCGTTCATCCCGGTGCGGACGAGGTTGTCGGGGACGGGATCGACCAGGACTGCGACGGCGAGGACGAGGCGGCCCCCGACACCGGCAGCGCTGAGGACTCCGCCACGGAGCCGCCCAGGACAGGCTGCGGGTGCGCCCACACGCCAGACGGCGGCGCAGGGCTCGCGCTGGCCTGGGTCGCAGCGGCGACGCTTGGTGCCCGGCGGAAGGGCCGTGGCTGACCGTGGCCCCCGGGCGGCCACCCGGAACGCCGTCACGAGTTGTCCGGAATTTTCCAAAAAAGCCCCCGCGGGCGCTTGTCTTCTGAGCTAAAACAGCCCCCTACCCGGACCGCCACATGCGAACCTCGATCCTCCTCGCCCTCTCGCTCGCCTCCTGCGCCACCGCCACCAGCCCCACGCCGGACGCCGAGTCCACCGCCTGGGACGCGCTGTTGGCCCCCGACGGCGCCGCGGCCCAGAAGGACGTGGAGGCGATGGACGAGCTGGACGTGCAGGTCGACCCGCTGGGTGACACCCACCTCAAGGTGAGGCAGCTTGTCGGCTCGGTGCCGGTGTGGGAAGGCGAGGCCATCGCGCATGTCGGCGCAGACGGGCGGTTCACCGGGATGACCGACAACCTGCTGCCGGGCGTGCACGTGGACACCACGCCGGAGTGGTCGGCCGACGAGGCGATCGACCTGGCGGTCCAGGCGCTGGCAACGCCTGCGCTCTCCGCCGATCCCCAGGCCGACCTGTGGGTCCTGCGACACGAGGGCGTGGACCACCTCGTGTGGCGCGTGCAGCTCGAACAGTTGGACCTTGGCTCCGAGGACACGGTACCCGTCCTGTTCGTCGACGCGCACGACGGGAGCGTCGTCTGGTCGTACAACAACTTCCAGACCGCCACCTGCACCGGCACCACGAACTTCTACGGCACCGCCTCGTTCGACTGCTACCAGAGCGGCAGCACCTACTACACCGAGGACACGCCCGACCTGCTCGCGACCTACTCGTACAACAGTGGTACGCGCAGCGCGAGCTACGTCACCAGCACCTCCCCCACCTTCGGCACCACCCAGGCGACGAAGAGCGCGGTCGAGGCGCTGCTGGTGAGCCAGGCGGTCGTCGACTACTACAACGTCGCCCACGGCAGGAACGGGATCGACGGCAGCGGTGGGCCCGGCTCGACGAGCTCGCACGGGTACGCCTTCGTCACCTCGCGCACCAGCTACTCGCGCAGCTACGTGAACGCGTTCTGGAGCGCCACGGCGTTGAACATGACCTACGGCGACGGGGATGGCGTGAACTCGAACGCCCTCACCACGTTCGACGTGGGGGGCCACGAATTCACCCACGGCGTGACCCAGTACACGGCCAACCTCACCTACTCCGGCGAGTCGGGCGGCCTGAACGAGAGCGTCTCCGACATCTTCGGCGCGATGGTCGAGCGCTCGGCGCTGGGTGCGAGCAGCAACACCTGGAAGATCGGGGAGGACACGTGGACGCCGTCGATCTCGGGAGACGCGCTCCGCTACATGAACGACCCGGCGAGCGACGGCCACAGCCTCGACTACTACAGCACCTCTGCCGCCTCGACCGACGTGCACTACAGCTCGGGCATCGCAAACCTCGCGTTCTACCTGTTGAGCGAAGGCGGGAGCCACCCCCGGGGCCGGTCCTCCACCGTCGTCACCGGGATCGGAGCCGACGCCGCGGCGGACATCTGGTACCTGGCGCTCACCTCCTACATGACCTCGAGCACGAACTTCGCGGGCGCCCGCACAGCGACGCTCTCCGCTGCCTCGGCGTTGTACGGCGCGACCAGCAACGAGTACACCCAGGTGGGCAACGCGTGGACGGCGGTCGGGGTCACAGGCTCCTCCTCCTCGGCCACCTGCAGCACCTCAAGCTACTCGGGCTCCCTCTCGAAGACCGGGCGGTCGGCCTACGCCCCCAGCTCCTCCGGCACCTCCGTCAGCGTGGCGGCGCAGACCGTCTCGCTCACCGGCACCGGCACGAACTTCGACCTGTACCTGCAGAAGCTGTCCGGATCGAGCTGGTCCACCGTGGCCACGTCCACCGCCTCGGCCTCGACCGAGTCCATCAGCTACAGCGGCACCGCCGGCACGTACCGGGTGGTGGTGTACTCCACCTCCGGCAGCGGGACCTACGCCGTCTCCTGGTGCAAGTAGGCCCATGTTCACCCTCCTCGCGCTGCACCTCTCCCTCGCCCACGCCGCGGACACCATCCAGGCGAACCTGATCGCCGGGGCAACGGCTGCAGCCGTCCGGACCGCAACGACCCCGGTCCCCGTCGCGACGTTCACGTTCAAGGGCGCCGAGTACACCGTGGGCTGCAAGGGCGCGAGCCCGACGCTGTCGTGTGCCGTTCGGCAGGCGGCGGTCCTCGGGTTCAACCAGGCCGAGACGCTGACCTCATGCCTGATGAGCAAGAGCGGGAACCGGCTGATCACCGAGACCACGATCCCGGCGCTCGGCGGCCAGAAGATCGAGTTCGGCCTCCTGCAGTAGGGAGCGGCTCCCGGCGGCCAGGCCGTTCACACGGGGGCCCGATCCCGGTGCTATTCTCTGAAAAGATGGAGCGGACATGCTGCTATTCCTCGCCGCGACCGCACGGGCGTTCACGCTCTCTGCAGAGGCACCCATCGCCCTGCCGGACCTGCCCGTTGCGATCGCCGTAGCGAGGCGCCCCGAGGGTGATCGGTTGGTCGTCTCGAGCGCGGCGGCCACGGATGTGGTCGGGCTCGACGGCACCTCGCTCGGGTCGTTCGCCCCGACCACAGGAGCCCTCCCCTACGATCTCGATGGGGACGGCTTCGACGACCTCGTGACCTGCGGCGATGCAGGCCTCGATCTCCTGGTGTGGAGCGCAGCGATGCCGGGCGCCCCCTCCAACCTCGAGCCGGCGAGCTGTGCGGCGCTCGTGACCGAGGCTGTGGCGGGCGCGGACGGCATCGGGGTGGCTGGCGACGAGGGCGTGACCCTCTGGGCGTGGAACGGCACCGGTAGCTTCGTCGGACCGACCGCCACCGACCTCCCGGGGGGCGGGACAGTGCGGCTCGCGGCGCGGGATGCGAACCTGGCCGCCGCCGGAGTGGGAGACACCACGCTCGCAGAGCTTGGCAGCCGCGGCGTCTCGAACCTCGCGCTCGGCGGCACGCTCGCAGACGTGCTCGACACGCCGGGCTCCTGGCTCGTCGCGCTTTCGGACCTGCGCGTGATCCGGGATCTCGAGGGCGCCGACACGGCGCTGGGCGCCGAGCCGGTCCGCCTGCTGCGCGCGGACCTCGACGTCGACGGGTTGGACGAGCTGGTCATCCTCGAGACCAGTCAGGTCGAGGTGGTCGCGGGAGACGGATCCGGGATGGTGCAGGCCGCGCTCCCGACGCCCGGCGACGCCCTCGTGGCGGTCGACGTGACCGGCGATGGGTGCCCCGATCTGGTCGTGGCCGACGCGATCTCAGCCCAGCTCGACGTCCTGCGTACCGGCCACTGTCCGGTCGCCCCGGACGGCGACGGCGACGGCGTGAGCGTGGGGGACGGGGACTGCGACGACGCGAACCCGGCGGTCTACCCGGGCGCTACCGATCGCTGCAACGGCTTCGATGACGACTGCGACGGCGTCGTCGACGAGCCGGGTGCGCCCCTGCTCACCGCGCTCGACGAGGTCCCGGAGGGCGACGCCTTCCTCGCCTGGGCTGCGACGGACGGCTGCGACCCGGGCCTCACCTGGACCTGGACGGACCCCACGGGCGCGCTCGCCACCTGCACGGTGACAGGCGCCGAAGTGGATTGCCGCGCCCTCGACGATGGCGAGCTCCCACTCCACGCAGATGCCACCGACACCGAGGGCACCCTCGTGTACAGCATCGACGGCGCCATCACGATCCGCAACGTCGACCCCTCGATGATCCTGCCCGGGTTCCTCGCGGATGGCGAGCTGGTGATGGACGTGGGCGAGGAGTACGACGGCGCGTTCACCGGCACCGATCCCGGCACCGACACCCTCACGTTCTCCGCCACCGGTGGACCGGACTTCTTCCAGGTCTCCCCCAGCGGCAACGTGGTCATCAACGCGCTCTCGCCCGGCAGTTGGGACATCCGCATCGCCGTGAGCGACGAGGACGGCGGGGAGACAGCCACCACCGTGCTGTACGAGGTCGACGGCCGCGGCTACGACACCACCGACACCGGCAGCGGCGACACCAGTCCGTACGATGGCCACGTGGGCTACTCCGGGTGCGCCAACGACCCCGGCCCGACCGACTACGGCTGCAGCAGCCCCTCCTACGACTGCGGCGGCGGGTGCTGTGGCGGCGGCAGCATGGCGTGGGTGCTGCTCGGGGGATGGAGCTTGCGCCGCCGGAAGCCCCGCTCAGCCTGACGGATCGAGGCGCGCGGCAATCACCTGCGTGCCCTCACGCCAGATCAGGAACCCGCCCCCCAGGGAGGGCCAACGCTGATCCCCCTTGCGCTCCACGTGCAGCCCCGATGAGCACCGGATGTCGATGTCGCCGCCGGTCTTCAGCGCGCTCCGATCCTCCCAGCACGCGACCTTCCCATCGTCGCTCACGGTCAGCGGCGCTTCGAACCCGGTGTCTGCGGGAAAGGAGACCGTCGCCTTCGTGACCAGGTCGTAGCGCCAGACGGCCGCGCCGTCGGCGTACCATACGAAGCTCCCCGCACCGGCGACGTCGTGCTGGTCACCCTCTCCCCCGACGAGCACCCGAGGCGCAGGCGCGACGGCGGCCGGCCCCACGATCCACACGTCCTCCCCGTTGAGCCCCCGCTCGGTCCAGGCGGCCCACCCCTCGCCCACCGCGACCGGCTCGCCTGGGAGCGGGTGCGCGGAGTAGCGTGGCCAGGTCGATCTCCGCAGGTCGATGACGTCGACGTGGTCCTCGTACGGCACCACCACCTCGGCACCCCCATCCCGTCGGATCGCGGGTGGGGCGATCCCGGCGTACGGCACCAGCGCCGCCGCACCGCCACCCGGAAGCTCCCCCCGCGTCGCCTGCGGGAGCACCCAGGCCCCTGTCACCCGGCCGGGCGCCCACAGCCAGCCGTCCCCGATCCCCGGCGCGCCGACCGCACCGGTCAGCGTGACCACACGCCCCGTGTGCAGCGAGACCGCCACGTTGACGTCGTCGCTGCCCACGCACCCCACGACCCAGTCCCCCGCGAGCGCCGGGTAGCGGTCGTCGGCGCATCGCCCGGCCTGCAAGACAGCAACGGGCCGGACCTCAGCGACGAAGTCCGGCACGCGTACCTACCGCGCGGACGTGTCTTCGACGCCGCAGCAGGAGGCGGTGAACCGCACGGTGTCCGTAGACACCGCACCCGTGCAGTCGGTCACGGAGAGCTTGAAGTCGTACGTGACGTCCTCGCACGCGCTGGGCTCCGTGGGCTCGATGCTCTTCAAGGTCACGCTGGAGGTGAGCGAAGTGGGATCGTCGATCGTGGCGTCGCCGCTCTCGACGGTCCAGGCGATCACGATGGGGTCACCATCGGGATCGGAGACCCGCGCATCGGAGCCGAGCACGAGGGTCTGATCGCTGCACTCGTCGCAGGAGTAGGTGTAGCCACTGGGGCTGCACACCGCAGTCCCGGCGCTCACCACCTGATCGGTGCCGGCGTTCACGACTGGCCGCGTGTTGGTGCTGCGCTCCGCCGCGACGACGTTGACCGTGTCGGGCACCGACCAGCTGGTCCCGTCGTTGACCGCGCACGACAACACGTAGTTGCCAGCGACGTCCGGGTAGAACGTGGGCATCGCAGCCGTTCGATCGGAGAACGTCGCGTCGGTGACCAGCGAGCTCGATGGCTTGCCCTGCACGGACCACGAGTAGGTGAGCGGGTCGCTGTCCGGGTCGGTGGAGCCGCTGCAATCGAGCGTGAGCGTGGTGCAGTCCTGCGCGAGCAGCTGGTCCGGCCCGGCGTTGGCGGTGGGGGCGCTGTCGTTCGAGGTGCCGGTGATGGTGACCTCGTCTGCGTTCGACGAAGCGAGCCCGTTGTTGACGACGA
Source organism: uncultured Pseudomonadota bacterium (assembly GCA_903875225.1). Classification (GTDB taxonomy): domain Bacteria; phylum Myxococcota_A; class UBA796; order UBA796; family SXON01; genus CAIUMM01. Next base: position 27,815 of record CAIQVJ010000028.1, read on the forward strand.
GGCTGAGGATGTAGGCGCCCTTGGCGTCCACCCGAAGGCTCGGCGTTGCCGACGTGGGGTCACTCACGGCCGTCACGGTGGAATTGGTGGGCTTGTCCACGACGGTCCAGGCGTAGGTGAGCGCGCGACCCACGGGGTCGTAGCTCCCGACCCCCGTGAGCGCCGCGGCGGAGCCGACGGCGACGGACTGGTCCGGACCGGCGTTGGCGACCGGGATGTTCTCGGGCGACTCGGCGGTGATGATGACGTAGTCCGGGGCCGACGACGCGCCCGAGGGGTCGGTCACGGTGAGCGCGACGACGTAGGTGCCGACCTTGTCCGGCTGGAACGTGGTGCTGACGGCGGAGCTGGAGTGGTTCACCGAGAAGGGGGCTTCACGCTCGGTGATCGTCGACCCATCCGGCACATGATCGAAGGTCCACACGTAGGTGAGCAGATCCCCGTCCTGGTCCACCGAGCCTGCGCCGGACAGCGCGATGGTGGCGTCGGCCGGCTGCGTCTGGTCGCTCCCCGCGTTCGCGGTCGGCGTGTGGTTGTCGGGGTTCGTCGTGCCGGGCTGCGAGTCGCCAGCGCCCTTGTTGTTGCACGCGGCGAGCATCAGGACGCCGAACACAGGGGCGAAGCCGAAGAGAGTTGAGGTGCGCATCGTCGCTCCGCCTAGGGGGAATAGGTACCAGTGCAGGTGTAGGTAACGGTGACCGAGTCGGTATCGGTGTCCGCGCAGTCGCTGACCGCGAGATCGACGTTCCAGGAACGAACCGTGGCGACGTTGCGCTCGGAGGGGAACGAGGGTGTGACCACGCGGGTCGTCGCGCTGTCCGGGCTCTCGATCGTCAACTCACCGCTGGTGTCGCTCCAGTGGAACTGCAGGTCGTCGCCGTCGACGGGGTCATCCGAGGCCGTGCCGTCGAGCGTCACGTCCTCTTCCGGGCAGTCCTCGCACGTGAACACGTAGGAGGCCGTCGAGCAGTCGGGCTCGTGGGTGATCGACTGGTCGCTGCCGGCGTTCGCGATGGGGATCGCGTTGTCGGCCACGTCGTGGAACGTGAGGACCACGACGTCCGGCGGCGAGTCCTGCGTGCCGTCGTTCACCTGCAGGTCGAACGTGTACTCCCCGGGGATGTCCCAGGCGAAGGCGGCGTTCGGAAGGGTGCGGTCGTTGAAGCTCGCATTGGAGGAGGTCGAGCCGGTCGGCGCGGAGATCAGGGACCATTCGTAGGTGAGCGGCGCCCCCTCGGGGTCGTAGCTGCCGTAGCCATCGAGCTCGTAGTGGTGCTCCGTGCACGGGGAGAGTGCGGTGCTGGTGCCGGCATCCGCGACCGGCGCCTGGTTGCCCGAACCCACGGTGACCGAGCAATAGGCCGGATCGGACCACACCTCGCCGTCGCTCACCGCCAGGGCGACGACGAACACGGCTGCGCAGTCCGGAACGAAGGCGGCCACCGCCGACGTGCTGTTGAAGATGTCCGCGGGCGTGAGGGCGGAGCAGTCCGGCTTCGCCGAGAGCGTCCAACTGTACTGGAGCGCAGCCCCCTCGGGGTCGGAGGAGGCCGAGCCGTCGAGGTCCACGCGCCGGTTCAACTCCGCCGAGAGGTTGCCCCCGCAGTTCGCGATCGGCTTGCCGCTCGACGAGCTGACATTCACGACGACCAGATCCGCCTGGGAGGTGGCGCCGACCGAGTCCGAGACCGTGAGGGAGAACACGTAGGCCCCGACTGCATCCGGTGTGAACGTGGGGTGGGCGGGGTCCGCCACGGAGAGATCTCCGGCGTCTACCGCAGAGTCCGTCGGGACCGACTCGACCGTCCAGACGTACACGGGCGTCGTGCCGTCGCACACGGCGCTGCCGGAGCCGTCCAGGGTCACGAGGCTGCCGGGCGAGCCGGTCTGGTTGGGGCCGGCCTCGGCGGACGGACCTGCGCAGGTGGCGACCGGCGAATCCCCCGGCTTCGGGTCGTTCACGTTGCAGCTCAAGACCACCGGGAAGCCGACCAGCACGAGCAGGAGGGGAAGGCGTGGGAGAGTCATTCGTGCGGCTCCGGACGGCACGGGGCGGTGCCGATGGGTAAGGTGTAGTACTTTACGAACGATGACCTGCATTCGTCAACCCCTACGTGCCATCCGGCGCCACCGAAACGGCAGCGGGGTGCGGCGCGTAGCCAGGGTGCTTGGCGTTGTATCGTTCTTTACTCTGTTGGCGCCACCTCCGGCGCGTGCAGAAGGATTTGGACCCGCACATGGCGGTGACGACGGCTGGTTGCCGTCGATGGCGCAGGATGTTGGCGCGGGCGCGTGGACCGCCGGGGTCGGAGCCGTGTACACGCCCGGTTTCGTCCCCCCGTTCCGAGCGGGTTCACGCGACCGGCTCGCCTTCGGGGTGGGCGGCCGATGGATGCCCGACGCCAGGGTGCAGCTCTCAGCGGGGTTCGACGGGCTCTGGGACCGCTCGGCGGGCGCCACGGAGCTCGGCCCCGGAGATGTCCAACTCGGCGCCGCGGTCTGGCTCGTCGACCCCGGGCCGGTCCGGTTGTGGCTGGGGTTTGCCGCGAAGCTCCCGGATGCGAAGGACGAGGGAGAGCTCGGCACCGACGAGACCGACGTCACGTTCGGCGGCGCGGCGGAGCTTCACGCCGGCGACTGGCGAGCGCTCGTCGGCGCGGGGCTCGGCGTGTGGGGAAACCCACTGCGCTTTGCCAACCAGGATGACGTGCCCGAGCTTCGGGCGACCTTCTGCTGGAAGCCCCTCCCGAGCGTGGCTGGCGGCATGACCTTCAACGGCGACGTCGGCACGGAGCGAAATCCCGCGCGGCTCACGGCCGGCGCCTGGGTGCGCGGCTCGCTCCCGCTCGGGCGGTCTCCCGGGGCGAGTCGTGGCTTCATCGAGATCGCGGGAGGCGCAGGCTTCACCCCCGCGGCCCCGGACGGGATCGTCGCCCTTTCCGCGGGATTCGGCGGCCCGCCGGGGTGACCGCCCTTCCCAGAACGGCCCCGGGTGTTTAGCCCTTCGGCGCTGCAGGCAACCCATGGCTTTTCTCGACAAGATCTTCGGCAACCCCCTCAAGCGACACGCGCGCCGTGTCGGCACCCGCGACGCACAGGCGGAGGACCGGGAGGCGAGCGCCCGCTGGCTCCTGGACAACGGCTCGGAGGAGGCGATGACAGCGGTGTTCAACCGCTTCGAGCTGCAGCTGGAGCACTCGCTGAAGGACAAGAAGGAGAAGGAGCTCGTGTTCGAGATGCTCGTGGACACAGGCCCGAAAGCCGCGGCAGCCGCCCGCGCCTTCGCGAAGACGAGCGTGCACTTCCAGTGGCCGGTGGCGGTGATCGACAAGGTCGAGGGTCCGGGCGCCGGCACGCGTGCCCTCATCGAGCTGCTCGGAACCCAGCGCGTCGAAGACGAGTTCAGGCCCGAAAAGAAGCGGACCTTGCTGCTGTTCCTCGCGGAGCGCCGGGACCCCGCGATCGTCGAGGCCGCAAGCCGATTCTTGACCGACTTCGACGAAGGCGTGCGCCACGCGGCGATCGAGGCCGTGGCGGCGCAGGACTGCGATGGCGCGCTGCTGCTTCCGCTCCTTTTGAACCAGAAGGAAGAGTCGACACGCATCCGGGGACGCCTCGCGGAGATCTTCGCCCAGCGCGGATGGCCCGTGTCCGACGACGAATGGCTCGCGACGCACGTGCCGATCGGCTTCCGGTTGCTCGAGGGGCGGCTGGTCCCCAGGTAACGACGCGATAGACGCCGCTGAAGGTAGTCCATGCGCCCCTCTCCCTCCCGAATTCGCCAGGCCTTCACAAGAGGCGTGCTGCTCGTCGTGCTCCTGCCGGGCCTCATCGCGTGTCCCGGCAAGAAGCATCACAAGGACGTCGACGTGCAGACGGCCGACGACCTGCCGTCTCCGAGCCTCAAGCTGAGCGTAGGCGGTGTGGACCCCGCGTCCGGCACCGCCCAGCGCGTGTTCCCTGTCGAGATCTTCGGCTCCGGCTTCCAGCGCGGCGCCACGGTCTCGTTCTCGAACACGGACGGCGCGGGCGCCCGGGTCACCGACGACGCCTCCATCACGGTCTCGGTCCCCGGAATGCCGGCGGGCCTGTACGACGTGATCGTGAAGAACCCGGACGGCGGCAAGGCGATCCTCCGGCGGGGGCTCACGCTGAAGGACCCCGTGGACGCCAGCGGGTGCCGGAATTTCACGATCTACTTCGGGACCGACAGCTCGGTGGTCGAGGCTGCCATGCGGCCGCAGCTCGACGCGCTGGCGACCTGCGCGCGGTCCACCGGGGCGACCATCCGGGTCGAAGGCAACTGCGACCACAGCGGCACGACGGAGTACAACCTCGCGCTCGGGCAGCGCCGCGCCGAGGCCGTCGCCCGCTACCTGCAGGGCCTGGGGGTCCCCCCCCAGAAGCTCCGCGCGGTGAGCTACGGCGAGGAGCGCCCTGCTGCCGCCGGAAACGACGACGCCTCCGCAGCCCGCAACCGCCGCGCCGACATCCTCTTGCAGGAGTGAGCATGCGTATTCTCGCCATCATCGTGCCGTTCACCGTCGCCCTCACCTCCGGCTGTGTCATCAACCGCACCGGCCAGTCCGCCACTGGCCAGATGCAGAAGGAGCTCGCCGACCACCAACGCCGGGTGAACGAGCTGGAGGCAGGGTCGGAGGACCAGTCGCGCCGCGTCGGACAGCTCGAGGAGGTCACGCGCTCCCGTGGTCAGGAGGACATCCTCAAGATGGAGACCATGGAGCAGCTCCGCCAGGAGGTCGCGAACACGCGGGGCGACTTCGAGGTGCTGCAGCACGACTACTCGACGTTCGAGGCGGCCGGCCTGGGCTACCAGCAGGACTCCGACTGGCGCATGTCCTACATCGAGGTCCGTGTCGCGAACCTGGAAAAGTCGCTTGGCGTGAAGGCCCCGCCGCCGCCGCCGAAGGACGGCTCGGTCGACGCCGCTGTCGACCCTGGCACGTCCGGCACGAGCGCAGGGGGCGCCCCGGCCCAGACCGTGCCCGACGTACCCGACGCGCCGCTGGCCTCGACGCCCGACGAGTACTTCGCGCTCATCACGCAGGACCTCCAGGAGGGCAAGGGCGCCGCAGCCCGCGCCGTGGCCGCGCGGTTCATCAAGGAGAACCCGAAGTCCGACCGCATCGCGGAGGCGCTCTACCGCGTCGCCGAGAGCTACCAGAACGAGAGCGACTACGTCAACGGCGTCCAGGCCTTCCAGGCCGTGATCGACGCGGCGGCGTCGAGCACGTGGGCCCCCTGGTCCATGCTGCGGCAGGGCGAGTGCATGGAATCTCTCGGTCGCCACGACGACGCCAAGGTGTTCTGGCGCGCGACGGCAGAGAAGTACCCGAAGTCCAAGGCCGCGAAAGAGGCCAAGGGACACCTCGGGAACTGACTACCTGCCCTGGATCACGTACACCGCGCCGGCCATCAGGGCCGTGTGAGGGGCGGCGATCGCGAGGTCGTCCGTGCCGTCGCCGTTGAAGTCTGCACCGGCCGAGAGCCGGCCGCCGAGGGCGTCCCAGGAGGTCGAGCCCGAGAGGGAGGCGGCGGCGTCGGTCGTCGACAGATCGCCACGTCCGAACGAGGCGCCGTCGAAGAAGTAGACCATCGACGTGTCCCCCGGGTAGTAGTACCAGTACATCGGCGTGGACGTCACTGCAGGCGCGGGCGCGCCCACTGCCAGGTCCATCTCCCCGTCCCCGTTGAAGTCGCCCGCGGAGAGCGCACAGCCGAACGCCGAGTCGCTCTCGCCATTCATCACGACGTCGGCCCCCGTGGAGATGTCCTCGCCGCGCGATCCGCGAGGATCCAGGAACACATACGCGCTGTCCGACCCGAAGCTGCCGAGCGCGAGATCGAGAGCGCCGGAATTGTCGAGGTCCACCGCGAGCGCCTGGCCGTAGCCGACCTCATCGTTGTCGTGGGATCCGCGAATGATCCAATCGGCGCGCCCCTCGCCGGAGCCCTGCTGGAACGGGTCCGAGATGACATACCAGGCGCCCGAATTCGAGCCATTGCCATCGTTGTCCGGCGCGCCGAGGAACAACTCGGGCGTGCCGTCGCCATCGAGATCCCCCGAACCAACGCCGAGCGAGAGGTAGTCGGAGGCGGTGGAGCCCTCGATGATCCCGCCCGCGTCGTCCAGGTCGTAGGTGCCGACCGCGTCTGCCCCCGAGACGACGTAGGCCAGCCCCCGGTAGAACTGGCTCGTGCTGCTCGACGCGTAGGGCTCGGTGAGCACGATGTCGTCCACACCGTCGCCGTCGAAGTCCTGCTCCACGTAGGGCACTGCCGACCCGTACGCGGTCTCGCCGCCGACCAGCGAGGCCCAGGCGTCACTCGAGTCCACCGGCCCGCTGCTGGTGTCGCCCTCGAAAACGTACGCCTTGGCTGCCGCCGGACCGTACCCGTACAGGCCCACGACGAGATCGACCTGGCGATCCCCCGTCTGGTCGCCCATGCGCTGGCCGAGCCCCGGACCGTACCCCGTGGCCGCGCCGGCATAGCTCGAAACGTCGTAGTCGATGATCGGGCCGTTCGCGGTGGTCGCATCCGGGCCCGAGACCACGTACGCGCCGGTCGTGGTCGCGGCGACCACGTCGTCGATCCCGTCGCCGTCGAAGTCCCCGACCGTGATCCCCGAGCTCCCGAGGTACCCGCCGGTGGATCCCTCCAGCACGCCGCCCGCAGAGTCCTGCACGGCGCCATTGTCGACCATGCCGTCGCAGTTGTTGTCGATGCCGTCCCACACGTCGCCGGCGTTCGGGTTGATGGTGGCCGAGGCGTCGTTGCAGTCGCCATCTGCCTCGGAGTACCCGTCCCTGTCCTCATCCACGGTGCGGCACTGATCGTTGGCGGCGCCGGGCGTGCCGTAGTCGCCGTCCGCGAGCGCGGTCGCGGCGTTGCACCACCAGGAGGGCGTGCGGGCCTCGGCGGCGGTGAAGTGATCCGGGTCGAGGTTCAGCGTGGTCCCGGCGGTGACCGGCCAGGAGTCGTCCCAGGTCACGTCGAAGATCGTCGTCCCGTTGATCTGCAGCCCTAGGTTGTCGGCGTCATCGAGGTGGATGGCATCCCCCCCGTAGCCATACGCCGCACCCACCCCCCCGTTGGCGGAGTCCGAGGAGTTCGCCGCGAGCACCACGCGACCGCCACCCGCCGGGATGGAGACCGACGCGGCGATGACGACGTTCTCGGCCCCGCTCAGGATGGTCCAGCCACGAAGATCGATGTTGCGCGCCGAGACGTTCTGCACCTCGAACCACTCCGCGTCACGCTCCGACCGGGCGAGCGGATGGGTCATGATCTCGGTGATGAGCAGGTCGTTCGGGAGGATGAAGTCCTCGTCCACCGCGCCGTCGCAGTCGTCGTCCACGCCGTTGTCGGCCTCGACTCCGCCCGGGTAGGCGCTCGCCGCGGTGTCGTCGCAGTCGTCGCCGCCGTAGTTGGCGGCCTCGTGACCGTCGCTGTCCTGATCGAAGTCGTCGGCCCCGTCGCAATTCTCGTCCACACCGTCGTACCAGACCTCGTCGGCGCCCGGGTGGATGGCGGGATCCGAGTCGTCGCAGTCGTCGCCCCCGAAGTCCGCGCTGGCGTAGCCGTCTCCGTCCCCGTCGTTCGCGACGGTGGAGTCCCCCGCGGTGTCGTCGCCGAGCTTGACCGAGGTTTCGCAGCCCGGCAACAGGGGCAGGGACAGTGCGAGTGCGAGGAGGCCGGGGAGGTGGAGAGGGTGTGACATGCGGCTGAGTATACCGCAAACCTCCCCCCCGAGAGGGGCCCCACGATGCGCCCGCGACCGTGTCCTCAGGACGGCGTATACTGCGTGCATGCTGGTCGCCTCGCCGCGTCTCCTCGCCATCGGCACTGCGAACCCGCCCGAGGTCGTGCGCCAGGAGGACCTCCTCGCGCGCTTTCGGGTCGATGACCCGAAGATCCGCTCGCTGTTCACCTCCAGCCACATCCGCACGCGCCACCTCTACCTGCCCGAAGCAGGGCCGGACGGCGCGCCCCACGAGACCCAGGGCCAGCTTCTCGCGAAGCACAAGTGGGGTGCGTTGCAGATCGGGCCGCAGGCCGTGGAGGCCTGCCTCTCGCAGGTCCAGCTAACGGTCCGCGACATCGACCACCTCATCTGCATCACCACCACCGGCTTCCTGGCCCCCGGGCTCACGGCGCTCCTGATGAAGGAGATGGGCTTTCGCGAGGACTGCTCACGGGCCGACATCGTGGGGATGGGCTGCAACGCCGGACTGAACGGGCTCAACCTCGCCACCGCGTGGGCCTCCGCCAACCCGGGGAAGAACGCGTTGATGGTGTGCATCGAGATCTGCTCCGCGGTCTACGTGTTCGACAACACCATGCGCACCGCGATCGTGAACTCCCTGTTCGGTGATGGCGCTGCGGCTGTGCTGGTCCGCGCCTCGGCCCTCGACGAACAGGGACCGCCCCTGGCGCGCGTGCTCGGGTTCTCGAGCCACCTCATCCCCCAGGCGTCGGACGCCATGCGGTTCGACTGGGACGACGACGCCGGGAAGCTGAGCTTCTTCCTGGACCGGGACATCCCCTACGTCGTGGGCGCGAACGCCCCGAAGCCCGTCGGCCGCCTGCTCGCCCAGCACGGGCTGAAAAAGCGGCACATCGCCCACTGGATCGTCCATTCCGGCGGGAGGAAGGTGGTGGACGCGATCAAGTACAACCTCGGGCTCTCCGACTACGACGTGCGCCACACGCACTCGGTCCTGCGCGACTTCGGGAACCTGTCGAGCGGCTCGTTCCTGTTCAGCTACAAACGCCTGATGGCCGAAGGCAAGGTTCGGCGCGGCGACTTTGGGATCATGATGACCATGGGCCCGGGCAGCACCATCGAAACCGCGCTCATCCGCTGGAGTTGAAGCATGTCAAGGACCGACGCCCTCGAGACCATCCGCTACGAAGATGACGGCGACATCGCCACCATCCGCCTCGTCCGGCCCCGGATCAACGTCCGGCAGCTCAGCGAGATCGAGCGGGTGGTGGACGTGCTGGAGGACAGCTCGAAGGCCTCCCTGGTGATCTTCCGGGGAGCGAGCGAGGGGATCGATTTCGCGGACTTCGACCCGAAGGTGGGGCTCGACATCCACGGCTTCAACAAGTGGGAGAAGCTGCTGCGGCGGATCGAACAACTGGAGAAGGTCACCGCGTGCTTCGCCGAGGGTGACCTCACCGGCGGCGGGTTCCAGCTCCTGCTCACCTGCGACGTCCGGAGCGCCCGGCCGGGCGTGCACTTTCGGCTGCCGGAGGTCCAGATGGGCTTCCTGCCGGGGATGGCGACCTGGCGGCTCGCTCGGTACGTCGGCTTCGGACACGCGCGCCGGCTGATCCTTCGCGGCGATGCCGTCGGCACGGACGAAGCCGTCCGGCTGGGCCTGATCGACGAGGTACGGGAAGACCTCGACCACGCAGACCTCCGCGCGCACTACCGTCCCGAGACCGCCCTCGCAGCAGTGCTGGCCCGCCGCCTCCTGCTCGAGAGCGGGGAGACCCAGTTCGAGGATGCGCTGGGCAACCTGCTCGCGGCGCAGTTCCGGGCGATCAGCCAGAGCGCGTTCCTGGAGAACCTGAAGCGGTGAGCCCGGCGTTCCGGTCGATGACCGGATTCAAGCCCTACGGGCTGCTCTCCGTGAGGTCTTTGGCCTCGAACCCGTACTCCTCGTCCATCGCGTTGGCCATGGGGTCGACGTCGAGCATCGTCGGGTACCCCAGCACGGCGTCGTAGGAGACGTCGAAGGCATCCGGATCGCTCTCGATCGCGCTGCGAACCGTGTCGAAGAGCCCCTCGACCGTGCTGGCCTCGGGCAGCTCCGGCGTGGACCCCACGACTTCGCCGCCCTGCACCTCGACGGCGGAGGGCGTGCCTCCCTCGGGGCAGAAGCACTGCCAGGTGAGCGTGTACGTGTAGTCGGTGATCCCCGCTTCCGCCCAGCGCTGTTCGGCATCGTCGAGCTCCGCGGTGGGTTGGGGGGTGACACAGGCGAGCAGCATGAGGAACATCGATCTTCTCCGTGGAGTACACGAGCAAGCACGCGGCGTGCCGGCCCTCGGGAGCCCCCCCGGGTCACCCGTGATGGTACGGCTCCCCCGCCCGGATGGTGCACGCCCGGTACACCTGCTCGAACAGCACCACCCGCGCGACGGCGTGGTTGAGCACCATCGGCGAGAGCGACAGCACGGTTCGCGCGCTCTTCCGCACACCGTCCGGGTGCCCGTACGCACCGCCGAGCGCGAACCAGAGCGTCGTCAGGCCCGAGTCCGCCGCCGCGTCGAGCAGCTTCGCGACCCCCTCGCTCGAGCGGCTCTCGCCCCGCTCGTCCACCACGACCAGCCATGAGCGTGCGGGCAGGGCGGCGAGCAGGCGGGCGCCGTCCTCCTCTGCGGTCCCAGGCTTGAACACGCGGTCTTCGAACGGAAAATGGCGTTGGATCCGCGAACCGTAGTCCAGGGCTGCGGCATCGGCCCAGGGCGTCTTGCCCCCGCGCACCCCCGAGATGACGATCCTCACGCCTTCGGCGGAGCCGGGACGTCGAGGTTCACCGTGATGCGGGGCGCATCGCCCCACAGCCCGTCGAGGTCGTAGAAGCCGCGCATCGGCTCGTCGAACACGTGCACGACGATCTCCCCGAAGTCGATCAGCACCCACCGACCGGCGTCCATGCCCTCGACCCCGATCGGGCGCACGTTCTTCGTCCGGAGCTCGTCGATCACGCCCTGCGCGATGGCGGTCACCTGCCGCCGGTTGGTCCCGTGGCACACGATGAAGGCATCGCAGAACGAGGAGACGACATGCAGATCGTAGATGCACACGTCTTCGGCCTTGCGGGCGGCAGCTGCGCGCGCCGCCACCGTCGCAAGCTCCAACGAGGAGGGATCGAGAGGTTCATGCGGCACGGGCTGGGTCTGGGTCATGGAGCTCCGGGGAGAGGCGAGGCGGCGGGCGGGACTGCTACGCCGGGATCCTGGCCGAGGCCAGTGACAGCGAGCTTGACGTTGAAGGTTCGCGACCGGGAGGCATCCCCGGGCGTAGCGCTCTGGACAGTCACGTCCGCCAACAGGCGGACTGCTGTCTCCGAGTCGATCCAGACGGTGCCGGAGAGCGCCACCGGCTCCATCGCCGGGCCGAAGGAGCGATGGGCGACTACCGTGGCGGCCGGCGCGAGCGAGACGTCGTGGCGTACCGCAGCGCGCCCGTCCACGGTCTCGGGAACGCCCGCTCCATACTGGATGCGGCCGCCGGTCAGCGCGACGACGTCCTCCCACGGATCCCACGCCAGCCCCAACTGCGCGCGCAGCGGCTCCGGGTCCCCCTTCAAGGTCAGCAGCCCACCCGAGAGGCTCTCCCACGCACTGCCCTCGTTCACGAGCCAGTGCGTCGTCGGGCGTCCATCGGTCAAGCTCTCGTACTCCCAGTGGTCGCGGTCCTTCCATTTGAGTGAGACGGCAGACTCCCTGAGCACCTTTCCGCCCGTCGTGACGCGCTCGTCGTGCGCGCTCGACTGGAGGGTGAACCCACCGAGGTCCTGAACCGTCTCGAACGTGACCTTCTGCGACGCCACCTCCGGGGGCACCACCGGAACGACAGGCGACGAGCCACTGCACGCGAGAGGGCCGAAGACGAGTCCGACCGCACACGTCCATCCGCTACCGTTCACGCAGATCCGTGAGCGTGGCCCAGATACGTCGGACGAGCGCCTGGACACCCTCCCCGGTCACCGCCGAGATCACGAGTGCATCGGCCGGAAAGATGGCCCGGGCGGCCTCGATGTACTCGGGCGGGACGGCATCGGACTGGGTGAGCACCACGATCTCGGGACGGGTGAGCATGTCCGCATCATAGCGCCGAAGTTCGTCACGCAACACGTTGTATCGAGCGAGCAGCGCGGCGGGGTCCGGAGCCTCCAGGCTCACGTCTTCGGCGAGCGAGACCAGGTGCAGGAACACCTTGGTGCGATCGACGTGCCGCAGGAACTGGTGGCCGAGGCCCTTGCCCTCCGCGGCGCCCTCGATGAGCCCGGGGATGTCGGCGACCACGAAGCTGCCGGAGTCGCCCATCTGCACGACGCCCAGGTTCGGGGTGAGCGTCGTGAACGGGTAGTCCGCGATCCGCGGCCGCGCGGCCGAGATGCGGGAGATGAGGGTGGACTTTCCGGCGTTCGGAAATCCGAGCAGCCCCACGTCTGCGAGGAGCTTGAGCTCGAGCCGCAGATGGAGCGTTCGCCCCGGCTCTCCGGGCGTCGTCTGTCGGGGGGCCCGGTTCGTGCTCGTCTTGAAGTGCGTGTTCCCGAGCCCGCCCTTGCCACCCTGGGAGGCCACGCGGCGCTCGCCCGAGGTGAGCAGCTCGAAGAGCAGCAGGTCCTCGGTCCGATCATAGACCATGGTGCCGACCGGCACGTGGATCTCGAGATCCTTGCCGCGCGCGCCCGTCCGAAGCCGGTACTGCCCATGCTCGCCGTCCTCGGCAGCCCACTGGGTTCGGTGACGGAGGTCGAGCAGCGTGCCCACGCCTTCGTCCGCCACGAAGATGACAGAACCGCCGTCCCCTCCGTCGCCGCCGTCGGGGCCGCCCATCGGGACGTACTTCTCCTTGCGGAACGAAGAACTCCCGCGACCGCCCCTGCCACTGGTGACAGAGAGCTCTACTTCGTCGATGAAGCGCATGTCAGACCGTCCCGAGAGTCGAGTGGCGAGTCAGGACCGGTCGCCCGCTCGGGCGAACGGCGCTGCACCGCACTACGCCTCGGCCGGAAGGACCGAAATGAAGCTCTTGTTCTGCTTGGAATGGAACTTCACGGTACCGTCGGAGGTCGCGAACAAGGTCCAGTCGCGGCCGATGCCCACGTTCTTGCCGGCGTGGAACACGGTCCCGAGCTGGCGAACGAGGATGCTGCCGGAGGTGACGACCTGTCCGTCGTGACGCTTGACGCCGCGGTACTGCGGGTTGGAGTCACGGCCGTTGCGGGATGAGCCTTGGCCCTTTTTGTGTGCCATGGAGGTGTCCTCTTATCGTATTACGATGCGGAATTGTATGGATGGGCGCACGCTTCTGGCGCGCGCCCGGATCGTCAGACGCTGATCGCGTCGATCTTGAGGACGCTGAGGCTCGCGCGCCCGTTCTTCTGCTTGCGACGGCGCTGCCGATGGAGGTAGCGCATCCCCTCCGTCTTCGCGCCCTTGTCGTGCGAGACGACAGTCGCGGAGACCGCGGCGCCAGCGACGGTGGGCGTGCCCACCCGAACGCCGTCCCCGCCCACGAGCAGCACCTGATCGAGCTGGACCGATGAGCCCACCTCGGCGGCTACACGATCCACGACAAGGGTTGAACCCTCCGACACACGATACTGCTTACCACCAGAGACAACAACGGCGTACATGATCGACCTTTCCTGAAAGCCGGGCGGGCTTATGTGCCTCGACGGCGGGTGTCAAGGCCCAGCGCGCGGGACGAGCGGAATGCTCGCCGGAACGGGCGGGGCGGAACGGTCGCGAGGCGTGCAGCAGGATAACTCCCGCGCGATGCTTGGCACACCCATTTCGTTCGGCACGTTGCCGGGACACGACCATCCCTGTGAAAACCCGGTGGCTACCGTTGTGATGACGCACGGCATCGGCCTCGGCGAGTGGATGTTCGAGCCCTGGATCGAGACCTTCCACGCGTGGAAGCTCCGCGTCGTCACCCTCACGACCCCCGGCCACACCCCGGGCGAGCCCGACGACCGCGTGCGCGCCGTCACCCTGCAGACGTGCGTCGACGGCGTGGTCAGCGTGCTCTCCGCGCTCCCGGGCCCGGTGGTGCTGCTGGGACACAGCATGAACGGGCTCGTGGCCCAGATGATCGCCGCCCGGCCCGACATGCAGCACCTCGCGGGTGTGGTGCTCCTCTGCCCCACGCCGCCCGGCCAGATCCTCGTCCTGCCGGACCGCACGCAGCTGAGGCACGCGCTTCCGCTCCTCCCCGTCGCCCGTGGCCGCGCGGCAAAGCCCTCTTTCGAGAGCTACGTCGCCCTCGGGATGAACCGGATGGCCGAGGAGGTCGCCCGGGCTGCCTACGAGCGCTGCGTGGCGTGGCCCCCTCGGCTCGCCCTCGCACTCCTTCGACGACCGACGGTGGACCCCGCCGCGATCACCGTGCCCGTGCTCGTGGCCATCGGGCTCCACGATCGCGTCTTTCCCTGGCAGAAGACCCGACTGCTCGGGGACCTCTACGAAGGCGTGGTCTGGCGGTACGACGATCTCGGGCACATGCCCCCGATGGAGCCGGGTGGCCTGCGCATGGCGCGAGACATCGCGCGCTGGTGCGCCGAGCCGACCCGTCCGCAGGTGATCGAGAGTGAGGGCTTCGGACCAACCGAAGGCGTGGGCCACCTGCTGCGCCGCGCCCGCAGGGGTGAGCTGATGAAGAAGCGCAGCGCGTACGGGCAGAAAAAAGCGGCGCGCTGAGTTTGTTTGCTTGCAGCATCGATGATGTTGCATTACAGCATTGAGCATGCACACGCTCTCCACCCGGATCTCCTCGGCGAAAGGCCTGCTCGCGGTCCTCTCGCTGGTGTACCTGCTCAATTTCCTGGACCGGACGCTGATCTACATCCTGTTCCCGGCGATCAAGAAGGAGATGGTGCTCTCCGACATGCAGCTGGCTGCGCTGGGCACGACCTCCTTCGTGCTCTTCTACACCTCGTTGGGGCTGCCCTTCGGGCGGCTCGCGGACAGGGTGTCCCGCCGCAAGATGATCGCCGCGGGCCTGCTCACCTGGTCGATCGCGAGCGCCGCCACGGGCCTTGCGACAGGCTTCTGGTCCCTGTTCCTCTGCCGGGTGGTCGTGGGCGTGGGGGAGGCCTCCTTGGGCCCCGCCGCCATGTCCCTCCTCGCCGAGAAGTTCCCCCCCGAGCGTCGGGCCACGGCCCAGTCCGTGTACTCGGCAGGCGTACCCCTCGGCGCCGCCGCAGCGTTCTGGCTCGGCGGGTACCTCGGAGAGGCCCATGGCTGGCGCATCGCCTTCCTGGCCCTCGGCCTGCCCGGCATCGCGCTCGCCGCGATCGTGCTGCGCCTGGACGAGCCGGCGCGTGCGTTCGTCAGGAATGCCGCAGCGCAGCGCCCGTTCCTCTCCGATGTGCGGTCCGTGCTCCAGGCGCCGGGCCTCGCCCGCTCCCTGGCCGGCTTCGCGCTCGTCGCCATCGCCGCGAACGCCCTGTCGATCTGGGTGCCCACCTGGCTCATCCGCGAGCGGGGTTTTGCGGTCGGCGACGTCGGCAACCTGGCGGGGGCGGTGATGGCCACTGCGGGCCTGCTCGGCACGCTCGGCGGCGGGGCGCTCGCAGACGCATGGCAGCGCCGCTCCCCGCACGGTCGCAGGCTGTTCGTGGCGAGCCTCGGCGCGCTGGCGGCCGGCGCATGGCTCGTCCTGCTGCTCGGCCCCGGCGGGCCCTCCCTGATCGCCGCCTACGCGGTGCTCGCCTTCGCCGGACTCGGGTGGCTCGGCCCCGCGGCAGCCGAGGTCCAGGCGCGGGTGCCCGCCGAGCAACGCGGGCTCGGGATCGCCGTCTACTTCCTGGTGGTGAACGTGCTCGGGTACGGGATCGCGCCGCTGGTCATCGGGGCGATCTCGGACCACACGTCGGGCCTCACGACCGCCCTCCTGCTGCTCCCGGCATGCTGCGTTGCGGCAGTCGCCGTGCTCGCGCTCCGAGTGCCCGTGTTGCAGCGCAAGATCGAGGCCCCGCAGGCCCGCCCGGCCTGATCGCTACGCCAGGATCTCGCCATCTGCCGGCTGATACGCCGGTGGAAGGCACGCAGCGAGTCGGCGGAACGCCTCCTGGAGCGGCCCGGTCTTGCCGGGGTAGTCCGCGGCGCAGAAGGGCAGCCCGAACGTGAGCCGCACCGGACCCGGGCGCATCGTCGTCTCCCCGATGGCGAAGATGTGCTCGCTCCCGGTCTGGGCGACGGGCAGGATCTGCACGTCGGGCTGGGCGAGGTAGCGAGCACTTGCGCGCAGGAACGGGCGGAGCTGACCCGACCGGGAGCGCGCGCCCTCCGGGTACAGCAGCGGGATGTAGCCCTGGTCGGCGAGGGCGAGGCAGTCGTCGATCGCGGCGAAGGCGATCGCCGCCAGCTCCCGCGGCGAGAGCGCGTCCTGCTCGGTGGCCACGACGTTGGACTGGGGCGTCTTTCGCGTGTGCAGCGAAACGGCGGCCAGTCGACGCCACGGGTCGGTGTAGACCTTCGGCCCCGCGATCGCCACGATGCGGTCGGCGACGTCCCGGAACCCGGCCGTCACCAGCACGCGATCAGTCACCTGCGTGTCGGTGTAGGAGAGGTGGTTGCAGATGAAGAACCGGCGTGAGGGCCCCTCTGCGAGAAACCGCACCAGCCGCTCCTCGTGCTCGACCTGCTGGGTGGTGACGAGGTGATCCATGTAGGCGCGAGTGAGCAGCCTGGCGGACGGATTCGCCGGGAAAAAACTCCAGGTCTCACCCGCGCCGAAGAAGTCGTCCCGCAACGTGGAAAGCGCTCCCTCGTCGAGTCCCCCGATGAATCGCAGGAGCTCGGCCTCGACCTTCGGGCGCAGCGCTTCGTCGTCCACGTGCGTCGCCACCCAGCCCGGCAGGATGGTGCGGATGACGGGGAGCGGGAGGGCGCGGAGCTCCTCGAACGTGATCTGCATGGCGGCGGGGCTATCCGGAAAGCAGGGCCCGCGGCTGCGCCTTGCTGGACCCGGACCGGGAATTGTTCCGGGGTTGGGCGGCCTCGCTGCCCGGATGCCCGGTTTCCCGCTGGCCGGGGGACGGCCGTTTGCCCGGGCACGAGGTCAGAACGCCCGCGGCAAGGTAGGATGCCGGGTGAACGCTGTGTGTCGTCCATGATCCGCTTCGCCTCCGAAAACTCGCGTGGCCACCTGTTGGACGCCGCATTTGCCAGGCTGGCGCTGCCCGACAGCCTCGCCCCCGACGTCTGCCTGGTGCTCGGCGGGGACGGCACGATGCTGCGGGCGATCCACGCGCACGGCACCGCGCACTCCTACCTCGGGATCAACTGCGGGTACCTCGGGTTCCTGATGAACGACATGGCCGGGGATCCCGACGTGGTGGCACGCAACGTGGCCGCCGCCCTGGAAGCGGAGGGCTACGTCACGCACGGGTTTCCGCGACTGCACATGCGCGCCGTCACCCCCGACGGAGACGAGATCGAGAGCAACGCGGTGAACGACGTGTACGTCGAACGCCAGAGCGGTCAGACTGTGCACCTCCGCGTGACGGTCGACGGCACCGAGGCCGTGCACCGCATGGTCTGCGATGGCCTGATCGCCGCCACACCGCTCGGGTCGACGGCGTACTCGTTCTCGGCGGGCGGGGCGGCCGCGCACCCCCTCGTCCGCGCCACCCAGCTCACGGCGATCTGCCCGCACACGCCGCGGCTCGCACCCCTCGTCCTGCCCCACAGCTCCCGCATCCGCATCGAGGTGCTGGACGCAGAGCACCGCCCCGCCCGCTGCGTGATCGATGGCCAGACCGTCGGCAACGTCGAGCGGGTGGACGTGCACGGCGCCGCGGTGAGCGTTCGGCTGTGCTTCTTCGACGGGCACGACTTCACGAGGACGCTCTTCGCGAAGCTGATCCGGGCGTAGCCGCCCCCGGGCAGCCCTCCGTCCCCGCACTGGATTACATGGGCGGGGTGCTGCTCCTGCTGCTCTCCAGCCGTTCGTTCACCCCGCCGGCCGGCGCTGCCGAGCTCACGTTCGCCCCCTCGGAGCAGGGGAAGCCGAGCACGCTCACGTTCCACAACACCTCCAGCCTGGGCGACTTCGAGGGCGTTGCGCCGTTCACGGGCCACCTCGACACCACGGCCCTCAAGGGCGAGCTGACCATCGCGGCGAACAGCCTCACCACCGCGAACGGCCCGCGCGACACGCGGATGGAGGCCTACTGCCTCGAGTCTGCCCGCTTCACGATGATCACCTTCCGCGTGACCACGATCACCGGCGACTCCGCTGCGCTCAAGTCGGGCGTGGGGAGCGGCACGATCTCGCTCACCGGCCCGCTCACGATCCGGGACGTCACGAAGACCGTCTCGGTGCCTGCTTCGTTCACCTACGATGGCACCACCCTGCGGCTGAACGGGCGCTACGATCTGAAGTGGGCCGACTACGGAGTCCCCGACCCGGGGGTCCTGATCTCGACCTTGAACCCCGACATGTACGTGAGCTTCGACCTGCTCGCGACGGCTGCGCCCCGACCATGACGCGCCCGGCTGCTGCGTGAGCGCACTCGTCCTCTCCGGGGGCGGGGCGCGGGGCGCGTACGAGGCCGGGGTCCTCCGTTTCGTGTACGGTCCGCTCGCGACACGACTCGGCAAGGACCTGGCGCCCGACGTGATCTGCGGCACCTCGGTCGGCGCGTTGACAGGGGCGTGGGTGGCGGCCCAGGGCATGGCCGCCACCACCACGCTCTCCTACTTCTGGCGCGAGCTGGAACCGCAGCACATCTACCAGATGCGGCTCCGCGACCTGATCTCCGGGCGCGACGCGTTCCTGCAGCGACGAACGGAGCACGGCGGAGGCACCGCGCTGTTCGACCCCGCCCCGCTCTACGAGCACGTCCGGCACGCGATCCCCTGGAGCGCCCTCCACGAGCGCATCGACAAGGGCATCGTGCGGGCATTCGCGTGTGCCGCCACCGACGTCGCGAGCGGCCATTGCATCCAGTTCACAGACGGGCACGCCAGGACCCGGGCCGAGGGCCGCGCGGCGGACTCGGTCCGGGAGACCGCCACCACCACCATGCGTGCAGCCCGCATCGGGCCGGAGCACGTGCTCGCCAGCGCCGCGATCCCGTTCGTCTTTCCGCCCGTGTCGGTGAAGGGCCGCTGGATGGTGGACGGAGCCCTCCGCCAGAACACGCCGCTCGGCCCCGCCCTCCAGCTCCAGTGCGACCGCATGCTGGTGATCGGGGTCAAACGCCAGCGGACGGACCAGACCGTGGCGCTCCCCGGAGAGGGCTTCGGCCCGCCCCCCACCGCAGCCACGATCGCAGGCCGCGCGCTGAACGCCCTCATGCTCGATCCGATCGAGGAGGACCTGCGCCGCATCGAACGCTGGAACGCGATGCTGGCCTGGGGCGCAGAGACCTACCCGGGGTTCCTGGACCGCCTTGCCGTCGAGCACCGCGCGTACCGCATCGTCCAGAGCGTGCACATGCGGCCGAGCGAGGACATCGGGCGCATCGCGGCCAGGCTCTACCCCCTGATTGCACCGTCGCTCTCCTGGGCGAGCCGCGCCTTCTTCGAGACCATCGTGGACGAGGCCGAGGCCGATCTCGTCAGCTACTTCCTCTTCCACAAGCGCTACACGCGAGAGCTCGAGGAGCTGGGCTACGCCGACGCCGAGAAGGCCGAGACGGAGCTCGGGGACCTGCTCGGCTAGTCCCCCCGGGCACTACCCCAGCAACAGCCGCACGGCCGTCACCGCGGCGATCACCCCGAAGATGTCGGTGAGTACACCGGTCAACACCGCGTGCCTGTACCGCTGGATGCCCACCGCTCCAAAATACAGCGCGAGCACGTAGAACGTGGTCTCCGAGGACCCATTCACCGTCCCCGCCACCTGTCCGATGAACGTGTCGGGCTTGTAGATGCGGGTCAACTCCGCGGTGAGCGCGATGGCACCAGACCCCGAGAGCGGGCGCAGGAGCGCGAGGGGCAACACCTCGGGGGGCATCCCGATGAGCTTGCAGAGCGGCGAAGCGAGGGAAACGAGCCGCCCCATCGCCCCGGAGGACTGGAACATGCCCACGGCCGCCAGGATCGCCACCACGAAGGGCACGATGCGCATCGCGGTGCTGAACCCGTCCTTCGCGCCCTCGATGAACACCTCATAGACCTTCACCTTCTTGACCACCCCGAGTGTCAGCATCCCGAGGATCAACCCAGGGATGATCCAGGATGTGACCGCGGCGCCGTAGGTCTGCGCCGCGACGACGAAGGCAAGGAACGACCCCACCGTGAGGAGGAGGGGCACGAACTCCCACGCCCGCAGCGGGGCCACCGTCGGGAGCTCGGCCGGCGTGTCCAGGACGAAGAACCGCTGCAGGGTCTTGCAGATCAGCACCGCAGCGATGGTGTGGCAGAACGTCCCGAGCAGGGTGGGCAGGAGGATGGACGCCGGATCGGTGGAGCCGAGCGCGGCCCGGATCGCGATCACGCCCGTCGGGAGCACGGCCACGCCGGCGGTGTTGATGGCCAGGAACAGGACCATCGCGTTGGTCGCCGTTCCGGGCGTCTTGTTCAGCTTGTCGAGCTCCTGCATCGCCTTGATGCCGAAGGGCGTCGCCGCGTTCCCCAGCCCCAGCACGTTCGCCGCCAGGTTCATGATCATGGCGCTCATGGCCGGGTGTTCGGCAGGCACGTCCGGAAAGAGCTTCACCATCACCGGCCGGATCCACCGCGCCATCGTCTGCAGGCCCCCTGCGGCGTCGACGACCTTCATCAGCCCCAGAAACAGGGTCATCGTGCCCACCAGGGAGAGCGCGAGCTCCACGGCGGCCTTCGCACCGTCCAGCGCGCCCTGTCCCACGACCGCCATCGCCTGCTGGCCCGGCACCCGCACGGTGACCGCACCGTCCGGCATGCGCGCACGCACGGTCGCGGTGGTCTTGTCCACCTTCTCGATCGCGGCATCATAGCTACGCATTCCCTCGGTCACGAGCACGGGCATCCCCACCGAGAGCCCCGACGCGGGGATGGTCACGGTCTCCTGGCTCACCACCCCGTCATAGGTCGGCACACCGTTCCAACCTGCCACCATCACGGGGATCAGCACGAGCAGGTAGAAGACAGCGTTCATGTGGGGATCTATTCAGCTGGCTCCGGCACCGTCGACAAAACCGGCGCGCCCCGGAACGCGGAGCGCCTGCGGCCCGCGAGCCGGTGAAGGTGCGGCCCTCCACACGATCCGGAGGTTGACGGCGCCCCGGGGCGCCTCCCTGCGCGCCGGGGGATAACAGCCGGTCCGATGACCCTCCTGTTCCTCGATCCCGACGACGCCTCGCGCGCCCCCCTCGCAGCGGGGCTCGCCCGGCACCTCGGCGAGTCGCTGGACATGGACGTCGCGGCGTACAGCGCCGGCGTTCGTCCGTCGCATGTGCGGCAGGAGGTACGCACGATGTTGCGGGAGGTGGGCGCCGCCATCGACGGCATCCACGCGAAGCCGGTGATGGCTGTGCCGCTCGACGAGATCACGCTCGTGATCCGTCTCGCACCCGCCCTGGATGCCCGCCTGCCGGATGGCGTGCGGATCATCGACTGGCACCTGCCCGACCCCTCCTGCGCGCCGCCCGAAGAGCGCGAGGACGCCTACCGTGCAACCCGCGACGAGCTGCTGCGTCGCTTGAAGATCCACTTCGCGTTCCACGGAGTCCCCCGATGAACCGCATGATCCGCGACTGGGCCCTCGCCCTCGGCGTTGGCTTCCTCGTGTTCTGGCTCGCCGACGTGCTGTCCAGGGGCTCGACCACGAGCAAGCAGGGCGCCGCCCCGAGCTTCACGCTCTCCAAGCTGGACGGCGGGACGGTGTCGCTGGCCGATCTCAAGGGCACCACCACCGTGCTCAACTTCTTCGCGACCTGGTGCGGCCCGTGCAAGGCGGAGATGCCGGAGTTTTCGGCCTATGCCAAAGCGCATCCGGCCATCCAGGTGATCGGCGTCGTCGTGCCGTCCCGGGAAGGGAGCCGCCTCGCCGGGATCGTCCACTCGTTCCCGATCAGCTACCCGGTGCTCGTCGCGGACCCCGCCACCGAGCAGGCCTACCAGATCGACGTCTTCCCCACCACCTACGTCCTGCGCGCGGACGGCACGATCTCCGAGGTCATCCACGGCGCCATCGACCAGGAAACGCTGGCCGAAGCTGTCGACCACGCGGGGGGCTGACCGGTGCCCGGAACCCGGCCGACCGTGCAGTTGCACCTGTCCAACCTGTCGCTCGGGGGCGACCCCGCGGTCGCGGATCTCGGGAGCCTGGTGGCAGAGCGGATCGGCGCACGCGCGGTCCACGTGGAGGTGATCCGCACCTCGCTCGACGCGCGGGCTCGTCCACCGGTCTGGCGGGGAACGCTGCGGGTCACGGTCCTCGAGCAGGACGCGCCGCGCGCGCTCGGGGCGCCCGGCGTACGCGCCTGGAGTGACCGCGACGAGGTTCGCCGATCGGGCGTGGTCCCGGCCGTCGCCCGGAGCTGGGACCGTCGACCGATCGTCGTCGGTGCCGGACCGGCGGGGATCTTCTGCGCACTGCGTCTGGCCGAAGCTGGAGCGCCGGCCATCCTGATCGAGCGTGGTGGCCCCGTGGAGGAGCGGGTGCCGAAGGTGAACGGCTTCTGGCGCGGCGGACCGCTCGACGAGGAGTGCAACATCCTCTACGGCGAAGGCGGCGCGGGCACGTTCTCGGACGGCAAGATCTACACCCGGCGCCGGGATGGTGAGCTCGGCTGGGTGTTCCGGCGCCTGGTCGACGCGGGCGCAGACCCCGGGATCCTGCAGGAGTCCTGGGCGCACCTCGGCACGGACAAGGTGCGCGCCATCCTCCCCGAGCTGCGCCGGCAGTTGCGCGCGGCCGGCGTGGAGGTGCGGTTCAACACCCGCGTGGACGAATTCCTGGTCGAACAGGGCGTGTGCACGGGCGTCCGCGTGACCGGCCCGGGCGGCGTCGAAGAGGTTCGTGGCGGGCCGGTCGTCGTGGCGACCGGACACTCTGCGCGCGACACGGTGGCGGCGCTGCTCCGATGTGGCGCGCTCGCCGAGCAGCGCCCGATCGCCATCGGCGCGCGTATCGAGCACCCGCAGGGGGTCATCGACGCCGCGCGGTACCCCACGGGGCGCGGCGACCTGCCCCCTGCCTCGTACCGCCTCGCGTACACCCCCGAGAACGGCGCGGCGGCCTACACCTTCTGCATGTGCCCCGGCGGGATGGTGGTGCCGGCGCAGGAGTCCGCCGGGCTGGTGGTGGTGAACGGCATGAGCTTCGCCGCGCGACGGGCCATGTGGGCCAATTCGGCGTTGATCGTACAGGTGCCCGTGGAGGCGTACGCGCCGTGGGCGCGCTTTCCGGGAGACCCGATGGCCGGCATCGGCTTCCAGAAGGCGATCGAACGCGCCGCCTTCGAGGTGAGCGGGGGCTACTCGGCGCCTGCCCAGCGGGTGCCCGACTTCCTGGCCGGCAGGGCCAGTGAGAGCCTGCCCCGCGTGAGCTTCCCGATGGGCGTCGTCCCCGTCGATCTCGCCCGCGTGCTCCCAGCCCCGGTGGTGCTCGGCATGCGGGAGGCGATCCGCCGCTTCGACGCTGAACTCCCAGGCTTCGCCGGCGAAGAGGGCGTGCTGATCGCGCCAGAGACACGCACCACCGCGCCGCTTCGGTTCCTTCGCGGGGAGGACCTGCAGAGCACATCCGTGCGGGGCCTGTACCCATGCGGGGAGGGTGCGGGGTTCGCAGGCGGCATCATCTCGGCGGCGCTCGATGGCTTTCGCGTCGCCCAGGCGGTGAGCGCGTGCGTGTGACGACGACCCTCCGGCGGACGCTCGGCACCCGCCTGCGGCCCGCGCTGCTCGCGCTCGCGGATCGGCTCGTACGCGCGGAGCTGGCCGATCGCCGTCAAAGCTGGATCATCGCGCACGCGGAGCTTGATTCGCTGCGTGACCCGATGCGTGCGCTCGAGCGACGCACGCTCGCGAGCGCGCCGCGCTTCGACCGCCGGCCGCTCGGCCCGGGGCTCACGGTGCACGCCGCCCACGCGCGGGATCCCCGCGTGCAGGCCCTGTTTGCTCGGCACGGTCTCCCCGACTGTCCGAGCTGCGCGGTCGGGGCAGATGAAACGCTGGGTGAAGCCGCGTTCTCCGAAGGCTTCGACGTGCACCTGCTGATCGCGGAGATCGAGGCGCTCCCGTAGCAGGGCAGCGCGCCCCGCCGGATCGGGGTCGGGCGCGGCAGTCGTGCCGCTGCGGAGCCCCGCCGCCGGTCAGCCGGCTGCGCTACTTCGGCAGCGGCGAGCCGGTCGGCCCCGTGGTCTCGAGCGTCCCCTCGCTCGGCTTCACCACGATGGTCGTGGGCGCCTTCGGCTCCACGACCGCGGCGACGGTCCAGTGCGTGCCGATCCAACCGACGACGTTGCCCTGCAGCTCGGGCTCCCGGTTGAGCATCATCGTTCCCTTTCCCGCGGTGTCGAAGACCTCGACCTTCTTGGGGCCCGTCGCGAGGTCGGCGAGGCGCGTGAGCGACTGGAAGCCGTACGCGTCGTCCTGGCTCGCGGCCATGTAGAATGCGCGCGGTCCGTAGCGCTTCACGGCGTCTGTGGCGATCACGCCCTTGTACGTCATCCCCGGCGAGAGCAGCACGACATCCACCACCGCGGGATCATCGGCAGCGACGTTGATGGCGAGGTTGGCCCCCAGCTCCGCACCGACGAGCGTCACGTGGGTGACCCCCTTGGCCCGCAGGAAAGCAACCGCGGCCTTCACGTCCTCGACCATCTTGAGGTAGTCCTCGGGTGTGGGCGGGACCGGCGTGGCCCCCTTCGCCACGTTCGAGCCCATGCCCCGCAGATCCACGGTGATCACGTAGGCGCCCGCGCGCCAGCAGTCCTCGGCCACCAGCGCCCAGTCCTCCTTCGAACGTCCGTTCATGTGAACGAACACCGCACCGTTCACGCTCGGCTTCGCCGGCTGCCCGTAGGTGGCCTGGAGCGTGAGCCCGTCCGCCGTCTTCACGGTGGCCGCGGCCGGAAAGGCAGACGAACCCGCAAACGCGGGGGCCATCCAGACCAGTAGGGCCGACAGGGCGATCATCCATTCTCCAACAAGGTGTGGAAAGTAGCCCGCCGCGACGCCCGCCGCCCCTATGCGTGCCCGCCTGCCTGACCGCGCTACCGGGCCCCTTGCGCCCACACTCGCTGCATCCACCGCTCGACTGCGGCGGTGTCGCTCGGCAGACCGGCAGACAGATTGCGGAACCCGACCTCGGTCACCAGCACGTCATCCTCGATGCGTACACCAATCCCCCTATACCTCGGGGGCACGGTCAGATCGTCGGGCTGGAAGTAGAGCCCGGGCTCGACCGTCAGGACCATGCCAGCCCGCAGTTTTCCGAACTTGTAGGTCTCCTCTCGGGCACGCGCACAGTCATGCACGTCCAGGCCGAGCATGTGTGAGACATTGTGGAGCGTGTATCGGCGATAGAACTGGTGCTCCTCCCGCAGCGCTTCCTCCGCGTCCCGCAGGATGCCCATGTGCTCCAGGCCCGCCGCCAGCACGCGCATCGCCGCCCTGTTCGGAGCGAGAAAGTCACTCCCCGGCCGCACCTCCCGAAACGCCGCTCGTTGGGCGTTCAACACAAGTTGATACACCTCTCGCTGTGCAGGGGAGAACCGCCCCGAGATCGGCAGGGTGCGCGTGATGTCGGCGGTGTACAGCGAGCGGCCCTCCACCCCGGCGTCCAGGAGCAGCACGTCCTCCTTGCGGAGCGCCCCATCGTTGCGCATCCAGTGCAGAACGCAGGCGTGCCGCCCGGAGGCTGCGATGGTCCCGTAGCCGACGTCGTTTCCTTCACACCGGGCGCGCAGCCCGAACACGCCTTCGACCTCCCGCTCGCTGCGGGCGATGGCGAGCCGGCGGATCACGTCCTCAAAACCCCTCTTCGAGGAGGCGATCGCCGCGGAGAGCTCAGCGACCTCGATGGCGTCCTTGATCAGGCGCATCTCCGAGAGGTATTGCCCGAACGCGGTGTCCCTCTCCGACTGGGGCTTGAGTCTCGCATCCACCGCCCCGGACAGGCCGCGCAGCACCCGGAACGGACCCTCGAGGTCCGTGAGGACCCTCGGCAGGTCCATCAGGCTCCGCGCTTCGTCCACGGCGAACCAGGCACGGCTCTCGGACACGCCCCGGCGGGCCCCCACCCAGAGCTCACCCTTTGCCCGGTCGGTGAAGAACGTCGCGTTCGTCTTTCCCGGGTTCGGCTCCACGAACAACACGTGGCGGTGCGTGGCGCCGTCCGGGACCAGCACGAGCACGCTGTCCGGCTCGTGGCTCCCCGTGAGGTAGAAGAAGTCGGTCCCCGGCCGGAAGCGAAAGGTCGTGTCGTTGGAGCGGGTCTTTTCGTGCCCGGTGGGGACGACGAGCGTCTCACCTGGAAACGCGGCAGAGAGTGCATCCCGGCGCGCCTTGTGCGCGGCCGCAGCCTTCACCCGCCCGCCCGACGCCCGCGGCTTTGCCCACCGGCGGGTCATGAACCGGAGCAACGCCTCCGGGTTGGCGGGGTCGTGGGAGGCGCGTTCGTTCTCTGCGGGCATGGGGAATCCAAACCGCCCACATATGCGACTCCCGCTGGCCCTGCCCGCGGGACGGACGCCATGGAATCAGAGAGCGCGCACCAGGAGCCGGTCGCAGCCCTCGTGCACCGGCCCACCCGAGTGATCCCCCAACAGCCGGTCGGCGTAGAAGCCTCCCGCTTCGAGCATCCACTCGATCTCTGCCGGAAAGATGAGGCGCAGCGGAAGCTCCGAGACGCAGTGCGGCGGGCCCACCCAACCCACGCCGGGCTCCGCTGTGAGGTAGTACCTGTCTCGCAGGAGAAGGCGCTGTCCGACCGGAAACCGGAACACCTCCCGCGTGCGTGTGACGAAGCCGCCCCGCCGCGCCCTTCCGCTCCAGGCGAGGCCCTCTGGCGTGTGCGCGCCCCCGAGCATGCGGAAATCGGGCATCGGCACGTCGATCCAGAGGGCCCCCTGCGCCAGCGACCGGAGCCCTGCGAGGCACTGAAGTTGTTCCCGCCGCGTGGGGAGGAACGAGAACGCCGCATTCGGCACGACCACCGCATCGAACGTCCCGAGGTCCGCGGCAGAGAGCCGACACATGTCCCCGACCACGTACCTCGCCGATGCACCGGGCCGCGCCGTGGCACGCTCGATCATCGGCGCTGAGATGTCCACGCCCACCACCTGCCTGCCGGCGGCTCGCAATCCCTCGCTCACCCGACCGGAACCGCACCCAACCACCAACACCCGGGTGCACCCCGCAAGATCGGCATAGAAGGTCCGCACGTCCGCATCCGCGTTCGCGAACTCCTCGTCGTAGAACTCGGTGATCTCGCGGTACGGGTCGACCGGGCGCTCGCTCATCGAGCAGTCGGGAGCCGCGCCGTGGCGATCGCCCCCCCGCCCACCCGAACCTCGAGCAGCGCGGTGCCCGGGGGAGGCGCATACTCGCGCCCGTTGGCGCTGTCGAGCACGTTGCCAGCGCGATCCCGCGCGGTCCACCGCCGGAACGGCTCCCCCTCGTCGAAGCCGGATGCGGGCGCCAGCCACGTCCCACCCCGATCCACCAGCCGCGCGGCGGTGTGGGGCCGCGGCGCGGGGCCCGCCGACCGCGAGGCCGGGAAATAGGCGGGGTCGAGCGGATCATCGCGCCAGTCACAGTGCGTGTGGCCATCCTCGTACAGCCCGACGTACCCGGCGCCAAGGGCGGCACAGGCATCCCCCAGCTCCTCGACCGTCCATCCGTCGGCCTGCAGATCGGCGCCGTCCCCGTACATGTGCCTCGAGTACTCGACACCGCCGATCTGGGCGTTGTACCCGGGGGAGCGGTACCCACTGTTGATGATCAGCGGCCCCCCGATGTAGTCGCGCACGTCCTGCAGGTGGGCCGTCATGTGATCCTGGAGGATCCCGTACCGCCCCTTGTACGACTCCAGGTACTCGTTCACGGCGAAATTCGGGGCAAAGCTCTCGTTGGCGTCGATGGCGTCGATGTCGACGAACCGGGTCGGCAGCGCGTACTGTGGCGAGCCATCGTAGGGCGCGGGGTAGGTGTAGTCGCCGCCCCAGGAGGAGTCATAGGGCACGGTGGACTCGCACGTGGTCCAGCCCCGATCGGCACCGAGCCAACACGTGAGCGCCGGGTCCGGGGTGTCCCCCGTGTCTGCGGAGTCGATCGCGGTGTCTGCCGTGTCGATCACCGCGGAGTCGTCCGGAGCGGGACCTCGTCCGAGGAACAGGAACGGCACCTGCTGGATCGTGGGGCCGTCGTAGCGTGCGCAGCCGACCAGCAGCGGGATGAGCATCAACCAGGGCTGCCGCATGTCAGAACCCCGGGAGCCACGGCCTGCCGACGACCGGCCGGAAAGGCCAGGGCATCGCGACGAGGATGAGCACCAGCACGATCCCGAACGCGATCGCGGCGATCCGGTGCCTCCGGGCGTCGTTCGCCGCCTTTCGCACGCGCACGTTGGCAATGTGCGCGAGGATGGCGGCGAATACCAGCACCGGCCCGTGTTCCACGAGCCAGAAGCGAAGGTAGGGGTCTTTCATCGCGGCGCCGACGTCTGCAAAGGCGGTGCGGGTGGAGGGCGAAAGCCCGCAGTACAGCCCGAGGCCGAGCACGAGCTGCAAGTCGAGCGAGATCATCGCCGCGAGCCCGAGCCTCTTGTCCAGCGCGGTGTAGGGCCCGGTGCGGGCCACGACGGCACGACCGACGCGAGCCGCGACCGCGCCGAGCACCACCCACCGCCAGAGCGAGTGCGCGGCGAGGAGAAAGGTGTACGCCACGCCGGCCTACTCCTCACCCTCGTGGCCATGGTCGTGGCTGTGCCCGGCATGGTCGTGCTCGTCGCCGCCGTCCTCGTCGTGCTCCATCTGCGCGAAGTGGAGCTCGGCTGCGGCCTGGACCCGGACGAAGAGCTCTTCGTCGTCGATCGGCGCGAAGCTCTCCCCGCCGTCTTCGTCCGCTTCGTAGTGGAACAGGAAGACCTCGGTGTTCTCCGTCTCGTCGTCTTCGTCCGCGGGGGTGAGCGCGGCGAACTGGCCCTCCCCCTCCACGTCGATCACGGTCAGGAACAGGAAGTCCTGCTCGTTGCCCTCGGCGTCCATGAGGGTGACGATGTCGGACTCCTCGTCCTCCTCGTCACTCCACTCCTCGTCAAGCTCCTCGTCCGACTCCACCTCGGGAGCGACGGGCGGAATCATCGTGATCTTGTCTTCCTTCTTGGCCATGGGAACCTCGGGTTGGGGCGCGCGCTATCCGGTCCCGCCCCGGGGCACCCGTCGGAAATCGAGACGGTCCGGAAAAAAGGCGACGACCTGGTGACACACTGCGAGACAGATCAGGGCACAGGCATCGTGTAGACACCACTGAACGTGAACTTTCCACTGGCAAATGTGGAGAGCAGGGTGTTGGTGTCGGTGAAGTCGCCCTCGTCCGAGTGCCGCAGCCCCGCGACGCCGAGCGCGTAGATGCTCTGGGCGCCGAACGCATCGCCAGGGATGTCCACGACCACGGTGCCGACACCGTGTGTCCAATTGTAGATGGCCACGATGTCGGTGGGCCGGTTGTCGTACGTGATCTCCTGGTTCAGCACATCGTAGACCACCACAAACACGCTGTCGTAGTCTTGATCCGAGAGGTCGACGGTCGCGCCCTGGCCCTGGGTGTGGGTCTCGGGGATGGTGAACGTGGCAGGGCGGGGGGCGTCGATGGACACAGAGTGCGCGCCATCCCAGTCCACGGAGATCTTCGCCGTTTCTCCCTCGGTGTATTTCAGGCCGTCCGCGGAATTGGCCCCGTAGGCTCCGGCCTCTCCCTCGACCAGGTCGATGGTCCCGTTCGATTCGCTGCGAAAGGTCGCAGAGGCGCCGCCCACCGGGTGGTCCGCCATGTCGGTGACCGAGCTTGCATCCGCCAGTACCGTGGTGACCACCGCCCCGCCGGCGAACTCGGTCCCTTCCATGTTCATGTTCGGATCCGCAGGCTGCTCGATGCCGATGAACGCGCCGACCATGACGAGCGGGTTGGTCACGTCGTCGACCGTGTTCTTCAGCTTGTTGAAATCGGCACAACCAAGGGTGAGTGGGAGCAGGAACACGAGACCTCCATCCGCAATGGACCCTAATACGATGGCCCGGCGAATGTGGGCTGCTACCCGAACCAGGAGCTCTCGATCACGTCGTTGAACACCCCGAGGTCGAGCATCCTCCGACCGGATGGCTGCCTCGAGATGATGTCGACGTATCGCCAGCCCCACGCCAGGTGCCTCCACGAGTAGCTGTGTCGCGCATGGATCGGCGCGTTGAAGCTCTCGTCGATGCCCGTGAAGGTGACGATCAGCTGCCCTTCGGCCGCAGCAAAGCTCTCGGGGGTCTCCCCCCACAGCGGACTCTGCTCGTCGATCACGTGCTGGGCCAGAAAGGTGAGCGCGAAGACCGGGGAGTCGGCTCTCACCAGCTTCAGGTCCAGGATCTTCCGCATCCGCTCCCCATCCGACTCCACCGTGTCCCGAGCGAGCGAGAGCCGCACGCGGCCCTCCACCACCTGGTTCTGTCGCGCATTCGCGAGGCGGAACTGCAGGATGTTGCATCCGTCCCTGGCAAAAACCACCGGCCTCGACGAGAACAGGATCCGCGCTGTCGGGCGTGCGAACTTCGCGAACATCAACCCTGCCGCCATGGCGTTCTGGAGGATGGACACGAACGAGACGACTGTCACCAGCAGGTGTGCATAGAGCGTGGCAGGCAGTATCTCGCCATACCCGATGGTCGCGCTCGTCTGCACCGTGAAGAAGAACGCATCGAGGAACGAGCCGGGTGTCGCGTGGCGGATGTCGTCGCCGCCAGCGAGGAACAGCAGGGCAAAAACGACGTTGGTCAAGAGCCAGGCCAGAGCGAGCAGCGCGATCAGGCGGGGCCACGAGGTGGTCAGGAGCGTGTGGTAGCTGTCGCCGATCCTGTCCCGCACGAGTCCGCGCGTGTCGATGGGGATCGGCCCGATGCCGCCAGGAACGTAGGGACCCACCTCATGGAGGGGGCGTGCGGGGAGGAGAGGGCGCATTCCCGCACGCTTAGCAAACTACGCCACGGCACGCGGGTCGACATCGACGATCAGCCGGACGCCGTGCGGCGGCGTCCAGGAGGTGTGGTAACGCGTGACCACGCTCCGCAGCGCGGCGACATCCCGGCCACGAAGCACGACCTGCACGCGATACCGCCCCACCAGCTTCGGGAGCGCCGCGAACGCCGGTCCGAGCACGTCCACCCCGGCCTGACACTGCTGCTTCAAGAGCGCTGCCAGCGCCTTCGCGGCCGCGAGCGTCGCCTCTCGCTCGACCCCCTCACAGCGAAGCAGGATGAGCCGGCTGAACGGTGGGTATCGGAGCATACGCCGGATCCTGCTCTCGTGATCGGCAAACGCGGCCATGTCCCCGATGCAGGAGAACACCGGATGCTCGGGATGGGTGGTCTGCAGGAAGACCTCGCCTGCGACATGCCCCCGGCCCGCACGTCCGCAAAGCTGCGTGACGAGCGCAAAGCACCTCTCCGCCGAACGAAAGTCCGGCATGCCGAGGATGTGGTCGCAGCCCAGCACCGCCGCCACGTGCACGTCCGGAAAGTCGTGTCCCTTGGCCACGATCTGCGTGCCCACGAGCAGGCGGGCGTCCCCATCGCGGAAGCGGTCGAGGATGCGAGCATGACTCCCGCGCTCCGCGGTGGTGTCGGCGTCCATCCGGGCGATGGGCACCCCGGGAAAGGTGGCGGCGAGCACCTCCTCCACGCGCTCGGTGCCCTGCCCGAGCACCTCGAGCGTCGTGCCGCACTTTGGACAATCGGACTGAAACATCCGATGAAATCCGCAGTAGTGACAGTCCAGCCTGCCCGACCCGCGGTGATACACCATCGACACACCGCAGCTCGGGCACTCGTAGGCCTGCCCGCACCCGGGACACTCGACAAAGCTGGCGTAGCCACGGCGGTTGTAGAGCAGGATCGCCTTGCCCCCCGCGTCGAGGGCGGCCGCCACGGCAGCCCGGACGACAGGTGCGATGAGCGGGACCTTCCCGTCGGGCATGCGCTCGAGGCGCATGTCCACCACCTGCGGCGTGGGAACGGGGCGCGCCGTCGCGCGGTGGCGCAGCGAGAGGAGCCCGTACCGGCCAGACCTGGCGTTGAACCAGCTCTCGAGGCTGGGTGTCGCCGAGCCCAGCACTACAGGGCAGCCGACCTGCCTGCCCCGAACCACGGCGACGTCCCGGGCGTGGTACCGCAGGCCCTCCTCCTGCTTGTAGGAGTCGTCGTGCTCCTCGTCCACGACGATCAGGCCCAACGAGCGGAACGGCGCGAAGACGGCGCTGCGCGCACCCACGGCGATGCACACCTCCCCCCGTTGGATCTGTCGCCATTCGCGCAGTCGCTGGGCGCCGGTGAGCCCCGAGTGGAGCACGGCGACCTCACCCGGAAACCGGTCGTCGAACCGCGCTGTGAGCTGCGGGGTGAGCGCGATCTCCGGCACGAGGACCAGCACCTGCCTGCCCGCAGCGATGACCCGCTTCGCGAGGGCCAGGTACACCTCGGTCTTCCCGGCACCCGTCACCCCATGAAGCAGGGTGGTCCGCGCCGGAGGTCCCCCGGCAGGGCTGAACACAGCCTCGACCGCCGCAGCCTGCTCCTCGTTGAGGGCCGGGGCCGACGTGCGAGGCGCGCCCTTCGCGCGCGCCGGCCGGGGACGTTGCTCCCGGGCGGCGATCACGACATCCTCCACGCGGACCAGCGCTCCTGTCAGCAGGGCCGCAATCCCCCGCGGAACATCCTCCACCTCCGCCAACAGTCTCCGCTCCAGCGCCGCACGGGTGACCCCGGGGCGCGCCACGACCTCCCGAAGGATCTGCCCGAGCCCCCCGACGGGCGGTTCACCGGCGATCGCCTCGATCCCGGCCTCCGTGGGGAAGTACACGCGACGCGTGCGGTTGCGGGCATCGGACGGGCTCGCCGAAGCGATGACCTCCCCCAGCGGCGCCAGGTAGTAGTCCGAGATCCAGCGATACAAGGTGAGTTGCTCATCGGTGAACACGGGGGTGTCGGCCAGGATCCGGAGGATTGCCTTCGCGGGCCTGGGGGGCGGCCCGGTCTGGTCGATCACCCAGCCCACGAGCTCACGACGGCCGTACGGCACCACCACCGGGGTCCCCGGCGCGAGCGCGACCTCGTGCACATACGTGTACAGCGCGTGCACGGGCAGCGGCACCGCGACGTGCAGGTAGACGGCCTCCGCCGCCACGCCGGTCACCCTCTCCGACGCGCTGGCGCAACGGAGAGGTACTGCACCGGCCAGGGCGCCGCGTACCCGCTCGCAGCCGCCGCATGGAGCGAAAAGTACGGGTCGGCGAGGTGGCCGCGGGCAAGGGCGACGAGATCCGCCCGCCCCGCGGCGAGGATGGTGTTCGCCTGATCCGCGGTCTGGATGTTGCCGACGGCCATCGTCGGGATGCCAGCCTCGTTCCGAACCTGGTCAGCAAACTGCACCTGGAACATCCGGCCGTACACGGGGCGCTGCGTCGGGACGACGCCGCCTGCGGAGCAGTCCACGAGGTCCACGCCCGCATCGGCCAACGCACGCGCGAGCGACGCGCGCTCGGCGTCCGCCAGCGCGTCGGGCGTCCACTCGGTAGCCGAGATCCGCGCGGCGAGCGGGCGATCCGATGGCCAGACGGCCCGCACCGCCCGGGCCACCTCCAGCGGGAACCGGATGCGATTCTCGAAGGAGCCGCCCCACTCGTCGGTCCGCCGGTTGGTGAGTGCGGAGATGAACGTGCTGAGCAGGTACCCGTGCGCCATGTGCAGCTCGAGCAGGTCGAACCCCGCGCGTGCCGCACGCGCAGCCGCGCGCACGAAGTCGTCGCGGATGACCTCCATCTGCGCGCGCGTCACGGCCTGCGGTGCGGGGGATGCAGCATCGTACGGCTCCCCCGTGGGGCCGAGCACGGTCCAGGCGCCCTCGACCTCTGCGAGTGGAGAGCCCCCGCGCTCCCAGGGCCGGTTGCAGGATGCCTTGCGGCCCGCGTGTCCAATCTGGATGCCGAGCGCAGGACGGACCCGACCATCCTGTCCCTCGGCGGCCGCATGTTCGTGTACGAACCGCACGATTCGCGACCAGGCCTCCGCCTGGGCGTCGTTCCAGATCCCGGCGCATCCGGGCGTGATCCGCCCCTCCGGACTCACGGCCGTGGCCTCGGCGATCACCAACCCGGCTCCGCCCAGCGCGCGGCTGCCGAGGTGCACGAGGTGCCAGTCGCCCACCACACCGTCCACGGCCGAGTACTGACACATCGGTGATACAACGATCCGGTTGGGCAGGGTGAGCCCTCGCAGCCGGAGCGGCGTGTGGATCGGATCGCGCGTGTCCACGCCGTGGGTGGCGCACCATTCTACCCGGACGGACTCCAGGAATGCCGGATCACGCAGCTTCAGCTCGTCCCAGGTGATGCGCTTGGACCTCGTCATCAGGCCGAACGTCAACCGATGGATGCTGTGTTGCAGGTATCGCGCGGAGTGCTCGAACCACTCCATGCTCACCTGGGCGGCAGCCTGCAAGCGCTCCACCTCGGGTCGCCGGGACGCCTCGTACGCGTGCAGCGCTGCGGGAACGCTCGCCTCGGCGCGGAGGGCACGACAGAGCGCGATGACGTCCTCCATCGCGAGCTTGGTGCCCGATCCGATCGAGAAATGCGCGGTGTGCACAGCATCACCCACCAGTACGACGTTCTGGAAGGACCAGCGTTCACACCGGACGTTCGGGAATGCCCGCCAGAGGCTCCGGTTCGCCAGCAGCCGCCCTCCCCCGAGCCGGGAGCTGAACACCCCGTGGAGGAAGTCGAGCGTCTGCTCTTCGGTGGCGGTGTCGAGCCCCGCGCGGCGCCACACGTCCTCGGCACACTCGACGATGAAGGTGCTCCGTGCACCGTTCACCGCCGCAGCCCCCGCAGCGACGAATGGGTAGGAATGCACCTGAAACAGTCCGAATTC
The DNA here is from genome assembly GCA_903875225.1 of uncultured Pseudomonadota bacterium. Taxonomy (GTDB): domain Bacteria; phylum Myxococcota_A; class UBA796; order UBA796; family SXON01; genus CAIUMM01. The sequence goes on from CAIQVJ010000028.1 coordinate 62,662, forward strand.
TGTGTTCTCGAAGAAGAAGGTGAAGGCCGGGAGCCGCACGTCGGTCCCGAGCCAGGTGAACCGGCAGCGCCGGAGGTCCACGGAGGGGAGGAACTGCTCCGCGAAGCGCGTCCGTATCTGACTGTTCACCCCATCCGCGGCGAGCACCAGATCGGCCTCGGCCCGGAGCTCGTCCAGCCGAGCGTCGTCGACCTCGACCCCGTCCTCGATGATGCAGCCGAGCGCAAGCGCGCGACGGTTCAGGATCTCGAGCAGTTGCACGCGGGCCAGGCCGCAGAAGCCGTGCCCCGTGGACCGCACCCGGTCCGCCCCGACGAACACGTCGATGTCGTCCCACCACGCGAAATTCGCCCTGATCTCCGCCGCGGACACAGGATCGGCCTCGTCGAAGTGCCCGAGCGTCTGTGCTGAGAACACCACGCCCCAACCGAAGGTCTCCCCCGGCCGGTTTCGCTCCCAGATCCTCACGACGTGGGTCGGGTCCCACAATTTCAGGAGAATGCCGAAATACAGGCCCGCCGGGCCGCCACCGATGACCTCTACCCGCATCGTCACACCAGAAGTCGCTGTTGCTAACGCGCCCCGGTCTGGAACCGTCGCGCGCCGTCGACGGCCTCCGACGTGAGCGCCGCGAGCCCCTCCCGGTGCTCGACAGCCAGCCCGCTCTGGACGTCGAGCCCGAGCGAGGCGATGGCGCTCCGCCTGTCGCCGCGCAGGCAGGTCTGGGGGAAGGCCGCGATCTCCCAGGCGAGGGCGGTCGCCGCAGCGCGGGCCTGCCCCACCGGGACCACACGATTCACCAGGCCCATCGCGAGGGCCTCCTCGGCGCCCACCCCCCGGCCGGTCAGGATCAGATCCATCGCACGCGAGAGCCCGATCAAGCGGGGGAGGCGCACGGTGCCCCCGTCGATCAGCGGCACGCCGTAACGGCGGCAGTACACGCCGAGGGTGGCCCCCGCCGCCGCCACCCGCAGGTCCGCCCACAGCGCGAGCTCGAGCCCGCCAGCGACCGCGTGTCCCTCGATGGCGGCGATCACCGGCTTGCCCAGCTGGATCCGGGTGGGACCGAGCGGCCCCGGGTTCACGCCATCGACCGGGAGCACGTCGTTGGGGTCTCCAGCCGCGATCGCATGGAGATCCGCGCCCGCACAGAAGTCGGGCCCGTCACCACACAGCACCGCGACGGAGCTCGCTGGGTCGGCATCGAACTCCAGGAAGGCCGCATGGAGCGCCCGCGCGGTGGAGCGATCGATCGCGTTCCGCTGCGACGGCCTGTCCAGCACCACCGTCCACACCGCGCCCGCGCGCTCGATCCGGGGCATCAGGCCGGCCAGAACGCGACTACGGTCGCGAGCGCGAGCAGCAGGACGATCGCCACGACGACCCAGCCCAGGCCCGGCCGGGTCGGCGGGTCGTCCAACCGGAGCGGGCGGCTGGGTCCGCTCGGCAACTGGCTCGCGAGCTCTCCCGCATCCCGACCCGACTCCGTCCACTTTCCCGGGCCCTTCTCGTGGGCGCGGTCGCTGTTGCCGGAGACACCGGCCGCCGAGGCCCAGGTCGGCGATTCGTCCATGCCCTCCGGCCGCATGAACCCGTCGCTCGGCTCCTCGATCTCGTCTGCCGGGGCACTCACCGTTGGATCCGCGGCCTCGGGCTCGCTGGACACGAGCGCCGCGAGCGGCTCGAGCGCGGGGGGCACCGGCGGCTGCGGAGCTGCGAGGACCGCGCGGCGGTCGGGCACCTCCTCGACAACGGCGTCGAGCGCCGCCGCGGGGGGCGCGACAGCCGCGGGGGGCGCGACAGCCGCGGGGGGCGCGACAGCCGCGTGGTGGGGGAGCTCCACCTCCGCGCCCGGCAGCGGCGCACCCCAAAGGTCGTCCTTCGGGACGGGCGCGCCGGGCACCTCAGCCGCCGGCCCGACGCCCGGCCGCCAGGGTGGGTGGGGCGCCTCGACGCGCACCGGAGGGGCGGGCCCCACAGGCAGATCGACGTAGGGGCTCGAGGCGGGCTCGGGGGCGTCGAGCGCGAGCGTGCCGGGGATGGGGCGTGGCACCGCATCCCGTTCCTCCGGCTCCGCCTGGCGCTCCACCACCGGGGGGCCAACCGCAATGGCAGCCTCGGCAACCGCCCCGAGGACCGCGGGTCCAGGCTGCACCGGCTCCCCCACGCCCTCGTTCTCCGCCGGCTCCGCACCCATCGGCTCGAGATCGCCCGGCTCGACGTCGCGCCCGACACCTGCCGTCCCCACGAGGGGGACGGGCACATCGGCAGGGGCGTCCGTGAGCTCGTCGTCGGAGGCCCAGGCCGGCGCGGAGAGCCCCAGCGGCTCACCCGGTACAGGGTCGTCGGGCTCCCGATCGGGCTTGGGCGCTGGACCGACGTCCCCCACCGAGTCGCCGCCGGCGGATTCGTCGTCCTCGAGGTCCCCGCCCGGCGGTTCGTGGACAGCGGGGCCCAGATCCGCCGCGATCTCCTGCGTCTCGGGCTCGACCAGGAGGTCCGGCTCGACCAGCGGGGCCGGCTCGACCAGCGGGGCCGGCTCGACCAGCGGGGCCGGCTCGACCAGCGGGGCCGGCTCGACCAGGAGGTCCGGCTCGACCAGGAGGTCCGGCTCGACCAGCGGGGCTGGTGAGATGGCGGGATCGGCGCCATGGTCGTCCCAGGCCCGCGCGACCGCCGGAGCCAGGATCTCGACGATGTCCCCCACAGGCGGCACGGCCGGGCGCGCCACCTGGATCCGGGCGGGCGAAGGCGGAGGCGCCGCCTCGCCGCCGGCCGGGGGCATCTCCGGCGGCATCGGGCGCACTCGAACGCGCAGCCGCTCCGTCGCGCCGCGAAGTTCACGAACCTCATGGGCCACCCGGGCGCCCTCTTCGTCCCGGAGCCGGGCGAGCTCGCGTTCCACCCACCGGCGCGCCGACTGTTCGTCCGGCCGCGGCCGGCTCGGGGCGACCGCGGCGGGACGCGCCGGGCTCGCCCGGCGATCCCCCACGTCGGGGAGGCGGCCCCCGACCGCGTCGAGCCAGCGACGCAGGGGCCCGTCCACGCCCGTTCGGCCGATCACCGCGAGCAGCGCCTGCCTGGCCGCCCGCGCGTCCCGGAACGCGACACGCCCCCCGTCGAACCCGGTCCCGCGCAGCCAGTAGCGCAACCTCGGCTCGTCGGGAGCGAGCTCCCCGGCGATCTGTCCGAGCGCCTGCACGTCCGACTCCTGCGGCTGTCCCAGCGGGGCTGCAGCCGAGACGCTGGGCCGGACGACGAAGCATCCATCGGCCAGGAAGCCCCACCCCGAGAGCTCGAGGGCACCATGCGCGCCACCCAGATCGTGGACTGTCACCAGATCGGTGAGCACGCGCTCCATCAGGCCCAGCACCACGTCGGCCGGAGGGGCCATCCCGCCCAGCAGGCGGGCGAGGGCAGGGCCCAGGTCGAGACCGGTGGGGTCGAAGTCATATGCGGCGAAGACACCGCCCACTGGCGGCGCCAGCCCCAGCTCGCCCGGACCGCTCGATTCGACCCACTCCCGCGCGGGCTCGCCATCCACCAGGAGCAGCGAGCGCCGAAGCTCCGTTCGAGTCGTGGGGAGGGGAGAAAAACGCATCGCCGCCACCTATCCCGCGAGGCGGTGCGCTTTGCAAATGCCGCGCGACGAGGCATGATGCGCGCTTCGGAGTCTACTCATGCAGCGCCCAGCCCTGATCGCCCTGTTCAATCCGCTGGCGCTCACCGCCATCGGCTGTGCCCTCCTTTCGTGCAACAAGGACAAGGACACCGGCGACACCGTAGCTGTCGAGGCCTGCGACCCGGCCGCCGAGAACGCAGACCAGCCGGACATCGTCGTGGGCGCCCCGATGGCCGGCGTGGCGGAGTCGTGGTTGGAGCTGCCCATCGGCACGCCGCTCTCGGGCTACACGTCCCGCTGCGGCTGTTTTGGGGGTGACGGGAAGGTGGATCACCGCGACAGCAACTACGCCGACGAGTTCAAAGCCTCGGCGGGCATCCAGTCGCCCATCCCGCTCAAGGTGTTCTGGCTGTCGAACGGCGACCAGGACCTCGTGATCGTGAAGATCGACATCATCTACTCGTACGACGGGCTCGTTCAGGACATCGAGACCCGTCTCTCTGCCGACACCGGCCGGGACCTCGTTGGAAAGGTGGTCGTCTCCACCAACCACTCCCACAACTCCTATGGTGACTTCAGTGACCAGGTCACCTACTACCTTGGGAGCGACCGATTCAACGAAGAGGTGTTCGAGCGGATCGCCGGCCAGGCCGAGACCGTGGGCATGCAGGCCTTCGACGCGCTGAAGCCGGCCAAGCTCGGTGTGGGGTTCGCCAAGAATTGGGACCCGAACGACCGGGTCTACCATGACCGCCGGGGAGACAACGACGCCCTGCAGTTCTTCGACGACATCCCCGCCGGCCCCTACAAGGACCCCAACCTCACGCTCCTGCGCATCGACGATCTGGACGACAACCCGGTCGCCGTACTCTTCGACTTCGGCATCCACGGGACCACCCTGGGAAGCGAGAACGCCATGATCAGCGGGGACGCGCCCGGCCAGATCGAGCGCGCCTTCGAAGACAAGTTCGATCATCCCGTGGTCGTCGCCCTGTTGCAGGGCGGAGCGGGCGACGCCTCTCCCTCGGGGACGGACGACGGGTACGCAAACCTCGAGACCACCGGTGAGTACGCGAAGGACGCCATCTTCGCGCTCTGGGAGGCCACGCCGACCTCCTCCGACCCGATCCGCCTGGAGACCGTCTCCCGCGCAGTCAAGGAGACCCATGACGACATCCAGGTCACCCGCGGCGGGACCACGGACATCCACTACACCCCCTACACGGACGGCCTCGAGCCGGACAACATCATCTACGACACCAGCGGGCTGCTCATCCCCGAGATCGATGAATTCAACGTGAAGAACGGCGCAGCGTTCTGCGGTGAAAACCCGGCCTATCTGCCAGGATATGCCCCGGCGGCGGTGTTCCCCTACGAGGACTGCGTGAGCGTGGACATGATGGTGGGGCTCATCAAGGGATGGTTCACCCTCTCAGACGAGGAGGCCGCATTGCCCCTGACGGAGTCGACCCGGGCCCACGTCACCGCGAGTCGGATGGGGCCCTTGCCGATGCACACCGCCGACGGGCAGACGATCACCGATGACTTCTTCATCGGGTTCTTTCCGGGCGAACCCACCTCCATGTACACCGAACAGTTCAGGCGACGCGCCGCCGCCGAGCTCGGCTACGAGCACAGCATGGCTGTGGGGTACTCGCAGGACCACGAGGGCTACCTGCTGATCCCGGAGGACTGGCTGACCGGCGGGTACGAGGCGGACATCAACGTCTGGGGGCCCCTGCAGGCCGAGCACATCATGGAGCAGCTGCTCGTGATGGCCGGCGAGGAGCTGAGCACGGACAAGGTAGAGAAACATGATCCATGCGGCCTTTATGCGTCCAACACCTACGGCACCCCCACCCCGCTCCCCACCCTCGCACCGGACGACGCGCCGGAGGCGGGCTCACTCTACAGCATCCCCCCCGCCGAGCTCTACTCCCCGCTCTTCACCTCCGAGGAACGCGACGCCGGCATTCTCCCGACCTTGACCACGGAGGGGGCGGAGATCCCCCGTGTGGAAGGCCTCGTGCAGATGGCGTGGATCGGCGGCGATCCAGGGGTGGACTACCCCGTCGTCACCCTCGAGCGGCAGGCCGGGGACGGATCCTGGGCAGAGGTGCTGACGAATGCGGGTCGGCCCGTCGCGCTCGGACCCGACATCCTGCTCACGACCACGCCCACCCCACAGGCCCCAGCAGCCTCGTACAACGAGCACCACTGGTACGCCGCCTGGCAGGCCGTCGGGCACGAGTTGGACCGCACCGGGGTCGAGGAGGGCACCTATCGTCTTCGCGTGACCGGCCAGACCTACGCGGGCGGCGCGACCACCTGGCCCTGGCCGATGGAGGACTACGAGGTCACCGGCCCGACCTTCGTGGTGACTCCGGCCGTGATCCGCGTGGCCCGGTCGGGCACAAACGACGTGCAGGCCTGGTTCCAGGGGCCCGAGCGCGGGTACCGGCTCATTTCCCTCGACGGAAACTACCGCAGTGCAAACCCGATTCCAGATGATTCCGCCACGGTGACATGCATCGATGGGAGCGGTGTGAGCACCTCCATCGCGCTCACCGGCACGCACGGCGGCGGGGTCACCACCTTCGCGGGCGCCGATCCTGGCAACTGCGCGCAGCTCGTCGTGACCGACGGGTACGGCAACGAGGGGGAGATCTAGTGCTCCAGCACCGTCGCGCCCCGTGAAGCGCTTCATCGCCGTCGCGGGCAACATGGGCGTGGGGAAAACCTCGCTCGTGAGCTTCCTCGCCCAGGAGTACGGGTTCGAGCCGGTGTACGAGCCGTTCGCGGACAACCCGTACCTGACGGACTTCTACGCCGACATGCCGCGCTGGGCGTTCGGCTCACAGGTGTGGTTCCTGTCCAACAAGTTCCGACTTCACCTGGAGTTGGACAATCGCCGCGCGGATCCCGCGCGCGCCTGCTTCGTCCAGGACCGCACGATCTACGAGGACGCCGAGATCTTCGCTGCGAATCTGGCACGCACGGGGGCGATAACGCCGCGGGACTGGGAGAACTACCTGGACCTGTACAACGGGATGCGGAGGGCGCTCCAGCCCCCGGACCTGATGATCTACCTCCGGTGTTCGGTCCGGGCGATCCGGCGGCGCATCGTCCGGCGTGGCCGGCCCAGCGAGCAGGCGATCCCGACCGACTACCTGCGGGGGCTCAACGGGCTGTACGAGCAATGGATGGGCAGCTACACCCAGTCCCCCCTGGTCATCTGGGACAGCGAGCGGGCGGACTACCTGACCGACCTCGTCGACCGCATCGAATTCCGGAAGGCGCTGGAGAAGGTGCTGTAGCGGGCGGGGCGCCCCACCCGCCCGGCCAGCGCTACGATCGGTAGCGCCCGGCCTGACCCGCACGCTCCAACAGCAGGTCCATGTCGGACTCCCCAGCGTCGAGGCGCTCTTTCGCCCTCTGCTGTGCCTCGCGGGGGCGCTGGGAGAGCTCGTGCGCCCAGGCGAGCGCGACCTCGTCTCCCCCCTCCCGGTGAGCGAGCCCGACGCGCATCGCCTCCTGCGCATCGATGACGCGCCCGCCCAGCACCACGCCCTTGGCCACGCTCACCGAACACAACCTCGCCAGCCGGGTGAGCCCGCCCGCCGAGGGCACGATCCCGAGCGACGTCTCGGGGAGCGAGAATCGCGCGCCGGCACCCACCACGCGCAGGTCGCACGCCAGCGCCAGCTCGAACCCACCGGCGACCGCCGGCCCCTGCACCGACGCGATCGACACGAAGCGGGACCGCGACAGCATCGTGAAGATCGCCTGGGACCGCAGCCCGAGCGCCACCCGCCAGTCCCCGGCCGCGCGGGTGGTGCGAAGCTCATCGAGGTCTGCCCCCGCGCAGAAGGACCGTCCTGCCGCCAGCACCACGACCACGCCGCAATCGTCGAGGGCTGCGATCCCCGCGGCCAACTGGTCGAGATGGGCGGCGTCGTAGGCGTTGGCCTTCTCGGGCCGCCGGATACGCAGGGTCCCGACCGGCCCCTGCCGTTCGACGTCGATCACGGCCTGGGCTCCGTGACGGGCCCAGCGGGAGGCGCACCGCTGGCGTTCGCGGTCAGCCAGGCCCAGCCCACCACGGCCGCTGCACCCTCCGCAAGCGCGACCGGGCTGATCTTGTCGAAGGTGTCTGCGTTGGTGTGGTGGTAGTCGAAGTAGTGGCTGTCGTCCGGGTGCAGCCCGCTCATGAGCACGCCCCGCGGCTGCAGCGGGCTGATGTCGGCGCCGCCGCCCCCCTCCTCCACCGGCATCCCGAGCGGTGCGAGCGTCTGCGTGAGCCACGCCCGCTGCTCCGGGGTACCGCCCGATTCCCAGGACAGTGGAATCCCCGCGCCGAGATCACTCTCCATCGCGGCGACGTGGTGATCCGTGGCATGGGCGGCATCGTAGGCCTTGCCGCCCTCGAGACCGAATTCCTCGTTGGCGTAGAGCACGCCACGGATGGTCCGCAGGGGCTTCACCCCGGAGGTCTTCACCTCCTCAGCGATCACCCGCATCGCCTCCACCACGTGCGCCACGCCCGCGCCGTCGTCGTTCGCCCCCTGCCCCACGTCCCAACTGTCGAGGTGGGCGCCAATCAACACGACATCCGGCGTTCTTCCAGGAATCTCCGCGACCACGTTCCAACTCGGGACCGGCGGCAGGTCCTGCGACTGCACATTCAAGGTGAGCTTGACCTCCGTACCCGAGGCGACGAGCTTCGCGATCCAGTCTGCATCCTCACCCGTGACCGCCACGGAGGGGATCTTGACCCCGCCCTCATCGTAGTGCATGCCGCCGGTGTGGAGGGTGTACAGCGAATGTTGGGTGACCGAGCGCGTGAGCGTCGCGACGGCTCCAAACTTTGCGGCGTTCGCGGCGCCCTGGGATCGGTAGGGCACTGTGGCGCCGTAGTACTGGATCGACGGGACGCCCTGGGGCATCGCGACGTTGTACAGCACGATCTTGCCTTTCACCCCCGGGCCCAGCTCGTCGAACGAGTCGACCACCACGACGCTCGCGGTCACGTTGCCCGAGACCGTTCCTCCGAGGCCGATGACCGCCAGGTCGCGAGCATAGGGCGCGGTCATCTTCAGCGACTCGGCGCCCCGCACCCAGTGGCGGACGTCCACGGGCTCCAGGTGGACGCTCACCCCGTCGCGCTCGAACACGCCCTTCGCCCACACCGCAGCGTCGATCAGGGTCTGGGTGCCGGCGAACCTGTGGCTGTACTGCTCGCACAGCGCGCCGAGCGCACTGTAGGCGTGGCCAGAGGTCCGCGCGGAGGACAGCAACCGGGCCAGCGTGGGGTCCGAAGGCGTCCTGACCAGCACCGGCAGAGGTACGAAGTCGGGCCCCGGGAACGGACGCATCCGGTCCGGCGACGGCGGCAGGATGAGCGGCGCAGCCCCCGGGGGCGGCTCGGCATGGGTGGCGACGGGCGGCGCCTGGGGCGTCCTGGCGAGGGCAAGCTGGGCGAGCAGGAGGAGCATTCGCGCAACCTACCCCGCGTCAACCGCCGAGGTAGGCGGCCCGGATGGCGTCGTCGTTCAGCAGTTCGGCGGCCGGGGCGCGCTGGCGGATCGTGCCGGTCTCGAGCACGTAGCCGATGCTGGCGATCTTCAACGCCAGGTGCGCATTCTGCTCCACGAGCAGGACCGTCGTGCCTTCCTTGTGAATCTCGCGGATGGTCTCGAAGATGCCGGCGACGATGACGGGCGCCAGGCCCAGCGACGGCTCGTCGAGCAGGAGCACCTTCGGACGGGCCATCATCGCCCGCGCGATGGCGAGCATCTGCTGCTCGCCCCCCGAGAGGGTGCCGGCCATCTGGGACAGGCGCTCCCCGAGCCGCGGCCAGATCGTCAGCACCCGGTCGAGGTCCGCGGCGATCGCGGCCTTGTCCGAGCGGGTGTAGGCGCCGAGCTGCAGGTTCTCCCGCACGGTGAGGTTCGGAAAGACCTGCCTCCCCTCCGGCGACTGCGAGATGCCCTTCACCACGATGCGATGCGGGTCCTGGCCCGCGATCTCCTCCCCATACACCTTGATCGATCCGCTCCTGGGCTGGACGAGGCCGGAGATCGTCCTCAGCAGCGAGGTCTTTCCCGCACCGTTCGCTCCGAGCAGGGCGGTGATCTCCTTGTCGGGAACATCGATGCTCACGTCGCGCAATGCGTGGATCGGCCCGTAGCTCACACACAGGTTCCGGATTTCAAGCGCGTTCATACACCCGCCTCCGCGCCAGCGGGATCGCCGTGGCCTTGTGCGCCAGTGTCCGTGCCCAGGTACGCCTCCACGACCACGGGATCCCGCCGGATCTGCTCCGGCGTTCCCTCGGCGATGCGCGCCCCGTGGTCGAGCACCGTGATCCGCTCGCAGATGCCCATGACCACGGGCATGTGGTGCTCGATCAAGAGCACGCTCACGCCGAACGTGTCCCGTACCCACCGGACGAGGTGCATCAGATCGTCCGCCTCCGAGGGGTTCATGCCTGCCGCCGGTTCGTCGAGCAGGAGGAGCTGCGGGCGCGTCGCGAGCGCGCGTGCGATCTCCAGGCGCCGCCGTAGGCCATAGGGCAAGGCGTCCGCATTCTGGTCGGCCAATGCCAGCAGTCCAAAGGTGTCCAGGAGCTTGCGCCCCTCGTCGATGGCCCGCGCCTCGTCCGCCGCGTGTCGCCCGATACGCAACACATGCTCAAAAAGTGTCGCCGTCGCATGGCGATGCATCGCAACGGTCACGTTCTCCAGCACCGTGAGCCCCGCGAACAGCCGGATGTTCTGGAACGTCCTGCCGATCCCCGAGGCGGCCACCGCCGTCGGACCCACTCCGACCAGGGACTTGCCCTGGAACAGGATCTCGCCCTCGGTCGGCAGGTAGATGCCGGTGATCAGGTTGAACACGGTGGTCTTCCCGGCCCCGTTCGGGCCGATCAGGCCCACCAGCGCGCCCTCCGACACCGAGAGGTCGAGCTCGCTCACCGCGCGGAGCCCCCCGAACCGGATGCCGGCCTTCTTGAGCTCGAGCGTGGTGCTGGACATGGCTACCCGGGTATCAAGGAAACAGGCGGGACGGAGCGGTCAGACAGAAGCGAGCAGGGTGTCGACCGCTGCCAGCGCTCGCCCGTTGTCCGTCGCGACGTACCCGGTCTGGCCCGGCAGGTTGGAGAGGAACGCGGCGACGCGCTCCTCGTCGAACGTCGGCGCCCACTCCCCGTAGCCGAGTCGGGCGAGGTATCGGGCGTTGAGCTCCTGCTCGTACTGGCCCTCGATGGGCACCGAGAACAGCGGCACCCCGAGGTGCACGCACTCGCTCATGAGCGAGAATCCTCCCCCTGCGACCGCCGCGCGGGCAGTGCGCAGATCGTCCACGAAGCCCTGCTCGGAGAACGGCCGGAGGGACACGTTCCCCTCCTCGCCCTCGCGTCCGAGCCCGTACACGCGGAAGGTGCCCGGCAGGCGCTGGAGGAATGGAACGAGCCCCGGGTTGTTCTTGCCCGTCTGGTAGACCAGGACGTGCTCCTGCGGCTCCCGTCTGGCCGCGAGCACCGCGGGCCTGAGGATCGGCGGCACGAGGGTGGTCCGCTCCTTTCGCACGGGGGGGTAGAAGAACGTGGTGATCAGGTAGTGCCACGCCCCCGGGAGCTTCACCTTCACAGCGGCTTTCGCAAGCTTGAAGCTCGGGTCATCCGCGATCTCCGGCGGGTGCGTGCACCGGTTGATGATCTGCATGTTGTCGATCGAGAGGACGGGGAGGAAGCGGTTCAGCCCGTAGTAGTAGCTCCAGCTCTCGAAGTCGGAGATCACCACCTGGGGGTCCAGCGTGCGCAGGGCCGGGTCGAACGCCGTGGCGATGTTCTGCGCCAGGCCCATCGGAGCCTCGCCCAGGTTCGTGACCAGGCTCTTCCCCACATTGAGGACGTTGTCCTTGTAGTCCAGGTGCAACCCATGAATCTCGTGGATCGAGAACCCGGCCCGCCCGGCGAACGCGCGGGCCAGGAAGGGGAACGCGCGGTCGCTGGCGACCACGCCCACATGGTGCCCGGCGGCGAGCAGGTGCTCGATCACCACGCGGGAGCGGGTGGCGTGGCCCATGCCCTCGCCGACAACACCGTAGAGGATTCGCATTTCGCTTCCTATCGCCGCGCCCGCCCACGTTCACGTCCGGTGGTCCCGTGCACACGCCGGTCGGGCTACGAGAGCCCGTGCCCGACCGGATCCGTCGCTTCTTCACCGCCCGCGGCTGGACCCCCTCGGGGTTCCAGGAGGAGGCTTGGGAAGCCTGGAACCGGGGCGAGAGCGGGCTCATCCACGTGCCCACCGGATCCGGGAAGACCTACGCTGCGACGCTGGCCGCGATGCTTGAGATCGCGGACCACGGCGGGCAGATGATCTACATCACGCCCTTGAAGGCGATGGCACGGAGCATCGCCGAGGCGCTCGCAGACGCTGCCAGCGGCATGGGCCTCAAGCTCTCCGTGGAGTCCCGGACCGGCGACACTGCATCACACATCCGCGCCCGGCAGAAGCGGAAGCCCCCGGACATCCTGCTCACGACGCCGGAGTCCCTGTCCATGCTCATGAGCGAGCCCGACGCGCCCACGCGGCTCGGGAACGTGCGGGCGTTGATCCTGGACGAGTGGCATGAGCTGCTCGACTCGAAGCGCGGAACGCAGTGCGAGCTTGCGGCCGCGCGCCTCCGGGCATTCTCCGATCGGCCGCCAGGCCGCCGGATGCAGACGTGGGCGCTCTCCGCGACGCTCTCGAACGTCGCGGAGGCAGCCCAGGCGGCCGTCGGGACCGCCGGACAGCCCACCCTCGTTCACGCGAACGTTCCGCGCCCGGTCGAACTGGAGACACTGCTGCCCACCGATGTGTCGCGGCTGCCGTGGTCCGGGCACCTGGGACTGGCGCTGCTCCCGGAGCTGGGGGCATGGCTCGATCCCGCCCGATCGACGCTCATCTTCGTCAACACCCGGGCGCAGGCCGAGCTCTGGTTCCAGGCCCTGCTTGCGAAGAACCCGGACTGGGAGCCCCAGATGGGCATCCACCACGGATCGGTCGACGCCTCCGAACGCACCCGCGTGGAGGCCGGGCTGGCCGACGGCACCGTGACCATCGTGGTGGCGACCGCTTCCCTCGATCTCGGGGTGGATCTGGCCCCGGTGGAGCGGGTGGTGCAGATCGGGTCCCCCAAGGGAATCGGGCGGCTGATGCAGCGGGCCGGACGCTCCGGACATCGTCCCGGAGCGACGTCGCGCGTGCTTTGCGTGCCGACGCACGCGCTGCAGCTGGTGGAGATCGCGGCCGTGCGCGAGGCGCTGGCGCGGCGAGAGGTCGAGGCGAGGACGCCGCTGAACGCGCCGCTGGACGTGCTCGCGCAACACCTCGTGACCTGCGCGTTGGGGGGTGGCTGGACCCAGGACGAGATGCTCGCCGAGGTGCGGAGGGCCTGGAGCTACCGCGGACTGACTACCCAGGCCTTCGATGCCGCGCTGGGCCTCGTGACCGAGGGGGGAAGATCCCTTCGCGCTTACCCCCAGTTCCGCAAGGTCGTGCCCGATGCTGGCGTGTACCGGGTGCCGGACCCCGATGTCGCGCGGCTGCACCGCGGGAGCATCGGCACAATCGTCTCAGACGTGACGGTGAGCGTGCGGTGGCACACGGGGTCCTGGGGCGGCGGGACGCTCGGCCAGATCGACGAGGGGTTCATCAGCGGAATCCCGCCGGGGGGCCCGTTCCATTTTGCAGGCCGCAACCTGGAGCTGGTGAGCCTGCGTGAACAGGTGGCCCTGGTGCGCCCCGGAAAGCCCCGGCGGGGGATCACCCCACACTGGCCGGGCAACAAGCTGCCGATCTCGGGATCACTGGGCGCTGCCGTGCGGAGGGCGCTCGACCAGGGCGGCGGAGCGGCGGCCGAGTGGCTGGCCGTCGCCCCGCTCCTCGCCGAGCAGGCCCGCATGTCCCACGTCCCCGCAGCGACCGAGCTCCTGGTGGAGGACTGTGTGAGCGCCGAGGGCAGCCACCTGTTCGTGTTCCCCTTCGAGGGGCGCTCGGTGCACGAGGGGCTCGGCGCCCTGCTTGCCCTGCGCATGTGTCGACAACGCCCGCTCACCCTCTCCATCGCGGTGAACGACTACGGCATGGAGCTGCTCTCCCCGGAGCCGCTGGCCTGGGACGAGCTGCTCACACCGACGATCTGGAGCGAGGACGGGTTGCTGGACGACATCCTCGCGAGCGTGAACGCGACCGAACTGGCTCGACGCCGCTTCCGGGATGTGGCCCGTGTGGCGGGGTTCGTGAACCTCGGCCCGGTGCACAAGCGCAACACCGGCCGACAGATCCAGGCCTCCTCGAGTCTGCTGTTCGATGTGTTCCTACGCTACGACGTCGAAAACCCGCTGCTCACCCAGGCGCGGAGGGAGGTGCTCGAAGTGCACTTCGACGAGCGGCGCCTGCGGAGCACACTGACACGAATCAATACGTGTCAGATCGTCCGACGCACGACGGAAGGCGCAACACCGCTTTCGATGCCGTTGATCGCAGACCGCCTGCAGGGTGACCGGGCATCCAGCCAGACAGATGCGCAACGACTGCGAAGGGCGATGGAGCCCGAGGCTCCCCGCCTGCCCCCGGGGTCACCCGGCTCCACTCCGCGAGGACGCCGTGCTGCTCGATCTCGCCGGTGAAACTGTGCGCCTCCTGGCTGAGCGTGCGGTGCTGTGGCGCCGCACGGTGCTCGTCGCCGACGTCCACCTCGGGAAGTCCGACACGTTCCGCCACTTCGGGCTGCCCGTGCCGGACGGTGATCTGGACACCGATCTGGCCCGCCTTTCACGCCTGGTGCTCGACACGGGAGCCGAGCGCGTCCTCGTGCTCGGGGACCTCGTCCACTCGGCGAACGGCCTGAACCCGGATGTCGTCGACCGGGTCGCCTCGTGGCGCTCCGCGCTGGATGCCGAGCTCGAGCTGGTGCCCGGGAACCACGACCGGTTCGATCCACCGGCCTCCTGGCGCGTTCGGCAGCGTCCGGACGGCCACGTGGAGGGGCCCTTCCGGTTCGTCCACCAGCCGCACACCCGAGCCGGCGTGTACACCTGGTGTGGGCACGTGCACCCCGCCGCGGTGGTGGGCCGCGGCCGGCACGCCCTGCGGTTCGCGTGCTTCTGGCTCGGCGCCGAGCAGGGCATGTTGCCGGCCTTCGGCACGTTCACCGGTGGGCTCGCCGTGCGCCCAGCACCTGGAGATCGTGTGGTGGCGGTGACCTCAGAGGGGCTGATCGCGCTCCCGGGAATGCGTTGAGCCGGGTCACGCTGGTGAGCCAGCACCACGACGCCGCCTGGGTGACCCCCGACGCGTTCATCCTGGGCGACGAGACCCGCGATGGGCTCTCCCGCGCGCTCGTGCGCCGAGGCTGGGCCGTGGACGTGCTCGTCGAGGCCGACTTCGACGCCGACATCGGGCGCGGTGGCGTGACCTGGCGGTTTCGACGGCCCGCACCCCTTTCGCGAACCATGCGGGCGTTGGGCCGAGCGGCAGGCGACCCGCACCCCCCCATCCGAAGCCTGGCGCCACACCTCCTGCGAGCGCTGCGTGAGCACCCGCCCGACGTCATCCATGCGTTCGATCTGGTCTTCTACCCGCTCCTCTGGTCGCTGGGTCACCTGGGGCCCCCGGTGATCGCCCACTTTCACGGGGGGAGCGCCGCACGGCGACCGCTCTGGCGAGCCGCTGAGAGCGCCGCCCTCGCTCGGGTGCAGCGCCTCCTGTTCACGACGTTGGAGCACGCCCGTCCCTGGATCCGCAACGGCTACCCGGCGCACCGCGTGCGACTGGTCTTCGAGACCTCGGTCGAGCGAATGGGCCAGCACCTCCTCGAACAGGTGGACCCCGGGGTTCAGGGCGCGCCCATGATCGCGTGCGTGGGGCGCCTGGACGCGGTGAAGGACCCGATCACGACCCTCGCAGGGTTCGAGCGGTTCCTGGCGACCTCGCCTGATGCGAGCCTGCACCTCGCGTGGACCGACGCCCCGCTCCATGCAGAGGTCGTCCGACGCGCCCGGTCCCTCGGCCCACACGTGCGCCTGCATGGCCGCCTCTCGCGCGCGGGCTCCCGCGCGCTGATCGCCCGCGCTGATGCGCTGGTCCAGGGCTCGACCCGGGAGGTGTGCGGCATCGCCGTGCTGGAGGCCATGTCGCT
Organism: uncultured Pseudomonadota bacterium; assembly: GCA_903875225.1. GTDB lineage: Bacteria > Myxococcota_A > UBA796 > UBA796 > SXON01 > CAIUMM01. The sequence continues at coordinate 78,479 of CAIQVJ010000028.1, forward strand.
GGGCGTACCGCCGGTCGTGACCGACATCCCGTCCTTTCGGGCGATCCTCGGTGACTGCGGAGCCATGTTCCGCCCCGCCGACCCCGAAGGCATGGCCCGGGGCCTGGGAGCCGTTCTCTCAGACCCGAGCCAGTCCGCGCGCTGTCGCGCGCGGTTCGACACCCTGCTCTCCTTCGACGCGCTGGCCCTCGAGGTGGAGCGCGTGTATCGGGAGCTGGTCTAGAAGTACCAGCGCCCGCCGGCCGCGCCCATGCCGCTCACCCAGCAGCCCACAGCGCTCCCGGTGTAGTACGAGACGCCGCAGTACCCGTTGTACCCGACGTGCAGGCCCGCCTCGGCGAACACCTCCGCCGGCACCGCGTCGAACTGCAGGGCGACACCGACGCCGCCGTTCACACCCACCGTGGGCGCCACGTAGCCGAGCACCGTGTAGACACCGGCGTCCACCCCCGCGTGCCAGTAGAGCGGCAGGCGGCCAAAGCTCCAGTCCTCACCCCACGTGTGGATGTTGGATTGGAAGGAGGCCCGGACGCTGTGGTGGACGAACGAAGTGCCCGCGTAGAACGCAATACCCGCGTGGTCCGAGAGCCAGAACTTCCCCGTGAAGGCGACAGCAGGATCACCGGTCGAAACACCGACGCCGAACTTCTTTTCGGTGCCGACATCGGAGCCGGCGTGAGCGAGTTGGGTGCACAGGAGGAGAGTGGTCAGCATGGAGGCTCCGGGGAATGCGGCAGTTGAGGGGAAATGGGACCGGGGAAGCCCGATCTAACGGTCCAACCGCCGCCCGTCACGCATGAAATCCTCGCCGGGCTCAGTTCAGCAGGTACTGGAGCGCCACGACCTGGGCCAGGACAGCCGTGTACAGCGTGAGGTTGTCGCACCGCTCCGCCCTGAACCCACCGCTCATGCCCGAAGGCTCCAGGTTGAAGTTCCCCTTGAGCCGCTCCCCATCGGCCAGCTCGTCATCGGGCGCGCCGAGCACGTCCACGGAGGCCGCGCTGCCCACGCCCGCGGCGGCCTCGTAGTCCACGTCGGTGTCCGTGTAGGTGTAGAACAGGCCGTCGGACTGGTCCACGGCTGCCTCGTTCACCCTCATCCAGGCGCCGAATCCAACCCGCGGCGCGCTCGCCAGCAGCGCGAGGTGGTCCTGCAGGGCATCTGCGGTGATCGCGTAGTCCCCCGTCAGCCCATCGCTCCACGTGTACAGCCCGAGGAGCACGACGATCGCCCCCTCGCGCGCGAAGGCGCTGGACACCTGGGCCTGCCAGAAGGTCTCGGCCGCGGCGGCCTCGTCGAGGCCGGTCGCCGGGTCGTCCTCCACGTCGTCCGGTGCGCACGGAAGCTGCGAGTTGGCCACGAGGACCATCATCTCGTAGGGCGTGTCCGTGGCGTCTCCCGGCGCCTCGGTGCCGTTCAGCACGGCCTCGCGACCCGCAAACCAGAGCGCCCCGCGGACCTCGTCCGAGCCCTCGCTGCTCTTCAGGTGGCCCATGCAGCCGACGAGCAGCAGCAGCACCATCAGAAGCTCCCCGAGGCGCGAGCCAGCGGGGGGATCCCCACGTCCACGCACGCCCTGGCATGCCAAGCATCCGACCTCGCCTGGTCTCCCGCGTTCAGGCGCCGGAGGTAGATGGCGTCCTGGTCGAACGGGGGCCAGTCGGCCGTCACCCGAAAGGACCGGTTCACGGATCGGAACACGCGGGACCAGTGATCCACGAAATCGCGGACCTCGTGCAGGTTGCCCTCCTGCACCACGAGCGTGACGTGGACGACCGGGAACGGGACCTCGCCCCGGAGCTGGATGAACCGCTCGACATTTCGGAACACGCGTTCGCCATGATCTGCGCCCTTGACGAAGGCGTAGGTGGCGGGAGACCAGGCGTCGATCGAAAAATGTACGGCCTCGAACGTGCCGGGCTCCACGTCGGGCTGGGACGCCAGGCGAAGCAGGAGCCGGGCACGGGCGACCGGCAGGATCACCGCGTTTGTATGTAGCTTGAACCTCTTGAAGATCCGGTTGTCCCGGTTGATGGCGAACGCATATTCGACGAACGCCTCGAACTCGGGGTGCAGCGTCGGCTCACCGAGCCAGTGGGGACACAGGTGGACGTCGGGGAGACCCTCCAGCCCCGCGAGCCCGTTCTGCCAGGTGGCAAAGTCCATGAACCGCATCGGCGCACCATGCGCCTCGTCCCGGAGGCTCTGGCTGCACATACGGCATCGGATGTTGCAGTGGTCGGTCAGCTCGAGATTCACGTTCATGACGCGGTTCCGGCGGGCAGGCGGTCCCGGATCGCACGCTCGTGCACGAGGATGTTCTGCGAGCACTCGCGACAGCGGGGCAGCGGCGCGTGGGCCAGCATCGTCGAGCGGACGCGCAACAGGAACGGGTCCGCGCGCCAGGTGGTCCCCACGCTCTCGACGGGGGCGCCCTCGCCAGCGAGCACGCAGCAGGGCGAGACCCGTCCATCCGCCTGGACAACGAGGTGGTGCCAGGCCTTCAGGCAGGGCGCGCCTCCGAGGCCGGGGGCTCCAGAGGCCGGAGGCGCCGCCGCTCCGCGAAGGTCGAGCAACGCTGCTGCCGTGGTCTCGACCCCCAGCCGGCCCGCGACCTCCAGCACCTCCTCCACCCGTTGCGGCAACGCCGCCCGGTCTGCAACCCCCAGGGCCACCCGGTGCTGCTCCGGCCGGTAGGCGATCAGGTGGTCGAAGTCCACACGCGCACACCCGAGCGACGCAGCGAGCCGCACGATGTCCGCGAGCTCACCCACGTTCTCCCGGGTGACCACGGTGTGGATACCCCGCCGCGTGCCCGGCGCACCCTGCCGAAGCGCGCACAGCCCGCGAACGCTCTGTCGGAAGGCGCCCACCTGGCCCCGCAGCCGGTCATGGGTCTCGGGAGCGGCGCCGTCGATGGACACGTGGACCTCGTCCCAGCCGATCTCGGCGAGCAGCGGGACGAAGCGCTCGAGCCGCGTGCCGTTCGTGGTCAGGAACCCTGTCAGCCCGCGGGCGCGCGACCGCCTGAGGATCTCGCGGGTGCCCGCCGCGAGGAGGGGCTCTCCTCCACCGAGCACCATGATCCGCCGGACACCGAGGTCTGCGGCCTCGTCGACGATCCGGCCCCACCGTTCCGCGTCGAGCTCACGCTGCGCCGGGCGGTGCCGATCGGTCGTGTCGCAGAACTGGCAGGAGAGGTTGCAGCGCAGCGTCGGGTAGACCTCCAACGTCCACGGCCCCGCCTCGCCCGTCGCGTTCTGCACGACGCGAGCGGCGATGGCATCGCGTTCGTCGTACGGCGGGGGGGGCTCGGGGCTCACCGGTCGAGTGTACCGCGGTCTGACGGACGACGTAGCCCCCGCCCCTCCCGCCGCGCGCCGGGGGCCCACCCCCGCTCGCAGCGATAAGGGCCCGCCATGTCGAGCCACGATCACGGCCATGACCACGAATCCCCGGGCCACGATCACAGCCACAGCCACAGCCACGACCACGGCCACCCCCACGATCAGGCACCCGGGCACGACCACGCCCATCGCGTCGCACCCGCGCGCCTCGGGATCGTGCTCGCGCTGCAGTTCGCCTACATGCTCGTGGAGCTCGTCGGCGGGTGGTGGACAGGCTCCCTGGCGCTGATCGCGGACGCCGGACACATGGCGACGGACGTGACCGCGCTCGGGCTCGTCCTCGTCGCCGGGCAGATCGCGCTGCGTCCCGCGACGGCCACGCAGACGTACGGCTGGCGTCGGGCCGAGGTGCTCGCGGCGATCGCGAACGCGGCGGGGCTCTTCGCCGTGGGCGGTGGGATCGTGGTGGAGGCGGTCTCCCGCCTGTCCGCCCCCCAGCCGGTGATCGCCCTCCCGATGCTCGGGATCGCGGTGGGCGGCCTGCTGGTGAACCTGCTCGGTCTGGCCGCGATGGGCACCCCCGGACACGGGGATCTGAACGCACGGGGAGCCTGGCTGCACCTGATCTCCGATGCGCTCGGCTCGGTCGGCGCGATCATGGCAGCCGGGCTGATCTGGGAGCTGGGCTGGACCTGGGCGGACCCCGCCGTCTCCCTGTTCGTTTCTGCGCTGGTCCTGCGCAGCGCCTGGGGCCTCCTGAAGGACGGCACGGCCGTGTTGATGGAGAGCGCACCCGCCGGTGTGGACGTAGACGGGCTCCGCGCCGCGATCCTCGCCGAGAGCGGCGTGGTGGGCGTGCATGACCTGCACGTGTGGATGATCGCCTGGGGCGACGTCGCACTCTCCGGCCACGTCGTGTCGTCGGAGTCGAGCCCGGACCTCCTTCACCGGCTCTGCGCCCTCGTGCGGCAGCGAACCGGCATCACGCACATCACCTTGCAGGTGGAACCACCCGATTTCCTGGAGGCCGAGACCCACGTGTGAGATCGGGCGGACGCCCTGGCCGAGCCGGTTGCGCCCGCCGCATTACGTTCCGGCACCCCGGAGCGACCATGGCAGGAAAGGAACAGCGACGCGCCTCAGCGAAGACCCCCGCGCCCGCGCCGCAGGCCCCGACGGTGGCGCCGAAAGCGAAGCCGGTGCCCGAGCCCCCGGCCCCGCCGGCCGGTCTCTTCCCGAACCTGGGCATGAACGACGAGACCGCGGCGTTCGGCAAGATGAACTCGGGGGATCGCTCCAAGCCGATCGCCGGGATCGTCGAACACCGCACCGAGTCGCCGACAATGGAGTCCGCCCGGAACAGCTACCGGGGCCAGGTCGCGAAGGGAAGTTCTGTGGGGGCCCACTACCTGATCGGTACGGACGGCGCGACGAGTCTCACGGTGCCGACCGACAAGAAGACCTCCCATGTGCGTGGCAACAAGGACTCCGACTGGAAGGGTGCAAACGCCTGGTCGATCGGGATCGAGAACGTGGGGATGCCCGCGAAGATCGACGGCGACAAGGACGTGCACAAGCAGGTCGCCGGCCTCTCGCTGCCGCCGGCCATGCGCGAGCGGCTCCTGGGGATGGATGAGGCGGCGCTCAAGACCCAGCTGGAAGACGGAGTGGAGGGCGGGAAGCGGCAGTACGCGCTGCACACCGACATCCCCGGGCCGCAGAAGCGCGCCAACTACAACCTCGTGAACCAGCTGACGGCCGCGCACGGTCTCGACCCTGCCACCCAGGTGAAGGCGCACGAGCAGGTGGATGAGAAGACGACCGGGGAGGGCGAGCCGATCATCGAGTTCCTCTCGGCCATGCGGGACATCCCGTCGAAAATCGCGGCGCTGGAAGCGCGGATTGCGAAGATGCAGGCAGATGGGGGGCCGGAGGGCGCCATCGCGGGGCTCACGGCGCTGCTCCACCGGGAGCAGGCCACGCAGAGGGCCATCGCTGCCGACAAGACGCCGGCAGAAAACCTCGCGTTGGAGGGAGAAAAGACGCTTGCACCCGAGGGCGGGTCCGCGGAGGGGCCGGCGCATGAGCGCGAGCAGCAGCGCGTGGACTTCTACGACAACTTCTGGGCCCGGAAGCTGGCGTTGGATGCGGCAGCGACCGGCACGCCGACGCCAGGCGCCCGGCACCAGGGGCCGCGGACCGACCGCGGGGCGGTCCCGCCAGGGCCGGCCGGACCGGTCCACTAGCCCAGGCCGCGAGCGGCACGTCGGTCGCGGGGCTTCTGCCGGCGACGACCGACGACTGTCAGGTGGCGGAGGCCCGACGGCGCCGAGTCGTCAAGGGGTCCGCGCGTCGATCAGGCCTGAAACGCGCGTTCCAGGTCCGTGATGAGGTCTTCGACGTTCTCGATGCCGACGGAGAGGCGGATGAGGCCGTCCTCGATCCCGATCTCCCGGCGTTTGGCGGGCTCGATGCTGGCGTGGGTCATCAGCGCCGGGACCTCGATGAGCGACTCGACCCCACCCAGGCTCTCGGCGAGGGTGAACACCTTCGTGGCGGCGACGAAGCGGCGCGCGCGCTCGAGGGCGGTGAGGCCGTTGCCCGGCTTGAGGTCGAAGCTGATCATGCCGCCGAACCCGGACATCTGGCGCTGCGCGACCGCGTGGTTGGGGTGCGACGCCAGCAACGGGGTGTAGACGCGCGCGACCTCAGGGTGCCTCGAGAGCCACTCGGCGATGATCTTGCCGCTCTGCTGGTGGCGGTCCATGCGGACCCCGAGGGTCTTGAGCCCGCGCAACACGAGCCAGCAGTCCATCGGACCGGGGACAGCGCCGGCGGCGTTCTGCAGGAACTTGAGCTTGTCGTACGTCGCGGTGTCGTTCAGCGCGACCATGCCCATGACCACGTCGCTGTGGCCGTTGAGGTACTTCGTCATGCTGTGGACGACAAAATCGGCGCCGAGCGCGAGCGGGCGCTGGAAGTACGGCGTGGCGAAGGTGTTGTCGACGGCGACGAGCGCGCCCACGGCCTTCGCGCGCTTGCAGACCGCGGCGATGTCGCTCACCTTGAGGAGCGGGTTCGTGGGGGTCTCCAACCACACGAGCTTCGTGCCCGCGGGGATCGCCTTCTCGAGATCACAGGTGGAGAAGTCGGCGTAGGTGAACGTGACCCCCCAGTGCCGCACCACCTTGTCGAACAGCCGGTAGGTGCCGCCGTAGACGTCGTCGCCGCACACCACGTGGTCGCCCGGGCGCACGAGCGTGCGAACGAGGTTGTCCGTGGCCGCGAGCCCCGAGGCGAAGACCAGCGCGTGGTTCGCGCCCTCGAGGGCGGCGAGGCACGCCTGGAGCGGCGTGCGCGTCGGGTTGTCGGACCGGGAGTAGTCGTAGCCCTTGGTGTTCCCGACGCCATCCTGCGCGTAGGTCGACACCTGGTAGATGGGCACCATGACGGCACCGGTGGACGGATCGGGCGATTGACCGGCGTGTACCGCCAGCGTGTCGAAGCCTGCCTTCTTGTCCATCACGCCCCCCGCTGCATCGCGCCGGTGACCTTGGCGATGTAGTCGATGAGGTCGATGCGCGTGATGATGTCGACGGCCTTGCCCCCCTCGATCACGACCGCGACCTTCGAGCGCTTGAAGAGCTCGGTGAGGACGGTGATGTCGGTGGCGGCGTCGACCGTGCAGTAGTTCGACTCGACCATGTCACGAACAGGCGAGTCGGCCCGGGCGCCCGCCAGCGCGCGCTCGAGCAGGCGGCTCTCCGAGAGCAGGCCGATCACCTTGTCGCCGTCCATCACCGGAACCTGCGAGATGCCGTTCACCTTGAGCACCCCGATCACCTCGGTGACCTTCTGGTCCGGCCCGACCGAGACGACCGGCCGCGAGCCCTTGTGGTCGATGAGATCGCCCACGCTGCCGAGCCCCATCTCGGGCTCCAGGTAGCCGTTCTCACGCATCCAGTTGTCGTTGAACACCTTCGACAGGTACCGGGCGCCCGAGTCCGGCATGATGACCACGCCGCGCATCCCGGCGACACCGTGGTTCTTCCACCACTTCAACGCACCGGCCATCGCCGAACCGCACGACGAGCCGCCGAAGATCCCCTCCTCACGGACGAGACGGCGGGTCATCACGAACGACTCCTTGTCGTTCACGCGGACGACGTCGTCCACGAACGAGAAGTCCATCGTCCCCGGCAGGAAGTCCTCGCCGATGCCCTCCACCTTGTAGTTGTAGGGCGTGGTGAGCTGGCCGGTGTGGAAGTAGTCGAAGTAGAGCGAGCCGACCGGATCGACGCCGACGACCCGGATCTTCGGGTTCTTCTCCTTGAGGAACTTCGCCGTGCCCGAGACCGTGCCGCCCGTGCCGAGCGCGCAGATGAACACGTCGATCCGGTGATCGAACTGCTCCCAGATCTCGGGACCCGTGCTCTTGTAGTGGGCGCGCGGGTTTGCGGGGTTGTGGTACTGGTTGGAGTACGCGGAATTGGGCGTCTCCGCGACCAGGCGCTTGGCCGTCGAGTAGTAGGAATTCGGGTCCTCGGGCTCGACGTCCGTGGGGCACACGACCACGCGGGCGCCGTACGCCCGGAGCGCCGCACGCTTCTCCTCGGACTGCTTGTCGGCCATCACGAAGATCGTCTTGTAGCCGCGCACCGCGGCGACCATCGCGAGGCCGGCACCGGTGTTGCCGCTCGTGGCCTCGATGATCGTGCCGCCGGGCTTGAGCTTTCCCGTCTTTTCCAGATCGTCGATGATCTCCATCGCGATGCGGTCCTTGACCGAATTCGCGGGGTTCAGGTATTCGATCTTCGCGTAGAGATCGCCTGGAAGGCCCGCCATGATCCGGTTGATCCGGACGTTGGGGGTGTCGCCTACGCATTCGAGGATGTTGTTGTAGAGGGGACGCATGGGGGCCTCGGTTCGCGCGGCGTTTAGCCTGTCGAACGGAGGGACGCGAGGGCGGTTCGTCTGCAGCGGATAGGTGGGCCTCCTCGAACAGGCGGCCCCTTGCTGCTTCTCCTCGCATGCACACACGCCCCGGATGACCCGGCCGCTCCGTCAAACCACGTACAGCCCTACGCGGACGGCGTCACGCTGCGGGATTCGCAGGGCCACGCGCTGGTCTTGCACGGCGTGAACGCCCGCGTGCAGGGCGTGTTCGACGTCACGTTCAGCGACGGCCGCACCGCACTCGAGGCCATTCCGCCGTTCGGGGAGGAAGATTGTGCCTTCCTCGCCGATGAGCTGGGGCTCGATCTGGTTCGTCTGCCGATCTCCTGGAGCGGGATGGAGCCCGAGGACGACGCCTGGGACGAAGCCTACTTCGAGCGTGTGCGCGAGGTCGTGGACGCGTGCCAGGCGCATGGCGTGTACACCCTGCTCGACCTGCACCAGGACGCGTATTCCAAGGAGATCGGCGAGGACGGGGCGCCGCTCTGGGCGATCGTGCCCGCGCCCGACCAGCTCCTCGAAGGACCCCTCGACGATCTCGGCGAGCGGCGGATCAGCGCCGCCGTGCTCGACGCGTTCCACTCGCTCTATGCCAACGAGGCGAACCTCTGGGAGAGCTATGGAGACATGGCCGGCGAGCTCGCGTCCCGGTTCACGGAAAACCCGGGCGTGGTCGGGATCGAGCTCCAGAACGAGCCGGTCAACCTCGGGGACGAGGACTCGCTGGACGCCTTTCACGCCAGCGTCGGGGCCGCGGTCCGCGCCCGCGCGCCGGAGATGACGCTCTACTTCGAGCCCGACAGCCTCCGGAACGCCCTGGACGCGATGCCGGTGAACACACCGTTCCCGTACCCGAACGCCGTGTACTCGCCGCACATCTACACCGAGGTGTTCGAGACCGGGTGGGCCGACGAGGACGAGCAGGCGGTGTACGACTCCGTGGATGAAGCGCGCGCAGAGGCCGATGACCACGGCACCCCGCTGTTCGCCGGGGAGTTCGGGGCCGACCCGACGACCGACGTGGGCCTGCACTACACCACCACCTGCCTCGACGCATTCGACGGAAAGGGCGCCAGCTGGGCGTTCTGGGTCTACGAGGAGTGGAGCCAGGGGCGTTGGGGCCTGTACGACGCAGACCCGGACGCCTCGGAAGCGCGCGGTGCCCTTCGTGACGGCATCGCCGACGTCCTGGATCGCCCCTACCCCATCGCCATCGACGGGACGATCGATGCATACACCTGGGACGGCACCACCCTCCAGGTGGCGTTGCAGCCCGGGCAGGGCGCCGAGCACGTGCTCGCCGCCCCGTTGCGGCTGTGGCCGGATGGCCTGAGCGCCACGTGCGACGGCGCAGACGTGACGGTCACCCGGACGGGCGGGCGCGCCACGATGACCTGCGACGGAGCCGAGCTCACCCTGACCGGCAGCTGACCGATCAGGGATCGAGGAGGAATCGCACCACCCGCTCCCCCATCGGCGCGGGGGGCGTCACCGGCTCCGGGTCCGGGTCGAGCAGCACGGGGAGCGTGTCGGGCAGGTCCACCTGGAGGTCCGATCCGTCGGTCGAGACCACGATGGTGCCGTCCCGATCCGTCCGGTACACCCGCCGCCCCCGGTAGTGCGCGAGCGCCGCCGGGTTCGGATGGTGGAACCGGTTCTGCTCGCCGCAGGAGATCACGGCCACCAGGGGGTTCACCGCCGTGACGAACGGCCAGGACGAGCTCGTCCGGCTGCCGTGATGCGGGACCTTCAGCACATCTGCGTGAAGCTCGGCGGCGTGGTGTTGGAGAAGCTCGGCTTCGCCGTCCGCCTCGACGTCGCCGGCGAACAGGAACCTTCGGCGCCCGAAGTCGAGGCGGAACACGATGCTCTCGTCGTTGACCGGATCGTGGGCCCGGCTCGTCCAGCTCAGCAGCGGGTGCAGGAGGGTGGCGGGCGCTGGCAGCTCCGCGAAGTCCACCCTCCGGGCCAGGGCCAGGAGCCTCGAGTACTCCACCTCGCTCGGCCCCGAACCCCTGCCGGAGAGGCGCGGCGCCCGGGGCACGACCAGCTCGTCCACGTCGAGCGCCTCCAGCACGGATGCCAGACCCCCGTCGTGGTCGGGATGCGGGTGGGTGAGGATGACCCGGTCGAGGTGCAGGATCCCCTCCCGGCGAAGGACCTGCACCATGACATCGGGTGCCGGCCCGGTGTCCACCGCCCAGACCCGCCCGTCCGGGAAGCTGATCAGCGCGGCATCGCCCTGCCCGACAGCAAGGAACTGCACCACGAGCCGGCCGTCCTCAGGCGGGAACGGCCAGCGCAGGGCGAGGGCCGCCGTGAGGAGCGCGCCGGCCAGCAAAGGGCGCCGGGGCATCAACACGGCGAGGGCCAGGAGTCCCGCTCCGAGGGGCCCGACTGCGGGGTGCCACGGATCCACGTCGAACGGCGCGAGCACCCGGAGTGCAAGGTCGGTCGCCGTGTCGGCCACGGTGAGCAGGAAGTCGCCCGCACGGGGGAGCCCGGGCGCGAGGGCGAAGCCGGCGACCGCCGCGGGCGTGGCGCAGGCCCCCAGCAGGGGCCCTACGAGCAGGTTGGTGAGCGGCGCCAGCGGCGAGAGCGTCTGGAAGCACAGCGCCACGATGGGCAGCGTCCCCAGCGTGGCGCCGAGCGTGCCCCCGAGGCTCGCAGCGAGCGCCCGGACCACCCGAGGGGCGTCCAACGGCACCCACCGGGTCACCCGGGGCGACCACAAGACGATCCCGCCGATCGCGGCGAACGAGAGCTGGAACCCGAGGTGGTCCGCAGCGGTCGGGTCGAGCAGCAGCGTGCCGCACAGCGCGAGCGCGAGCCCCTCCCACTCGCCGGCCCGAACCCCGGCTGCACGCCCGATCGCCACCGCGCTCGCCACGATCGTCGCACGCACCGCCGAGGGCGGCGAGCCCGCCGTCCACGTGAACGCAGCCGCTGCGCCGCATGCTGCGAGGGCAGCGGGCCAGCGAAGCCCGCCGTAGCGCCAGACCAGCCCCACCGGCCGCACCGCGAGGCGCGCCAGGGCCCAGGCGGCGCCGGCGATCAGGCCGACCTGCAGGCCCGAGACGGCGATCAGGTGCCACGTGCCCGTCCGCTGCAACAACAGCTTCTCGTTCGGGGGCACGACCCCGCCTCGCCCCGCCATGGCGGAGACCAGCCCCGCGTGCACCAGGCGGCCGGCCGGCGAGGGTGCGGGATCGGCGCCCTCGACGATCACGTCCTTCGCCACGAGCAGCGCCCGGACGTGCGCGCGCGCCGCGGCCCACCGGCCGGTGAGCGCTCCGGGCGCGGCAAAAGCCTCGAAACGGTGGGATGTGCCTCCCGCGACGAACCGGGTGCCTACGGGAGGCACGCTGCCTGGGAATCGCACGCGCAGCCGCCCGAACGCCGGCGACCACTCCGCTCCGGTGCGGGCGACGGCGGTGACCAGGACCTCGGCATCCCGCCCCTGCGCCGTGCCCTCGACGACGGCGCGCACGCGATCGGGCTCGCCGTCGAGGGGCGGCTCGGTGCGCGCCACGAAGGCGGCGCCCAGGCACAGGCCCGCGGCGAAGAACGCGGGGAGCGCCGTTCGACGCGCCGCGAGCGCGCAGACGAGCAGGGTCACGCTGCCGAGGCCGAGGAGCGGCGCAGGCGTGGCGCAGAGCGGAGAGAGCAGGTCGCCTGCGAGCACACCAAGGGCAAGGAACAGGAAGGGAGGAGGTGAACGTGCGTCCATGCGCCGCGGCGAAGCAAGCCCCGTACCAGCCGACCGCCAGACCCCGGCACCGCCCGGCGCCCCCTGGAACGCGGCGCCAACCGCGGCTCAGAAGACCGCCCGCCCCCTCCCGGACCACAACTCGACGGGCCCCGCTCCGGAAATTGCTGTATGCTCCCCCACCGCCCATGCCTGAGATCACGAGCACCATCGCCGGCGGCGCAGCGCGCCAGATCTACATCCGTCGCGCCCGACTCACCTGCACGGAAGGCGAGAACCGCGCGCAGAGCTGGCTCGTGGACCGGGACGTGATCACGATCGGCGCGCGCCCCGACTGCGACGTGGTGTTGAGCGACTCCACGGTCTCGCGCACGCACGCGGAAATCGTCCGCGGCCGCGAGGGCACGATCCTGCGGGACCTGGGCAGCACGAACGGCACCTTTGTCGGTCCGGTCCGGGTGCGCGAGGTCTACCTCTCGCCCGAGACCCATTTCCGCGTAGGCAAGACCGAGCTCGTCTTCCGGCCCGACGACGAGGTGATCGACGTCGTACCCAGCACGTCGAACCAGTTCGAGGGCCTCGTCGGGCACGGGCTCGCGATGCGCGAGGTGTTCGGCGTGCTCGAGCGCATCGCCCCGACGGACCTCACGGTGCTGGTGTCGGGGGAGACGGGCACGGGCAAGGAGCTGGTGAGCCGCGCGCTGCACAAGCGCTCCAGGCGGGCCAACAAGCCCATCATCGTGTTCGACTGCGGCGCTGCGCCCGAGGGCCTGGTGGAGGCGGAGCTCTTCGGGCACGAGCGCGGGGCGTTCACCGGCGCGATCGCGACCCGGGAGGGGCTGTTCGAGGCGGCGGACGGCGGGACGCTGTTCATCGACGAGGTGGGTGAGCTGCCTCTCGAGCTCCAGCCGAAGCTCCTGCGCGCGCTGGAGCAGCGGGAGGTGCGCCGCATCGGGTCGACGAAGTCCCGACACGTGGACGTTCGCGTGATCGCAGCGACGAACCGGAACCTCGCGGACGAGGTGGAGGCCGGGCGCTTCCGGGAGGACCTCTACTACCGCATCGCCGTGGTCGAGCTTCGCCTGCCCTCGCTCCGGGAGCGGCGGGACGACCTTCCCCTGCTGGTCGACCACCTGCTGCGGCGGGCGGACGGTGGGGGCCGCGGCGTTCGGGGGCTCGACCCGGAGGTGGAGGCCCTGTTCCGGGCCTACCACTGGCCCGGAAACGTCCGGGAGCTCAACAACGTGATCGAGCGCGCGCTTCCGTTCTGCGACGGGCCCACCGTGACGCTCAGGGCGCTGCCCGAGTCGCTGCGTAGAGCCAGGCCGCACACAGGCGCGGTGGCCATCCCCGCGGCCGTGTCCAACCAGATGCCCCTCAAGGACGCGAAGGACCAGATCATCGAGGCGTTCGAAAAGCAGTACCTCGAAGATCTCATCGAGCAGCATGATGGCAACGTCTCCCGCGCCGCCCGGGTGGCCGGAATGGACAGAAAGTCCATCACACGCCTGTTGAAGAAGCATCAAATCCGTTATCGCGACGTGTAATCGTGCCTGATCTGACGACATTGGTAAGCCTGGTGGCCGGCTCCCTCATGACGGGGATCGCCGGCTGGTTCAGCGTGCGCGCGTTCTCCGACGCGCGACTGCTCGCGGAGATCGGCTCCACGCCGATGGGGGAGCTCACCGAGGGCCTCCACGAGGTGCGCGGGACGGTGCAGGCGGGGGCGGAGGCGGTCGCACCCATCTCCGAGCGTGCGTGCGTTGGCTGGCGGCTCCTGGTGGAACAGCAACGGCGCTCCACCTGGGAGGTGGTCTACGACAAGCGGGAGATGGCGCCGTTCTCGCTGGAGGACGGCACCGGGACCGTGGCGGTTGCGGCGGAGAAGGCCGAGCTCGTGCTGGCGAAGACCGCGCGGGTGCGAAACGGCGTGATGAGCGTGCCCGGTCCCGAATGGGAGGCGCTGAAGGCTCGCCTGGGCGACCCCGCCGTCGAGCCCACCACGCCGTTCCTTCGCTGGAAGGAAGAGTCGATCGAACCGGAGGACGTGATCACGGCGATCGGCAACCTCAACAAGGACGAGGCCACGAACCAGTGGGCCGCGAGCCCGGACAACCTGCTGCTCTCCGACCGCGACGACGCCGAGGTCGTACGCCAGCAGCGCCGCCGTGGCCAACGCCACGCCATGTGGGCGCTCGCAGGCCTGGCGGTCCTCGCCTACGGGCTGTGGGCGCTGGTCGCGCTCTCGAAGGGCTGAAGAGCCGGGGTCGGTTCAGATCCCGATCTGCGAAACCGAGAAGATGTCGGGGTCTGCGTCCAGCTTGCCGAGGGCGTCGTCGGACAGCGACCCGACGATGCCGATGCGTGCGCACGCCGCCTGACCGCCGGAGAACACGATGTTCTGCATGTCCTCGATGTTGATGTTGGCCTCGCGCAGGGTGCCGAACACCCGGGCGAGTACGCCGACCCGATCCGCATGCCGGATGACGAGCTGGTGGTCGGCCGGAGTGCGCGTGGCCAGGTTGACGCAGTTCGGGATCGCCAGGCCATCGCGGTACGCCTGCACGATGCGCAGCACCTCGTAGCCGACCGCTTCCTCCGCCTCGTCCGTCGATGCGCCGATGTGATGTGTGCCGTACACGTTCGGGTGGTCGACGATGGCGTGGGTGTAGGCGGCCTGGGAGGCGCTCGGCTCGTCCGGGAACACGTCCAACCCGCAGCGGATCTGCTTCTCTGCCAGCGCGCGCTGCATGGCGTCCGCATCCACCAGCTCGCCCCGGGCGGTGTTGATGAAGTAGGCGCCGGTCTTCATGGCGGCGAACACGGATTCGCCGATCCGGCCGCGGGTCTCCTTGGCGAGAGCGAGGTGCACGGAGACCACGTCAGCGTCCCGGACAGCCTCCTCAGGCGAATTGGCCTTGACCACGCCGAGCCGCTCAGCGTCGGCATCCGAGAGCCAGATGTCCCACGCCACCAGCCGCATCTCGAAGGCGCGCGCGCGCTTGGCGACCTCTCGCCCGATCTGGCCGCACCCCAGGAGCGCGAGGGTGCGTCCCCGCAAGCCGGACGCGACGCCGAACCGCTTCTTGTCCCAGGTGTGTGCGCGGAGCGACGCGACATTGTCCGCGATGCGCCTGTCGAGGTTCACGAGGTGCCCGATCGTCAACTCCGCCACGGCGACAGCGTTCTTTCCCGGGCAGTTCGCCACGTAGACGCCCCGCCTGGAGCAGGTCGCCAGATCAATCGTGTTCACCCCTGCCCCGGCGCGGATGACGAGGGCGAGGCTGCCGCCTGCCTGCACCTGCGCGGTGTCCACCCGCGTGGAGCGCACGATCACCACGTCGGGATCGACCTCCTTGATGCGCGCGGTGAGGCTGTCGCCATCCGCCTTGGCGTCCACGGTCACGATCGCGCCCAGGTCCTGAAGGCGACCGGAAACAAAGGGTGCAAGCTTGTCAGCGACGAGAATCCGCATGAAACCTCCGGGGCCCGGAGTATATGCCGGCGGGGCCCCTGGGCCGTGGCTGCAACGTCTGCCACATGACGTAACGAATCCGCAGGTCGAGGCCGAGCCGGCATCCACTGCACACTCGGCGGCGGCCCAACGCGATACGTATCGCTCTCCAAGCGAGCGCCATGCCCCTCTCAGATCTCTCCGACCGCGGCCCGCTCCGCCCCTTGTTCCAGGCGCTCGGCGGGGGCCTGCGCCCTGGCGAGGTTGGCGTCGTGCGCGCGAGCGCCGGCTCCGGAAAGACAGCCCTGGTGCTGCAACTCGCGCTGGACCGGCTCCTGCGCGGCGAGGGCGTGCTGCACATCGCGGGGACAGGGACGAGCGAGCAGGTGCGGGACGGCTACGAGTCGCTGCTCGACGGCCTCGGGCGCCCCCTGCGCCCAGCGGAGCGGAACGAGGCGCGCCTGTTCATCGAGCGCCACCGCATCATCCACACCACCCGGGGGGTGATGCCGGACGCCGCGCGCGTTCAACGCGTGCTCGACCAGCTCTCGGACGTCGTGGAATTCAAGCCCGGGCTCGTGGTGGTGGACGGCTGGGAGCCCGACGAGGCCGGCTTTGCAGCGCTGGCTGCGCTCGCAAAGGCGCACGGGCTCGCGATCTGGTGCGCGGGCACCCCCGTTTCGGAGGCCGTGGTCGGCGATGTCGTGCTGGAGCTCGTGCCCGAACGCTCCCACGTGATGCTGCTCACCCGCAAGCTGCGGGGCGGTGTGATGCCCCCCCCGCTCCGGCTGGATGCCGCCACGTTCACCGCCCGCGCGGTGGACGGCGCGGACCACAAGCCCACGAGCGCAGCCGAGGTCACGGTGTACTCGGGCGGACTCGCAGGCGCAGAAGCAGCGTTCGGCGAGGCCGCAGAGCGCTACGGCGCACGCGAGGTGAACTACACGTTCACGGGACACGTCCAGGCCCGGACCCGCGGCGCGAACCCGCTCACGGAGCAGGAATTGCAGGCGGGCGACGTCTCCCTGGCGTACGTCTCGCGCAGGCTGCGCCGGGACTACGCCGAAGGATCCCAGATCCGCCGGGTGCTCCAGAGCCTCTGGCACCAGGTGAGCAACGCGCAGGTCGTCTACGTGATCGGCGCGATCCAGGAGGACGGCACGGTCACCGGCGGCACGGGCTGGAGCGTCGAGCTGGCGCGCATGTGGAACAAGCGCCTGTGGGTGTTCGATCAGGACAAGGACGCCTGGTTCCGCTGGAACGGCGAGGACTGGGTCGAGGGCCTGCCCGTGCTGGATTCGACAGCGATCTGCGGCACCGGAACCCGTTACCTGTCGGACAGCGGTCGGGCCGCGATCGAAGGGTTGTTCGCGCGCAGCTTCTAGCGGCACGCTCAGCTCGTCACCCCCAGGGCGTTCGACCGATCAGGGCTGGGCCCCGCTCATGCTCTGCGACTGCGTGCAGGCCCCCGACGTGTCCGAGATGTCGTAGCTGAACACCGCCGTGGAGCTCTCCCCCGTCGCGCTGAACGTGCCCGAGAGGTTGAACCTGCCGATCACCAGATCGCCCACGTTCACCGTGGTGGGATCCTCGGCGCAGGTCCAGTCCGTGTCGTCGAGGTCGCAGTCCGACGTGTAGGTGCTCTGGAAGCCGGTGTCTCCCACGGCCCCGTGCAGCTCGCCAGACCACTGGAACGTCGGGGTGACGTCGGACTGCAGCAGGATCTCCAGCAGCGACACGCCCACCTCGGGGTCGCACTGGGCGTTGTTGACCTCGTTCTGGAAGATGAAGCGAGCGCCGGACGGGAACAGGATGTTGCTCCCGGTCTCGACGCCGTTGTCACACGCGGGCTGGGTGGGATGCTCCGCGTGGTAGTTGTCGAGCGAGGCCTGACACTCGGCGGTGCAGGCATCTGCAGCGTCGGCGGTGTCCCAGCAGCTCGACTCGCCGCCGTAGGTCGCGTTCGTGGTGGAGCTGCTCGAGGCGGCGACGGTCGCCACGCACTCCAGCAGTTGGACGCAGGAGTCGGACACCGTCCCAGGGGGCCTCGCGCACGACCCCAGCATCGCCGCGCAGCCAAGGGTCACAACCATCCGCATGATCACTCTCCGTTCGTGACAGTCATCAAGCCAGTGTTCCCGACTGGAGCCGCGGATCACCCCGGCACCCGCCCCTTGAGGCGTCGCCAGAGCCGCCGCCCCTCGAGCAACTCGACAGCGGGCAGTTCGATCCGACCTCGCGCCGCCTCGTCCTTGAGGATCACCACCGCCTGCTCCGGCGTCATCGCCCCCTTGTAGGGCCTGTCCGCGGCCGTCAGCGCGTCGTAGATGTCGGCGATCGTCATCAGCCGGGCGCCCCAGGGGATCTCCTCCCCGCGCAGCTTTCGCGGGTAGCCCGTCCCGTCGAGCTTCTCATGATGGGCGTAGGCGAGATCCGGAATGCACTTGAGGTCCCGCGTCCAGGGGATCTTCTTCAGGAACTGCCAGGTGTGCTCGACGTGACGCTCGATCTCTAGGCGCTCCGAAGGGTCGAGCGTGCCGTAGGGCACGCAAAGCCGGGAGACGTGCCGGGGACTGAGCGCGCGCTCGCCGATGTTCTGCAGGTGCCAGCGCGTACCGATCGCCTTCACGCGCTCGATCTCGTGATCCTCCCGTTGCCCCGCTCGGCTCATCACCTGGATGAACCCGAGATCGTCCTCGATCTGGCCGAGCTTGTCGGAGAGCTGGGCATCCGTGAACTCTTCGCGCACGCTCTCCAGCACCGCTTCGAGCGCCGCCAGTCGAAACCGGAGCTCGACCTCGGTCATCTCGTACGGGTAGAGCCGCGAGGCCTTGAGCAGCACCTCCTCCCGGACGCCGACCTTCCCGAAGTCGTGCAACATGGCCGCGAAGTGGAGCTCCGTGAGCTGCTGGGCCGAGAACTGCACCGCCATGAACGCTGTCTCGTCCGAGTCGTCCACCTCGCGGGCGAGCAGCGTGGTGAGCTCGGCCACCCGCCAGCTGTGCCCCCCCGTGGTGGGGTCCCGGGCTTCGATCGCCGAGACCGAAGCCTCCACGAACCCCTGGAACAGGTTCTGGATGTCCCTGTACAGTCGCCAGTTTTCGAGCGCGACCGCCGCCTGGCTGGCGATGGAGCGCGCCAGCCCCACGTGACGCTCGGAGAACGGCAGGACCCTCTCGAAGTTGGCCAGCGCCACGCCCGGCACCGGCTTCCGGTTCACCATCCCGAGCACGCCGATGACCTGGCCGTTTCGATCGTGCATCGGCACGAGCATCATCGAGCGGGTCTGGTAGCCGGTCTGCTCGTCGAAGGAGAGGTTCGGCTTGTACGCCACATTGGAGGGCAGCGCGCGAACGTCGGGGATGTTGAGCGGCATCCCGCGGTTGGCCACGAAGCCGGCCAGGCTCGTGTCGTCGATCGGGAGCACGCCGCGGCTCGCGAAGAACGGGATGGTGTCGTTCTGCGACGCCGCGAACCGGAGGGCCTTTCCCTCCACGAGGTAGATGGTGCCGCCGTCCGCAGAGAGCAGCCGACGCGAGTGGGTGAGCACCTCGTCCAGCAACTGATGGCGGTCGGTGATCGCAGAGAGGGCGTAGCCGATCTGGTTGAGCACGTTGATCGTGTCGTGCTCGTGCTCGATGCGCGACCGCAAGGTCTCGGACTCGATCAGGTTCCGGAGCGCCCGGGGCAAGCGCTGCTCGACCTCGTCCGGGTGGATGACGTCGTAGCTGTCGAGGTTGCGATCGGTGGAGATCGCGATGACGCGCGGGCCGAGGCGGTTGGCGGCGAGCACCCGCGTGAGGTCGACGACGAGGACGCGGGAGGCGATGTCGTTCGGAGTGGCGAGGTCCGCGCGCGAAAACGACGCACCGGCTGCCTTCGCCGCAAGGCGAACGGCAGCCGAGTACGGGGAATTGTCCGGCAGAATCGACACTTCGATCCGGGGTCCGTCAGCGTAGGTCTCGGCCACGGCACCCGTCGTATCACGGAGCCACGACGCCCACGGTTGGCCAGAGCTGTCAAAGTGCTCACGAATCCGCGAGCGCTTGGTTACACACGCCGCCTTCTGGAGCCTTGATGATCCGCCTCGAGAGCTACGTGTCTGGACGCTGGACGTCCGGAGCCGGCCGCGCCACCACGCTCGTGAACCCCGCCACCGAGGAGGCGATCGCCGAGACCTCCAGCGAAGGGCTGGATTTCGGCGCCGCGCTCGACCACGCGCGCACCGCCGGCGCGTCGCTCCGCTCACTCTCGTTCGCCGAGCGCGCCAGCCTGCTCAAGGCCATGGCAAAGACGCTGCACGCAAACCGCGAGGAGCTGCTCGATCTCGCCCAGAAGAACGGCGGGAACACGCGCGGGGACGCCAAGTTCGACGTCGATGGCGCGATCGGCACGCTCTCGGCCTACGCGGTGACGGGTGAGCAGCTCGCCGCGCGGATGGGCGACCGCCGGTTCCTGCTCGACGGGGACTTCATCCAGCTTGCGCGCAACCCCCGCTTCGTGGGCCAGCACGTCTACACGACCCGCCCCGGCGTGGCGGTGCACATCAACGCGTTCAACTTCCCGGCGTGGGGCACCTACGAGAAGATCGCGGTGAGCTTCCTCGCGGGCGTCCCCGTGATCACCAAGCCGGCCACGGCCACCGCACTCGTCACCTGGCGGACCGTGCAGCTCCTGGTGGAGAGCGGCAGCCTGCCCGAGGGCGCGCTCCAGCTGATCTGCGGCTCGACGGGCGACCTCCTCTCCCGTCTCCAGCCCCAGGATCACCTCGCCTTCACCGGCTCGAACGCCACGGGCTCAGCTCTCCGGGGTACGCCGGGCTTCGCGTCGAAGGGCGTGCGCGTGACGGTCGAAGCCGACTCCCTCAACGCCGCGGTGTGCGGTCCGGACGTCGAGGTAGGCGGCGATCTGTGGAGCACCATGCTCCGCAACGTCGTGCAGGACATGACCCAGAAGACAGGCCAGAAGTGCACCGCGGTCCGCCGGGTGTTCCTGCCCCACTCCCACGTCGCGGAGTTCGAGGAAGCGCTGCTCGATGCCCTGACCGGCGTCGTCGTCGGGGACCCGACCACCGACGGCGTGACCATGGGCCCGGTCTCGACCGCGAGCCAGCTCCGGGACGCGCGGTCCGGGATCGCCGCCCTGGCCGAGGGCAACCGGGTGGCCGTCGGCGGCGCGCAGCCGATCGACGGCAGGAACGCCCCCGCGGGCAAGGGCTACTATGTGCGGCCCACGGTGATCGTCGGCGCGAACGACCACACCCACGACCTGGAGGTCTTCGGGCCCTGCGTGAGCCTCGTCGCCTACGACGGGTCCGCTGCGGGCGCGGCTGCCGGCATCGGGCGTGGGCAGGGCAGCCTGGTCTCGAGCTTCTACGCGGATGATCGGGCCTGGATCGGCGAGGTCGTGGCCGGGGCCGCACCCTGGCTCGGGCGCATGCTGGTGTGCGGCTCGAAGGTCGCGGACATGGCGACGCCCCCCGGGATGGTGTTGCCGTCGATGGTCCACGGTGGACCGGGCCGCGCGGGCGGGGGCGAGGAGCTGGGCGGCGAGCGCGGGTTGTTGTTCTACATGCAGCGAACGGCGGTCGCCGGCGACCGTGTCGCGCTCGGCAAGGTCTTCGGGACGGGAGAATAGATGCCTGTTTTTGCCGCCAAGGGCACCCGGGACTTCCTGCCGGCCGAGATGCGCCGGCGCCTCGCGGTGATCCAGACGATCCGGGACGTGTACGCCACGTTCGGTTTTGAACCCCTGGAAACCCCGGCCATGGAGCGGGTCGAGACGCTGATGGGGAAGTACGGGGAAGAGGGCGACCGCCTCGTGTTCAAGATCCTCGAACGCGGCGAGGGCGGCCGCGAGGGCAAGGCGGACCTCGCGCTCCGCTACGACCTGACCGTTCCCCTCGCCCGCGTGATGGCGATGAACCAGGGCCTGCCGCTGCCGTTCAAGCGCTACCAGATCGCCCCGGTGTGGCGCGCGGAGCGCTCACAGAAGGGGCGGTTCCGCGAATTCTACCAGTGCGACGGGGACATCGTCGGGAGCACGTCGCTGCTCTGCGATGCCGAATGCATCGCGATGGTCCACCTCGCGCTGGAGAAGCTGGGGTTCTCGGACTTCGTCGTGCACGTCAACCACCGCGCGCTGCTGCGGGCGGTGGTGACAGCCGCTGGCGTGGCGGACCGGGAGACCGAGGTCCTCGTCGCCGTGGACAAGCTCGACAAGATCGGCGTGGACGGGGTCACGAAGGAATTGCTGGAGCGCGGGATCCCCGAGTCGGCGGTGGCGATGCTGTGGACAATCCTGGAGAAGCCGGAGGACCTGGAAGCGGTCTGGGCGGCAGTCGCGAGGGGGCTCCTCGCCGCGGAGTGGGGCGAGGAGGCAGTCGATGCAGCGTCGAAGGCTGTCGCCGATCTGCGCACGCTCTTCGCGCACCTGCGGTCGTTGGGCGCCACACAGATCGTGTTCGACGCCACGCTGGCGCGGGGGCTCGGGTACTACACGGGGCCGGTGTACGAGGTGAAGCTGCTCGAAGGCGGCGTCGGGACGGTCGCAGGGGGCGGGCGCTACGACGGCCTGATCGGCATGTTCTCCGGAAAGCAGGTGCCAGCGGTCGGGATCTCCATCGGGCTCGAGCGGATCCTGGTGGTGATGGAGGAGCGCGGGATGGCCGCAGGCGCGACGAGCCCGGTTCGCGCGCTGGTCACCGTGTTTTCTCCGGACACCGTGACCGCTTCGCTGGAGCTGGCAGCCGGGCTGCGCCGCGCCGGCGTGGCCACCGAGGTCTGGCTTGGAAAGCCAGGTGAGCTCGGGAAGCAGTTCAAGTACGCCAACCAGCGCGGCGTCCCGTTCGCCGTGGTGCTCGGGCCGGACGAGATCGCCAAGGGCATCGTCGCGCTGAAGGACCTGGCTTCGGGTGCGCAGGAGATGGTGGACCCGGATGAGCTTGCGCGCCGGCTGACCTGAACCGAGCCGCGGTCCGCTACTCCACGGTCAACGGACGAACGAGTTGAGCCCGCAGCCGGACGTCACAGCGATCGGCCGGGCAGACGGCCGAGAGGAACCGCAGGGTCCGGACCTCGAGCACACAGGGCCCTGGTGGGGTGTCAGCGGGGATCGGCACGTCGATCCTCCCGGGAGAGTGCGCCGGCCCCAGCGTGATCCCCCCCGGGATCGCCCCCCCGGGGTCCCGGAGCCAGCCCTTCACCCGCGCGTCGGCCGGCGCCTGATCATCGAACATCGGCAGGGAAATCACCGAGCCGCCGTGCAGGACATCCAATGCGCCGTCCGGCAGCCCCCCCACCCGCTCAACCCGCCGACCGCCGCAGCCCGAGCGCCACGAGCAGGCCGTGGGCGAGCAGGAAGCCCCCCGCGAACACCACCGGGGAGAGCGACTCGCCGAGGCCCTGGAGCACGATCAGGCCGAGGCTGGAGTCGGCGTACCACTCCGGGTGCTGGGGCACGTGGATACACACGGTCATCAGATCGGTCGCGAAGCCGGTTGCCCCGGCGAGGCCGATCACGCCGGCCAGCGCGAACAGGTAGGGGAGCCGGCCGGGGCCGGGCGCCCAGGCGTAGCGCCCGGCGCTGACCGCACCGACGAGACCGAACACGAGGATCACGAACATCGGAAAGCCGCCATTCAGGAAGAACTGCATTGAACACCTCCACCCTGGACAACGGGGATCCAAGGCGAGCGTGACAGGAATCCCAGGAAAAGATCCGGAATCGCCGAAGCGAGGGCCCCTGGCAGCGCGTGCACCCGGTCAGGGCTTCGGCCGCACCTGCGCCCGCACCCCGTCCACCATGCCCGCGACGCCGGCTTCGCAGACCGAGGTCCGCCCCGAGCGCTCGCAGGATGCTGCGACCGCGACGCCGAATTCGGCGCTGTGGAGCAGGTCCACCCACCGGAACCAGAGGGGCGTGGTGCTCTCCCCGACGTGGCCCTCCCCCGCGAGGAACAAACCGTCTCCGATGCTCAGGTTGCCCGCCTCCAGCGTGGGGCTCACCCCGCCCACCGCGAGCGGTTGCATGCTGGCTCGTGACAGGCGCTCCGAGATCCACGGCACGTTGTAGACCCTGCACACCGGCACGATCCACACCTCCACGAGGGTTGCGGGGTGGCCGGACTGCGTGGAGGTCAGC
Organism: uncultured Pseudomonadota bacterium; assembly: GCA_903875225.1. Taxonomy (GTDB): domain Bacteria; phylum Myxococcota_A; class UBA796; order UBA796; family SXON01; genus CAIUMM01. The sequence continues at coordinate 102,087 of CAIQVJ010000028.1, forward strand.
ACGACGTGGTGGGGCCGGGAGGCGACCGCATCGAGGGCGAGCCCCGGGGGGAACTTCACGACCACGTCGGTCCCCGGGAGCGCGGCGCCGGTGGGGAGCACGTCCCACCTCGGGAGATTGGACGCGTCCTTGCAATCCGTCCCCGGAGCGAGCTGGGCCTCGGGGATCTCGGGCGGCGGCGGCGGGGCAACGGGGGCGGGCGGGACAACGGCGACAGGGGCCACCACGACGGGCTGGGCGACCGCAGCAGCAGCAGGGGCGCGCGTGGGCCGGGCGGAAGCGTGCGGCAGGAGGAGCAGCGGGAGGCAGAGCACGGCGCAGTCTATGCCAGCCGCACCGGGCCGGCGCGGCCCGGGCTCACGGCCGTTCGACGGCCCCCGCCGACGCCCGCGCAGTGGGGGCGAGGCCGCCCCGGACGGGGTAGGACACGCAGATGTCCACCCACACCGCCACCATCACCTGGCCGGCCCCCAGCGCGCCGTCCATCCCGTTCACCTACGAGACCTACAGCCGCGACCACGTGGTCACCTGGGGAACGGGGATGAGCACCCCCGCGACCGCGGCACCCGAATTCCGTGGCAACCCGGCGCTCCCCAACCCCGAGGAGCTGCTCGTGGGCGCAGCATCGAGCTGCCACATGCTCACGTTCCTCGCGGTGGCCGCCCGCAAGGGCCTCGTGGTGACAGCCTACGTCGACAACGCCGTCGGCACGCTCGCCAAGGACGAGCGCGGCACCATGAGCATCACGGAGGTCGTACTCCACCCCGTGGTCACCTTCCAGACCGAGGTCGATGCCGAGACGCTCGCGCAGCTCCACGAGAAGGCCCACAAGGGCTGCTTCATCGCGAACTCAGTCCGGATGCCGATCACGGTGGCCTGAGAGGGCGGGCGCCATCCGCTCCACGACGTCGTCCCAGCCATGCCCGCCGACCACGGAGGCGTACGCGGCCTCCCCCATCCGGCGCGCCTGCTCCGGCTGGCCGAGCATCGCGACGAGGGCGTCCCCCAGGGCCGCGACGTTCCCCGGGGGGACCAGCATGCCCGTGCGGCCGTTCGCGATGATCTCGGGCATCGCGCAATTGTCCGTGCCGATGCAGCCGAGCCCCGAGCCCATCGCCTCGTAGAACACGTGGCCCCAGGGCTCGAACAACGATGGCATGACGAACACCGTGGCCGCCGAGTAGAGGGCTGCCAGCTCAGCCCGATCGGTCACGCGGCCGATCCACTCGACACCTTCGGGCGGCGGCCCCCAGCGGTTCGGCTCACCCACGATCTGGAGACGCGCGCGCGGCAGCGCGCGCCGCACCCGGTCCCAGGCGCGCAGGAGCACGAACCCGCCCTTGCGCTCGAATTCGAGCCCGACGAAGAGCGCGGTCTGGGTTTCGTAGGACTTGCCCCCGAGGGAGCCCGCGCGGATGTTGGCGCCGCCCCCCACGCGGATCACCCGCGCCGGGTCGCACCCGTAGTCGTCGATGAGCGAGCGACGCAGCCACTCGCTGCGCGGGTAGAGGAAGGCGGCGCCCTGGTAGACCTCGCGCTCCAGCCGCACCCGCTCGTCCCGGAGGGCGCCACGCAGCGGGGCCCACGCGGGGTAGTGCCGTTCGGAGAGCACGTAGGTGTTGTCGGTGTGCACCACGTAGGGCCGCCCCCCCCGGCCCGGTGCGAATTGCGCGTGGAGCTGCACGATCCAGTCGAACTGCCCGTCTCGCGCCCGGAGCTCCCGCTCGATCAGGGCGGTGCGGCGCAGGAAGGTGCGCGGGTGCAGGTTGTAGCGCCTGCGCCACACCGCGCGGTCGGGGTGGAAGTGCAGCAGCCGGCGAGCCGCCTGCTCGGCGCGGGAGAACGTGGGGCTGACCATGCCGACCACCCCGAAGCGGCGGTGCAATGCGGCAAAGATCCCGGCGTTCTTGGCCCCCGGATTTTCCTGGAAGTCCGCCGAGTCCAGGGAGAGCCCGAGGATACGCGCGGTCAAGGTGCCCCGCCCACGTTGGCCAGCAGCACCGGCGGGTGGGAGGCGACCGCCCTGGAGAGCCCGATCAGGGCCTCGGTCAGCTTCGGCTGGTCGAAGTACCGGCTGCCGATGGCCCCGTCCGCCCAGCGCTCCTCGCCGTCGTACTCCCAGTTCAGGAACATGCCGCAGCTCGGCACCGCCGCCAGGACACGCCCGTAGTCCCCGATCTCGCTGGCGGACATGGCGTAGCGTCCGGGCCGATAGCCGCGCCGTCCGCTGGACCCGTCCCCTCCGTCTGCGATGTTGAGCCCGTTGATCACCCCCAGCCCGAGCGCCTCGGCGCGCATCGCCTGCACTGCTGCGTAGCGCGTGACATCCCCTTCCCTCGCCTCGTACTGGTTCACCGAGGCGTCCACGGACAGATACCGGCCCCCCGTAGGCACCGGCATCGACGACGCCTTCTCCCGCACGTAGGTCATCAGGCCCGGGAACAGCCGCTTGCTGCAGCGGGCCATCGCCTCGAGATCCGCGGCGTCCGGGTTCCGGCCCTCGAAGTTCTGGATGTCGTCGAGCAGCATGTGGCCGACGAGCGTGCCGTCGTCGACGAAGGCCTGCACGCCCGAGCCGACCCACGGCGCCAGCCCGGCCTCCCAGGCGCCCAGGTCGAAGTTGCCGTCCGTGGTGTAGGCGTCGTGATCCGCGGTGAGGCGCAGCGTGACCTTCAGCCCGGCGGCGCGCACCATGGGGAGCAGCGTGGTGACGGCGTAGACAGGATCGGAGCAGGCCACCTGGAACACCGTGGCGCCGAGGCGGGACTTCACCTGCTGGAGCCCCTCGGGCGTGATGTAGCCGTTCAGGCCCCAGAAGCCGTACAGGGGCGGGGCCGCCGCCATCGACCTCGGCGCAGGGGCAGCGCTCTCACCCGCGGCGCACACCGGGGTCGGGGGCGTCCTGTGCGTCGGAGCCGGCACGCAGGCTCCCGCGGCGAGCCCCGTCATCGCAGCGAGATACCCGAGGTGGGACGCCATCTACCACGACGCGCAGTGGGTTGGGTCGAGCGACGGGGGCACCGGGGCCCTCACCGGTAGCCGCGGGGATGCTCGCACGACCAGCGCCAGGCAGAGGCGACCATCTCGTCCAGACTCCGTTTCGCCTCGAACCCCATCACCTCGCGGAAGCGCGTCGGGTCGGCCACGGAGACAGGCACGTCCCCAGCGCGCCGCGGGGCATCGTCGCAAGGGAGCGGCAGGCCGGTGACCCGCTCGCAGGCCGCGATCACCTCCCGCACGCTGTGCGCGTGGCCGGTGCCGACGTTGAAGATGCTGTGCTCGCTGCGATCCAGCGCGCCGAGGGCGACGAGGTGCGCGCGAGAGAGGTCGCACACGTGGATGTAGTCGCGGAGGCAGGTGCCGTCGGGCGTGGGGTAGTCGCTGCCGTAGATGGCCAGACGGGCCCGGGGGTCGGTGATGGCCTGCAGGGCGCGCGGCAGGAGGCTGGCAGCATCGTCGGGCGGCTGCCCGATGTGCCCGGAGGGGTGGGCGCCGACGGGGTTGAAGTAGCGCAGCGAGACGGCCGACCATGCCCGGCGCTGCACCATCCAGGCGAGGAGCTGCTCGCCCTGCACCTTGGTGGTGCCGTAGGGGCTGTCGGGCCCCAGGTGGGCGCTCTCGGGGATCGCACCCTGACCGGGCTGTGTCCCGTACACCGCCGCGCTGGAGGAGTACACGATGCGGTGCACGCCTGCGTCCTGCATGGCGCGCAGCAGCGTGGCCATGCCGCCGAGGTTGTTGTGGAAGTACCGCTCGGGCGCCTCCATGGACTCGCCGACCATCTTGAACGCAGCAAAGTGGAGGACGGCGTCCACCCCCCTCAATGCCGTCTGCATCGTGGGCAGGTCGCCGATGTCGGCCCGGATGAACGTGCAGCTCCTCCCGGCCAGCTCCTGCGCGCGGCGCACGGCCTCCTCGAAGCCCGTGCTCAGGTCGTCCACGACGATGACCTCGTGACCCGCCGACAAGAGGTCGACGACGACGTGTGCGCCGATGTAGCCGGCTCCACCGGTGACCAGGATTCGCATCATACGATTGACTCCCCGACGAAGATGCGGTCGCCCACCTGCACCAGTACGTCGATTGCTTTGCCAGACAGGATCTTGCGCAGACTCACCCGGATTCGCTTGTCCCCACGGAGGATGTACACCCGGGCGAGGTCTGCGCCCGGGGAGGCCCCGCCAGCGGCGGCGATGGCCTGGGAGATGGTGAGCCCCTCCCGGAACGTGACCTCACCGGGCTTGCCCACCTGCCCCATGACCGTGAGCAGGCTCTGGGGGACCGACACGACGTCACCCGACGTGACCATGATGGCACCCGCCCCGGTGGCGAGGAGCTGATCGTAGGGGACGACCGTGCCGGGGTCTCCCTGGCCACCGTGGCTGATCTTCACGGCGTCGATCCCGTCGCGGCTCAGGCCCCCGGCCTCGCCCAGGATCTGGAGCACGGTCGTGGGCCCACGGAGGTAGTAGACCCCGGGCCTGGCGATGGCGCCAAGCACCTGCACGGACTGGCTGTGGTAGTCCGCCACCGAGACCGTGATGTTGGGGTTGAGCAGGTAGCCGGGCATCAGCCGGGAACGTAGCAGATCACCCGCCTCCGTCGTGCTCAGTCCCGCCACGGTGACCGCCCCGATCAGCGGAAAGTCGAGTTGGCCGGCGTCGTCCACAGGGAACTGGCCGCTCAAGGTCGGCTCGCCGAAGACCTGCACCTGCAGTGTGTCTCCGCCGCCGATGCGGTACGGCTGGACCGCGGGGGCCGTGTTGGATTGGAGCGCAGACGAAGACAGCGCGGTGAGCGGCGGCGCCCCCAGGGCCGGGCCCAGCCCCGAGACGGGGACCGGGTCCTCCGCCCACGCCACATGCATCGCGCACAGGGCCAGAGAGGCGGCGAAGAGGAGCATTGGGAGGGTCCTGGAGATGGGCGCGAGGAGCACCCGGATGACGATCATTTGGTAAGCACGGCGAACAGCTCTGTATAGGCCCGCGCCATGACCGGTGCGTCAAAGCGGGCGAGCGCAACGGCGCGGGCTGCGGTGCCGAGGCGGCGGGCGAGCACGAGGTCGGAGCAAAGCTCCGCGAGGGCGGCAGCGAACGCGGCAGGCTCCCCCGGCGGGACGAGGCGGCCCGTATCCGGAGCGACCAACTCGGGGACGCAGCCGACCGACGTCGCGACCACGGGCAGGCCGGCGGCCATGGCCTCCATCACGACCAGCGGGTTGCCCTCCCACCCCGAGGCGAGCGCGAACACGTCGGCCGCAGCGAGCACCCGCGGAACATCCCTGCGGACGCCGAGAAAGTGAACCCGACCGCCGATGCCGAGCTCCCCGGCGCGGCGCGAGAGCTCCCCGCGCAGCTCGCCCTCCCCCACCACCAGGAGGTGCACCGCGGGGGGCAGCCGGGCGAACGCTTCCAGCAGGAGCGCGTGGTTCTTCTGCGGGTTGAGCCTCCCCACGGTCACGACGACCGGCACGTCTCCCGGCAGGCCGAGCTCCTCCCGGACCTGGGCCCGGGCGCCCTCCGGCGCGACGGAAGCCGCCACGGGAATGCCGTTGGGGATGGTGCGGCCGGGCGCGAGCCCGTAGGTGCGCAGTACGCTCGCGGCGACAGCGTCCCCGATCGCGACCGGGACGACGCCGGCGCGGAAGGCGAGGTGGTGGACCACCCTGCCCGACAGTTCGATCTCGTGCTCGGCGAGGTTGTGGATCGTGTGGACGACCCGGTGGCCGAGACCGACCCCGGCCGGGAGCAGGTACTTGAGCGTATGGAGGTGGGTGTGGACCACGTCGGGGCGGAGCCCGCGGAGCAGGGAGCGCAGCCTCGGGATCACCCGCAGATCCAGCCCCGGCTCCTTGCCGAGGAACCGCAGGGGGACGCCCGCCGAGCGCAGCTCGGCCTCGATCCAGCTCCCCGTGGAGTCGTAGAGCGAGACGAGCGTGACACGGTGCCCGAGGGCCTGGAGCTCCATCGCCATCAAGGCCGCCATCCGCTCGGCCCCCCCCACGTCCAGCGAGGGCACGAGCTCGACGATGCGGAGGCCCCGCATCACACGCCCCGCAGCCGGGCGATGTCGCCGGGCTCGACGGCGCCGGTGAGGAGGGCGCCCACGCCGTAGACCCCCGCTCCGACGACGATGGAGAGGACGACGGGCAGGTCCGGCAGCGCCCACAGGGTGGCCGCCATCGCCGCGGTGGGCACGCCCACGCGCAGGAGGACCACCCCGAGGCCGAGCCCGGTGACGAGGCTGCTCACACGCCACTGCATCCACGCCCAGAGGACGATCTCGGTGAGCAGCGTGGTGCCCGCCGCGCCCATCGCGCCATACCGGGGGATGACGTACAGGTTCACCACGACGTTCAGCACGGCCGCGATCAGCGCACCACGCGTGCGATCGGCCTGCCGGTCGAGCGCCGAGAGCGCCATGCCCGCCCCGTTGCTCAGGAAACGGAACGGAAGCAACGGCGCCATCCGGATGAACGGCGCCGCGCTGGCCGCGAACCCCTCCCCACCGACGAGCACCATCAACGGCCCCGCCGTCATCACCCCACCGACGGCGGCGGGCAGCGAGAGCGCGAGCATCACCCGCGACGTGAACGCCAGCTCCGCGCCCGCCGCCTCCGGCTTGCCCAGATGGGTCGCCATCCTGGGAAAGATGCCCGTGGACAGCGTCTCGGCCACCACCGTGAGCAACGTGAGCAACATCACCGCGCCCCGGTAGATGCCCACCTCGGCGTCCCCCCAGGCCAGTTGCACGAGGATCACGTCCACCGACAGGTAGACGCTAACGAAGAGCGCGTTCAGGCCGAAGGGGACCGAGACCCGCAACAGGTCACGGATGTCGGCCCCCGTCGTCGCGAGCTTCTGGGCGGAGACCTTCCGGAACGTGTACCAGAGCAACCCGAGCGTGAGCGCAGAGTCGATCACCTGCGCGCCGAAAACGGCCAGCACGTCGAACTGGAGCACGAGGAAGACGAAGGTGGCGACCACCAGGGCGAACCGACCGACGGCGTTCGCCGAGACGCCAAGCTGCATCCTGCGGATCGCGTGGAAGTAGGAGACGGGCACGACGGCGAGCGACGAGAGCGCGAGGCTGAGCGCGGCAAGGACCGCAGACCCGATCACGAGCGGCCTCCCATCCATCCCCCACGCCCACGCGAGGATCACGACCCCGGTCGCCAGCGAGAGCAGCGTGGATGCCGCCATCGCCGTGGCCACGTACCGACCGGCCGAGCCCTGGTCGCGAGCGATCTCCCGCTTGAGCAGGCGGTCCATCCCCATGCTCGACCCGAACGCCGCGAGCCCGACGAGGGTGGTGACGTACCCGTAGACGCCGAACCCCTCGACCCCGAGCCCACGCATGACCATCACGTTGATGGCAAAGCTGGACAGCAGCCGGAAGAGCTGGATCGCACCCAGCGACACCAGGTTTCCCCCTGCCGGAACCGCGGTCTCAGTCACGGAGGCCTCCATCGGCGCTCGCCTGGTGGACGACCGCGAGGCCGAACCCCAGGACCAGGTAGGCCATCGAGAACGTGAGCAGCCCGAGCGTCGCCGCCATCAGGCACAGCGCGCCGAGCCCGATGGCCACTCCGAGCACCCGGTTGCGGTGACGTTCGCTCCGGGCCGCGCGGAAGCCGTCCCGCAGGGTGACCGCGACGGTGAGCAGGAAGATCCCCGCGGGGATGAGCCCGATCACGCCCTGCTCGCTCGCGATCTCGAGGTAGGTGTTGTGCGCGGGCCGCAGCTCCCCGGTGTGGGAGACGAACCCGGTCGCCTTCTCGAAGCTCCCCGCACCGGCCCCGATCAGCCAGTGGTCGAGAAAGAGCTGCTTTCCTTGTCGAAAAAGCTCGCTCCGCTCCTCCAGGCTGGCGTCCTGCACGACCGCACCCCCACGGAAGTTTGCGACCAGTTGCTGGAACCGGTACAGCATGGCGTCCAGATCGAGCACGAGAGGTGCCACGAGGATCCCGGCCCCGGCGCACACGGCGAGCTCCCCGACCCGCCGCCGGAGCATGTAGAGGCAGATCGGACCGACCACCATGCCGAACACCAGCGCGGCGCGCGATTCGCTGTGCAGCACCGCAAGAGGGGCGAGCCCCACGAGCGCCATGCGCAGGCCCCTCGCCAACACGTGCTCATCATCGGCCAGCCCCCCGAGCAGGAAGGGGGTGAGCAGCAGCACGAGCGTCGCCCACTCGTTCGGGTCGCCCATCGTTCCGGCCGACCGGTCCGTGCCCGGGGCCCGCAGCGAGGCGAGCAGGGCGACGGCGAATCCGCACCCCAACGCCCGGTACAGCATCGTCAGCGGCGCCTCGGCGAGGACCGCGTAGACGAGCGCGACCAGCACGGTCACCATGCCGAGCCCGGAGAGGACGAACACGCCGTACTCCATCCCGTTCGACAACGCGATGGAGACCGCCGTGGATGCCAGAAAGCCCAGCATCGCGGTCAGGACGGGGTGCCATCGAACCAGCGGCGCGCGAGCGAGCGCCGAGTGCAACGCCCACAGCCCGATGCTCCCCAGCACCGTGAGCTTGGAGGCGGTGACAGGGATGAGCCCCACGTTCATGCCCGTGGCGCCCAGCCGGTCGAGGAGCATGCCCGCCCACATCCCCAGCACGAGCAACGGCGGGTAGGCCACTCCGAGCCACGCCGCAGCCACCCCCGCGAATCCCACCGGTGCGAGCGTCGGCGCCAGCGCCACGCCAGCCCCCGCACACAGGCCCAGCGCCACCGGCAGGAGGACCTCGGCACCGGCGCCGGAGCGGGCCGTTCGCTGGGCGGGGTTCACTTTGCTGCGCGTCGATCGGCGCGCGGAGACTCGTCGTAGTAGTGCGAGACGGACTCCTTGCTCGGAGGCACGTCGTTCAGCGCAATGCCGAGGATCCGGGCTCCCATTTGACGGAGCCTCGCGAGGGTCTGCGCCGCCAGCACGCGGGACACCCGGCCCCGCCGGACCACCAGGATGACCCCATCCGCCTGGCGCGCCAGGGCCATCGCATCCGCCACGACCGCCGCGGGAGGCGTGTCGATGATCACGATGTCGAACACCCCCGAGAGGTTGGCGAGCAGACGCTCCAACGCCGGGGAGGACAGCAGCTCGTTCGGGTAGTCGACGCGAGCGCCTCGGGGCAACAGGCAGAGCCCCGGGACCCGGGTGCGCATCACCCAGGGCTCCGCATCGGGGCTGGCAGCCACGGCCTCCGAGAGGCCCGGCGACTCCGGGGTGCCGAGCAGCTCATGGAGCCGTGGGATGCGAAGGTCCGCGTCTACGAGGAGTACGCTCTGTCCAAGCTGCGCAAAGGCCACGGCGATGCCGATCGCGGCGTGCGTCTTGCCCTCGCCCTGCGTGCAGCTCGTCACCAACAGGCGACGGCTGCGCCCGCCCGGCGGGAAGGTCTGCAGCACCGCGCGGATGCTCCGCAGCGCCTCGGCGGAACGGGATCGCGGGTGGTTGAACGAGTGGAGGGCGCGCTCGAAGGGCGCCTTCTCGGCCGGGAGCGACAGGATCGAGCCGAGCATGGGCGTGTCGAGGTAGTGCTCCACGTCGTCTGGAGTCATGATCGTCTCGTTCAGGCGGTGCCGGAACAACGCAAGTGCGAATCCGCCACCCAACCCAACTCCCAGGGCCACGGCGAGGTTCAGCGGGATGTTGGGGGTGACCGCGCGCGTGGGAGCCACCGCCCTGTCCAGGATCCGCACGTCGTTCAACCGGGAGGTGGCCTGGAGACCGACATCGGCGCCACGCTCCCCGAGCGCGTCGTAGAGCCGCCGCGCACGGTCCTCGTTCAACTTGAGCTCGGAGTACTGTCCCTGCAGGCGCTGCCGTTTGGCGAGCTCGGTCTTGACCCGATCGAGCTCGGCCCCGAGGGCGTGCTCCTGCCGCCACAACGTCTGGACCTGCGAGCGCTCGGCATCGATGTTGCGTTGGACCTCTGCTGCGATCAACCCCTCGATCTGCTTGATCCGTCCCTCCGCGCGCTGGTGCTCGGGGTGCTGCTGCCCGTACTCGGCGAGCACCTGCGCGCTCTCGGTCATCACGCGGGCCCGCTCCTGCGCCATGGTCTGCAACCCGGGGTCGTCGAACATCCCGGCGAGCACGTCGAAGTCTTCCTTCGCGAGCAGCCGCTTGTGCTCCGCCACCTTGCTCTCCAGGAGCACGCGCTGGCTCGTCGCCTCGCCCAGGGAGGTCTGCAGCGCGCTCATCCGGGTGGAGATCCCGTCGGCCGCCTCGTCGATGTCCACGAGGTTGTTCGAGGTCTTGAACGTCAGCACCTTCTCGGCCGCGTCGGCGAACTCGGCGCGCGAGCCCGTCTTCTGCTTGTCGAGCCAGGACTGCGTGGAGCGTGCGGCGTCGGTACGCGATTCGAGGTTGCTGTCCTGGTACACCTCGGCCACGAGGTTCGCGAGGGTCGCCGCCCGTTCGGGGTCCGGGTCACGCACGCCGATCTCGACGAGCTGGGTGTCCTCCCGGGGGCTCGCCGACAACGCCTTCTGGAAGCCCTCGACCCCCGCGAGGGTGCTCGGGATCACGTCCCGGCCCAGCGCGTTGTAGCGGGCGATGACCTCCTCGGACACGCTTCGCGACAGGATGATCTGGATCTGGGTCCGCGCGCGGTCCCGCCCCTCGAGGTAGCCCGTGGCGTCCGAGTTGAGCACCTCGTTTCCGGTCATCTCCTGCCCAGCGCGCGGCATGAGCTGGATCACCGCAACCGCCTGGTACTGCTTTCGGGTGAGCAGGCTCCCCACCAGCGTCGCGAGCACGACCGCCAGCAGGAACCCGAGAAAGATCCGACGCTGCTCGGAGATCGCCCGGGCGATGGCCTCGAGATCGATCCCTCGACGAGCAGGCACGTGGTTGGGCTCAGGCACGACGTCGCCTTGGTAGGGGGGAAAGGAACGCCCGACTTGCGAAGCATAATCACGGCCAGGGGCTTGGCCGTGGGGTGGCGTGTTTACATCCCAAGTGTGCCCGACACCCAGCTTTCGCTCGAGCGTGGAGTCTTCACCCTGAGCTTCGACTTCGAGCTCGTCTGGGGCATGCGTGACATCACGACCGATCTCGCAGCGCTGCTGGCGTTCGCGCGGGTCACCCGGGAGCAGGTGTTCGACCCCCTCCTCGCCCGCCTCCAGTCCCGCGGCGTCGTCGCGACCTGGGCGACCGTGGGGGGCCTCTTCCGCGCGGGCGCCGAGCGGTCGGAAGGGAGGCTCTTCCCGGACCTGACCCCCCCCCGACACGCGTGGCACCCCGCCCCCTGGCTCGACGGTGTCCCCACCGGCACCGAGGCCGATCATCCCGAGTTCTACGCCCGCAGCCTGGTCGCGCGGCTCCGCGATTCCGGGCAGGAGATCGGCAGCCACAGCTTCTCCCACCCGGTGTTCGGAGACCCCGGCTGCTCCCGACAGACCGCGGAGTCCGAGCTCCGGCGCTGCGTCGCCGAGGCCGCCGAGCTTGGCATCACCCTGCGCTCCTTCGTTTTTCCCCGCAACGTCCACGGCCATGCGGACCTGCTCCAGAAATACGGGTTCACCTGCTGGCGCGGGCTCGAGCCCACGTGGTGGCGCCACCCGCGAGTGCCCGGCGCGGTGTCCCGGCTGGCCCACTTCGGAGAGGTCCTGGGCGCCCGGCGTCCCCCCACCGTGATGCCCACCCGGGACGAGCATGGGCTCTGGAACATCCCGTCCTCGTGCTCCTTCCTCCCCATCGACGGCGTCCGCAGGCTCATCCCGCTCTCCCGCCGCGTGGCCCGGTGCATCCGGGGCATCGAGCAGGCCGCACAGGATCGGCGCATCTTCCACCTCTACCTGCACCCAATCAACCTCGCGAGCGACCCCGCGCGCATGGTGGCCGCCCTGGGTGAGGTGATCGACCATGCGGCCCGGCAGCGGGACCTCGGACGGATCGACGTCCAGCCGATGGGGGAGGTGGCCCGGCTGGCTGAGCAAGCCGCCGGGTAGGGAGGTTGGGGTTTCGCCAACGGGAGTTTGATCGGTAGCCACTATGACCCCCGCCGCAGGAGCACGGTCTGCACTGTCTTGAGTAGGATCAGCCCGTAGAGCACAGGGCTCATCTCCTGGATCGCATACAGCTCGAAGCACAGCTTCTCGGCGGCATCGTCCTGTGTGGCGCCGTAGCCGTACCGCACCTGCGCCCAACCCGTCACACCGGGCTTGACCGAAAAGCGCAGCGCATAGAACGGAATGCGCTCCTTGAGCTGGTTCACGAAGAACTCGCGCTCGGGGCGCGGCCCCACGATCGACATGTGTCCGAGCAACACGTTCCAGAATTGGGGCAACTCATCGATGCGGGAGCGCCTCAGGAACCTCCCGAGGCGGGTGACCCGCGGGTCCCCCTTCTGGGACCACTGCGGCCCGTCGGCCTCGGCGTCGGTGCGCATGGTCCGCAGCTTGATGATCCGGAACGGGACCTCGTTCCGACCCAGCCGCTCCTGCAGGAAGAAAGCCGGACCTCGCGACTCGAGCACCACCCCGAGCGCGGCGACCGCGACGATCGGGAAGCTGACCGTGGCGCCGACCAGCGCGACCGTCACGTCCACCAGGCGCTGCACCCCGGCACCGAGGGCGCTGCTCCCGGCGAAAACAGGGCCGAAGATCAGCCAGGCATCGGAGAGGTCGAGGATCGGGACCTTGCCGGTGAGCCGCTTGTACACCGTCGGCATCTCCTCGATCATCACGCCCCTGGCCTTGCATTCGAGCAACTGCCGCGCGAGCTCACCGCCGAGGCTGCCGCGGAGCGCGACGATGATCAGCTGGATGTGGTGCTTCTGGACGAGCGCGGAGAGCTCGGTGGCAGAGCCCACCACCGGCAGGTTGCCGAACGGGACGGCGAGGTCATCGTCCTCGAAGTCTGTCTGGCGTCGGTTTCCGAGCGGCGGCTGGTCGACGATGCCCACGAGATCGTACATCCCATCGGCCGAGTCCAGCTTGAGGATGGTCTCGCCGATCAGCTGGCCGGGTTCGCCGGCGCCCACCACGAGCGTCCGCTGCCGGAAACCGGCACCCGGGCTCACGGTGCTGACGAGCGGCCTCCAGGCGGACAGCATGACCGCGGCGCTCAGGCTCGAGAGGCCGATCACGTCACGGCCCCATCCGCCCTGCGGGAACACCGTGAACACGGCGAGCTCCACGATGAAGGCGGCCATGACGGCGACCCATGGGCGCACGAGGGCAGCGCGGTGTCGGAAGTCGATGGCAACGTCGTAGGCATCGGCCAGGTAGAGCCCGATCAGCAGCGAGGTGACGACGAACAGGGAGGGGCCGGTGTCGTTGCCCAGGACGCTCATCAGGTCCTTGCCCGGCGCCCCCACCCCGAAGCGCACCTGGTTGGCCAGCAGGATCGAGAGGAACGCGATCACGAGGTCGCCGAACAGGTAGTAGACCTGCCGGCTGTGGAATGGAATGCCGAAGAGCTTCATGGGGCCACCCTGGGCAAGCCCTCTTTCCGGGCGAGTTCTGAGTACACTGCTGCCGTTCCGGCCAGCATCTGCTGGATGGAGAATCGATCCTCGTAGGCCGTGCGTCCCGCCCGCCCGAAGCGCACCCGGAGGGCCGGGTCCTCGAGCATGCGGCCGAGGGCGACCCGCAGGGCCCCCTCGTCATCCCGGGGCACCAGCAGGCCTGTCGCTTCGTGTCCGACCGCCTCGGCCACGCCCCCCACGTCCGAGGCGATCACCGGGAGCCCGGCCCGCATCGCTTCCAGGACGGCCAACGGAAAACCCTCCTGTCTCGAGATCAGCGCCCCGACGTGGGACTCCGCCAGCAGAGCGGCGACGTCGCTCCGCACCCCGAGCAGATCCACCCGATCGGCGATGCCGAGCTCGCCGGCCGTCCGCTCGACGCTCCGCCGGTCCGGCCCATCGCCGATGAAGCGCACGCGCCAGGGCGCCCGGATCGTCGCGATCGCCCGCAGCAGCAGGGTGTGCTGCTTCGGGTCGGCCATCCGCGCGACCATCGCCACGATCGGGTTCGTCGAGCTCCCCGGCCTCGCCCGGAACCCGGTGTCCAGGACGCCATTGTGCACCACCCTCACCTGCTCCTCCCGGGCCACGCGGTACCGCAGCGCCACCTCGCGGTCCGCCTCGGAGACGACGATGAACCTGTGCGTGAGACGAGCCATCGCCGCCTCGACCGGGATCGCGAGCGCCTTCCGGCGGAGCCGGATGCCGTCCGAGAACGACCAGGAATGCGCGGTGTGGATCGTCGCCACCCCGCGGGCGGCGGCCGCCAGCCGGCCGAGCTGCCCGGCCTTGCTGCTGTGGGTGTGCACGAGGTGCGGTCGCAGCGCGCCGATCAGGTCGAAGAGCGCCCGAAGCGCGGCGAGGTCCTTCGACGGCGAGAGATCGCGTTGAAGGTCGCGCAGCACGTGCACGCACACGCCCGCGGCGCGCAACTCCTGCGTCAGGAACTCGTCGTCGCCCACGGCCACCTCGTAGTGCACCCGCGCCCGGAGCCCGAGCACGAGGTCACGCACGTGCACCTGCGCCCCGCCCGCCTCTCCGCGAGTGATGACGACAAGGACTCGTAGCAAACCGGGGGCCATTGGTCAGGGACCGTCGCAACCCCCGTGCCAGCCCCGCAACCGGTGACTACTACCAGCCATGGCGTAGGACCGGACCCAATGGAAACGATGACCGCGCGTGAAACGTTCGAGGCGTGGCGAACCGCCGCACCCGGATTCCTCGATCGGCAGAAAAAGAGCCTCAGCCAGCTCAGCTACGGCTGGAACCACCCGAAGCGCGTCTCCTTCGTGTTCGGCTGCCAGCGCTCGGGCACGAAGATGCTCATGCGGATCCTGGACAACAGCCGCGAAACCCGCATCTACCACGAGAACCACGCCACCGCGTTCAGCGACTTCCAGCTCCGCTCGGACGCCACCGTGCGCCTGCTCGCCATGTCGAGCCCAGCGCCGGCGCAGATCTTCAAGCCGATCTGCGACAGCCAGAACGCCGACCTCCTGCTCGCCCGCTTTCCGCGCGCCCGCGGGCTGTGGACGTACCGGCACTTCGACGACGTCGCGAACTCGGCCTACCAGAAGTGGGGCGCGCACCAGCGTGAAGTCGTGACAGCGGCCGTGAAGGGGGATCTCACGACCTGGGGTTGGCGCACCGAGCGCCTCTCGGAGCGGGTGCTCGCGGACCTGCGCCGGGTGTGGCGCGACGATCTGAGCGAGCTCGAAGGCGCCTTGTTGTTCTGGTACATGCGCAATTCCTTCTTCCGCGAGCTGGGGCTGCATCTGCACCCGCGGGTCCTGCTCGTGAAGTACGAGGACCTCGTCACAAAACCCGAAGCGGCGTTCCGACGCGTGTTCACCCACGTGGGCGCGGCGTTCGACAAAGCCTTTCTGGGCCGCGTCCACTCGGAATCCGTCGGGCGCAAACCGCCGCCGATGGCGAGCCCCGCGATCCGGGAGCTCTGCGCCGGGCTGGAGGCGGAGCTCGACGCCTGGGCTGCATCGGCGAAAGAGCCTCCTGCACCTGCCTCTGTGCTCCTGCTGATCAACACGCTCGGTGTCGGCGGTGCAGAGCGCTACGCGGTGACCGTCGGGAACTGGATGGCCGAGCACGGATCGACCGTGGCGCTGGCCGCGTCGCGCGGCGACCTGGCGGCTACCCTCGACCCCCGGATCACGTTCCACGACACCGAACTGGGCCACGTCCGCGCGGACCTGCCGCTCGCGGCCTGGAGGATCGCTGCGATCCTCCAGAAGCAACAGCCCACCGCGATCATCGCCAACTCGCTCGCGGTCGCCTGGATCGCCCGCGCAGCCCAGGTGCTCCACCATGCACCGGTGATCGCCGTGGCACACGGGTGGCCCCAGGAGCGCTACCCCGTCGTCGCTCCCCTGCTGCGCGCGGTGGCCGACGTGGTGGTCGCCGTCTCGCCCGACGTGCGGGACAAGCTTGTCGCCGGCGGCCTGCCCGCCTCGCGCTGCGAGGTGATCTACAACGGGGTCGACTGCAGGCCCCTCGGACCGCGCACGGGCGCGACCCGCACGGCCGCGCGTGCTGCGATGGGTGCCGGGCCGGACGATCTCCTCGTCGTGACCCTCGGCCGCCTCACGCCCCAGAAGGCGCACCAGCACGTCATCACCATCGCCGGGCTGCTCCGCGAGCGGTACCCCCGCCTGCGCTACGTCATCATCGGCGAGGGCCAGCGCGACGAAGAGCTCGCCGGCCTCATCCACACCGCGGGGCTCCACGGGTTGGTCCGCCTGGCCGGGGTGCGCTCCGACGTGCCCGACCTGCTCGGCTCCGCCGACATCAACCTGCTCTGCTCCGACTGGGAGGGCATGCCGCTCTCCACGATCGAGGCGATGGCTGCTGGGCTCCCGACCGTCGCCACGCGCACGGAGGGATCCGAACAACTCCTCACCCCCGAGTGTGGAATCGTGGTCCCCATCGGGGACGCCCCGGCGCTCGCCGCAGCCGTCGCGCGGCTCGCCGAGGAACCCGCGCTCCGGGCATCGATGGGCGCCAGCGCCCACGATCGGGCGCTGGCACACTTCTCGCACGAGCGCATGGCCCGCGAGCTCACGAACCTGATCGCCCGCATCGTGGACTGAGGAGCGGCGCGGGGCCGGGATATGAACCGTGCGAGGTGCCCGGATGGTCGTCGCGATGATCATGGTGGCAGTCGTCGCCGGGGCGACAGGGCTGGGGGCCTGGGCGCTCGTGGACCGCGTGCGGGCCGAGTGGACCTGCACCTGCGGGGCGCACGAGGTCCGCCTCGTCGCGCGCCAGAACACGGCATCGCTCTACGTAGACGGCAGGCGGGTGGCGCGGAAGACGACACTCAGCGGCTCCGGGGCGACGCTCACCTGGCGGGTCGACGCCGACGGGAGCCCCGTCGTCCTCACCGCGACCGTGGTCTACCCGGACGGCGGCGCCCCCACCGGGAGCATCCAGGCCGACGGACAGTGGATCGGCGGGGCGCGGGGCTTGCCTGCCGTCCAGGACACGCGTGCCCCCGAACCCACAGATGCGAGGTGGGCCGCGGCGAAGCTACTGCTCCGGGACCTGCGCGCCGCCCGGGATGCGCGCCACGGGGAGGCCGCACAGCGCATCGAGGTGGGGCTGCGGGACGTGCTCGGGAAGCACGATCGACTCGCGAGCGCCAGGGAGGCGCACAAGGCGCTCGGAGGAGACGACTCGCGGATCGAACAAGCGCGCTGCCGCCTCGACGATCAAGCTACGGAGCTCCTGGACGCGCTCCGCGAATTCCACCTGCTCGCGCTCGCCGAAGGGGGCACACCTTCCCTCGACCGCCTCGACGACCTCCTGGCCCACCTCGCGGCCGAGGCCGAAGTCGAAGCCCCCGGCCGGCCACGCGCCCGGGCAGGGGCGGCGGAGGGCTGATCGCGGTGGCGCCCACGCGGCGGGCTACACCTTCGGCAGCGCCTCGACCTCGACAGCCGTCCCGTAGCAGAGCACCTCGGTCACGCCCTGCATCACCTCGGTGGCATCGTACGAGATCCCGATCACCGCGTTCGCTCCGCGCTCCATGGCGTGATCCACCATCATGTCGAAGGCGCCCGCGCGGGTCTTCTCGCAGAGGTCCATCAGCAGCGTGATGTCACCGCCCACGATCGTCTGCAGCGCGGCGCCCATGCTGCCGAAGATCGAGCGCGACCGCACGATGATGCCGCGAACGACCCCCAGCGTCCGCACGACGCGGTAGCCATCCAGGGTGAAGCAGGTGGTGGTCATGCACTTTTCCATCGGAACTCTCCAGGTTCTGCGGGAGTATCGCGCCGGCTCCGTTCACCCTGGCACGGTCACCGCAAAGCTCGGCCGCGCGCTGATCCGTCCCAGCCAGGCCTCGACGTTCGGCAGATCGTCGGCGAAGCGGTCCGCACCGGTCATCTGGCGGCCGCTCGCGATGCACGGCGCCAGGAGCCAGTCCGCGAAGCTCGGTGTTTCGCCCGACAAGAACGCGGACTCCGCCAGGGCGCGTTCAAACGGCACCAGGTTCTCGCGCGCCTTCGCGGCCGCCCGATGAACCGAGGCGTCGTCGACGGGCATCCCGCGCGCGGCGAGCACGAGTCGGGGGATGAGCACGCCCCGCACGGCGTGAGGCGCGACGTAGTCCACGAACGCGCTCGCCCACTGCTGGTTTCGGGCCCGGGCCGCGGGTGTCGCGGGCCGGAGCGCCGGGCCGTCGAAGGCCTCGTCGACGTACTGCATCACGGCGAGCGACTCGTACACGACGAAGCCGTCGTGTACGAGCACCGGCATGCGCTGGTAGGGGTGGAGCGCCCCGTACTCGGGAGTGCGGAGCCGGGCGGACTCCAGATCGTAGGCCACGCCCTTCTCGGCGAGGGCGAGCCGGGCGGACCAGGTGAACGTGGAGTAGGGGGAACCGTAGAGTGTGGTGGGCATGGCCCGCACGTAGCACACCGATGGCGCGGTCACGCGGGTCGGGCCGCCCCGGGAACCCTGCTGGACACGGGGACCAAGGCGGATTTGAGCGGGAGCCGGGCGTCGTGGCACCGGGTGACCTGGCGGTGACCGCCAATTGCCGCTTCACTCACCGGAATCTGCGTTAGGGGTCGCGGCGATGCCCACCGTCCGGGAGATCGTCGCCAACCGCTTCGAGATTCGCGGGGCGATCGGGCATGGCGGCATGGGTACTGTCTACATGGCCCGGGATCTGCGGGACGACTCGATCGTCGCCCTGAAGACGCTGCACCAGGTGGCACCTTCGGCGTTGCTCCGACTGAAAGACGAGTTCCGCGCCCTCGCCGACGTGCTGCACCCGAACCTCGTCCGGCTGCACGAGCTCTTCGTCGATCCCGAGCGGGACGACGTGTTCGGGTGCTTCTTCTCGATGGAGTACGTTCCCGGACGGCACGTGCTCGACCAGCTGTGTCGTCGCCCCGAGCACCCGGTCGCGAGCGCCACCTGGAGCGGCGATGCACCTCCGGAGGGGCTGGTCTCCACTCTCGACCTGCCCGTCCGCGCCGTGACGGTCTCGCTGCCCGGGCGATCCACGGCCGTGGTCGACCCGACCGAGCTGGCGCACACCTTCGCGCAGATCGGCAGCGCCGTCGATGCGTTGCATCGGGGCGGGAAGCTCCACCGGGACCTGAAGTCCGCGAACGTCCTGCTCGGGCCCGACGGACGAGCGGTCGTGCTCGATTTCGGCCTCGTCCAGCCGACAGGGGCCGAGAATGACTCGGCGGCCCAGATCGCCGGCACCCCCGGTGCGATGGCCCCGGAGCAGATGCGGGGCGAGCCCGCCGGCCCGGCCGCGGACTGGTACGCGGTAGGCGTGCTGCTGTACGAGGCGCTCTCGGGCCAGCCGCCCTTCGATGGCGATTTCGATGCGTTGCTGGCTGCGAAGCTCCTCCGACAGGTTCGTCCGCTTCCTGCGGGCGCAGACCCCGCATGGGCCCAGCTCTGTTACGCGCTGCTCGAACCGGACCCTGCCCGGCGCGCCGGGTACGCAGAGCTCCAGCAGGTGCTCGCCCCACAGCAGGGCGCACGCAAGGAGCGCCGGGTCACGCCGCGCGACCCCCTCGTCGGGCGGTTTGCTGAGCGCAGTGTCCTGCGCGACGCCTGGGCCCGTGCCTGCGCGGGCGACCCTGTGACCGTGTTCGTGCGCGGCCGCTCGGGCATCGGCAAGAGCGTCCTGGTGCGCGAGCTGATCCAGCACGTGTCCGGCAACCCGGCGAACCTGGTGCTCACCGGGCGCTGCCACGAGCGGGAGCAGATCCCCCACAAGGCGTTGGACGCCGTGATCGACTCGCTCTCCCAGCACCTCCTGCGGCTCCCCGTCGAGGAGGTCCTGCCGCTGGTCCCGGAGCACGCCGGCGCGCTCGCCCGCCTCTTCCCCGTGCTCGCGCGCCACCCCGCGTTCACCAGCGGGGAGCCGGTGCCCGCAGACCCTCGTGCCGTCCGCACGCTGGGAGCCGTGGCCCTCGAGGACCTCCTCCACCGGCTCACGGCCCGATGGCACGTGCTGATCGCGATCGAGGATCTGCAGTGGGGAGACAGCGACAGCGCCGCGCTGATCACCCGGTTCCTGCGCTCGCCGAGGCCCCCCGCCCTGATGCTCCTCGGAAGCCACCGGGAGGAGGACGAGGCGACGAGCCCGATGCTGCTCGAATTGCTCGCGCTCCGGGGCCCGGGCCCGGACGACGCGCACCCCGCCCGGATCGAGGATCTCCGGCTCGGTCCGCTCTCCGAGACCGATGCCCGCCAGCTTCTGCGCTCGAGCGGCGTTGACGTGGACGAGACGGTGCTCGGCGAGGCGGCCGGCGACCCCTACCTGCTGGCCGAGGCCTCGATGTGGATGCCCACGGCGGGGACCGTCCGCTTCAGCGGCATCCCCGAGATGCTGAGCGCTCGCCTGGAGAGCATCCCCGAGAGCGTGCGGGGACTCGTGGAGGCCGTGGCGATCGTCGGGCGACCGATCCCGCTCACGCTGCTCCCCGCCGCACACGGCGACCTGCGCGGTGACCTCCGGATTGCCACGCAACAGCGCCTGCTCCGCCTGCGGGGCGAGGCCTCCGAGGAGCGGGTGGACTGCTACCACGATCAGGTGCGCGCCACCGCGCTCGGCGGGCTCTCGGCCGCGCGTCGTCGAGTGCTCCACGGAGAGCTCGCCGAGGCGCTGGAGCTCGCCTCGCCCCCGGACGCAGAAGCCCTGTCCATCCACCACGAGGGCGCGGGGGACACCGAGCGCGCCGCGATCTGGGCGCTGCGGGGCGCCGAGAGCGCAGAGTCGGCGCTCGCGTTCCGCCACGCCGCAGCGCTCTACAAGCGGTACCTCGCCCTCGCCGGGCCCGGTGCCGTGCGCGGGGAGGCGGAGGTCCGACTGGCCGAGAACCTCGCGAACTCCGGCGATGGCCGCGCCGCAGCCGAGGCGTTCCTCGAGGCCGCGAGCTCCCAGCCCGAAAACGGCGTGATCCTGCGCACCCGGGCCGTACACGGGCTCCTGATGAGCGGGCACCTCGACGCCGGGCTGCGGCTCGCCTCCTCGCTGCTGGCAGAGGTGGGCCTGGACTTTCACGGCTCGCAGGCCCGGGCGGCGGTCACGACAGCCTGGCGACGCCTGCGGCTGCGGCTCCGCGGCACCGAACCTTCGAAGATCGTGGCGGACGCGAACGAGCTGCAACGGCTCGACGTGTGCTGGGCGATGGTGACTGGCCTGCACAGCGTCGACCCCATCCGATCCAGCGCGTTCCAGGCGCAGTACATGCTGCTCGCCCTCGATGCGGGTGAGCCGGGACGCATCGCGCGTGGGTTCGCGGCCGAAGCGGCGTCGATGTCCATCGGCGGGGAGCGGAAGCTCGCCGGAGCGCTGGCGATCGCGCGACAGGCCCAAATGATCGCCGAGCAGCTCGACGACCCCCATCTGCTCGCGCTGACCGCACAGGAGCGAGGTACTGTCTACTTCATGTGTGGACACTGGCGGGAGGCCGAGGTCGAGTTCAAGGCCGCGCTGGCGCTGCTCGCTGCACACTGCCCGGGCGCGGTGTGGGAGCGCTCGACGTCCGAATTGTTCCTGATGGACCAGTACATCTACCTGGGGGAGATCGACCGGATCGCCGATGCGGCTGACCGCCTCCTGCGCGACGGCACCGCCACGGGCAACCTGTACCAGCTGACGATCGCGCTCCGTCCGCTGCACATGGTGCGGCTCGCAGCCGACGATCCCGAGCGAGCCTTCCGCGAGGTGACCGCCGCGATCCGGGGGTGGCCTGGAGAGGGGCGCGTGCAGCACTTCAACGCGAGCTGGGCGCTCGCGCAGACCGAGCTCTACGCGGGCAGGCCGGAGGAGGCGCTCCAGCGGATCGAGGCGCTCTGGCCGGTGCTGGGTCGGACCCTGCTGCTGACGATGGAGTACGTCCGCATCGAGGCGCGGCACGCGCGGGCGCGGGCGCTGCTCGCGAGCGCGACGGGGAAGAACATGCGCCCCCGGCTCGCCGCCGCCGAATCGGACGCGAAGGACCTCCTGCACGAAGCCGCGCCCTGGGCGAGACCGCTCGGCCTCCTGGTTCGCGCGGGGGTGCGCGGCGCCCGGGGCGAGCGCCCGACGGACGACCTGACCGAGGCGCTGGCCCTGTTCGAGGCCCAGGGCATGGCGCTCTACGCCGCGGCTGCGCGTCGTCGACTGGCCGAGCTCCTCGGCGACGCCAACGCTGTACATGCGGCGTTCTCCGGTTTGAAGGTCGTGCACCCCGGCCGGATGACGGGCATGCTGGCGCCCGGCTTCCCCCGCGCCGCCGCACTGGATCTCGCGCCCCCGAAGCGTCTGGTGGTGGCCGTGGGGCGCGCGCTCCCGGAGGAGTGGGAGCGGGACCGGCCCGCTACTTGACCAGCACCAACAGGGTCCACGCCAGCGCGGCGATCGCGAAGCCACCGTGCAGGGCTCCCTCGATGACCTCCAGGCGGCGTGCTTCGACCTCGGCCCCGAGGCGCCCCCGGACCCGCCGGGCCGCCTGGGGGTCCAGCGGAAGCTCTCCGAGGTGCCGAGCCACGTGATCATCGAGAGGATCGAGGGGATCGCTCATTCCAGAGCCTCCTTGAGCGCCTTGCGGGCCCGTGCCAGCCGTTGTCTCGCCGCTTCTGGCGCGATGCCCAGGATCCCCGCCGCCTCGGTCGGCTCCAGCCCCTCCTGTGCGACGAGCAGGAAGACTTCGCGCTGCGCCTCGGGCAGGGCCGCCAGGGCCCGCTCCACACGCAGGGCGGTCTCGCCCGCTGCAGCAGCCTCTGCGGGGGTGGGCGGCCGCGCAGTGAAGGTCTGCTCCGCCAGTTCGATCAGCCGCGTCCCGTCGAGCCAGCACCAGCGCCGGTGCGAGACCCACAGGTTCCTGGTCACCGCGTAGAGCCAGGCGCCCACCCGCGTGTCGTCCCGCAGCCTGGGCGCGTGCCTGGCGAGCCGCAGGAATGCCTCCTGCACGAGCTCCTCGGCGACGCTACGCGACGCGCCCATGCGCAACAGCCAGCCGTTCAGGCGGGGCGCGAACACCGCAAATGCGATGTCGAACGCTCGCGAGTCCAGGGCCCGCAGCCCGGGGAGGGACACACGATCCTCCTCGGCCCGGAGCGTGTGCCGCTGGGCGATGCGGTAGTCGGCGGCTGGCGTCTCTTCCTCTCGCATGCATCCTGTCAACGCGCGGGGAGGCCGAGCGTGACGCCGATTATCCGAAGAACCGAGCGGGGGTCAGGAATGGATCGAGAGCGTGTACAGGGTCGAGCAACTGCCCGCGGGCCAGGTCGTCGCGTAGACCCGCACCGCGAAGTGGTCCTCGCCGTCATCGAAGATGTCGCCCGCGTAGCTCACGGTCAGGCTCGCCGAGCCCGACGCCGTGTCCACCACGGAGCCGGTGTCGAGGCTCCAGAGCTCCAGCACGTAGGTGCCCGAAGAGGGAAACCCCGTGGCTGTCGCGGAGATGCTCACGTTGTCCCAGTACTCGTCGACAGCGTTCCACTCGAACCAGTCCTCGTCGACCGGGGAGGAGATGGTGAGGGCCGAGAGACTCAACGTGGCGCCGGTCCACAGGAAGCTCACGTCCACGTCGCCGCAGTCGTAGCCGGGGGAGACGTCGTTCACCTCGTAGGTGTCCATGTCGTCGTCGTTCACCTGTCCGTCGCAGTCATTGTCCAGCGAATCGCAGACATCGGTCGCTCCGGGGTTGATGCTGCCGTCGGCATCATCGCAGTCGCCCTCGTTCTCGGTCCAACCGTCGCCGTCGTCGTCGCGGTCACTCGGGTCGTACACGGTCACGACGATGCTGTCGGAGCCTGTCTTGCCATCGACGTCCGTCGCCGTGAGCGTCACGGTGTGGATGCCAAGGGAGAGGACCGGGGCGGTGGAGGTCGCCCCCGCGGAGTCTGCCGGGTTGGTGGAGAGCTCGCCGTCGACGTCGCTCGCCCAGCTCAGCAGCAGGGCCTCGGGATCGGTGTCGTCGTCGGCCACGGTCCCGCGAAAGCTCGTCTCGGTGCCGACCGGGATCTCGGTTCCATCCGCTGGGGTGTCGATCGTGACGTGGGGACGCCCGTCGTCGATGATGGCGAAGTCCACGGTGGCGGTCCCCACGTTGAGATCGGAGTCCGTGGCGTTCACCGTGAGCTGGTGGTTGCCGATCGACAGCGCCATCGGGACCGTGAGCGAACCGGTGGAGGTTGGGTTGCCCACCCAGAGCGAGCCGTCTGGCACGTCGATCAGCTCGACCTGCAGCGTGTCGTAGGGGTCCTCCGCATCGGTCACCGCGGCGACGAGGTTCAGCACGTCGGTGGACGCGATCTCCTGGCCCTCCGTCGGGCCGAGGATCACGACGGCCGGTGATCCGGGCCCGCCCGGGCCAGTCCCCACGTGCAGCTGGATCGTGGACTGGGCCGAGAGCCCCTGCTCGTCCACGGCCGTGAGCGTGACCGCATGATCGCCGCCCATGAGCGAGGACGAGGCGAAGTACACGCTGCCATCGACCGCAGCCGGGGTGGTGTCCAGCTCACCGTCGAGATCGCTCGCCCAGCTCACCGCGATGGACTCGGGGTCCGTCTGCGCGTCTCCGACCACACCGTAGAATTCCACCAGCGAGCCAGCATCCACCGCCGTGCCGTCCGCTGGTGCGAGGATGCTCGTCGTCGGCTCGGTGTTGTAGACACTCACACCCTTGTCTTGACAGCCTGTGAAGACGACAGGGAGGAGCAGGAAGAAAAGACGAGAACGCATTGTGCGATTCTACACCGGTTAGCGGACGCCCATGCCAGCACCCGTATTCGTCCTCGGCGCCCCCCGTTCCGGAACCACGCTCCTGCGCGTGATGCTCGCCGGTCACCCCTCACTCTTCTCGCCCCCGGAGATGGTCATCGCCCCCTTCGCCACCATGGCGG
The DNA here is from genome assembly GCA_903875225.1 of uncultured Pseudomonadota bacterium. Taxonomy (GTDB): domain Bacteria; phylum Myxococcota_A; class UBA796; order UBA796; family SXON01; genus CAIUMM01. Next base: position 126,949 of record CAIQVJ010000028.1, read on the forward strand.
AGCGACGAAAGAAGCTCGACGAACGCTTCTGGGAGAAGGGAGGCCTGCGTCGCACGCTGATGGAGCTGTACGGGATCGACGTCGACGCCGCAAAGGCGATGGAGCTCGACTGGGAGTCGCTCACCGTGCCCGAGGTGTACCAGCGGTTGCTCGATGCGCTCGGGGACCGGCTCCTCGTAGACAAGTGCCCACACCTCTCCGCCGACCCCGCGGCCCTCGCCCGACTCGCCCGGTGGTTCCCGGACGCACGCTGGGTGTGGATCGTCCGCCACCCCGGCAGCGTGACCCGCAGCATCGAGAACATGCCGATGGCCGAGGTGATCCTCCAGGGCTACGCGCCGGACGCCCGCAGCATCTGGTATTACGCGAACCGCAACATCCAGTCCTTCCTCGGGCAGATCCCCGCGGACCGCCAGACGAGCGTGAGGTACGAGGATCTGGTGCAGACCCCCGAGGTCCCGCTGCGCAGGATCACCGATCTGCTTGGCCTGGACTACGTTCCCGCGATGGCTCGACCGTACGAGGGCGACCGGATGCGGGAGGGCCCCCCGGGGGCCCGCGCGGTGGGCGATCCGAACCTCGCGGGGCGCGGCAAGCTGGAGCCCGAGTTGGCCACGCGCTGGCTCGAAGGGTTCGACCCCGCGAGCGTCAGCCCCGAGACGCACGGGCTCGCCCGCACACTCGGGTACGACCTCTCGTCGCTCCCGCCCCCGCCGATCACGGCCGTGTCGGAGGCGATGGGAGCGTTCTTCCGTCGTGCGGTGGAGATCGAGCAATCGCTCGTCGTGCCCGACGATCTGGACGCGTTGGAGGGCCGCCGCTTCCTCTCGCGCATGGTCGCGCAGAGCCTCGACCTGTTCGTGGAGGAGAACGACGCCGACCGCCCGGCATTCGCGCACGCGGAGGGGCCCACGCGCAAGATGTTCGCAGACAACCCGGACGCCGACTATCTCCGCGCGCCGATCCGGATGGACGTTGGCGCCGACGGCAAGGGCGCTCGTTACCGGATCCAGGGCAGGCTGGCCGAGGGCACGGTCTACGTCGGCATGCTGCTCTATGGCAAGGGGGGGCGGGTCGCAGCCCGACTCGCGGACCGCCACTTCGTACGTTCGGACCGCACGTTCGACGTCTGGATCAGCCAGGAGCAACCGGCGGGCGTGCCGGAAGGCTGCTGGCTGAAGGCCGACGGGGACGAGACGGCGGTCTTCGTGCGCCAGTACTTCTCCGACCGGAACACCGAGCGCCCCGTGGAGCTGCACATCACGCGGGTCGGTGATCTGCGCTCGGACCGGCTGGATTCCCCGACGCTCGCCCGGCGCTACCAGCTTGCCCGCCGGAACCTGGACGGCGTGTTCGTCCGGACGGCGGAGGCCCGCAAGATGGCGCAGGCGATGGCGCTCAACCGGTTCATGCCCATCGGCGGAGAGGCGCTCTTCCCGACACCCGACAACAGCTACCTCGTGATGTGGTACCGCCTTGGGGCAGACCAGCGGATGTTCATCCGGGGGGAAGCCCCGACCGCACGGTACTGGAGCTTTGTACTGTACAACACATGGATGGAGTCACTGGAGTACCGGCACCACCCCGTGCACCTGAACCACGCGCGGGTCGAGATGTCGAGCGGGCGCTACGAGATCTGTGTCGGCCACGCGAATCCGGGGCACCCGAACTTCCTCGATACTACCGGCCATCTGGCGGGGTACGTGCTGCTCCGTTGCCTCCTGCCCCATGGGGAGATCCCGGTGCCACAGGTCGAGGTGCGGTACGACAGGGAGTGATCATGGTAGGCTGCCCACATGCCTGCCCCTGCCCAGACTCCGCTCCGCGATGCCGCCATCGTCCTCCTCACCCTCAACGAGATCGAGGGCCTGCGCACCCTGTGGGATCGCATCCCCCACGGTGAGTTCCGCGAGTGCTTCGCCGTAGACGGCGGCAGCAAGGACGGCACCGTCGAATTCCTCGCCGAGCGGGGGATCCCCGTGGTCACCCAGCCGATCCGGGGACGCGGCGTGGCGTTCCGTTGCGCGGCGGAGGCGAGCCACGCCGAGCGCCTCATCTTCTTCAGCCCGGACGGGAACGAGGATCCCGCCGACATCGTGCGGCTGGACGACCGCCTGCTCGACGGTGCGCGCGTCGCCATCGCCCGCAGGTTCGGACCGGGCGCGGTGAATGAGGAGGACGGGGAGACCATCCGGCTGCGCGCACGGGTGAACGACACCCTCTCACGCATCGCCAATGGGCTGTTTCACCAGGGACAACCCCGGGTGTACGACACCATCAACGGCTTTCGCGCGCTGCGTCGAGCTGATCTGCTCGAGCTGAACACCACGGTGAAGCGCTTCCCCATCGAGTACCAGATCACGATCCGCAGCCTCTCGCGAGGGTGGCGGGTGGACGAGGTGCCGACCATCGAGGGATCCCGAATCGGCGGGGTACGCAAGGCGTCGAGCTGGCCGGTCGGAGTCGACCACCTGAAGGTGCTCGCCACCGAGCTCCCCAACGTGCGGTGGCTCCGGGCCTAGTCCAGGATGATGGGCATGTGGCCCACCTTCACCCAGTCCGTGTCGTCCCAGCTCACCTCGATGTCGAGGTCTGCCGCCGTGGCGTCGTCCGGAACGGGGACAGCGAACCCGTCGTCCACCGACCAGCCGGGGCGCCACTTCCAGGTGGGCCACACCTTCGTGAGCGGTCGAACGGTCGTGACCTGGCTGCCGAACCGCACATAGAGCGGCAGCGACGCGCGGATGGGCGCGTCCGGACGCCAGGAGCAGTTCACCCAGAAGGTCTGCCCCGGCACGGCGTAGTCCTGCTCGGTCGCGCACCGCATCAAGTCCATCCCGGGCCAGTGATGCTGGGCGGGCCCGGAATCGGGCCGCTGATCGCTGTTGACCCAGCGCTCCTCGAGCTCATCGTACCGCCCGTTCACAGCGGCGCGCCAGTCGCGCAGCTCTGCCCTGCGCGCGGGCTTGTCGGTCATGGTGGAGCCGAGGCTGTCCAACTCCAACGGGTCCTTGGGGATGTCGAACAGCTGCATCGCTCCATCGCCGTAGAGGTCGATCACCTTCATGCCGGCCTGATCACGCTCGGCGAGGCAGCGGTGGGAACGCCAGCAGGAGTGGTGCAGCACCCGGTCCGGCGCGGGTCCGAGGAGGCTGGAACCCCGCACGCTCCCGGAGAGCTCACCCTTCGCAAGCTGGACGATGGTCGGCAGCACGTCGATCTGCTGCCTGTCGCCCTCGATGGTCCCCCGGGGGATGCCCGGTCCCCACATCACGAAGGGGATGTGCAACCCTTCGTCGTAGATGACCATGTCGTGCACGTACCGGCCGTGCTGGCCAAACGCCTCTCCGTGGTCGCCGAGCACGATGAACACCGTGTTGTCGCCCAGGCCCAGCCGCTTGTAGCTGTCCACGAGGCGCTTCACGAAGTCGTCGCTGTACCGGATGTTGTTCAGGTAGTGGAGTTCACGACCGGATTTTCCAGCAAACGGCGGGTAGTTCCAGTCGGGGAGCACCCCGTAATCGTGGTGGGTGGCCAGCGTGAGATACGCAGCAAAGAACGGCGTCTTTTGCCGCGATGCCCAGTCGATGCTGGGGGCAAGCATCGCACGGTCTTCCAGACCGAAGTAGTTGACCTTGGAGAAGTCCTTCGACCCGGCGCTCGCCAGCAGGCTGTCCCGGCCCCGGAAGAACTGGAAGCCAAACCGGTGCACGAGCTCGGTCCGGCGCTCGAAGGCCTCGTTCGCCGTCTGGAAGAACCCCGTGGCGTACCCGAGGTCCTTCAACAGGTCCGGCAGGCATCGCCCGGGCACCCCGCCAGGCTGGGCCTCCCCGATCTCGGAGCGCAACAAGGGCCAGTCCCCGCACATCGTGGTGACCAGCGCCTTGGAGGTGTGAGGCACGACCGCGTACATGTGGTCGGAGGTCAACCCATCCTCGGCGAACTGGACAAGCCAGGGTGTCGTGGCGAGGTTCCCGCCGAACGTGGTGGCCTGCCAGCCGACCGACTCCAGCAGGATCAGCACGATGTTCGGGCGGTCACCGCCCACGGGGTGCGCCACGCGCGGCTGGACGTCCGAGGGGGCGGGAGGGATCGTGGTATCGCCGAGTCGATCGAGGCCGTCCCAATAGAGCTGCTCTTCGAGGGATGGCTGAAGCTCCTTGAGCGGCCCGTGCACGGTGGCGCGGCCATTGTGCGCGATCCAGAGGGCCACCCCCAGCGCGGGCATGCCCGCCAGTACTCCCCACGGCGGGTCCCACCGGATCCGGAGCTTGAGCGGCAGGAGGCACAGGAGCAGCGCGCCCAACGCGGCCAGGACCTCTGGAGCGTGAAGTTCGCTCAGCGCGACCGGAGCCACGTTCCGGATGTCGCCGAGCAGGAAGTCGAGGGCATCCCAGTCGATACGAGTGCCGAACACGCCGTAGAACGCAAGCTCGAAGCCGTTCAGCGCCATGAAGACGAAGCAGAGCACCTGGAACAGGGCCTGCAGCGGGAACTTCGCGCGCTGCGGCGCCCACCGGATCACCACGGCGGCGACGAGCCCCACCGGCAGCCAGAACTGCAGCTCGCCCCCGCTCATGTCGATCAGCTCGACATCCGCGTCGTACACCCTGGCGAGCACCCAGCGGTACAGGCAGAGCGGGGTCAGGACGATGACGAGCGTGAGCATCGCCGGGAGCAGCTCAGGAAGTCCAGGCAGCACACGGAGCGCACGCCGGAGCCACCGCAACGGTGCGGCCAACAAGGCGTCACTCACAGCAACCTCACCAACCCGACCTCCAGCGGAAGTCCGGCCTAACTCCGCGAGGAGTGCCCGGTGACCATTCTGTGTCACGAGCAGTCCTGAGTTTGCGCAGCCCCCGAGGAGCGACGCGATAGCGGCAGACATGCACCTCCTCGTCGGGAACCCCACCGCCCAGTCTGGCAGAAACAAGGATCGCATCGACCGCGCGCGGGAGCTGATGGACATCCACGGTTTGAAACATGAGTTTCTGTCCACCCTGCCGGGCGGGGCCACCGTCGATGCCGTCGCCGGTGCGCTCCGCACGGGCCGGTTCAGCACGGTCGTCGCGATGGGCGGCGATGGGACCTTTCGCGAGGTGGCCGCCGGGATCCTCGACAGCGGCGTCCCGGTGGTGCTCGGGATGCTGCCCACGGGCACCGCGAACGACCAGGGACGCAGCTTTGGCATGAGCGCCGCGCCCGAGGCCCTCGATCGCAACGTCGCCACGCTGGCCACCCGTTACATCGTGCCCCTCGACGCCGGCCGGCTGAGCCCGCTCGGACCGGACCACAAGCCGAGCGGACCGAGCACGTGGTTCTTCGACAGCGCGGGCTGGGGAATGTCTGCGCGCGTGCTGCGGTGGCGCAACGAGGACCGCGCGCTGGTCGGTCAGGTCCCCCTGGTCCGGGAGCTCTACCGCGACAAGTTCGTCTACGCGGGCGCGGTGCTGCAGGCATTCCTCGCCAGCTACGTGGAGGAGCAGGACTTCGACTGCGCGATCCAGACGCCCACCGGCCCGGTCCACCTGCAGAGGATCACCGACCTCATCATCAAGAACACGCGGTACTACGCAGGCGCCTGGATCTTCGACGAGTCCGCCTCACCGGAGGACGGCCTCATGGAGCTCGTCCCCCTGCGTGGGCGCAACGAGCTCATCGCCCGCGCCCTGGTGGCGCACGAGCAGATCCCAATGTTCGCAAAAACGCTGCCCCCCGGGTTCCAGCTCTCGGAGATCGTACGGGCCCCCTGGTTCGAGCTCGACATCTACGAGCGGGGCGTACCCGTGGAGGCGCAGGTGGACGGGGAGGAGCACACCTCGGGCACGCGCTGGCGCATCGACGTGGTCCGGCATGCGGTCCAGTTGATCGTGCCCGAGCTGGGGGGCGAGGAGTAGGGCGAACGGAAGGCGCTGGCCAGCACGAAACCGGACCGGAGCGAACTCCGGTCCGGTCGGCATCTCAGCCAGGCTGGGCTCACCCGCCGGAGTTCATGCCCGTGTCACCGGTGCTGCCATCGGAGGGGTCGGAGCCGCCGCCTGTGTCCGCGCCGGTATCCGCGGTCGGCTCGGTCGGGTGCTCGACCACCCCGGTGTCGTCCTGCCGCATCTCCGGGGAGCCCGGATCGAGCGATACCGTCACGTGGTAGCTGCAATCGGCGCTGCTGATGGCGAGCTGGCCGACGGCGTGGTTCTCGGGGTAGATGGTCGCCTCGAGGGTGGCCCAGGCTTCGCCCGCCTGCGGGGGACGATCAGCACCGCCGGAAGGCTGGCCTCCGTTGCTGGAACCGCTGGAGCCCGAGCTCGATCCGCCGCGGCCCGCAGGCGCGCCGGTGTCCGCATAGTCGACGTCCCCCTCCGCAGGCCGGGTGGTGGGCGGTTCGTCTTCGGCCGGAGGAGAGAGCAGCGAGCCGGAGACGGTGAGCGAGCCCGGGTACATGTTGCCGCGGAGCATCACGCCCTGAAGGTTGAAGGTGACCCCGCCGCCCTCCATCCCGTGGCCGGCGGTGAGGACGCCCCAGGCGACCTGACCCTGGAACTCCTGTGGGGACGCGCCGCGGCACTGCGCGTCCTGCACGGAGACGACGGTGACCTTGTAGTCGCCGCCGTCGAGAACGGGTCCGGGCTCGCCCCTGGGCTCGCTGGGCATGGGCTCCGGGCTGGGGGCGCAGGAGTTGGCGGAGAGCGCGAGGACGACGATGGCGATGATGAGAATCATGGTGAACCTCTGGGGTTGCCTGTCCCTATTTCAAGACTCGTGCCAAGCATGTAAGTGCCCGGAATTACATGGACCGAGGACGAAGACCTGGTCCGGAGCACGACACGGATGTCAGCGTGGGCGTGCGGTGAGGGTTCCCCCCAGCTTCGCCCGGACAATCAGGCAAACGGCTGACTCCCGGCTGGGCACCCGGTCCGGCACCACGCGCAGCAAAACGGAGAACCCCCCGCACGCTTGCGCGTACGGGGGGCAGACACCGGTTTTCACCGAACAGTTTTTGGAGACCCGCGTCACGCCGATCCTTTCGGACCACCGCGCCGCGCGAATGAAGTTCAGAAGAGAAGTGCAGTACGGCCGCACCCGAAGACGCGAACCGACCCACCCCGCGAGATTTGCTACGTTTGACCTTCCAGGACCAGACCCGACTTCAGCGGCACCGTATGGCTTGGGTGCTCCCCGGCATGAGGTTCTCGACTGGTGTGTGCACCGAAGTGCGCATCGCCCGTTGTTCCTCTGCCCGGAGTTCAGGGTCCACCGTCCGGCACGTCCACTCCCGAAGGAGCGGGCATCGCCGCGTGTACCCCGCGCTGACGTCGAGCTGGGAAGAGATGCTTTCACACCTGTTCCCTGCCCTGCGTGGCCTTGAACGTCCGGCTGACCGACCTTTCGGTTGATCGTGCTACGTCGATTTTTCAATCGAATCGCCCGGAATCCGCAATCGATCCGGTTTCCCGGCTCGCCTGCGCGCTCATCTCCCTGCCCGGTGGAACCGGACAGTGACCCTTCACGCGTTACCGCATGAAGCGCTTTCCTCTGCTTGCATTTTCCAAAGATCGCCCCTTCGTCGCTCCCGAATCGTCGAGTCCACTCCCAAACCGGATTGCTCCGGTTCTTCGTCGGTCGGCCGCTACGCCTCCCGCCCGTTCCGACCTTGTGGTTTCACACCACTTCGCCGGCTTACTCCTCGTCGATCCTGTCCGCACTGTTGCAGCGGCTCACGACCCTGGGGTTCATCGTCGTTTCACCCGCGCCTCCAAAACCGAAGTTCCGATGGCTGCTCCTATAGAAGCTGCGAGATTCCCGCGATGCGTTTCTGCCCTTCGAAGCTTTCCCTCCGCCGATAGCTGTAGTCGCTGGACGCTGTGGAGGCACCTTGCGATGCGCACCGTCCATGCGGGGAGGCTCTCACCTCCTGCCCGGTTGTCACCCTGCTCTGCTGCTCGACTTGCGCCGAGCCTTGAAGCCTGCGAATCCTGTCATCCCGAAGGACCCTCGAATCCGCACCCGAAACGCTCACGCGCTCCGAAAGTTCACCAGCCGCCTTGCCGCCTCGTCCTTCGGGTGTCATGGGAAGTTTCCTTCTCACTTCACTCGCGAACCTCGCGGTCTTTCTCCATCGTCGGGTCCGTTGCGCGATCGCCGTTTCCAGCTCTCGTGCCCGGTGCTCCCGTGGGCTTGGGCTCCTCCTGCTTTCGCAAAGAGGAGTCAGTACGTCAAAGATAGGTTCTTGCGAACCCGCCTTTCGGCATTGACCGTTCGGCTTTCGCCGGTGTCGTGGGGGTCCTAAGCAAGCGCCGTGCCAACGCCCTCCGAACAGATGAACGCCGGTTTTGATGCAGCATCATGGGAAATGCAGATCCCACATCGCGTGCGACAGATTGCTTGTGGAGAAGTATCGCGCGTATATCGCATATTATTCGCGGGATCTGCGATTCCCACATGACACGCCGACCCGCGCACGACTTCACCGGGTCACCTCACGCTCTTGGTCGGAAAGGGGCAGTGCTTAGCTTCGCGCGATGGCCCGACTCCCGACGATCTTCCTCCCCCACGGCGGCGGCCCGTGCTTCTTCATGGACTGGACCCCCGCGGACGCGTGGGACCGCATGGCGAGCTGGCTGCGTGGGATTCCAGGTTCGCTGCCCGAACAACCCAAGGCGCTCCTCGTGATCTCAGCACACTGGGAGGAGGCCCTGCCCACGCTGCTGACCAGCCCGGCCCCCCCGCTGCTGTTCGACTACTACGGGTTCCCGCCCCACACGTACAAGCTGGCGTGGCCAGCCCCGGGCGCGCCTGAACTTGCGCTGCAGGTCGCGGCGCTGCTCCGAAACGTGGGGATCACGACGGCGACGAACACGGAGCGCGGCTATGACCACGGCGTCTTCATTCCCTTGAAAGTCGCCTTTCCCGACGCCACGGTCCCCACCCTGCAGCTCTCCCTGCAGGTCGGACTCGATCCGGCCGTACACCAGGCGATCGGTCGCGCCCTCGCGCCGCTGCGCGACGAAGGCGTGCTGATCGTCGGCAGCGGCATGAGCTTCCACAACATGCGCCTGTTCAACCAGCCGCAGGCAAGGGCGATCTCGCAGGCGTTCGACGCCTGGCTAGAGGACGCCGTCTCCTCCAACGCCAGCGAGCGGGCCGACCTGCTGACCACGTGGTGGCGGGCGCCGCTCGGACGGGAGGCGCACCCGCGCGAGGAGCACCTGATCCCCCTGATGGTCACCGCTGGCGCCGCAGGGGGGGACCCCGGCCGCGTCGTCTTCCGCGACACGGTGCTCGGAGCGGTGGTCTCGGCGGTGCAGTTCGGCTGAGCGAGCGCGCCGCTACGCCCGCGTCACGCTGCAGGCGAGACCATCCCAGGAGGGAGTGCCGACGAAGGGATCCAGCGTGTCGTCGGGGATCAGTCGCGCCACGGGAACCACGTAGCCGGCGGGCAGGTCGACCGTGTCCGGGCGGAGTTCGGGGTTGAGGTGGACGGTCGCCTGGGCGCTCCCCGCCCGAGTCCGGATGTGCACGAGCTCGCCCTCGGCGAACCCGGAGTCTGGGTGAAGGCCGACGCCAGGGTCCATCGCGTCGTCGCGGTCCACGGCCGCGAAGGCGGCATCCCGGGCGGAGGAGGTCTCGAGCCAGTGCGTCTGCCCTGCCCCGAGGCGCGGCTCGACCAGTCGACCGAGGGCCTCGGCGATCGGCGCTGGTAGCAGCCGGATCCGGTTGTCGGCAAACGAGACCCGCCACGTCGCGCGGTCGACGTCCCCACCGTCCCACCCCTCGCGCTTCAGCGCAGCGAGCGACCGGGCGGGCGTCTCGGCCAGCGCCTTGTCGAACCAGCCCATCACGTCTCCACGCGCGATCAGCCCGGCCTTCAAGCGGAGGTGTGCGCCGAAGGGGCTCTTGAGGGACGGACGCTGGGTGGCGAAGAGATCACGCAGGATGCTGTCGGTGGACCGGGAGTCTCCGCGCGGCGAGAGCAATGCAGGCGTCCAGGCCACCTCGCGCCGCGGGTGCACGACGGTGTCGAGCAGCCGGAGGTCCTCGCGCTCGAACGGCGCGAGCGTCGGCAGGACGAAGTGCGCCAACGCCGTGGTGGACGTGGGGTTGGTGTCCACCGCCACGAGCAGATCGAGGGCTCGAAGCGCCGACTCCACGCGCGGCCCGCAGAGCTCGGTCGCGGGGTCGGCGGTGAGCGTGACCAGGCCTCGCACCTGTCCGTGGCCTGGCGTCAGGATGCGATCCGGGAGGTGATGCGCGCTGGCCTGGGCGAGCAGCATCGGCATCCCGCAGAGCCGGGGCGCCTTGTCGCTCCCCAGGCCCGCCATCAGCTGCTGCGTCGGGCCCACGCCCTTGTTCTCGTACAGGGCGCCGGGCCGGAGCAGGTTGGCGGTGACACCGTGCAGCGCGAGCGCCGCCCATGCAGTGAGCGTCGGGTGCGGCCCACGCAGCCCGGAGTGCCCGAGATGGGTGACCGCCATCGCAGCACGGCTGAACTTGAGCGCCACGCCCCCGAGATCCCCGCCGGACACCCCACAGATCCCTGCACATCGGTCCACCGTCCACGGCGCGAGCGCGGCGGTGAGCTCGGCCAGGCCCTGTGTCCAGTCGTCGGTGTACTGGACGTCGTGCCAGCCATTGTCGAGGATGTGCCGGATCAGTCCGAGCAGGAACCAGAGCTCGGTGCCGGGCCGGATCGCGAGGTGCTGGTCCGCGCCGGCAGCCAGCGGGGTCTTCCTGGCCCCGGCCGTCACGAGCTTCGTGCCCCTGACCTTGCGGGCCATCGTCAGCTCCGCCTCCATGCCCGGAGCGGCCTCGAGCGGACCCCAGCCGGCGACCACCTGGTTGGCTCCGAACAGGACGGCGTAGTGCGCACGCGCCACGTCGGCCTGGAGCGCGACGGGATGCCCGAGGACGAGCTCCGCAGCCCGGATCCACGGCGCTCCATGGTCGGCGAGGTGGCTGTGCAGCGAAGCCGGTCCCAGGGCCATCTGGACGGCCATCGCACGCACGCTTCCCGCGCTGTCCGTACCGAGCCGCGCACCGGCGAGCATCGCGGTCTCGCTCCCCTGGCTCCTGATCGTACGCAGCCGGTCGCCGATCTCGCGGATCGCGCCATCCCAGCTCACGTCTTCGAGCCTGTCTCCCACCCGTCTCTGTGGCTTGAGGAGCCTCGCGCGGGCTGCGGGCAACCGGGGGGTCGGGCCGGGGCGGACTGGCACCAGCCGCACGACGGCGCCGTCCTCGACCGTGGCTTGCACCATCTGGAGGTGAGCGTCTGCGCGAGACCAGGTGCGAACCTCGGTCGAGTTCGGGAGGGGGGTCGGCATGTGCGCGAGTGTAGCGGAGTCGGGCTGCGCGCGCTCTGTGCACGATCCCGCTTTGGGTTACCCGATCCGATGTTCTGCATTGTCCAGCGGGCCGACCCGTGACGCTACGGCTCGATCTGCACTGTCACTCCACCGCGTCGGACGGGCGATACCCCGCGCCCTTCGTGCTGGAGCGCGCCCTCGCGAGCGGGCTCGACGTCCTCGCGCTCACGGACCACGACCTCGCCCCCGTGCTGCCGCATGGGTTCATGGAGCGCCCCGCCGACGCCCGGGGCCGGACGCAGAAGCCGCTGCGGATCGTGCACGGAGCCGAGATCACCGGCGCCCACGAGGGCAAGGAATACCACCTGCTCGTCTATTTTCCCGGCGAGATGCCCACGAAATTCGCCGATTTCTGCAAGTCCAGAGCGCGATTTCGCGCGGTCCGGTACGACAGCACCTGCGAGCGCCTGGGGCTGCCCGATCGCGCGAGCCCGGAGGCGCTGGCCGGCGACCGCGCCCTCACCCGCCACCACCTCGCGCACGCCCTGATGGCACGGGCGGGCGAGAACGGCGAGGTGCGCACCTGGATGGACTGCTTCGGGCTGCTTCGAAACCCGCTGAACGTGCCGCTCTGCGATCTCCCCTACACCGAGGCCATCGCGATCGCCCGCGATGCCGGAGGCACGACGTCGTGGGCCCACCCGCCCCTCGACGCCGCCCAGCGCTTCGTCGAGGTCTTCGCCCGCGCCGGGCTTCAGGCGCTGGAGGGTGTTCGACCGCGCACCGACAAGCCGACGAAGAACGGGTTGAAGCGCCTCGCCGCCAAGCACCGGCTGCTGCTCACCGGTGGGAGCGACTGGCACGGTTGGACCGATGATTTCGGCCACTTCTCGCTCGCGGGCGAGCACTCCGACCGCTGGATTGCCGCGCTGGACCGCCAGGCGTGATCCTGGTCATCGGCGGAGGCGTGATCGGCGCCGCCGTGGCGCGAGTCGCGGCGCGCACCGGCGCGGTGATGGTCGGCTCGCTCACCCCCCGGCCACACGTCGGCCTGTGGTTCCGGTTCGACCTCACGAAGGACACCATCCCCGCCGGGCTCCCACCCGACGCGCGCATCATCGTCGCCGTGGGCGGCGCCGAGCCCGGTGCCGTCCGGGCGCTGGCGGCCAGCACGACACGACCGGTCACCGTCATCCTGCCAGCGACTGCCCCCCGCATCCCCGGCACCGCCTGCGTGCGGGCGAGCCCCGCCTGGGACCTGCACGAGCGCTCGCTCCAGCCTGTCCTCGACGCCATGCGCCAGGGTCGGACCGGCCGACTTCCGCGCGGACTGCCGCCGCGGAGATGGATCTGGGCCGAGGACGTCGCCCGGGCAGCGCTCGACGCGGGCCGGGGCGAGGACCTCGCCCTGTGTGGCCCCGTGCTGCTCGACGGCGACGCGGTGAGGACCGCACTCGCGGCCCGCGAACGCGGCACCTGCGGGGTGAACGTCTTCCGCACCCTCACCGTCGCCCCGGACCCGGAGCGGGATGATTGGGACGACGTGCGTTGGGGTCAGCGACGCAGGCTCTGAGAGAGGCATCGGCCGGGCCTCGGGGTTAGGAAAGCCCATGCCCGACTTCACCTTCCAGGACATGTTCCCGCTCGCCCACGCCGAGACCCCGTGGAGGTCGCTCGGCACCGATGGCATAGGCGTGGACAGGTTCCGCGGCCAGCCGATCCTCACCGTCGCCCCGGGTGCCCTCACCACGCTCACGGCCGCTGCGATCCGCGACATCTCGCACCTCCTCCGGCCCGGCCACCTCGCCCAGCTCCGAAAGATCGTCGACGATCCGGAGGCGAGCGGCAACGACCGCTTCGTGGCCCGCACGCTGTTGCAGAACGCGAACATCGCCGCCGGCATGGTGCTCCCCGGCTGCCAGGACACCGGCACGGCCATCGTGATCGGCAAGAAGGGGCAGTCCGTCTGGACCGGCACGGACTCCGGGCCCGCGAACGACGAGGAGGCCATCGCGCGCGGGGTGTACCAGACCTACACCGACACGAACCTGCGCTACTCCCAGCTCGCCCCGCTCTCGACCTTCGAGGAGGTCAACACGGGCACCAACCTCCCCGCCCAGGTGGACCTGTACGCCGTGCCGGGCGACGAGTACAGGTTCCTGTTCATGACCAAGGGCGGCGGGTCTGCCAACAAGACCTTCCTCTTCCAGGAGACCAAGGGCCTCCTGAACCCGTCCTCGCTGATGAAATTCCTCGACCAGAAGCTGCGTACGCTCGGCACGTCGGCCTGTCCGCCCTACCACCTCGCCATCGTGATCGGCGGCACCTCGGCCGAGATGACGCTCAAGACCGTGAAGCTGGCGTCCGCCAGGTACCTCGACGGCCTTCCGACCTCGGGAAACAAGGGTGGCCATGCCATCCGCGATCCCGAGCTCGAGGCGCAGGTGCTCACGCTCACGCAGCAGATGGGCATCGGCGCCCAGTTCGGCGGCAAGTACTTCTGCCATGACGTGCGGGTGATCCGGCTTCCGCGGCACGGCGCATCCTGCCCCGTCGGCATCGGCGTGAGCTGCTCGGCCGACCGCCAGGCCCTGGGCAAGATCACCGCACAGGGCGTGTTCCTCGAACAGTTGGAGACCAACCCCGCCCAGTACCTCCCCGAGCCGACCGGGATCGCCGACGACGTCGTCCACGTGAGCCTGAACCGGCCGATGGCCGAGATCCGCGCGGACCTCTCCCGCTACCCGATCCGCACCCGCCTCGCGCTCACGGGCACCCTGGTGGTCGCGCGGGACATCGCCCACGCCAAGTTCCTCGACCGGCTGCAATCCGGTCAAGGGCTCCCTCGCTACCTGCTGGACCACCCGGTATACTACGCGGGACCGGCCAAGACGCCGGCCGGGATGCCTTCGGGCAGCTTCGGGCCCACCACCGCCGGTCGGATGGACTCGTACGTGGATGCGCTCCAGGCCGCAGGAGGCAGCATGGTGATGCTGGCGAAGGGGAACCGTTCCAAGGCCGTCACGGCAGCCTGCAAGAAATACGGAGGTTTCTACCTTGGGAGCATCGGTGGCCCCGCCGCCATCCTGGCCAAGGAGAACATCCGCAAGGTGGAGGTGCTCGACTACCCGGAGCTCGGGATGGAGGCGGTGTGGAAGATCGACGTCGAGGACTTCCCGGCCTTCGTCGTGGTCGACGACAAGGGGAACGACTTCTTCGCGGAGTTCATGGGGTAGCTCCGACCCCGGCCCCGCAGGGCCCCACCGGGGACAGCCCTGGGATCAGCCTGCGATGCGGGCGCACACTGTCAACCTCTCGGAGGGGTAGGCGTAGCCGACGGTGAACGGGTGATCGAGCTTGAGCGCCCCGAACGCGCCCTCGGCGACCAGGGCCTCGCACGCGCGCACGAGGATCGGGCGGAAGAAGTGTTCCACGTAGCCGTCGTGTACGCTCGGGGAGGGCGGGAGCCCGCCCTTCGGGAGCTTGCCGGAGACCGGGAGCTCGAACTCGTGGAACAGGTGCCACCGGTAGAGGCCGACCTCCACCTCGTCGTGGGCGTCGGGGCGCGTCGCGTCGTCGAAACAGCCGGCGAAGAACTCGTTGTACGGGTCGGCGTCGAAGGCGAAGGCGCACACCCGTGATCCGGGGTGGGCGCGGCGAAAGGCGGTCACCGCCTTCTTCCCCTGCGCGACGAGCTTCGGGACGAACACCTCGAACTCGGGTGGCCTGGGCGCGGGCAACGGCCTGCCGGCGGCGATGGCCCGCGCCTTCTTGAGCACGGTGGCGGCGGCCTTCGCCTCCCATTGCGCCGGGTGGCGGGCGATCCACCGCTCCAGCGGGCCCACGGCCGTGGCGTCCACCACGAGATCGATCGCCGGGATCAGCTGGCTGGCATGGAGCTTCGGCTCGTCCCGATCGAGGAAGCGGAGCAGGTGCGGGAGCGCGCGCCGGTCACCGACGAAGGCGAGGGTGGCCGCCGCCCCGACGGAGCGCCCGGCTTCCACGCAGGCGAGCAGCGCATCCCGCGTCTCGGCGGAGGGGTCGCGCCCGAGCGCGTACTCCACCGACGCGAGGAGCCCGTCGTTCTGCAACAGGGGGAGCAGCGCACCCCGCCAGCGCGGATCCCGCCTTTTCGCGCTCGCAAGCTTGAGGAGCACGGCATTGGCGGAGCGCGGGTCGGCGCTGACAGCGGCCGGGTCGAGGTAGCCGCCGAGCCGATCATAGGCGTCCGGGGCGGCGAGGCGGCGGACGGCTTCGTCCAGTGAGAGGGCGGGCAGCGGGGTCATGGCGGGCTCGGGTACGGGGCGCAAAAGTATCGCGTGCCGCCCGCGACGACGTCCCGTTCGACAGAGCTACCAGCGGCCGGCAGACCCGCCATAGGCGCCGATGTCGCTCCGGCTGCCGTCCGCGTCGAGGATCGCGGGGTCCCCCGCGTCGTGCGTGGGAGAGCTCGTGTGCACGTTGAAGTCGTCGTTCGTCCAGTCGCCGTCGTCGCTCGCGGCCATGAACCGCGGGTCGGAGCTGATGTTGGAGGCGCCGGTGAGGCCGCTGTAGTCCACCTCGTTGCCGTACACGAGGTTGTAGGTGAACGTGCTGTCGATGCCGTCTTCGGAGTAGGCCCCGACGCCGTGGTTGTACGCGATGATGTTGTTCACGAACGTGGGGGACGTGCGTCGGTACTGGCACACGCCAGCGCCGAGGTCGGTGTCCGTGACCTCGTTGTACACGATCGTGTTGTTCTCGATCCGCGCCTCGCCGTAGCTCGCATTGTCCTCGTAGGTGACGATGCCGCCGCCGAACATGCCGGCCGTATTGTCGGAGATGACGTTGGCGATGACCCACGTCTCGATGCTGCCGCCGATCTGCACGTTGATGCCGCCACCCTGACCGCCCGCGTCCGGATCGTTGTCCACCGCGGCGTTCCCGGAGATCCAGTTGTGGGTGACGATCGCGTCGGAGTAGGCAAGCCACAGACCGCCGCCATCGCCCGCGGTGTTGTCCACGATCAGGTTGCCCTCGATGTACGGTGACCCACCGCGCACGTCGAGCCCGCCGCCGTCGGAGCCGTTCTCATCCAGGCCGTAGCCGGCGTCGTTGTCGGAGATCGTGTTGTCGAGGATGGTCGGTGAGGCGTTGTAGAGCCGCAGCCCCCCCCCGAGGTAGGTCGCGACGTTCGCGACGTTCCCGGTGATGAGGTTGCCCTCGATGGTGGGATCGCTGTCGTGGATCGAGATGCCCGGTCCGTCCGCACCGCCGCCGTTGGTGATCGTGAAGTCGTAGACCCGCGCGTCGGCCGTCTCCCCTGACTGGAACGTGATCACGCTGGTGATTCCACCGCCGTCGATGACCGTGCTGCTCGCCCCGGAGAGGCTCTCGAGGTTCACGGGCCAACCGTCGAAGTCCACGTTCTCCACGTACGTCCCGTAGAACGCGCGCGCCTCGTAGCAGCCGCTGCTCCCCGCGAGGTCGACCGCCTCCTGGATGGTGCCCACCGGGTCGGAGTAGCGACCATCGCCGGCCGCGCCGGGGAATGCGTACACCGGGCAGTAGTCCTCACAGTCGGCGATGCCGTCGCTGTCGATGTCGTCGTCCGCGTCGGAGTGCCCGTCGCAGTCGTTGTCCTGGCCGTCGCAGAGCTCGGGGGCGCCGGGGTACACGGTCGCGTCGCTGTCGTCACAGTCGTCGCCGCCCTCGACCTCGGTCACGTGCCCGTCCCCGTCGGCATCGGTCAGCGGTGGCGTGCCGGTGTCGCTGTCGTGGCCGCCGGTGTCGGTGTCCGAATCCCCGGTGCCCGTGTCATCCGAGCCCACAGGGTCGTTCCCCTCATCCTTCCAGTTCTTCGAGCAGCCGGCTCCGGCGAGCAGGCTGGGCAGGAGGAGGCAGGGGACCAGCAGCGAGAGGGAGACACGTGACATGGCAAACCCGGAGTGGGGCGCCTCTTACGGATTTTCAAGAAGGTGTCAAGGCGCCGAACCCAAGCTCGCCCACCCGGGCATCGAGCGCAGCCTGCCGCCGGACCCCCTCGCCACGGGTCGCCATAGGCCCTTCGGCCCATGCGACGGCCAGCGCGGCCTCCACGCGCAGGCGGCCCGGCACCCCGACGCCCGCCAGCAACCGCTCGGCCTCGCCGGTCCACCGCGCGAGCCCCCGCGCATCGCCCAGGCGAGCCACCACGCGGGTGTACACCGCCCGTGTGAGCGCACCCCACCCCTCCGGGTCCACCGACATCGGCGCGGCCGTCAGGAGGGGCAGCAGGCGGTCCTGCGCAGCGGTGGCCGCTGTCTTCCGGGCTGCGACGTCCGCCGCGCCCTCTCCCCGGGACGACATCCGCATGCCGAGATCGGCCCGCAACACGTGAGCGATCAGCCGCTCTTCCCTCATGTCCGTGGCGCGCGCAAGGGCCGACGCGTCGGCCAGCGCCGTGGTCGCCTCGGCGAACTGCCCGGCGTCCATGTACACCCGTCCGAGGCAGCGCGTGGCGAGGCACTCCAGCGCGCGGTCCCGCTCGGCCTGCGCGATGTCCACGGCGCGCCGAGCCGCCCGAACCGCGTCCGCCATGTCGCCCGCCATGGCCCGGGCCTCCGCGAGGTTCACGCACGCGAGCAGCAGATGCCCCCGCGCGAGCCCCGCGCTCCCCGGCAGCCCCGCCTCCGTGACCGCCTGGCTGAACCGGTCGAGCGCGAGCGACAGGTTCCCGAGGTGCAGAGCCGTGGCCCCGGCGCCGATGGCGGCGCGGGCGCGCAGCAGTCCTCCGGGCGCCCCCGCGAGCACGGCGTCGAACGCATCGGCGGCCCCCGAGAGGTTGCCCACCCGCCAGTAGAGTCGCCCCAGCAGCAACTGGCGGGGCAGGGTGTCCGGCTGGGCGCTGAGCAGGGCGATCGCCTCGTTCTGCCGCCCCTCCGCGTCGTGCCGATGCGCCTGGGCGAGCAGCGGGTCGGTGTCGTCGGTGTCGTCGGGCGGCAGGCACGCCACCGCCCGATCCAGCAGGGCGTCGGCATCGGGCACGCGCATCAGGATGGGCTCCCGCAGCGCCTCTGCGAGCAGGCGCCACTGGCCGCCCTCGGACTGCACCACGACGCCCCGCTCCTCGAGCTCGGCAAGGGCGTCGGCCGGCGGGATCTGGGCGATGCGCGCGAGCAGGTCGGCATCGAGCGAGCCGGGCACCGCCGCCAGGGCGCCCGCCACGGTGAGCGCCTCCAGATCCAGCCCGTCGAGGAACCGGTCGGCGTTCACCAGCGGCGGTACGTGCCCCACCACGAGGGTGTCCCCCTGCGAGCAGGCCCCAACCAACGCGAGAAACAAGCCCGCGTTTCCGCCACTCCAACGGTGCAGCAGGTCCGCGACGCTCGCGAGCTGCGGGGTGTTCGGCGAGAGCGCGTGCGTGGAGCGCCGCACGTCGGCGAGCGAGAGGGGGTCGAGCTTGATCGTGCGGTCGGGGTGTCGCCAGGGGAACGTGCGCGCGGCGCTGAGCACGAGCAGCGCTTCTCCGGCGTTGAGACGTTCGCACGCGGCCTCGAGCGTTCGGGGATCGTCTGCGGTCGTCACCCGGATCCCGCGACGCTCGCCGGAGTCCCGGGCCACGTCGGCGAGCCACCCGCGACCCGAGAGCGGCGCACCCCGGACCGCGACGAGCAGGCCGACGCCGGAGGCCACGACGTCCAGCGCCCGCGCGATCGCATCGATGGCAGGCTGACGACCCGCGAGGGGACGGCCCACCGGGGCAGCCGGGCCGAGCGAAGCTGCCGCCACGTGCAGGTCGAGGAACCGGTCCGCCGGATCCCGGTTGAGCAGGCGCAGGACGAAGGCCTCGAGATCCGCCGGGATGGTGGGGTCCAGGCTCGACGGCGGCCGGATCTGTCCGCCCAGCACGCGTCTCAGGATCTCGGCGGGCTCGCTCGCCTCGATGGGACGCTGGCCCGTGAGCAGGAGGTACAGCGTGGCGCCGAGCCCGTACTGATCGGCGCGCGCATCCACGTCGCCCCCGGCGAGCTGCTCCGGTGCGGCCCAGGCCGCCGTGCCGACCAGGGTGCCGGATTGCGTGACCGGATCGTCCGAGTCCAACTCCGCGACCACGCCAAAGTCGGTGAGCACGACGTGCCCGTCGGGCGCCAGGAGCACGTTGGCGGGCTTGACGTCGCGATGGACCAGCCCCGCGTCGTGGATGCACGCGAGCGCCTCACACAGGTCGACCGCGAAATCGCGAACCCTCGCAGCGCGTTCGGCCGGGGGTCGCTTGCGCAACGTCATCGCGTACTGCGCGAGATCCGGCCCGTCCACGAAGGCCAGCGCCATCCACGGGCGTCCCTCGGCCTCCCCCGCTTCGAGCACCCGCGCGACGCCCGGGTGGTCGAGGTGTTGCATCACCCGGATCTCCCTGGCGAACCGGGATCGGATGCGGACGCTGCTCGAGTGCAGCCACTTGATCGCGGCCATGTGCCCGAGCTCCCCAACCGGGACCCGGTCGTCGATGCCGAGCAGCACCGTGGCCATCCCGCCCTGCCCGAGCAAACGATCGATGGTCCAACGACCGATCCGGGGAGGGAGGTCAAACATTGCCCCGTGTGGGTAATCCGAAAAGGGTGCGGCAGCCCCTTGCCGGCAGCCCACCGACCGTTGTCGGACGGGGGTGACAGGGATCTGCCGCTCCGGGATGTCGCCATCACCCTCGAACCTTGGCAATTCTGTGGCCCGGGACCTGCGTAGAGCCCGGCCGCACCTGTCGAGGCGCCCATGGCCCCGACCCCAACCCGGAGCCCCTCATGACCGCCTTTCCCGACCTCACCTGGACCGTCGCCGATCAATCCTTTCGCCTGGTGCCGCCCGCCATGGCGGACGCAGCGCCCGGCGCAACGCTGGTGCTGCCTGATGGTGGCACCGTCTCCCTCCCCCTGGCGGCGTGGGTCGCCCTGCGAGACGCGCTGCACCTGCTCTCGCCGGCACGCCGGGCTGGTGGCCCGACGAACCGCGGCAAACCCTGGGACGCCGCCATGGAGGAGCGCATGGCGACCGCGTTCGGCGCAGGCGACGATCCACAGGAGATCGCCCTGGCGCTCGGGCGCACGCGCGGAGCAGTGCTCGCCCGCCTCGTGCGACTCGGCCTGATGGACGAGGCGACCGCGGGGCTGCGATACCCGGCGCGCCCGGCGCCCCGGGCGGAGACGCCAGCCTCCTGACCGACCCCGCTACCCCCAGGCGTCGACGGCCAGCTTGGCGCACAGCCCCAGGCACACCGCCAGCACCACCCAGCGGATGAAGCCGTCTCCCCCCCGGATGGCCGCGCGCGCTCCGAGGCTCGCACCGGTGAACTGCGCGGCTGCCATCGGCAACGCCACCGACCAGACGACCTGCCCCTTCCATGCGAACAGGCCCAACGCTGCGAGGTTGGAGGCGAAGTTCACCACCTTCGCGTTGGCCGACCCCGCCTGCATCGAAACACCGAGCAGGAGCACCTGCCCGATGATCAAGAAGGTGCCCGTGCCCGGCCCGAAGAACCCGTCGTAACAGCCGATCAGCAGGGACAGCCCCACCGCGATCGACCAGCGGGCACGGTCGGACAGCGCCCTCGGCCGTGGCTTCAGGGGCGGCCGGAACGTGAGGAACACGGCGACCACGACGAGCAACACCATCACCACCGGGCGAAGCACGTCGCTGCTGATCCACAGCAGCAGCGTGGCACCGCAGAGTGAACCCGCGAAGCCTGCGAGGAAGCTCGAGAAGGCCCGATCCCGCTCCACAAGCCCGGCGCGCCAGTAGTGCAGCAGCGCCGCACCCGAGCCCCACACCGCCTGGCCCTTGTTGGTGCCGAACGCCATGTGCACCGGCAACGGGGTGGCCAGCAGCACCGGCACCGTCACCAGTCCCCCGCCGCCCGCGATGGCATCGACAAAACCCGCGGAGAGCGCCGCCACCAGCAGGCCGACCACCATCCAAGGGGTGAGCCCTGCGGCGGCCCAGCCACCGATCACCGTGGCCCGCCGATCCTCGGGGTACCGAGCCGCAGCTCGGGCCCGACGACGACGAGCACCTCCCGTCCGGCACGGTGGAAGTCGCCGTCGATCATGTAGACCAGGTCGGCATCGCCCGTGAGCTTCAGCGTGCGCGGGAGCCGGTCCACGACCGAGGGATCGTTCATCGCCCAGGCCATCCACACGCGCGGGAGCTGCAGGATGAAGGCGAGCGCCGAGCACGCGATGCCGACGGCCTGCATGTGACCGGGGTGCGCGAGGCACCGGAAGAACACACGGAAGCCGAACCCGATGTCGTCGACAGTCCCCGCGCCGACAGCGAGGTATTCGGTGTGCGGCCACGGCTCCCCGTCGGACTCCACCCTGCACCGGGCGGGCTGCATCAGCCGCCGGATCGCGGCGCCGTTCACGAAACCCGAGAGGATCCCCCGCCCCAGGATCACGAGCGCCTTGGCCGGAGTGGGTTCGGAGCCCTCGTAGTAGACGTCCAGGAAGTTCGAGATCAGGCCGTTTCCGAAGAGGAAGCCGTACTGGGGCACCCCGCTGCCGTCGACCCGGAGCACATGGCGACGGGCCACCGGCACGTCTGCAGCCGTCGGGTAGGCGAGCAGCGCAGCGAGCCAGGCCTCCGCGCTGTGACCGAAGAGCCCCAGCATCCGCCCCCGAACGCCGTAGCCGCCCGAGACCGTGTTCATGGTGCCCCCGGGCAGCACCTGGACCAGCGGTAGTTCGCGGTGCCCGAGGTGGTTGAGCGCCGCCGTGAGCACCACGTGAACGGTGCCGTCCCCGCCGTTGATCCCCAACACATCGGGTCCGCCATCCGCGAAGATCGCCGATATGGCGGCGATCAGGCTCGGCTCGTCCCCCGCCGGGTAGACCTCGCCGCGGTCTCCGAGCATCACCCGGAGCCGGTCGGCGAGTCCCGGGTCCCGCCTGTTCTGGCGGGACTTCGGGTTGGTGATGATGGCTACGCGCAGCGGCGACCTCCTACGCCGGGACCAGCGCGTGCGGCGCGAAGAAGATCACGGCCACGGCCGTGAGGACGTACAGCGCAACCGTCACCAGAATGGGCACGTCCTTGAAGAGCGTCTCGTCGGGAGCTGCGCCCTCGCCCTTCTGATCCACGAGGTAGATGTAGCGGAATATGCCGTACAGCACGAACGGCAGGGTGAGCAGGAGCCAGGGGGTCGGGGAGCCGAGCACCGTGTACAGCGCGTAGCTGATGATCGTCCCGCTCGTCGTGATGGCCTGGAACTCCTGGAGCATCGCCGGCGAGTAGTGATCCAGGGCCTTCCGGGTGCCTGCGCGCTTTCCGTCGAGCAGCATGATCTCGCCGCGGCGCTTGTTGAACCCCAGGAACAGCGCCAGGAACGCGGTGCAGAGCAGGAGCCACGGGGAGATGGGTACGCTGATCGCGACGGCCCCCGCCACGGCCCGCCAGAGGTAGCAGGCCGAGAGGAACATCACGTCGAGGATGACGAAGTGCTTGAAGATGCTGGAATACGAGAGCGTCGTGGCAAAGTAGAGCAGCGCACACACGAGGAACGATGGGCCCACCAGGGACGCGACGCTCAGGGAGGCGATCACGCACACGACCATCAACACCCATGCCCCACGCGGCGACAGGTCTCCCGCGGCGATGGGCCGGAAGCGCTTCTTGGGATGGGCGCGGTCGGCCTCGGCGTCACGGAGGTCGTTGAACACGTATCCGGTGCTGGAGAGCAGGCAGAAGCTCACGAAGGCACCGATGCACAGGGTCCAGTCGTCGAGTCGGCCAAAGCTGTTCGAGAAGACGAGGGCGACGAACAGGAGGCCGTTCTTGACCCACTGTTTCGGTCGCAGGGCCGCGATCGCGGCGACCGGCAGGGAGCGCGGAGCGCCCGCGGGCCGGGGCAAGGGGTCGGTCACGTCACTGTCCTCGAGGGGTCGGCGCGGGCACGGAAACGGGTGCCGCCGCGGGGGTGAAGTCGAGCAGCCGCACCTGGTTGGCTGCGAGCTGCAGGTGGGCCTCCACGGGACCGTAGCCGGGGCCCTGCACGCGCAGGACTGCCGCGGTGTTGGCCTTGAGCGAGGTCGTCCACGGCGGAGCGCCGGGGAGCAGCTTGCCGTCGAGCGTGGCGGTGAACCCGGATGGCGCATGGATCTCCACGGCGGGAGCCGCCAGGAGCGCCGCGGGTGCGGCGTGCGTCACGGCGGTGCGTCCGAGCAGGACCCCGAAGCCGAGCCCGAGCAGGAGCGTGCAGAAACAGACGATCACGTAGGCCAGGTGCACGTGGTTGGGCGTGCGGTACACCACCCGGGCGCGCGGCTCGGCGGGGACCGGGACCTCGATCCGACGAGGAACCTCGGTGGGCCTTTGGTCCACCGGACCGCGAGGCGCCTCGTCCAGGGAAGGCCGACGCATGACCTGCCCACGCTCGCTCGGGGCCTCGCGGACCGCAGCGCCCCGCCCGACGGTGGGGGGCGGCATGCTTCGGGTGAGCGGACGCTGGGGGGGCGCCGGGGCGAACGGGTCGGGCCGGATCACGGTCTCCATGTCCGACCACTGGGACGGCGGCCCGGGCTCGACACCCCGCTCCTTCGCCATCTCCTTCGCGACCATCGCGTCGATGGTCGGGTTGCGGATGAGCGTGGACTCCTCCCCGATCCCGGGAGCCGGCAGCGCAACGGCCTCCGGCGCCGTCGCGGTGCGGACCGCAGGAGCGCGGGCGGCGGGTGCCGATGCCGCGGCGGGTGCCGATGCCGCGGCGGGCCCCGACGGGGCGGCGAGGCGACGCGAGCGGGCGAACGGACCGGTATCGGCCTCCGAGGGCTTCGGCGGCGGGCGGTCGCCCTCACCCTGGAGCAGGTCCCGCACGAAAGACGAGAGCTGGGCTGCAGAGAAGATGAACTGCGAGTCGTGGAAGAACGTGTTCAACGCGTCCTTGAAGGCCGTCGCGCTGGCGTAGCGCTGGTCACGATCGACGCGCAGGGCCCCAGCGATGATGATGTCGAGCGCAGCCGGGACGTCCGGGTTGATGGTGCTGGGCGGCACGACCGTCCCCCGACGCACGGCGTCGAGCGTGCGCGCGTCCCCCGCCTGCCGGAAGGGATGCCGCCCGGTGAGCAGCTCGTAGAACACCACACCGGCGGCGAAGAGGTCGGCGCGCTGGTCCACGTCGCGCCCCGCGGCCTGCTCGGGCGCCATGTAGTCGAACCGCCCCTTGATCACCCCGGCCTGCGTCTCCATGCTCTTCACAGCCGCCTTGGCGATCCCGAAGTCCGTCAGCTTGACTTCCCCCTGCTGGCTCACCAGCACGTTTCCAGGGGAGACGTCCCGGTGCACGATGTCGAGCGGCACCTGCTTCCCGTCGCGCACGACCGTGCGGTTGTGGGCGTACTCCAGGCCCTTGAGCATCTCGATGAGGATGTAGACGGCGTGCGGAAACGGGACCGTGATGCCCTTTTGACCGCAGCGCTCCAGGATCTGCCCCAGATCCTTCCCGTTCACGTACTCCATGGCGATGAAGTACTGGTCGTCGACCGCCCCGAGATCGAGGATCTGGACGATGTTCGCGTGGGAGAGCAGCCCCGCGATCTTCGCCTCGTCCACCAACAGGTCGACGAACTCCGGGTTCGAGGTCAGGTGCGGGAGGATCCGCTTGATCGCGTAGGTCCGGTGGAACCCGCCGATGCCCTCGAGGCGAGCCTTGAACACCTCGGCCATGCCGCCTGCGGCGATTCGCTCGATGATCTGGTACTTGCCGAAGCGCTGGGGTTCTGGGGGCACGGGGGTCCGGATCTCTGCTCGCGCTCGGACGAGCGTGGGCGGGGACGCGGCCCGCTATCGCGATGGCACCCGACAGGGGTGTCCGGCCGGTTCGCTGGCTCAGAAAGGCGCGTCCCCCGAACCTGGAAAAACAAATTGTGCCTGAAGATACAAAAATCTCATCCTTTTGCGTTGCATTTCGTGACGCATCACTTAGAGCGCGCCCGCTTTTTCCGCCGGACCGATCCTGGCCCGACTGGGAAGCTTCTCGGGGTTCAACCCCCGCACCCTCTCTGGAGAACTCCCATGGTCGCTCTTCTCGCACTCGCCCTCACCGGCTGCAGCCCCACCCCCGCCTCGATCAAGTTCGACGGCGAGCCCACCGCCACCGTGCACACCCTCGACGCCGTGCCCGTGAAGAAGGCGACCGTGCTCGACGCCGACGGCAAGGCCCTCGAGCCCCAGCCCACCACCGAGCTCTCCTGGTCCGTGACCCCGGCCACGGTGGCGACCCTCGACAAGGCCAACGTGAAGCCCGTCGGCAACGGCGACGCGACCGTCGAGGCCAAGGTCGGCGACGTGAAGGCGTCCTACAAGTTCGTCGTCGCCCTCCCGGACAAGGTCGAGATCGCCGGCTACACCGCGGGCACCCCCGTGGCTGTCGGCGCCACGCAGGCTCTCACCGCGAACGTGATGGCCGGCGCGGACAAGGTCGAGGGCATGACGGTGACGTGGGAGTCCACGAACACCGCAGTCGCCACCGTCGATGCCTCCGGCACCGTCACCGGCGTCGGCCCCGGCGCCTCGACCGTCAAGGCGACCGCTGGCGAGCTCTCCGCCACCGTCGACGTGACGATCGGCGATGCCGCTGCTGCCCCCGCAGTGGCCGGCGACGCAACCGCGGCGCCCAAGTAGTCCACGGGGGCTCGTCCCCCGCGTTCTCGCCGACAGCCCGGATCGCATGATCCGGGCTGTCTGGCTTTTGCGGCTCCCCTTTCAGGGATTTCGCCGGGAGTCCGGGGGCGCCGCTGATCGCCGCGCGATCGGCCTCTCGCGCCGAGGCGTGGGCAGCGCCGTCCGCCGACCCGACCTCAAACTGCAACGGCCCTGACGCGCGTGCCCGCGCGTTCGGGTTACTTCCCCCGGCCGGAGTGGTGATGGCCCAGTTCTCCGACTTTATCAACCGCATCTTCAGCAACGAACGCACGCAGGGCCTCTCGGGGGGCGCCGAAGCGGTGATCGAGGCCGACCCCGCCAGCGCGTTCTACGCCGCGCGGATGCGCAAGCACCGCACGGACGAGGATCTCGTGGCGTCCCCTGAATACCTTTGGGCCACGCCGAGTTTTGGTGGACGCAAGGGGGGGCTGAGGGCCCACCTGCAGGCCGAACGTGGGGATGGGATCGCCAACTTCACCGACGTGCTGCTGGTGATCAACCAGCCCGACGCGCGCCGCGCTGCCGTGGTCGAGGGCGAACCCTGGACCGAGCGGGCCGCGCGGGCCGTGGGGGACCGGTTCAATCAATTCTGTGAAAAGGAGAAATTCGAACTTCGCTATGGCACGCGCCCCCTGCGCTTCTGGATCGTGGCCGACGGCGGCAGCGAGATGCTCAACCAGGGCTACGGGCTCGGCGCTGGCGAATTCATCAGCGGTCTGGTGCCCAATCTCTACGTCGGGCCCGCCCCGCGATCCCGCCCGGTGCTCGCCGTGCACCTGAACCTGCCGGGCGCCTGGGAGGGGTACCGTGAGGTCGGGCGCATCTACAGCGACCAGATGCTGTTCACGCTGGGCCGGCACTGGCTCGACAATTTCCACCATCCCGCGCTCCGCGAGCCCGGCCTCTACCGCCTCCAGCAGTACCCGGACGGCAGCCTCGTCCACACGATCAGCCCGGAATTGCAGCACCGCTACCTGGTCCGCTCCGACCAGGTCGAGGGCGGCGCCAGCGTACTCACGATCGCCGAGTGGGGTGGATCGCCCGTCGCCTACCTGGTGCTCGCCGTGATCGACGCCCCGGTCTCGGACACAGCCGCGCTCGAGGTCCCCCCTCCGGCCCCGACGCCCGCGACCACCGCCCAGGCCCCCGCTCCCCCGGCCCGCTCCCCGGAGGTCATCCCGTCCGCCCCCTCGATGGGGCACAGCTCCGCGACGCCCCGCCGCACGTTGAGCAACGACAAGCACACGAAGACCATCGTTCCCGGAGCCGTGGACGCCCGCATCCTCACCCTCCAGGAGCGCGGCGCGCTGCTGCAGAAGGTGCACTTCGCCAACTACATGGAGGGCTACGACGTCTTCATCGGGGCTGGTTCCGCGGTGGCCACCCAGATGGCCGACCCGAAAGCCACCTTGCAGGTGCGCGGGGGCAGGGTCTCCCTGCTCGTCAACGACCCCAACGTTCGCGTGGATGGCCAGCCGGCCGCCGTCGGCAAGGCGCGCCTGCTCTCGGGTGAGGTGTCCATCGACGTCGATGGCAACCCGATCCTGTACCGGGATCTCTCGACCGTTGGCGCGGAGGGCTGGCCGTACCTCGGCGAGCTGCGGAGGGCCGGCGGAGGTACCTACCTCGACTTCGGCAGCAAGCAGCGCATCGGCCGGGATCGCCGGTGCAAGGTGCGCCTGCCCGACGAGCCGCAGAACGGCAACATCGCCTGGCTCCCCTCGGTGGGCGGCGGCACGACGATTCGTTCCCGAACCGGCGACATCCCCAAGTCCCGCTTCTACACGGACTCGATCATGGTGGCCTCGGAGCACGCCGAGATCGACCTCGACGCGGAGCCCGTGCTGCGATCGCTCGCGCGCCAGTGCTACACGTTCGTCCGTCGCGGTAGCCAGATCTTTCCGCTCGTCCCCCGCTCGGACAGCTTCACAGGCCCCTACGAGATGGCGCTGCAGCCCGATGACGAGGTGCTCGTCGGCAACTGCCTGTTCCAGGTGAGCTTTCCCCCCAACGAGAAGGACGCCGCCGCCAGCCTCAAGCCGATCGTCATGCCCGAGCCCCCGCCGCCGCCCATGGCGCCAGTGGACCTCGACGACGCCTCCGACGTGCCTGCCGCCCCCTCGCTCCGCGAGAAGCAGCCCGCCATCGAGAAGCTCACGCGCACCGCAGACAGCGTCGCAGCCGGCTCGGTGAGGCGGCAGCGGGGCCTCACGCTCGACGTTCCCGCCGCCTTCGGGCTGGGGGAGGCGGGTGCCGCGCCTCGGCCCGTACAGCTCGGCATGGCGAACGCGAGTGAGAACATGCACCGCGAGCCCGAGGACTTCACGGCCCCCGTGGATCGCCCGACCCCTGCGCTTCGTACCGGCCCCGCGATCGACGAGCGACCGATCCCCGACCCCGCGGCATCGCTGCAGCCGCACGAGCGGACTCCGCGGCTCACGCGCCCTCCCGACGGCGGCAGGCCGCCCCCTCCGATGCTCGTCGAGGGCAGCGGCCTGGACGAGCCACCCCGCTCGCTCGAGATTGACCCGGACACCGAGGCGGACGAGCCACTGCTTCGGTTCAACGAGCGCATCGAGGGGCCCCCGGCGGCCACCCCCGGGCGGCTCGAGCCCCTGGCGCCTGAGGATCCTGAGCAGGCCGTGCTGAGCGTCGAGGAGGCCCAGTGGCAGTTCGAACTCTCCCGGCCCGGGCAGCTTGTCCAGGTCGGCTGGATGGTCTCGGGCGACGTCGTCGTCGGAAACCACCGCGGCTGCGGCGTCGTGATCCCGGAGGTACGCGCGTTCCCCGAGCAGGCGTTCATGACGCTGGACTACTTCCGGCTGAACGTGCGCGGCAAGCGGGGTCGCATCGAACTCCTGCAGGAGGGGGAGGCCCGGGTGACCGCGAACGGGATCGAGGTGAACAGCTGCGACAACCTCGACACCGCGCGCATGCAGATCGTCCGGAGGGACCAGAACCTCGAGCCCGACTTCGACGTCGCGCTCGATCTGCAGTCCGACCCGGCGCTTCCGGACCCACGTGCTCGACTCCTGAGGATCGACCTCACGGACCGGCTCACGGCTGCCCTGTTCACCACGGGCCTGCCGCTGAAGGCGGGTCGGCGCGTCCGGCTGGGGCCGATCGAGGTCACCGCCACGTTCGATGGGCAACGGCTGGTGCTCTCCGACTACCTGGCGAGCTACCGCCAGCCCGGCGGAGGGTTCCGTCCGTGCTTCTACCGGGACGGCGCCAAGCCCTACCGCACGCTGCCAGAGGACGGCAGCCCGGTCTCCCTCGCCGCGGGGGACACCCTGATCGCTGGAAGCTGCGCCTACAGGTTCCAGCCCGCATGAACCCAGGCGGGATCTACCGCGTCGGCGTCGCCTGCACGGTCGGCGTCGGGTCCGCGCGCGGCGGTCGCGCGCGTAACGAGGACAACTACCTGATCGGGCTCGACGGGCGACTGCGGATGCGCGTGGGCGAGCGGGAGCAGGGGGAGGACGCTCCAGACGACGCAGCGCCGGTGTTCGCCGTAGCCGACGGCATGGGGGGCCACGAGGACGGCGAGATCGCCTCCACCACGACGGTGCAGGCGATCGCGCGGCTCTACGGTCGCGCGAGGCCGCAGGACGTCGAGGGCGCCCTGCGCGACTTCCTCCTCGACACCCATCACCGGCTCCGCCCCACGGTCTCGGTCGGCGGGGTGGTCAAGATGGGCACCACGCTCACGGTCGTGTGGATCGTGGGCGGGCGCGCGTTCTGGGCACACGTAGGGGACAGCCGGCTCTACCTGCTCCGCTCCGATCGCATGACGGCCATCACCCGGGACCAGACCCGCGCCGAATTCGCCCGGCGCGACGGTCGACCCGAGCCGCCCTATCCC
The DNA here is from genome assembly GCA_903875225.1 of uncultured Pseudomonadota bacterium. GTDB lineage: Bacteria > Myxococcota_A > UBA796 > UBA796 > SXON01 > CAIUMM01. The sequence goes on from CAIQVJ010000028.1 coordinate 156,763, forward strand.
CACCACCTTTCCCAGAACTTCCTGTACGGCTCGCGGGGCCTCGGCAACGACGAGTCCCTCCGCATCGACAGGGGGGTGGACACGGGCAGCTTCCGGCTCAACACCGGGGACCGCGTGCTGCTCTGCAGTGACGGGCTGCACGGGTTCTTGAGCGAGGCCACGATCCAGCAGACGCTGTCACTGGGCGATGCCCCCACAGCCGCCAGCGCCCTGACACAGGCCGCGATGCGTGCCGAGAGCGACGACAACGTCACCGCGCTGGTCCTCCTGGTCGCGGGCGATCCCGGCATCCACACGGAGCCCGACGGCAAGGACGACTGGGCAGATCGGGACACCACGCTCGTCCCGCTGTAGGCCACGTGGTGCGGGCTAGAACCCGGTCCAGTCCCCCGGCATCGCGGCCCGTGCCACGAAGAAGTGGCTCGCATCCACGCTGGACCCGGAGGATCCGAAATACTCGGAATTGTAGTTGATCCCGTCGGTGCTCGACTGGGTGGACCAGTACTGGAAGCCGTCGATGTTCCCGTCGGTGTCGCGCTCCCAGTCGATGAAGATCACGCTGTGCCCGCTCCCCGAGTTCCGCCAGAACTGGATGAAGTCCCCCGGCTGCACGTCGTCCCACGAGGTGACCTGCTCCCCGAGCCCGTAGCTCTCGAGCGCGGTGACCACGCCGTCGCCGTACAGATCCCGCACGAACCAGTCGATGCGGAATTCGTCGAGCTGCGCGACGCTCATGCCGTTCAGGGTTCCATCCCCACCGGTCGAGCGGTTCACCGAGTCGAACGCCCGCATCATGACCTCCCAGGTCAACCCCACGCAGTAGCAGCGCCCCTCGGGATCCCCCTCCGCCACCACCTGGTCCCGGTAGGTGATGTCCCGGGTCGTGCCGTACCACCCGCTGTCCTCGGGCCAGTAGTACTGGTTGGTCCCATCGGTGGGGTAGGACTCCAGGACATCGAGCACGACGGCGTTGAAGCCCGATGCCGCGGGCGCCGAGCCAGCCTCGACCGTGAGCGTGATGCTGTCGGAGGCACGCATGCGGCCCTCGCTCGTGTACCCCCGAGCCTCGACGAAGTGCGCGGCACCCTCGCCCGGAATGTCGGCCGTCAGGAGCCCGTCTGCGTCGACCGAGCCGATCGAGCTGCCATCGACGTAGATCTGCATGTCGGCCAGGTCCGCGGACCCGCTGATCACGAACGGCACCGGGTTGTAGACGTGGTCGCCCTGGGAGGGGCTCTGTATCGTGACCCAGCTCGATCCCGCCGCTGCCACACGGATCTGGAGCGAGTGCGAGGAGAGCTCGGAGTCCCCCGCATCGAAGCCCGTGAGATCGATGTCGTGCAGCCCGTCGTCCAGCGTGACCGTCATCTCCCCATCCGACACCTCCGCGGTGCCGTAGGTCGCGCCATCCACAGCGAGCGCGACATGGTCGACGTTCTTGCCGGCATCGAACGTGAGCACGAACGGGCTCTCCACGGTCTCGCCGTTCGTCGGGCTGGTCACCTGCACCGTGTCCGCCCGCAGGAACGTGGCGTCGTCCCCGCCAGACGCGTGCTTGTTCTTTCCGGCGCCATTCGACGCACAGGCTGCCACCAGAACCAACCCGGACAGAGCGATCCTACCCTTCATGACAGACCTCGGTCAGGGCAGGCGCTAACCGGTTTTCCGGCCGAGGGCGGTGATGACGCTGCGAACGAGCGTCAGCTCCGACGAGGTCAACCCCGCGCGCAGGAACGCCGTGCGAAGGCTGCGAAACGTGCGCGTTCGCAGCCCGGGCTCGCTTGCCCAACCGGCCTCGTCGAGCCGCTCCTCCAGAAAGCCCAACACCCGACGCTGCTCGCCCATGACTGCCGGCTGCACGCTCGTGCCCTCGGGCGCGGCCCCCGCCGCCCACTCCCACGCCACGATCGCCACGGCCGCCCCGAGGTTGAGCGCGCGGGCCTGCTCGGTCGTGGGGATCGTGAGCAGGGCGTGCGCCCAGGTCAACTCCGCGTAGGTCAACCCCGAGCGCTCCGGCCCGAACACGATCGCCGCCCCTTCGTCCCACTGCGCCGCAGCCTGCCGTGGGCTCTGGATCGGCTTTCTGAACTCCCGATGCATGGCGCTGGTCGCCCAGACCCGGGTCCGGTCCGCGAGCGCGGCGTCCAGGCTGTCGAACACCCGCGCCGCGCGAAGCACGGGCTCACCGTGTGTCGCGGTGGCGATCGCCCGCTCCCCCAGCGGCTCACACTGCGGGCAGACGAGCCGCAGGTCCCCGAGGCCGAAGTTGGCCATCGCGCGCGCGGCGGCTCCCAGGTTCTCCGGGAGCGTGGTGCCCACCAGCACGATGCTGGGCCCTGTCACTGGTACACGCCCTCGATCCCGAAGATGGGCAGGGTGGTCAGCCCGAACCCATAGGCCTGCACGGTGTACACGTCGGAGATCCCCGTGATCACCGGCTCCGGGATGCGCCGGTCGTACACGTTCTGCACGTCGAGGTACACGTCGAGGCCGAGCTTGTGCTTTACGACGTGCCTCGAGATCTTGAGGTCCAGCGCGTGGAAGGCCGGGAGTCGGCCGTGACTGTCGCGGGTGAGCGGCACGGCCCGGGAGGTGAGCACGTCGTACGCGGTGGCGCTCGGATCCGACGGGGCGGGAAACCCGCTGGCATACCGGAACCGGCTCGACAACGTCCAGCTCTTCCCGAGGTCCTCGCTGCCCACGAGCACGAGCGTGACGGGCTGATCGTAGATGGCCGGCGTCCAGGCGGAGCTCGACTCCTCCCGCCGCAGGCTGCGGGACCAGGAGAGCGAGAGCCACCCGGCGAACCTGCCCATCGCAAACCGCGTCATCGTCTCGACGCCGAGCGCCAGTCCCTGGCCCTGCCCCAGCGAACCATCGGCATCGTACTGTGTCAGGTTGTCGATCTTCCGACCGAACGCATCGGCATCCACCGTGAACGGCCCCTGCCGCCACGTCGCTCCCGCGCCTCCGCCCCAACTGTACTCAAGTCGCAACGCGGAGCCCTCCGGTGGGCCCAGCATCAGCTCGTAGGGCGGCGGCTGGTGGTACACACCGGCATCCGCACGCAGGTCGAGGGAGGCGGACACCGGGTGGATGAAGGACGCCCGGGGCGAGACCGAGAACCTCGGGAGCTGGTCGGTGACGAGCTCCGTGTCGGTGCGCAGCCCGGCGACGATGCGCGTGGTCTGCCCGAACCGGACGTCACCGTAGGCCTCGGGCGAGCCGATGATCCCGCCGCGCGGGATGTCGTTGTAGGCGAGGCGCAGTGAGTCCACGCGCACATCCACACCGGACGACCATCCGACGCGCCCGAGCCCGTCGTCCTGCACCTCGGCCCGGGCGCCCACCCCCAGGACCAGCCTGTCCTCCTGCAGATCTGCCGCAGAGATCGTCACCTGGCGCAGATCGTAGGAGAGGTAGGGGCGGATCACCGCTGGCTTTCCGAGGGCCGTGCCCGTCCAGTCTCCCTGGAGCTGCTGGTTGTTGAAGTCGACGACGATGCGTTGCCCAACGCCGGTCGAGCCATCGAGCGTGTCCACGAACCCGAAGCCGAACAGGCGGAAGGCCCCGGGCGCCAGCTGAGCGTCACCGCGCACCTGCCAGTCCCAGAACCGCGGGGCGATGTTGGCCTGCTCGTCGGTGATGGTCGGGACCGCCCGGAGCACGGCATCGAGGTACGAGCGGCGAAATCCAGCCGCGAAGCCCCCTACCCGCGCCCCGGCGCGCTGGATGGGCACGGAGAGGTAGGCACCCGCGAGGATGATGTTCGCGCCTGCGCGCACCTCCACGTTGCCCGACGGCGCCTTCGTCACGAGGTCCACGACCCCCGCCGTGGAGCGCCCGTACCGGGCGGACTGCCCGCCCGGCATGAACTCGACGTGGTCGATGAAGCCCGGGTGGATGATGCTGGTGAACCCGCCGAGGTGGTAGATCAACGGGACCCGCACACCGTCGATGTACACGCCGGTGTCGCGAGGATCGCCGCCGCGAACGATCAGCCAACCGGCGTCGAGCGGCGTCCGCACGGCCCCTGGCAGGTTGGCGATGGCGCGGAGCGGGTCTCCCATCGTGCCGGGCGTGGTCCGGACCTCGTCCGCGGAGAGCGTGTGCTTGACCACCTCGGCGCGCACGCGGTCGTAGGTCGCCAGGAGGCCCTGGCTGGCGTCGGTGACCGGCACGTGGGCGTAGAGCGTCACGTCCGCGACCTCGGAGGCTCCGATGTGTACGGGCTGGCTGTCGAGGTAGAGCTCCTGGCCTCCGGCTACGAGGGGCTCGATGACGACGGTGTAGTCGCCATCGGGCAGATCGCGAACGTGCACGGTGCCGGAGGCGTCCGTGGTCGCGGTACGCACGGTGCCGTCCGCGCCCCGCACCTGCACGGGCACCCCCGCGATGGGGGCGCCGTCCTCCCGCACCACTCGCGCGGCGAGCCGGACCGGCGGAGGCTTGAACGGGATGGTGAGGGGCAGCTCCACCGCGACGGGCTGCCCCGCCTCCGTCGCAGGGGCGAACCGGAGCTGCCGCGTGAGCGCGACCGCCCACGCCGACCAGCTTGCGAGCGCCGCCTCGTCGAGCGGCACGGCGTCCCCCGTCGCCACCGGAGCGGCCAGGGGGTCGGGGAGCACCGAGAGGATCGTCACATCGTCGACGGTGCCCTCCACGCCGATCCGGAGCACCAGTTCGACGGTGACAGCCCCGCCCTCGGCGTCGGCCCCCTCGGGCCAGGGAAAGAGCAGCGGCGAGATCGGCACGGGCGGCACGAAGGCGTCGACGGGCGCCGGAGCACCCGGGCCGGGCGAGTCGAGGCCTCCCGCAAACGAGCTCGGAAGCGCGGCGAGCCCGAGGAGCGCGAATAGACCCAGCACCGCGCTACGGTAGCATGCCCCGACGCGCCCGCAGCCCGGGGCCCGCAAGTTCTGCATCCACCGGCGGCCGACGGACCGCGCCCGGGACGACCGGGCGCGAGCGCCCCGCCGAGGGGGTTAAGCGCAGGCATGCAACGCGTCCTTGTTGTCGACGACGACCCGCACCTGCGCGAGGTGGTGGCCTTCGCGCTCACGAAGGCGGGGTTCACGGTGCGCGAGGGGGCGGACGGGCGAGCGGCCGTGGCGCACCACGCGGACGCCGACCTCGTGGTGCTCGACATCGTGATGCCGGAGCTGGACGGGATCGAGGCCTGTCGGCAGATCCGCGCCCGATCCAGCGTGCCGATCGTGTTCCTCTCCTCGCGTGACGAGGAGTTCGACCGCGTGCTGGGCCTGGAGCTCGGCGCAGACGACTACCTCACCAAGCCCTTCTCCCCCCGTGAGCTCGTCGCGCGTGTACGCGCCGTCCTCCGCAGAGCCGCTCCGGCGCCGGGCCCGGCCACGCCCCTGCTCTCGCTCGGCCCAATCCACCTCGATCCGATCGAGCACCGCATCACCGTGGAGGCCGAAGGCACGGTGACGGAGCTCCCGTTCACGGTCACCGAGTTCGCGATCCTCAAGGCGCTCCTCGGGCGACCCGGCAAGGTCTACACGCGCGACGAGCTGACCGAGCTCGCCTACGGTGAGCACCACCACCTCTCCGACCGCACGCTCGACTCGCACATCCGCCGCATCCGGGGGCACTTTCGACGGTTCGCGCTCGACCCCGTGGAGACGGTCCACGGGCTCGGATACCGGCTGCGCAAGTGAAGGAGCCGAGCGCCGGCCGCCCGGTCCGCGGGCTCCCGCTCCCCACCCTCTCGCTGCAGCGCTGGCTCGTGCTCTCCCATGTCGTGGTCCTGGCGCTCCCGTTGGTGACGCTGTACGGCACCGGCGCCCTCGCGCACGATCTCGAGGAGCAGACGCACGAGGACCTCGACCACCAGGCATCCCTGCTCGCCCTGCACATCGGTTCGGAGTTGGGGCATGCGCCCGCCGGCTCGGGGATCGGGGACATCTCCGACGACATCACGCACCTCCTCGTCGACGCCAAGCAATTGACGCTCGCCGGCTTTCGTGTGGTGGACGGCACGGGCGTCGTGGTCGCGAGCTCCGGGGATGGCGTGGGCGACGACATCGGCGACGAGGACGAGGTCCGCGCCGCCCTGACGGGGTCCCCCGGCCTGGCCCTGCGCCCCCGGCCGACAGACGGGAGCCGCACCCAGCCGCTGTCGAGCGTGAGCCGGAGATCCAACGTCCGGGTGTTCGTCGCCCGGCCGGTCCGGTCGGGGGGACAGGTCGTCGGCGCGGTGGTGCTCTCCCGGACGCCGCGCGAGGAGTGGCAGACCCTGTGGCAGATGGCTCCCCAACTCTGGGCGGGGGCACTGTTCGCGCTGCTGACCACCACGGGATTTGCGTTCGTGATCGGCTACTTCCTCTCGCGATCGGTGGCCCGCCTCTCCGGCGTGGGCGCCCGGATCGCAGCCGGGGAGATGGGCGTGGACGCGCCCCTGGCGTTCGCCGAGAACTCCCGGGTGGTGGAGGTGCGGGACCTGGCGGCGTCGCTTCGGACCATGTCGGAGCGCCTGCGCGAGCGGCTCTCCTACATCTCCGACTTCGCCGCGAACGTGTCCCACGAGTTCAAGACGCCCGTCTCGAGCCTGCTCGGGATGATCGAGATCCTGCGTGACGACCAGTCCGCGCCGGAGCTCACCGCCGAGCAGAAGATCCGCTTTCTCGACAACGGACAGCAGGATCTGGAGCGCCTCTCCCGGCTCGTGAGCGGGCTCCTTCGACTGGCGCGGGCAGAGGAGGGCTCCGACCGTGAGCTCCTGGACCTGACTGCGCTGGCGCGCGACGTCGCGGCCCGCCTGGAGGTCACAGTCGTGGAGGCGGGAGCCGGCGCCCAGCGGCTCCTCGGGAATGCCGCCGAGCTCCGCAGCGTGCTCACGAACCTGATCGAGAACGCCCAGGTGCACGGGGGTGGGCGGGTGTGGGTGGAGCTCGTCCCGGGCGGCTTCGACGTCGTGGACGACGGGGCCGGGATCTCCGCGGGAAACCTGCCACAGGTTTTCGACCGCTTCTTCACCACCCGCCGCGACGTAGGGGGAACGGGGCTTGGGTTGGCGTTCGTGCGCGCAGTCGTGGTGGCGCACGGCGGGAAGGTTGGGGTCACCTCCACGACCGGCGAGAAGGGGCGCGAGACGCGCCTCTCGGTGAGACTGCCGGGGCGTTGAGGTGCGCCTGGGGGTGTTCCACAGCTCGTCAGCGCGTTCAGTTGGCGGATGTCTCCGAATCACACAGGGGCACGTCGCCGTCCGCCGCGCCGTAGGTGCAGTTCCTGTCGCAATCCAACACGCGGCGACCGTACCAGTACGAGTTGCCGCCGCAGTAGACGTTCACGTCCGTCCAGGACTCGACCGCGACCAACCTCCCGCGTGCAGACAGCCAAAATTCATCTTGCATCCAAGCATGACCATGACGCCCGCTGCCCCGCGCCGGGCTGGAGCGGCGTTCCACGACAGACGACGGACCCCGGGACCGGCCGAGCGAGCCGCCCCAGAGCAGGCCCTGCCGTTCCCGCCGGATTAAGCCCCCGCATGGAAACCGAACGCTACACCCCCGCACACAAGGTCCGCATCGTCACGGCGGCAGCGCTGTTCGACGGCCACGACGCCAGCATCAACATCATGCGCCGCATCCTGCAGTCCAGCGGGGCCGAGGTGATCCACCTCGGTCACAACCGCTCGGTCTCGGAGGTGGTGGAGGCGGCGATCGAGGAAGATGCGCAGGCAATCGCGATCTCCAGCTACCAGGGCGGGCACATGGAGTACTTCCGCTACATGCGGGAGCTGCTCGATCGCGCGGACTGCAAGCACGTGAAGATCTTCGGCGGAGGCGGGGGCGTCATCGTGCCCGACGAGATCCGGGAGCTGCAGAAAGAGGGCATCGAGCGGATCTATTCTCCTGAGGACGGGCGGCGCCTCGGGCTGCAGGGCATCATCAACGACATCCTGCGGCGCTCGGACTACGACCCGATCGACGTGGCGGCGATCGATCTGGCGGCGCTCCGGGCGGGCGAACCCTCGAACCTCGCGAGGGCGATCACCGCCGCAGAGTCCCACCGGGATCACCTGCCGGCCGCGCTCGCGGCAGTGCTGCACTCCGTCGCCTCGAACCCGGCGCCGGTCGTCGGCTTCACGGGTACGGGCGGCGCGGGAAAGTCGAGCTTCGTGGATGAGTTGGTCCGGCGGTTCCGGATGGATTTTGCGCGACCGGGCGAGGCCAACCCGAAGCGGATCGCGGTCCTGTCGATCGATCCCACCCGCAAGCGTTCCGGTGGCGCGCTGTTGGGCGACCGCATCCGGATGAACGCAGTGCACGGACTGGCGGCGCCCGGCGCCCCTGAGCTGGTGTTCATGCGCTCGCTGGCGACGCGGGACGAGAAGGGAGAGCTCTCGGCGGCGACGAAGGACGCGATCCGGCTCTGCCGGGAGGCAGGCTACGACATCATCTTCGTGGAGACCAGCGGGATCGGGCAGGGCGACGCCGCGATCGTGGACGTCGCAGACATCTCCGTGTACGTGATGACCCCCGAGTTCGGCGCCCAGAGCCAACTCGAGAAGATCGACATGCTCGATTTTGCGCAGATGGTGGTGGTCAACAAGTTCGAGCGGCGCGGCGCCGAGGATGCGCTGCGGGACGTACGGAAGCAGGTGCGGCGCAACCGCGAGCTTTGGGAGGCGGACGACGAGAGTCTGCCGGTGTTCGGCACGATCGCTTCCCAATTCAACGACGCGGGCGTGAACGCCGCCTACCTGCACCTCTGCACGCTGCTGCACGAGGCGACGGGGCTGCCGTGGGCCTCGCGGCTCACCGCCCCGGCCCAGAAGGCGAGCCCACCGCGGCGCCGGATCCTGCCGCCCGATCGCTCCCGATATCTTGGGGAGATCGCCGACACGGTCCGCAAGTACCGGGCGGGCGTGGAGGAGCAGTCGAAGAACGCGCGGCGTCGTTGGCGCCTCGAAGGCGCGACCGAAGAGTTGGCCCCGGACGACGACGCAACGCGCGCAACCCTGCTGCGGGCGCGCGACGCGATCCCGCTCACCGCCGAGGTGGCCAACTACGTGCGTTGCTGGCCCGCCCTCCGACAGAGCTACCTCGGCGAATTCTACAGCTACGAGGTGCGCGGCAGGACCCTCAAGCAGCCGATGAAGGTGGAGTCGCTCTCCCACCTGCAGATCCCACGGGTGTCCGCACCGCGGTTCGAGGACGCCGGCGAGATCGTCCGCTTCGGGTTCCTCGAGAACTTCCCGGGCCTTTTTCCCTATACTGCAGGGGTGTTCCCACTCAAACGCCAGAACGAGGATCCCAAGCGGATGTTCGCAGGCGAGGGCGGCCCGGCGATGACCAATGCGCGGTTCCACTACCTGTGCAAGGGGGAGCCGGCCAAGCGGCTCTCCACCGCGTTCGACAGCGTGACCCTGTACGGCGAGGACCCGCACGAGCGCCCCGACATCTACGGCAAGATCGGGGAGAGCGGGGTGAGCGTGCCCACGCTCGACGACATGAAGATCCTGTACGGCGGATTCGACCTGTGCGACCCCTCCACCAGCGTGAGCATGACCATCAACGGGCCCGCGCCCATCCTGCTCGCCATGTACTTCAACACGGCGATCGACCAGCAGTTCGACGTCTTCCTGGAGAGAGAGGGGCGCGAGCCCGACGAGGCCGAACGGGCCGCCATCCGGGCCCGGACCATCAGCACGATTCGCGGCACGGTGCAGGCCGACATCCTCAAGGAGGACCAGGCCCAGAACACCTGCATCTTCTCCACCGAGTTCTCGCTCAAGTTGATGGGGGACATCCAGCAGTACTTCGTCGATCACGACGTGAAGAACTACTACTCGGTGTCGATCTCGGGCTACCACATCGCCGAGGCGGGGGCCAACCCCGTCAGCCAACTGGCGTTCACGCTCTCCAACGGGTTCACCTTCGTGGAGTACTACCGCTCCCGCGGCATGAGCGTCGACGATTTTGCGCCCAACCTGTCGTTCTTCTTTTCGAACGGCCTGGACCCCGAGTACACGGTGATCGGCCGTGTCGCCCGCCGGATCTGGGCCATCGCGATGCGCGAGTTGTATGGGGCGGACGACCGCAGCCAGAAGCTGAAGTACCACATCCAGACCTCCGGCCGCTCCCTGCACGCCCGCGAGATCCAATTCAACGACATCCGCACCACCCTGCAGGCCCTGCTCGCGCTGTTCGACAACTGCAACAGCCTGCACACCAACGCCTACGACGAGGCGGTCACCACCCCCACCGAGGAGTCCGTGCGCCGGGCGATGGCCATCCAGATGATCATCAACAAGGAGCTTGGCTGGGCCCGCAACGAGAACCCGCTCCAGGGCAGCTACATCGTGGATGAGTTGACGGATCTCGTGGAAGAGGCGGTGCTCCAGGAATTCGAGCGCATCGACGGCCGCGGCGGTGTGCTGGGCGCCATGGAGACCCAGTACCAGCGCGGGAAGATCCAGGAGGAGTCCCTGTACTACGAGCAGAAGAAGCACGACGGCAGCCTGCCCATCGTCGGGATCAACACGTTCCAGGACCCGACCACCCTCGGCGCGGACTGGGAGCCGGCGAAGATCGAGCTGCGACGTGCCTCGCCCGCCGAGAAGACCGCCCAGATCACGGCCCTCCGCGTGTTCCAGGCCCGGCATGCTGCCGAGTCGGGCCCTGCCCTGGAGCGCTTGCGCCAGGTCGCGCTGGGCACCGGAAACCTGTTCGAAGAGCTGATGAGCACCGTCCGGGTGGCCAGCCTCGGGCAGATCTCCCGGGCGCTGTACGATGTGGGCGGTGAGTACAGGCGGAATTTGTGATCCTGCTGCTCCTCGGCTGCACCGCCGATCCCGGGCTCCCCGATCCGACGCTCACCCCCGAGCAGCGGCTCGACGCGCTGGCCCCGGGGCTCGCCGCCGAGGTCGCGAAGTACACCGACGACCTCGACCCGGTGGCGGACGTGCTGGAGCGGGCGAGCCCCGACCTGCGCCCGTTCCTCATGCCGAAGGACTCGGGCATGCTCCCGGACGACGTGGGAGAGCTCGCCGTGGGGCCCGACATCGCGTGGGTGCAGGTGTCCCGCAAGCGCAACGGCGCGCTCTGGACCTACACGGGGCACGTGGAGGGCACGGACCTCGCGCAGGTGCAGCTCTTCGTGAACACCCGGGGCGGCCCCGCGCCAGACTCCCGCATCGACCTCGGCAGCACCCTGATGCAGTCCAGCGTGATCCCCGGTGGGACCACCGTGGAGAACACCGCGGCGATCCCCGGCCAGGGATCCCACGACGCGCACGGGTGGGACTTCACCTTCGGCCTCGAGGCAGGCACGGGCCCGGTGCAGATCGTGGCCCGGGCGCTCGCCCCGGAGGATCCGGACAGCCCAAAAGCGGAGCGGGATCGCGTGGACGACGCTGCTGGCGGCGTGTTCGGCTCGGTCACGCACGTGCCCGAGCTGGTGGTCGAACTGCTGGCGGATGGGGCCTCCGACCCGGATCTCCTCGTCGCCATCGCGTCCACGTGGGGTCCCTGGCTCGACCTGGTCGAGCCGGGCGGGCGGCCCCAGGTGCACGCCGATGCGAAGGCGCGGCTGCGGTACGCTACCGAGGTCGACGAATGGTTGAGCGCTCAGGGCCGCGACTGGTCCGTGCACGCGCTCGGCCCCGTGCAGAAGCTGCTCTGGGCCTGGCCCGGCGGAGAGGGCGCCGTGTACGGAGCCCGGCCGCTCGCGTGGGAATCCGGCCTGCTCTCTGCCGAGGCCTGGCGCTTTCACGTGGCGGGCGTGGACACCTTGCGGGTGCTTCGGGACGAGCTCCCGCTCGGGGATGACCCCTCCGCCACGGCCGACGCCCGGGACAGCCGGGTGTGGGGCGAGATGGACTACCGGGCAGATGACGCCGGGATGCAGGCGCTGTGCGACCAGGAGCGTCTGGACCGCCGAACCTGCTTCAAGTGGGAGCACGACCGGAAGGAGGGCCGGTCGCTCGGCTCCGTGGACGGCGTGCCGGTGCCCCTGTACCTCGGGACGAGCGCGAGCTTCCAGACCGACCGGTGGGTGGACGAGGGCACGTTCGTCGGCGACTGCTCCACCGCCACGAGCGTGATGATCACCGCTCTCCAGGCCGTGGGCCTCTCTCCCCTCGCGCTCGGTTGGGCCGGAGAGACGTGGTACGAGCCGACGCACAACCTCCCACTCGTGTGGGACGGTCGCCGGTTCAGCCCTACCCAGGCCGGGCCCTCGGGCAAGTGGAACGGCCACCTCACGTTCCTGTACGCCGCGGTGCCCTTCTTCAATTCCGGGTCCCTCGCCGTGGGCTGGGGGGGCTTCGGCGCCACCGGCTCGGCGGTCCCTGGAGCCGTGACCACCTACGGGGACCTCAACACGCTGCTCGATGACGGCATCGCTCCCGAGACCGTGCTGCGCTGGATGACGGACGCGCGGACGGGCGGGTGGCCGGGCATCCAGTGAGTCAGCCCCGGCCAGGAATCCGGTGAACCCCCTGTGGCCCGCTCCGGGTCCCGAAGGCGCCCAGTGTCGGACCTGCGTCTGGCACTTCTACGGCGGGCGGGGAAGGCCCGTGGATCGCTGCCGACGGCACCGCAACGAGCCCGTCCCGCCCCTCGCGCCCGCCTGCCCGGCGCACACCGCATCGCTCGACTGCCTCACCTGCGGCGCGTGCTGCCGCGAGGCCTACCATGCGGTGGAGGTGGCGGCGCGCGACCCGTTCCTGAGGCTGCACCCGGAACGCGTGGAGCTCGACGAGAACCGCGGCGGGGCCGAAGGCCCTCGTCGCGTGGTCCAGCGCGTTCCGACCGCCACGGGAACGCGCTGCGCCTGCCTGGGGGACCCGCCCGAGGGGACCGACTACCGGTGCGTCGTCTACGCGGATCGGCCGAGGACCTGCCGGGAGTTCGAGCAGGGCGGCATCAACTGTGTCGAGGCCCGACGGCGCGTGGGGTTGACGCCGTGAGCGCGACCGCGACCACACCGTGAGCCCGCGGTACGGTGCCCGGCTCTCCGCCTGCGTGCTCGGGATCGCGGTGCTCTGGGCGGGGCGGCATGCGTTCGACCCCTCGCTCGGGTTCGTGGAGCGCGACGCCCTGTTCAGCGACGTCGCGCTCCAGCACCTTCAGGATGTGCTGCTCACGGGCGGGGACTGGCGCGCGACGCCGCTCGCGTGGCCGCTCCACGACACCATCACCCAGACGGACTGGATGGCCGGCGAGGCGCTCGTCGGCCTGCCCCTGCGCCTGTTCGCGCTCGATCCGCTCCGCATCTATGCGATCGTGAGCCTGCTCGGGCTCTTCACGACGGCGTGGGCGTGTGATCGCGCGGCGGCAGGCCTGCTCGGCGAAGGGCTGCACACCTGGGCCGCGGGCATCGTGGGCGGGCTCGCGCCGGCACAGATCCTCCACGCACAGCACGTCAACCTCGTGTGGCACGGCTTCGGTCCCCTCGCGGCGCTGGCGTTCGTCACGGCCGTCCAACGCGGTCGACCGGCACTCGCCGGGGTAGCCGGAGCGCTGGCGGTGCTCGCGTTTCACTTCGGCGCGTACGTGGGGCTCCACGCCGTCACGATCCTCGGAGTGACAGGGCTATTTTCGTCGTTCCAGGGCGCGGGCGCGAGACGGGTCTGGCTCCACGCCGCAGCCGGCGCCGGGCTCGCCGCGCTCACCCTGGTGCCCGTCGCGCGGGTGTACGTCGGCGCATCGTCGGCCGCCCGCTTCGACCTGGGCGAGCTGGCAGGGGAGTCGCTGGACCTGCGCCACCCCACGACACCAGCGCTCGATCCGCTCTTCCAGGGAGCCGTCCAGCTCGGCCTGCTCGGGATCGGGGCCTGGACCCAGCGGCGTGCAGGCTGGGTCTGGGCAGCCGCCGGCGTCCTGGTCCTCGCGCCCATCGCCCTCGCGCTCGGGCCTTACGTACAGTGGGCCGGCCGGGCGATCGTGGCCGGACCGTGGGCCTGGGTCGTCACCCTGGCGCCGCCGCTGGGGTCGCTCCGGGCGCCGGCGCGGTGGATGATGGTGAGCGCCCTCGCGGCTTCACCCTTCGTCGCGGCAGGCATGAAGCGGATCCGGACCTGGAGGCCGCTCGTGAGCTGGATCGCGCTGCTGGGCCTCCTGGCGGAGCTCCCGAGGATGGGCCTCGGCCCGCTCGCCTCGATCGAGCCCGGGCGCGGATACGAGCTGCTGGCCGCCTCCCCCGTGCCCGGCCCGGTGTTCGACAAGCTGGGCCGGGGGTGCCGCGAGACCGGGGAGCAGAAGCTGCGGGCTGCGCTCAGCCACAGGCGTCCGCTGGTCGGGGGGATCTTCGCCCGGCAGACCTTCGACCTCTCCGCCGTCAACCACGCGGCAGACGGATGGCCGCGCGCCGAGGCGATCACATGGCTCCGCGCCAACGGAGTCCACCTCGTGTTCGAGCACCCGCCCCTGGCCGCCCAGCCCGAGGGGGTGTCGTGCGAGGTGGCGTTCGGGCACCGGCTGTGTGTCCTGGACCCCTGACGCTCTCAGTGTCCGGGCGCCCCGATGACCGTGAGCATCAAGGATCGGCCGCCGTAGGGCGTGTCCCCCGCGAGGAAGTAGGTGCCGGAGACGAGCTGCACCTGTACGCCCGCGGCGTCGCGCCAGGTGATCGCCTGCTGGTTGACCGAGGTGAAGTTGGTGTCCAGCGGGGGGGGCTCGGGATCGATCGTGACCGTCCACGAGCCGCCGAGGCAGGCCTGAACGAGCGCGCCGAGCTGCGGCGTCCAGATCTGCAGACGCTGCTGGTCGGCCTGGAAGACGGCGGGGTCACCGAATGCGCCGCCGTTGGAGGTCGCCAGCATGCAGGATGCCGAGGGGCCGGGCGGACTCACCGGGGAGCACACCGCCTGCGCGCCGGAGAACGCGGGGAGGTCCCGCGCCGCCACGGTCCTCAGGCTGGCGAAGGGCTCCGGCTCGCGCGCGCGGACCAGGAGCCCGTCCAGCGTGGTGCAGAAGGGCTCCGATCCAGGCAGGGATGGGGACGCAGGAGGGGGGAAGGCGGGCAGCACCACGGTGCGCACGTCGACGGCCGGCGCCGGGGCAGCGGGCGCGGGCGCTGGCGCGGCGGGCGCCGGTGGCGTCGCAGGGGTTTCCGCGAGCGCCGCGGAGATCGCCAGGGTGAGGTACGACAGGAGAAGCATGGCTCCATCCTACCGAGTCCGGCGCCTCCGCGCACGTGGGGCCGTTCGCTCGATCAGCGGGGCCCCTACCGGGTCACCGCCCAGACCCCGCTGGCCCGCTCCACACCCTCGACCCGCACGCCGAGGGCCGCCTTCACGAGGCACTCCCCCACGGCTGCCGGGACCGTGCTGCCATCGAGCAGGACGACGTCACGCATCCGCCCCTCCTCCACCCGCCAGCCCATCCTCGCCTCGCCCTTCACGCCCTTCTCCGTGCAGCCCGCAGGTGCCTTCGCGAGCGCAGCCGAGAGCGTGGACTCCACCGCCGGGATCGTCCGATCATCGTCGCCGGCGAGCCCCAGCGCGCGAACCGCACCGTCGCCCACGACCACCCAGCGTGCTCCGAGGTCCATCCCCTCGGTCTCGAGATCGAAGCGCATGGCTTGCATCGCACCGACGAGGCATCCGGCGAGCGCGTCGCTGCCCGACGTGTTCTTCACCACCCGGATCCGCTGGAGGCTGCCCGCCGAGAGGACCCAGGAGAGCTCCACGTCCGCACCGGGGGCCGCACCCGGGGCCACCCGGAGGCAGTCCTGCACGACGGGGCTCTGGTCTGCAACCGCCGCCTTGATCATCGCCGCCACCTTCTCCCGGGTCTTCGGCTCCACCGCGCCCCCGTGGTTGTAGAGCAGCGGGGATGTGCCGTCCCGGAGCGACTGGCTGGCGATCTGCACGCCGTCGAGCCGGTCGCTCACCCAACCCCCGTCGTCCAGCATGGTCAGTCGCGCGTAGGGCAACTGGCTCGCCTCGTCCCACAACAGGATGTGGCCGAGAGCGTCGGCCGAGGCGAGCCGGCCTGCCTTCAGCCGCACCCACAATGCGGGGGAGTGCAGGAACGCAGGCGCGGCCTCCGCCTGCGTGGGCTCGCCCCCGGCCGCACCGTCTTCGTCCATGGCGACGCGCCAGTCGAGCCCGCCGAGCGTTGCCGTCAGGCGGGAGAGGCCAGGCAGCCATTGCAACGCCCCGACCCCCTGGAACGGCGTGATCGTCCAGTGGACGAGCGGCTGCCCGCTCACGAGGTCCCACACGCGGAGCACGCCGCGGTCCGAGAGCGCGGCGATCCTGCCCCCCGCACCCTCCTGCCCCAACGCAACGGCCGCCACGCCCTCTCCGAAGGTGAGGAACGAGTAGTCGTCGACCTTGGTGACCACGTCGAACACGCGAACCGTGCCGTCGGAGCTCCCCGCCGCGATCCAGCGTCCATCCGCCGACGCCGTGAGCGCGTGGACAGGCCCCACCGGGCCGATGAACGCGGTGCTCTGGATCGCCTTGTCGACGTCCCACGCGCGTACCAGGTTGTCCCCCTGGCCCGAATAGAGCACGCGCCCGTCGGGCGAGGCCTCCAGCACATGGACGTCACCCACAGGCGTCACCGCTCCGGGTGGCCGGATGGCGACGGCTCCGCCCGCGTTCGACATCCACAGCCAGGACCGCACCTGGCCGCTGGCGTCGCGCCCGTACACCTCCTGCCCGTCGAACCAGAGGCGTTCCTGGAGGGGAGAGGCGTTCGGCGCGCCGGGAGCGATGCCCGCCGAGAGCATGTGCACCTCGCGGAACGGCAGCCCGACGAGCGCAACCCGGTTCTGATCGTCCGCGATGGCGAGCAGCCGCCCATCGCGGATCATCGCGGCGGCGACGGGGTTCGAGCCGGGGAGCGGGGTGGCCTCGAAGGGGCCGGCAGGCGGTCCGATGACGAGCGAGCGGTCCTTCACCCACACGTAGTTGGCCTTGTGCGCGGCGATCGGTCGGGTGCTGGGGTCCCACAGCCGACGCCCGATCGACGAAGACGAGCCCGGCGCGAGATCGACGTAGCCGAGCGGCTGCCCGACCTTGTCGAGCAGCGTCGCGAAGCGGCCGTCGTGCGACTCGACGCGGCCGACACCCGCGGGGATCTCGACGCTCTCGACGATCGTGCCCTGCCCGAGCTCCAGCTGCGTGAGATGCGTGGCGTCCTTGCGAACCCAGACGGCACCGGGCCCGACGACGTCGGTGATCAACTGCCCGTGCGTGACGATCTCGGTGGCGAGATCCTTCTTCGTCCCGCTCACCGCGCGGACAGGCGGCGGATCGGCCTCGTCGAGCACCGGACCGAAGTCGAACCAGGGATCCTCGACCGTCTGGCCGCTCGCCCCCGCCAGGGCCACCGCGGCATCGACGCTCCACACCTCGAAGCGCCCGTCGCTCTGCAGGAAGGCGATCTGCTTCGCGTCGTCGTTGAACCGGCAGCCGAGGATCGGCGTGCCGATCGGCGCGAAGGATCGGCCCTCCCTGGCCTCGAACCCGTCCCAGAGCGTGAGCACGTCGGCATCCACGGTCGCGAGTCGGGCGCCATCGCGGCTCTCGCACAGCTCATGTCCACGAAGCCTGTCCACCCCCGCAGCCGGGGCGATGGGCACGGTGCGGGCGTGCCCGGTGGGGTCGATCCACCGCACGGTCTCGCCGGGCCCGAAGGCGGCATCCCGCGCGGCGAAGTCCAGGGTGAGGCGCCGCCCCCCGTTCCGGAGGTCCAGCACCGTGGTCTCGAGGTCGGTGCGAACGATGGCCTCGTCGCCGCGGAGCACGACGGTCGCCGTGGTGCCGTCGACCACCCAGGTGAACCCCTCCGATCCGCCGAGGATCGAGGAGCTGATCTGGCCGCGACTCGACGGATCACGCAGCAGGAGCCCCACGCCGAGCGTGGGCACCGGATCCTTCGACGCGGGATCGGCGACCCGCGGGCCGACCGAGACCGCCCGTTGGCCATCCGGGCTGCTCGCGATCGCCACGACCGGACCAGCGTGCACCGTGTAGACGCGAGGCGCCGCGCCGCCGCCCGTGAAGGTCACGTCGCCGGTGCGCGAGCCCCAGACCACGCCGGGGGTGGTGCCGGTGGCCGCGACGGTCGCGCCGGAGAGATCCTTGATCAGCGCGAGGGCGGCGCCGGACTTCGCGGTGGCGCGTACGCTCCCGTCGTCGCCGACCACGATGAGGCGCTCCCCGATCAGGCTGGCGGAGCGCGCCGGCTGGGTGAGGGCGTGGCGCACCCGGATCCTGCCGTCCGGTCCGAAAACCGCGAGATCCTTGCGCGTGGCGTCGTCCACCCACACGGAGTTGCCCGAGGCATCGGTCGCCAGCCGCGTCCGACCGGCCGGTGCCGACCACAAGGAGCTCGGGGAGAGGGTGTCGCCCATCGTGTCGGAGACAGTGGAAAACCGGACGGGAAACGTCGCCCCGCGCGCAGGGCGGTGGTGCGGCACCTCGCGCAGGGACTCGCCCCGCGGCATGTTGAAGCGCCCCGGGCGCTGCCACACCCGGCTGAAGCCCGCGCCGTCCGAGCCGGTGAGCGTGACGCCCCAGGGCGCGATCCGGAGCTTGGGGCGCGGCGGCAAGCCGCTGCCGGACGGGCTCGGAGCCGGCACCGACTCCCGGAAGTCGGGCACGTCGTCGATCAGGTCCCACACCTCGAATTCCAGCCGCGTCGGACCCGCCCCGCCGATGCGCGAGACCGCCGTGATCTGGGAGCCGTCGAGCGCCCACGACACGTCCACCACGTCGCCTTCCCCAAAGTCGAGCGTTCGGATGGATCGCCCGGTCGTGAGGTCCCACATCGTCACCCGGCCCTCACCCTGCCCCGTCAGGAGCCGCTTGCCGTCTCGATCCAGCGCCACGGCGTGCACCGGGTCCGACCCACCCCGTCGAGCGGTCGTCACCGCGCGTACGAGTCGCCCCGTCTGCCCGTAGAGCACCGCGGCACCCCGCTCCCCGCCGACGACGAAGTACCCCCCCGACGTGCTGGCCGTGGCCGAGCTGAGCACCCCGAGATCCGGGTCCCGGGTCCAGCGGTGGGCACCCGTGCGTGCGTCGAGGGCGACTGCGGCCGACCCCCGGGCCTCGACCAGCATCGGCGAGCTGGTCACTGCACCGCCGGCGTCGGAGACGTCCACGATCCCGAGGGCAAGCGCGGTCGCCCGGCCCCGCGTCTCCGCGAGGGCGGAGCCCTCGGCGCCGTCGTAGACGCATACGTGACCATCCGCCGAGAGCTCGGCGAACACCTCGCTGGCCCCGGCGCTCGCGGCATCGCGGAGCACATCCCCGCAGGGTCGCCTCGACTTGAGCACCCCGAGATCGGAGTACAGCCCCTCGACCCCCACGAACCCGATGTCGTCCCGGGCAGCCCACCCCAGGAAGGGCGTGGGGAGGTCATAGAGCGCGGTGGACGGCATCACCTCGGTCTCGGTGGAGCGGGTGAACACCGGTCGTGCGTCCGCCCACGCAACCCCGAGGCCGACGAGGGCCGCGATCCCCGCGACCAGCCCGGACCGCCTCACAGGGCCTTCAACGCAGCGGCAACCTCGGAGACATGGCCGTCGACGCTGACGGGATCCCACACACGCCGGATCGTGCCCCCTCCGTCGACCAGGAACGTGACCCGACGCGCGACGCCTCCATCCTCGACCCCCCACCTCCGGGACAGCTCCCCCGTCGTGTCGACGAGCAGCGGGAAGTTCAGGTTGTACTTCTGCTTGAACGCACCGTGCGAGGCTCCGCCGTCCTTCGATGCGCCGAGCACGCGCACCCCGTCCAGCGTCGGCAGCGCGTCGCGGAACGCGCAGCTCTCCTTCGTGCAGCCGGGCGTGTCGTCCTTCGGGTAGAAGTAAAGGATGAACGCCTGCCCCTTCACGTCTGCGAGCGTCCATCGTCGCCCGGTTTCATCCTGGGCGCCGAGCTCGGGCGCTGCGTGCCCCGCCTGCAACGACGTTTTCCGGGCGAGGCCGAGTGCGCCCTTGATCTTGCTCTTCACGGACGAGAGGTTCATCGCGGGCGACTATCCCGATCGTCAGGGGGAGCCGCGCTCGTCGAATCACCAGTACCCCTCCTTGCGCAGGGTCTCCTTCTCCGCCGCTGTCAGCACCGACGGCGTGCCGGGCGGGGCTGGAACGCCCGAGAGGGCTGCGCGCTCCGAGAGCATCTCGTCCGCTCCGGTGAGGTCATCCGAGTACTGCCACCCCTGATCCGTCGCGCGTCGGAGCCTCCACGTGCCGCGGTGCACCACGTACTCCAGCCAGAGCGCGCCGTGGATGAGCACCTCGGTGGCCTCGCCCGGTGCGCCATGGCGGTTCGCGATGGCCTGGGCGATGACCCCCCGCGACCTCAGCCGCTCGCCCGCCAGCGCCGGGACGATGCTCTGGCCGTCCAGGGTCGCTGGCGGCGTCGCCTCCACCAGTTCGAGGATCGTCGGGAGCAGATCGACCAGGCTGACGTCGCTGTCGACGCGAATTCCCCTCGGGTGCGACTCCCCGTCGTCGAGGGGCAGTCGGATTACGAGCGGCACATTCAGCACCTCGGGCTGCAGCAACCCCTGGTGCCCGATGTTGCCCTCCTCGCCGAGCGCCTGGCCATGGTCCCCCGCCACGATCACGATCGTGTGGTCCAGGGCTCCGCGCTCGCGCAATCCCGCGAGGATGGCGCCGAGGTGGACGTCCGCGCGGGTGAGCGCGGCGTCGTACAACCCGCTCAACTGGGCCTTCAAGGCGGGGTCCGACTTCATCTGGGCGACCATCCAGTCGTCCGGGTTGATGGACTGGTTCGGTGCGTCGCGCCGCGCACCCCACTCCTGGATCCTCGGGTCGACGGGCTCGTCACTGCGGCCGCCGATGTAGGGCGGGTGGGCCTCCTTCAGGTGGATCACAGCGAAATAGGGCTCGGAAGAGCCGATCGCGTCGAGCGCCTCCTGGTCCCCGCCCTCGGCGCCGGGCATCGATCGCTCGATGAAGACCGAAAACCCACGTTCGAAACCGTATCCAGCGCTGAAGCTCGCGCGACTGGGTACCGGTGTGTACGCCACCGTGTGGTAGCCGTACAGCTTCATGATCTCCGGGAGCGTGGGCACGTCGGCGCGGATCGAGTCCACGGTCGCCATCACGCCGGCTCGAGATGGCAGGAGCCCGGTGAAGATCGAGGCGTGGCTCGGCAACGTGAAGGTCGCAGGGGCCCACGCATGGGTGAACCACACCCCGCTCGCCGCCAACGCGTCGAAGGTCGGCGTGACGGCGTCGGAGTCCCCGCCCGGCTCGGTGTGGTCCTCGCGAACGGAACACAACGTGACAAGAAGGACGTTCGGAGGGCGGTGCGGATCGCGCGCCGGCACCACGGGTGCCGCGGGTGCGGGCGTCGGCACCGCGACGGCGGGCGGTGGCGGAGCTGCGTAGTTCATCACCTGTTCGCCAGCGGAGGCGATGTAGCGCCACGCCCGCGCCCACAATCCAGGAGCCTCCTCGGGCGCAGCCACGGGCTGGGCTGCCGACTGCGCGGTCGGAGGCCGGGGCGTAGCCCGCGCGTTCGGCGGCCCGGCCGGGTGTTGCACGATCACCGCGGGCGAACCGGCCGGTCCGTTCGGAGGGCCGGCTGGGTGCTGAACGATCACTGCGGGCGAACCGGCCGGTCCGTTCGGAGGGCCGGCTGGGTGCTGCACGATCACCGCGGGCGAACCGGACGGCCCGTTCGGTGGCCCGGCTGGTTGCTGCACGATCACCGCGGGCGAACCGGACGGCCCGTTCGGAGGGCCAACCGGGGGCTGCGCGTCCGACGGCCGCGGAGCCGCGGCACCTGGGGAAGCATTGGGCCCGGGCTCCCCGGACTGGGCCAGGCGGGGCGACTCGGGTGCGGTCTCGGCGGGAGGTGCTTCGGGCGGCGCGCTCGGCGCCAGTGCCAGCTCCAGGATGGGGACGACGTAGCTCTGCAGCCATCCGATGAGGCCAACCCCGATCATCACGACTCCGAGGCCCCCGGTGAGGGCAATCAGCAGGCGCTCGGGCGACGCCCGACGCCGCCGACGGCTCCGATTGCTCCGGGCGCGAGTCATACGCCTGCAGCGTAGCCCGTTGGGGTTACCGGAGAGCCCCCCGATGAGGTACAGTCCCCCGATGAGCCGCCCCCCCCGCGCATCGTCGGCGTTCGAGCGCCCCAGCCCCTGCCCGGGGAGGCGATGATCTGGAGCATCTGGCCGCTGCTCGCCGCGTTCGGCCTCATCGCGGTCTGGGCCCGGAGCACCGCATCGCCGCCCGTCCCCTCCACGGCTGAGGCCCCCCGCCGCTGGCGGTTCGGCGCGCTCGAGGTCTTGATCGCGCTCGCGTCCGCCGTGACGTACGGCGTGCTGGCCGGATTGGACCTGCCCCGCTACCACCTCGGCGGCGGGGACTACGGCGAGGTCGATTTCGCAGGGTACTGTCGCTCTCTCGGCGCCCTGCGGGACGGCGTCGGGGCCGACTGGGGAGCGAAGCACTCGCTGTTCGCCGGACTCGCCCTGCTGCCCCTCACCCGGGCCATCGGGGTGCTCGGCGCGCTCACCGCCGGCGCGCTGGTGTCCGGGGGCGCGTTCGGGCTCGGAGTGTACCTGTGGGCGAGGATCGCCGGAGGCCGCGTCGCGGGGGTCTGCGCCGTCCTCTTCGCCGCCGCGAACCAGAACCTCGTCTGGCTGAGCCGGAGCCCTTCGTTCTACCCCGAGACCACGGCCGCTTCCGTCCTGGGCGTCGCGGGAGTCGCCGCGGCGCTGCGGTGGAGGACGCTCCCCGCGCTGTTCGCGGGCGGCTGCGGGGTCGGCGTCATCCTGGCGAGCGACGTGCGCTACCTGACGGTCGGCCTCTGGTGTTGGGCGCTTCTGCTGCTCGCCACGTTCTGGGGTCGGCCCCCCGCGCTGCCGGGCCGGCTGCTGGTCTCCCTCGCGCCGATCGTCATCTCCTGGTGGCTCGCCCACCTGGCCCAGGGCAGTGTGGTGGGGATGCCCGAACCGGCCGGCGCCGTCCGGCAGGCCATCGGCTTTCTCGGTGACGTGGCCGGATACCCGGGACAGGAGGACCCCAACGTGCTCGAGCGCACGGATTTCGTGTGGGGCGTGCATCCGGTGTGGCGGCTCCCGACGACGCTCACGGAGCTACGCCACCTCTCCAGCATGCTCCCGCCAGGGGCGGGCGACGACGCCACCCTTGCAGCGGCACGCGCAACCTACCTGGCTCCGTGGGTCATCCCGCTCTCGGCGGCATTCCTGGCCAGCATCCCCATGCTGCGCGACCGGCGTTGGTCCTGGCTCGCGGCGACCGCGCCGACCGCGCCCTTCCTGTTGAACCTGTACGTGGTGCTGCACACCCTCGCGAGGCCCGTCGGCTACCCGCTCGGCATGACCCCGTTTCCCGTGCTCCTCGGAGTGGGGGTCGCCGCGTGTGGCGGCGCCCGGTGGCCGCGGTTGCCGGCGGCCGTCCTGGTCGTCGGCCTTCTCCTCGTGGTGGTCGGGGTCATCCCGTCGTTCTTCTCGCCCATCGCCGCCTGGCGGGTTCCCGACATGACGCACAACAGGGTCTACGACGCATTGGCCCGCGCCACGGGGGGCACGCCTGCCCCGGGGCTGATCCACGAGTGGCCCAGCGGCCAGGACGCGGTCCAGTGCGTCCGCGTGATCGAGGCCGACGCTGCGCGGGGCCTCACCTGGATGCCGTTTCCGGACACGCCGCGGCCCATGATCCGGCAGCCGTTCGGCCTCGCCCCCTCGCCCGCGAGCCCGCCGCCCGCCCTGCGTGCGCCGGAATAGTCACCTGCGCACATGCCCTTCCCCGCCCCTGTCACCCTCCTCCTCGCGCTCGCCTGCGCGCGGTCCCCCGTAGCCTCCCCCGAGGCACCGCTCCGGCCGGCACCGGTCGCCCATGCAGCACCGATCGCCAACGCCGCCCCCCGCGACGAGGACGCCGCAGAAGCCGCCGAGGAGGCCGCCGAGGACCGTGCAGACGAGGAGGCCGCGCAGAAGGGCCCGATGGTGCCCGCCCCCCCGCACGAGCCGATCCCAGCGGACATCGGAGTCGTCTTCTTCGGGGACGCAGGCACCGGACACTGGCGGCAACGACGCGTCGCCGACCGCATCGGCGAGTTCTGTGCCACCGCCCGCTGCGACGCCGTGGCGCTCCTCGGCGACAATTTCTACCCCTCGGGCGTCACCTCGACCACAGACCCCCAGTGGCAGTCCAAGTTCGTGGACGTCTACGGCCGACTGGGGCTCCCCTTCCACGCCGCGCTCGGGAACCACGACTACCTCGGAGACCCGGGGGCCGAGGTGGGCTGGCAGGTGCCCCCTGGCACGCCGAGTACCTGGGACATGCCCTCCCGCACCTACACCTGGACGCTCGGCCCCATCACCTTCATCGTGCTCGACACCTCCAGACCCACGGAGGACCAGAAGGCCTGGTACAAGCGCCAGCTCGGCGCCGCCCGGACGCAATGGACCGTGACCTACGGTCACCACCCGCTCTGGTCCGGGGGCCAGCACGGGGACACCACGGATCTCGAGAGCTGGAGCGACCTCATCGAAAGCGGGGATCTGTACCTGTGCGGCCACGACCACGACCAGGAGGTGATCCACCGGCCGGGGCTGGTCGAGGTCGTGATGGGAACTGGCGGCGCGGGGCTTCGACCCATCGCGGCCGCGCCCGGAGCGAAGCTCGCGCGGGAGGGCTTCGGGTTCGGCTACCTGTCCGTGAAGGGGGACAGGCTTTACGTCACCGTGGTGGACGACGACGGAGCGGTGGTGGCCACCTCCTCCTGGACGCAGGCGCAGATCGAAGCGGCGGACCAGCCGGGAGGTCCCGACGTGTCTCCCCCGGTCCCGGCGGGTGCCGGCGGGGTCGCGCCCCACCCCGCCAAACGCTAAGGCCCCCCGATGTGCCGCCGCTCGCCAAACGCCCCGTGGACCGCCCCCGACCCCGCGCCCGTGGCGAGCTAGCCCGATGCCCAACACGCCGATGCCCTCGGATCCCGGGATCGCAGGAACCGTGCTCGATGCCCTGCGCCTGTTGAGCTCGCAAGTGCGCCACTGGCTGCCCATCGTCGCAGCGCTCTCGATGATCGCGGCGGTGCCCGAGGCGGTGATCGAGCACTACATCCCGGACCCCATGACCATGATGAGCACGCTGGCCCAGATGGACGTGCAGCTCATCCTCGCCGGGCTCGGCACAGTGCTGGTCCTGCTCGCGCTCAAGCTCCTGGTGGAGCTCGTCGCGCTCATGTTCGCGTTCGTGATCCTCGCAGACCTCTCGGCCGGCCGCACGCCGGACATCATGCAGGGCATGCGCCGACTCGCGAGTTGGAAGCTGCAGTTTGCCTGGCTCGCCGCCGGCGTGTTCGAACAGACCGCGATCAGCATGTGGTGGCTCGGCGGCACCCTGCTCCTCCTGCCCATCGGCCTCGTCACCACCGTGGCGTACGAGGAGGACAGCGGCTTTGCGGCGTTCCCGCGCGCGCTCCACCTCGGGTTGATGGAGATGGGCCCGGCCCGGCCCGGAATGCGAATCGCCGTCGCCGTGACCATCGGGTTCTTCGTCGGCTTTGTCGTGAGCACGATCATCTCGTTCGTGTCGTGCGCGACCTCCGCGGCCACCTCGGGACCAGGGCTCCTCGACATGTACACCACCCTCCAGGGCGGCGCGATCCCGACAGCAACGCCCGGTCCGACGGGCACCACCGGTGCCGAGTGGCTGGGAACGGCGTTCAACATCCTGCTCTCCCCGCTCGCCATGCTCCCGACCGTGTTCATGATGACCGTGCAGCAGATGACCTACTGGCAGGCCAGGCGGTTCGAGGAGGGCTCCACCGCGGCCACGCCGTAGCCCTCACGTCAGGGCGCGAATTCCACCTGCCCCATCGAAGGTTGCGGGATCAGCGCCTTTGTCAGGCCCGAGACGCCGTCACTCATGAAGCTCGAGAACACGAGCACCACCCCGCCGAGCACGATGCCGACGGCCACGTTCCCCTTCTTGAGCTCCTCTCCCTCCCGCATGCCCGTGCTCAACCTGCCCCAGAACCGCAGCCCGAGGGAGATGGTGAACACCGCCACGATGAACACCAGCGTGACGTGGCCAATCGCGATGAACGCCATCTCGGCCGGCGAGATCTCCCAGATCGGCGAGGTGAACTGCAGGCGCAACAGGTTGACCACCGGGTAGATCCCCTGCTTGATGATCGAGCCGCCGCCGATCATCATGGCGGCCAGCAGGATCGCCACGGCGATATTGCCTTTCTTCAGCTCCTCCACCGCGTCGTAGTCACTGTTGGTGAGGACGTACATCCGGTTCTGGGCGTAGATGACGAGCATCGAGAGCCCTGCCGTCAGGATGAATTCAAAGACAGCGAGGATCACCTGCAAGGGGGACATGGCACACCGGTGGTGGGAAGGGACGGCAGTTAGAACAACCAGTCGATGCGCACGCCAGACATCGCCTTGAGCGCGGACTGGGTGCTCGGCGAGATGACACCCGGCGGGAGCAGCGCCGGCCCCGAGGCCTCGATCAGCACGTAGGGCTCGCCCTGGTACCGCACGAACGCATCCCCGGAGCGCGGAACGCGGTCGATGCCCACCAGGTAGTGGCCGGGCACGTGGACGCCCACCATGTGGGCGGCGGAGAAGTTGGAGACCACGGCGGCGAGCAGGGCCGACTTGGTGTCGCAGTCTCCGGCACCCACCTCGAGCGCGCGTGGGGCTGGGTAGAACCCCACGATCTGTCGACCCGCCTCCGTGTTCGGAGGCCTCCGGTACTCCATCGCGCCCTGCACGAACGCGACGGCGACCCCCAGCTCCTCGTCCGAGGTGTAGCCCCGGCTCTGCGCGAGCGCCTGCAGCGCCGAGGCCACCGGACGGACTCGCACGCCGTTGCGGCGCACAGAGGCGGGTACATCGACCGAGAGGCTGGTCGAGCCGGTCGAGAGGTGCTCGGGGATGAACCCGTGGTCGCGGTAGTACTGGTCGACGCGGGCGAGGACGCCCGACGCGTCGCAGCCGGCGCAGGATGCGTAGATCGCCTTGACCTCGGAGTCGGAGTAGCCGAACTCTGCCATGGCGGACCGGGGGGCCGCGCCGTCGAGACGGAAGCTGAGCGAGATCGGGCTCGCGTCCGGAGCGCGGAACGTGGCGTCGACCCGGGGCCCTGTCGTCACCGTGTAGGAGGGGTCGTCGGCTCCCGCGCCCCTGGCGAGGAGCCCGAGGAGGAGCCCGCACAGCGCCACGCGAGCGCCGGGCAGGCTCCTTGCCCGGGCGTGACGGATCGCCCCGGGGGCGCGGTTCGAGCGGAGAGAGGGCAAGGGCCAAGCGTACTCGCAAGCAGCGAGGGGATCAACCGGAACCACCCGGGTTGACTCTGGGGAGCAACGCCCGGATACGTGGCGGACCATGCCGCCCCCGCCGAACCCCTAAGCCCCCTTCACGTCCACGCGGGCCCGCCAGTCACCCCAGTGCGGGCCGACGCCCTCGAACCGGTCCCCCTCCGGTTCGATTCCGAGTCGACGCCGAAGGGCCTCGCGGCCACGCGCGCGATCGTAGTGGTAGACGATCTCGTCCGGGTCGTACCGCTGGTCCGCGCCGACCGGACAGGCCTCCCGCGCGCTGCAGTTGCTGGCGCACGTCGGGGAGACGTGGTGCCACGTGGAGCAGAGGTCCACCGCCCAACGGCCGTTCGGAAACGCCCCTCCGGGGCAGGCCGCGACACACCGGTGGCAATCCCCGCAGTGTTCGCTGAGCCGCGTAGGAGCGTCCTCTGCGAGCCCCAGCCCCGGGAGCACGGGACCGGGCGCGGCCACGAAACAGGCGGCCCGAAGCCCGACCCAGGGGCCGTGGACATCGTCCAGGAGGAGCCCGAGGCGCGAGGCGCGGCCGATGCCGGCGAGCTCCGCCAACACCCGGAAGTCGATGTGGACCTCGGCTTGCGCAGCAGCCCAGAACCAGCGCCGCGGAAGATCGCCGAGCGAAGCATCCGCGCCCAGCACCGCGCGCTGGACGAACGCGTCGAAAGGATGCTCCTCCTCCACCAGCCGGCGGGGATCCTCGTGCAGGTCCGCCAGGAACGAACGCCAGAGGGTCGGCCCCCCGTTCGCGACGACGACGATCGCGGTCGTGCCGGGAAGCAGGTTCTCAGCCCGACGGGACGGGGTCATCGCGGCGTCCCAGTCGACCGGGCTCGCCACCCCGTACATGTTGAGGCCGAGCGGCGCGAGGGTGGGCTTCAGCGTGTCGAGGATCTGCACTCCGGCATGCTATCTTGCTCCACCCCCCTCCTGGCGTCCCCGTGTTGGCTGCTGTCCCCTGTGCCCTGATGCTCATGTTGAGTCGGGCATCCGCTGCGGGCCTGGTGGTACGCGTGGACCTCTCCTCGGCCGCTGCTCACGAGGGCGAGGTGGTCGTACACCTCAAGGGCGCCGCAGACAGCAAGGACGTGAAGGTCCACGACGATGGTGCCCGCCCCGACGTGGCGGCCGGAGACGAGGTGTACTCGGGTACCGTGTGGCTGGACGCCGATGCCTACGACGCCTCGCTGTCCCTCGGCACCCACCTGCTCCCGGGCGGCCCCGTCTCCTGGGACCCCGCCAACGTGATGCGGGACCTCGACATGTCGGTGGCCGGGGAGACGCTCACCGCCTCGTCGGCCGCGCAGAACCCCAACCAGGGCGGGAGCACCGGGGCGCAGGACCGCGGGACCGGTTCCAACCCCTCGGCTCGGCCGGGTGGCAGGCCGCCGGCTGGCGCCACGCCAGCCCCGGTGGCGGCCGAGAAGGACACCAGCAACCCGATGCTCTTCGCGGGAGTCGGGCTCGGACTCCTGCTGCTCTCGGGCGTAGCCTACTGGACCACGCAGGGTCGCGTCGGCAGCGAGCTCGCTCCGCTCCCCGAGCCGGGCCTCGTCGGCCCCACAACGCCCTCCCTCTCGGCGGGGCTGTCGGTGTGGGAGATCGACCCCGAGGATGCGGCCGATCTCGCGGATGCCCTGCTCGCCACGCTCGCTCGTCACCGATGTGTGGTGGTCGCCGCGGACCCCGGCTACACCCCCGCGGCCGTGTTCGGGGGGCCGGTGTACCGCGCTGACGGGTGCACACCGGCTGCGATCAAGAAGATGGTGGACGCCGCCGACGAGGAGGCCGGGCCGCGCATCGCCGTGCTCATCCGCTGCGAGACGGACCCCGCGCGACTCAAGGCGCTGGTCGATGCGCTGCACGGCACCGGTGGCGTCGTGGTCACCGGGGATGCCGGGTACACCCCGCTGCCCATCGTCCACTGTCGGCGCGGGCCGGGGCGCTCGTGGAGCTTCGCCACCGCAGCGGGCGAGGTGCAGGCCCACCTGGGGCCGGGTGGGCTCGAGCTGGTCGAGGGGTGAGCCCCCTGCTCCGAGTGAGGCTGCCGACTACGCTGGCTTGAACGCCGAGTAGATCACCCAGCGCCAGCAATCCCGGATGGCGCCGGAGGGCGAGATCTCGAACGGGTGCACCGCACGGACCTCCTCCGGGGCGTGCACGTACAGGTCCTTGATCTGGTGACGGTGCAGGGGCGGAGTCTCCCACGTGGCGATCCAGTTGTCGATGTCCTCCCACTGCAGGAATTCCTCGGTGGTGACGTCGACGAACCCGGCCCCCGAGAGCAGCTCCCGCATGTCCTCGTCGTAGAGGTTGTTCACGAACAACGGTTGCTTCTTCTTGACGATCTGGAACATCCAGGGCCCGTCCACCGCGCTGAACGGCACCCACTGCCCCACCACGAACTGGCCACCGGGCTTGATCACGCGGAAGATCTCGGAGAGCGGGCGCTCGGGCTGCGGCAGGAGGTGCAACACCTCGCGATTGCACACGCCGTCGAAGGTGTTGTCCGCAAACGGGATCTCGTACACGTCTCCGAGGATCACCTCGTCCAACCGGGTCCTGGCGAGCGCGACCATCTCGGGAGTGAGGTCGAGGCCGATCACGCGCCCGACCTTTCCCTTGAACGACGCGCCGACCACCCCGCTGCCACAGCACACGTCGAGGATGACGGAGTCTTCCGACATCTTCGACGACCCGCCGTGAAGGCCGAGCAGGCCGGCGTTCGTGATCCAGTCGGCGGAGGTGTGCCAGTTCTTGGAGCGGATCCCGAACTGCTGGCGGTAGATCTCCTTGTCGACGAGGTGCTCCACGCGCTCGTACCGGGCGCGCTCGCTCGCCCGACGGGAGGCGGTCCGGGCGCGGCTCGCCTCGATCGCGCGCCCGACGATCGCCGCGGCCTCGACCGGATGGCCCCGCAACCACGCCGCCAATGCGCTCCCTACGGCATCCTCGACCGCCCGACCGGCCACCGTGTCGAGCAGCCGGGTCTTGGTCTGACCCTCGAAGTGGGGGTCACGCATCCGGACCGAGAGCACGGCCACGAGACCCTCCATCGCGTCGCTCCCGTCGAGCGGCTCGCCCGGGTCGAGCAGGCGCGTCTCCCGGGCGTACCGCGTGAGCGCGTGCCCGACGGCGGCCCGGAAGCCATCTGCATGGGCACCGCCCAGCGGCGTGTGCACATGGTTCACGAAGCAGACGAGCTCCTCGGCGAAGGCCCGCGTCCACAACAGCGCGGCGTCCACCTGCGGCTCCCCGGAGGAGCCGGTGACGATCGGCTCCGGGTGCACCAGTTCGTGGGGTCCGCCGAGCCACCGTACGAACCCCGCCAGCCCCTCATCCGAGGAGAACTGCACCGTCCCGCCGGGGCGGGTGAGCGTACAGGCCAGGCCCGCCGTCAGCCAGCACTGCGACCGCAGCCAGCGCTCCACGGCCTGCGGATCGGCGCGCTCCCCGCCGAAGATCGTGGGGTCGGGCAGGAATGTCACGCGTGTTCCGGTCACTCCCGTGGTCCCCACGCGGCGGAACGACTCGATCCTGCGGCCGAGCGCCCAGCGCCCGCTCCACACCTGCCCATCCCGGCGCACCTCGAGCACGAAGTGCGAGGAGAGGGCGTTCACGCACGTGAGCCCCACGCCGTGCAGGCCTCCAGGCAGCTTGTAGGCGCCCTCCTTGAACTTTCCACCCGCGTGGAGCTCGCTCACGAGGACCTCGGGGATCGGGCGCCCGCTCACGTGCATGTCGAGCGGCATGCCCCGGCCATCGTCCTCCACCGTCCACGTGCCCTCCGCGTCCACCGTGACGCGGATGTTCGAGGCCTTGCCGGCCAACGCCTCGTCGAGCGCGTTCTGCAGCACCTCGATGACGAGCTGCATCACCCCCGCGGCGCCGGTGGACCCGACGTACATCGCGGGGCGCATCCGCACGGCGTCGAGGGCTTCAAGGACGACGATGCTACCTGCGTCGTAGGAGGTCAAGGCTCATCCCGGGTGGTGGACAGCGCGGCCAGGCGTTCGCCGTGGGCGTGCCGGAGGCGCGCAAGGCTGGCGAACCAGCTCGAAATGTCGGAGAACCCCTCGTTCCTGGCAGTTCGGGAGCGGGCCTGCTGGGCTTCCGCGTCTCCCCGGTAGAAGGCTGCCAGCGCGGAGACGTTGGCGTGGGTGTTCCCAAAGGGGCGGCCAGTGAGCGGCTCCCGGGCGCGCATCAACAGATCGAGGCTGCCCCGGGCGTTGATCGCGTGTTGCTCGGCGAGCTCCCGGAGCGCGCGGGCCATCTCGGGCTCCCCTTCGATCTCCGCGATGCGGGCGAAGTAGGAGCACTCGGTCGCCGCCATCGAGTCGTCCCGAAACGTGGCTTCGAGCTGCTCACACGTGAGCGTCTCCTTGAGCGCAGGTTGCTCGTGCCGGCCTGCGGGCAGGGTGGATGCTGGACGCAAGATCAGACCTGGACCGTGAACTCACCGGGGTTGACCCGGGTGACCGTGACGCCCGGGCCAGCCGGCTTCAGGCCGCGGTACTTGTTGGTGGCAGGGTCCGGAACCGCGCCGGCAGAGGCGAACTCTGCTCGCCACGCCGTGGTGGGCTCGGGATCGTAGTAGGCGAAGTGCTCGGGGAAGTGCTGGAAGTCCATCACCGGGCCCGGCTGGTAGGCATCGTAGATGCGCTTGTAGGCGCTGCGCATCACGTTGTCCGGCAGCGAGTTGTAGTTCAGGAACTCGTCGCGCTCCAGCGCCTGCTCCACCGAGAGCCAGCGCAGGTGCTCGACCTCGTTGTTGATCTCCTTGCTCTGGATGCCCTGTCGGTACACGGTCGTGCCGGGCATCGCCGAGAGGTACTTCACCCGGGTGATGTGCTGGTGCTCCTCGGCCCACCTGCACATGTGGTCGAGGCTCTCCTCGGTCTCGCCGGGGAGCCCCACGATGGTGAGCCCGCCGTAGCGCACTCCGCCGTCCCAGGTGTTCTTCATCGCCTTCATCACCAGGTTCTCGGTGCTGCCCTTGCGGGCCTCCTTGAGCGCCGCCGGGGTGAGCGACTCGACGCCGTAGAGCGCGATGTCGCAGCCGGCCTTGCCCATGGCCTTCCCGACCTCGGCGTCCACGTCGGCGTTGCGGGTGAGGCACGTCCACTTCACCCGGGCCTCCTCGATCACGTCGAGGTACTGCAGCGTCTGCTTCTTGTGGGCGGTGAACGTCAGGTCCACGAAGAAGATGAATTCGGTCGCGTACTGCTCCTTGAGCCACTTGAGCTCCGACCGGAGCTTCTCGGGCGACTTCACGCGCTCCTGGGGCGTCGTGCGGTAGCAGAACGAGCAGTCCATCTTGCAGCCGCGCGAGTAGCTGGAGATGATCTGCGGTTGCAGCCCGCGCGGGTCCTTCGACTGCGGCCAGAGATCGAGCCGCATGTTGGGCAGCGCGTTCAGGTTGGGCATCTGCCCGCGCGGCGGGTTGGCGTGCGGAATGCCCTTGGAGTCGCGGTACCAGATGCCCTTGATCTCCGGGAGCCGGCTCGCCCACGCACCCGCGGCGAACGCCTCCATGACCTCGAGGATGGTGAGCTCGCCCTCGGAGATGACCGCGATGTCGGCCCGCGTCTCGCGCATGAACACGTGCGGCACCGAGGTGACGAGCGAGCCACCGAGGATGATCGGCACGTTCGGGCGCGCGTTCTTGCACTCCCGGATGAGATCCTCGCAGAAGGGGAAGTTGTCTTCGAAGGTGGCGATGCCGAGCACGTCCGTGCCCTCCATCACCTGGGCATAGGCGGTCTCGAGCGGCGTGCGATCGTAGCGGACGTCGACGATGCGGACCGGAAACCCTGCGTTCGTCAGGACCGTGGCGATGTAGGTGATGCCCTCGTAGGGCGAGGTGAGGAAGAACTCCCAACCGCGCGGCATGGTGAAGGGCGAAGGACCGACGACGAGTGTCACTCGCGGCATCTTGCTGTTCGTCGCGACGGGCGAGAGCCCCTGCTGGAGCATCCGGTCCATCAGGACCTCATCGACCCGCCCGCCAGTGGCAACGTAGAGACCGGGATCAAGGGACGGCGTAGCCAATAGCTCTCCAAGCGTGTGATCACAGCGTACAGGTGGCCCCGCCGGGCGTCAAGCAGCGTGCGTTACCATCAGAACAGCTTGATGTGCTCCTCTTCGACGCCAAGGAACTGCTTGGGGTCGGACTTCATGGTGTTCAGCCAGGAACGCACGCCCTGCTCCATCTCGTAGGTCGTCCGGGCGTCCGTCGTGGAGAGATCGGTCTGCTCGCCCGGGTCGGCGACGAGGTCGTAGAGCGACCTCTGGCCGTCTTCGAGGTCGAGGACGAGCTTCTTCCCGTCCTTCTTCTCGGAGCGCAGGTGCACGAAGAGCCGGTAGTCCGACTCCGAGTAGATCGGCAGGTCCAGCTTCTTGCCCTGCAGGATGGGGATGAGGCTGGTGCCGTTGATGCCGTCCGGAGGCGTGACGCCGAGGGCGTCGAACACGGTCGGGAAGACGTCGATGGTGCGGACCGCGTCGGCGACCTGGCCGTGTCCCTCCCCACCCGGGAACCGGATGATCATCGGCACGTGGAGCTGATGGTCACACAGCGTGGCCCCGTGGTCCAGGTAGTGGTGCTCCATGAACTCCTCGCCATGATCACCCACGAGCACGATGATCGAGGTGTCGAAGAGCCCAAGCTCCTTCACGGTGTCGAGGAACTTCCCGAGCCGCACGTCGGCGGCCTTGACCTTCGCGTCGTAGATCGCGGTGAGGAACCGGATGTCCTCGGCCGTGACGGCGTCGCCGAGGTTCGCCGGATCTCCGGGCTTTTTGATGGCCGCGAGGCCCTCCTCACGCAGCTTCGCCTGCTCCTCGATCCCGCCGTCGAGCGGGCCCTTGTAGTCGGGCACCGCAGCGCGCGGATCCTGGTCCAGGAGCGCGTGCTGCCCGTGCGCATCGTACCCGTGCAGGAACATGAAGAAGTGGTCGGCCTTGTGGGTGCGCAGCCAGTCCATCGCCGGGGGGCCGGAGTAGTCCATGCCGGCGAACGGCTTGTCGTCGAGGTAGGTCTCGAATTTCCGACCGTACCCGAACTTGGCCTGCACGCCTGCCCCACCGGTGAACGCGACCGCCTTCCAGCCCGCATCGACGAGCTTTTCGGGCAGCGTCGGGATCTCGGGCGCCAGCTGCTGGAACACGAGGTCGCCCTCGGGCCCGGGCTTGAGCTTGTTGGTGACCCCGTGCAGGGTCGGCCAGCGCGCCGTGAACATCGCCATGTGCGAAGGCACGGTCCAGGGGGCGGCGGAGGTGGTGTTGGTGAAGAAGATGGCGTCCTTGGCGAACGCATCGAGGTTCGGCATGTCCGTCGACCCACCGGCACCCGTGCGATCGAACCGGAGCGCGTCCATGCTGATGAAGATGACGTTGAGCTTGGAGGCCTGCGCCGAATAGTCGAACGACGGCGCCGCGGGTGCTGCGACCGGTGGAGGCGCCGTCACGGTCGCGGGGGTGTCACAACCGGCGGCGAGCAGGACGGCGAGGAGGGAAAGACGCATCGCGAAAAACTCCGACAGGCGCGCAGGGTATCGGGTTGGGTCGGTGGAGGCCAAGAACGGCGCTGGAGTGCACCCGAATGATGGACACGGTCTGTCAGATCGATGGAGTCCGCCGCGCCGGGGTCGGAAAAAGCACCGTGAAGACTGGGTGGCATGCATCGTGCTCACCCGCCCCGCAGCCAGGCAGATCGAGCGATGACCACGCCCCACCCCGAGCAGGCCTCCAACCCGATGCCCGGGCCGACACCATGAAGGCCCTGGTGTTCGACGGCCCCGGCCGGCTCGCCCTCCGGACCCGACCGAAGCCCGTCCTCGCGGAGCCGACCGACGCGATCGTACGGCTCACCACGACCACCCTGTGCGGTACAGACCTGCACATCCTCCGAGGGGACGTCCCCGCTGTCGCCCGGGGGCGCGTACTCGGCCATGAGGGCGTTGGGATCGTGACAGAGGTCGGGCCCGCCGTGACACGGTTTCTCGCCGGGGACCGTGTGCTCGTATCGCTCATCACGGCCTGCGGACGCTGCGGCGCGTGCCGCAAGGGGCTGACGTCCCACTGCGAGCGCGGAGGCTGGCTGCTCGGCAATCAACTCGACGGCACCCAGGCCGAGTTCGTGCGCATCCCCCTCGCGGACAACGGACTCCACCTCGTGCCGGACGCGGTCGACGACGAGGCCGCGGTCATGCTGAGCTGCATCCTCCCCACCGGGCTGGAGTGCGGCGCGCAGAACGGACGGGTCGCGCCCGGCGACGTCGTGGCGATCGTCGGGGTCGGGCCGGTGGGTCTCGCGGCCCTCCTCGCGGCCCTGCTCTATTCCCCAGGGGAGCTGATAGCGATCGACCTCGACGACCACCGGCTGGAGACCGCACGCGGACTCGGCGCGACCGCGGTGATCAACAGCGGCGACGGGAAGGCCGCCGAGCGGGTGATGGAGCTGACGCACGGCGCGGGCGTGGACGTGGTGATCGAAGCCGTCGGGCTCGGCACGACGTTCGACCTGTGCCAGGGAATCGTCGCGCCCGGCGGCCGCATCGCCAGCATGGGGGTGTTTGCACGCCCGGTGGAGCTCCACCTCGAGCGGCTGTGGGGCGCCAACATCACGCTCACGACCGGACTCGTCGACGGTCGCACCACGTCGCGGCTGGTGCGCCTGGTCGCGAGCGGACGGCTCGACCCGCGGAGGCTCGTGACGC
The DNA here is from genome assembly GCA_903875225.1 of uncultured Pseudomonadota bacterium. Lineage (GTDB taxonomy): Bacteria > Myxococcota_A > UBA796 > UBA796 > SXON01 > CAIUMM01. The sequence goes on from CAIQVJ010000028.1 coordinate 192,784, forward strand.
ACCGGTTCCCGTTGTCCCAGATCGTCGCCGCATACGACACCTTCGCGAACGCCGCGCAGAATCGGGCAGTGAAGGTCGTGATCCAGGTCGACAACCCGGGGGCGCGACCGGATCGGGCAGGCTGAGGGGCGTTCCAGGACGCCGCCCTGCTTCTGCCGACCTCCGACGTCACCGTCGCGGAAGAAGCGACCGAAAAGCAGACTTCGGCCGCGGGACGCGCGTCATCCGCGTCGGCCCAGGATCCCCGTTGCACACCCGATCCCGCCCGCCGCACACAGGTACTCGCCCACCGGCCGCTCCACCACCTGGACGCCTTCGGCCAGAAGCCGCGCGCGCGTCGCCGGGCAGCCGGCTGGGAGCAGCACGGTGCCCGGGCGCAAGGTGACGAAGTTGTTCGCGCGCCCCTCGAGGACCTCGCGCGCAGTGGCCGGATCGTCGTCCAGGTCCATCGCGACGATGCCCAGCCGCACGAGCACCTCGCCCAGCTCCGCCGAGGGCTCACGCACGACCGCGAGCTGAGCGCTCACGAAGTTGACCGATCCGAGCAGGTGCTGGACCCTCGGCGAGAGCGGCACGGCCACGCACTCGACGTTCTGGTCGGCGAGCGCTCGTCGGACGACCTCGTACCCGCCGACGTTCGTTCGCCGTCCCACGCCGACCACCACCAGATCCGGCCTGAACCACAGCGCGTCTGCGCCCTCGAACGTCGCCCGGGCCGTGGGGGTCGCGAGGATCGGGATGCCGAGCCCCGCGAGCACAGCCGCCGCGAGGCGCTCCTCCCCGGCGCGTTGCTGCGCCGCCATGCGCGCGAGCACGGCGCCCTCGGGTGTCATGAACACCAGATCCCGCGCGAACACGAGGTTCGGCGGCGCCGCCCCGGCGGGACGGAGCCAGTGCACGGCCGCGCCGGCCGACTCGTAGGCCTCCGCGAGGCCGAGGGCCTCCTCCCGCATCCGCTCCAGATCCGGGCGGGCGTGCATGAGCCACGCGGCCGGCTCCCCCTCGAACCGGAGCCCGTCTCCTGGCCAGGTCAGCAGCACCGCGGTGAGCGGATCGACCTCGCTGCACACACCGAAGTCCGCCCAGATCGTGCCCATCTCGTCGCGGTGACAGCCGGACCGCGGCTGCCAGCCCGGGCCCATCAGGGTGGCCGGTTCAGCCCCAGGTGTGCGGGTCGGCGTCATAGCCAAGCGCCTCCATCAGCTCGCGATGCCGTGGATCCGCGAGGATCGGGGTGAGGAGCTCGATCCGGGAGAACCACCGCCGGGCACGGGGCTGGGCCGTCGCCATCACCACCGGGAGCGCACCGGCGAGCACCGGCCCAAGCTCGTCGAGGAGCGGCAGGTCGAGCCACCCCCCGAGCGCCTCCATCGAGCGCTGTTGCCTCGACCGCTCGCCGAGCACGTCCTCGAAACGCATGCGGAACGCGTCCGGCCCTGCGGTGCGCAGCAGGGCCTCGTGTGCTGATCGCCACTGGAACGCGCACACGTCCTCCAGCCGCGCGTGGGCGTACTCCTCCCACCCCGGCGGCCGGTCGAACTTCCACCACGCGTCTCCGCCGGGCATGCACTCGGTGTACCCCGCGATCTGCAGGGGCACGGCCATGCGGTGCGAGTGGAACCCGGGATACCGCCACCCGTCGTACAGGCCGTTCACGCTGGCAGCCACGCTGCGCAGCAGATGCAGCGTGCGGACGGTGGCCTTGCCGAAAAAGCGCCGCAGCCAGTCCATCCGATAGGCATTGCTCGGGGTCTTCACGACGAGCGGCATCGTCGCCAGCTGCTCCTCGGTGGCGACCCGCCACGGCGTGATCAGCACGAACGGCGGCTCCTCGACGAGCAGCTCAGGCAGGAAAGGGTCGGGCCAGGGACCGGGGCAGCGGGCCAGGAGCAGCCCCCGATCGATGTCGTAGCCGCCCGGGTGGATCTCCGGCCAGCTCCGTCGCAGCACGCCGAGCAGGCGGGCGTGAAAGGCCTGCGCCTCGACGAAGACCCCTTCCGGCCAGCCCTCCTCCTGGCGCAACGCGACCAGCACCTCCCGCACGGCCTGGTGCACCCGCTCGATGCCGAACCCCAGGCTCGGCCACTGGAGCGTCAACCGCACCGTGAGGTCGATGGCGAACCGCCAGATCGCCGCGTCTCCCTCGAGTTGGCGCGTGGGCTGTCCGCACTCCCAGCCGAGCGCACGGCCCAGCCCCTCCGGAACGGGCTCGTGCTCCAGGGCGTCCGACTCGCCGTGCAGGCCACAGAGCCGGAACATGGGGTTGGTCTCCCCCCGGAAGTGCAGCAGCCGCGGGCTGCGACGCAGGATCTCCGCGAAGATCGAGCTTCCGCCGCGGGAGCTGGAGCCGAGGATCACCACGTTGGAGGCAGCGAGGGAGACGTCGGGCGCAGGCGGCTCACCGACTCGCAGGGCCGTGATCCGCGCCGCCACGTCGTCGTGGACCGACGCGCTCACGAGGGGGCACGCAGCGCCAGCCCGAGCCGGATGCCCCGCATCAGCTGCGCGCGCCGCCACCTCAGGCGTACGTTCCGGTCCTTCCGGAGGGAGCGGAGCTGCACCTTGAGCCAGCACCAGCGATCCGAGATCCACCACCCGGCCCTCGTGAGCGGGCCGGGCTTCACTGCGCGGTCAGCCGCCGAACGGTCCGGGACGTACCCGAGCCGCTCCATGGTCTCCCCCGCCACTCCCTCCACGGCCAGGACCTCCTCACGTGACAGGTCCCGGCGCCAGCGCTCGAGTCCATCGGCGTTGACGGGCTGGGAGGTGTTCTTCCACGACTCCGCGAGGGAGGAGGAAGCCCTCGCCTCCTTGCCCTTGAAGAACTCCAGCATGTGCGGGTGGAACTCCTCCCCGAGATACTCACAGATCCGCCGGATCTGCCCCTCCGGGTCGGCCGCGAGCTCCTCGTAGCGTATCCGCAGCAGCGACACGCCCGCCTCCTCCAGCGTCAGGCCCTGCTGCTGCTGCTCCGTCCACAACTGTGCCGTGTAGTACGGGTGAAAGGCAGAGAAGATGGAGATTCGCGAAGAGGCCGCCACGTCGCGGGGGTCCCGGAAGAGCCACAGCAGGCGGGCGTTGGGCCACTCCTGGAGGATGCGCGGGACGTTCGCGATCATGAACGTGCTCTTGCAGCCCCATCGCTGCTTGCGCACCCGCTCCCGCAGGGACTCGTGGATCGCCACGTACACCGAGAACAGCTCCGGCCCCGAGCGCCCCGGGTACATGAGGGAGCGCTGCAGGATGTCGTCTGCCTTCGGGATCCACGACCAGGGATGGATGTGGGCCTTCACGAGCCGGAGCACGTCGTCCACCAGCCGTCGGAGGTTGCGATGGCGGGAGAGGTCCCCGTACCGGGCCTCCAGGGGGCCGAAGTACCGCATGATGTGCGGAGGGTGCGGGATGACGATGTTGGGGTGGCTGTTGAGGATCACCCGCAGCAGGTTGGAGCCCGACCGCTCGGTACCGATGATGAACAGGGGGTCGCTGGGCATGAAGTAGGACGATCTATCGCGCGTCGTAGCCGGCGAGCAGCGCATCGGCGAGCGCCGTGCCGATGCGCTCCAGGCCCGCACCGGTCAGGTGGACATGGTCGCCGGTCCCGAGCCCACGGGCGTTCGCCCACGTGAGCGCGGAGCCCTTTCCGCCCATCGCCGTCCACGCGTCCCAGAACCCGCACCCGGCCGCCAGCGCCGCAGCGCGCTGCTGCGCCACCAGGTTGGGCAGGCCCGGCTTGGAGGCGGCCGTCCCCGTCGTCTCGTCGACCGCGCCCTGGTCGAGCGGCGGGATGACGAGGCACGCGGCGCCCGGCGCACCCGCACGGATCGTCGCCAACGCGCCCTCGAAGATCGGCCGGTAGACAGCACCGCCGTTGGCCAACAGGCTCGGATAGCCAGCCTCGTTGCCGCCCAACTCCACGACGAGGAGATCGGGCGCACGGAGCGCGACCTGGGCAGCGAGCCCGACCCCGGCGAACGTCGTGAAGGACTTCGATCCCACGCCGACGACACCGACATCCTCCCAGGTGGCGCCGGGCACCCCGGCCTCGAGCACGACACCGTAGAAGGGCACGACACCGTTCGCGCCGAAGGACAGGGTCTGGAATCCAGCCGGAACGTCGAACGTCGCCCGCTGATCACCCGTGGCGGCGGTCGCCGCGGAGGCGCGCACCAGCTCCACGCCGTCTGCCTTTGCCCACACGCTCCCGTAGCCCACGCCGGACTGGTACCAGATCTCCGCGTGACGCTGGCGGGAGACCGCCGCCCCCGCCATCGCGGTGACCGTGGCAGAGGCCGAGCGTGCGATGCCGACGATGCCGCCGAGCCCGTACCGCCCGCTCGCCCCACCGAAGAGGATGGTCTTGAGCGTCCAATCCCCCGATCTTCGCGCGACCACGTCGCTGCGGGCATGCCAGCGCGGATCGAACGCCGCGGTGACGAAGCCGGGCCCGGCGTCCCCGAACCGGGCGGTGAGCCGCGAGCGCACCGTGCGCGCGATCCCGTCGCAGGCGATCGTCGAGTCGCCGTAGTGGAGCGCCCGCGCGACGCCAGCGCCAGACTTCGCGCGGCTGAGCGCGTCGAACCAGCCCCGGAGCGCCGAGGGGTTCTCCAGGACGGTCGGCGTGACCTGTGGCGCGGCGAATGCGAGCGTGACGAGAAGGGTGAACATGGCTTCCCCGCCCCTACCGGTCGAGGGAGACCACGAGTTGCGGTTTCGGCGGGCCAGCCCCCCGTCGGGGATCATCCGCTCCCAGCGGAGCGATCGCCGTGCCCAGCGCCGTGAACTCCACGATGGGCGGGCCCGATGCACCGCCGCCCCCGTAGGTGTCCTCAGCGACGGTCATGCCGACGATACCGGTCGGGCAGTCGCGGGTGCCCCTCGGAAAGGCCTTGAACAGGTCGTGCTGCAACCGCTCCATCGCGAGCTCCCGGGCGTCGAAGAACGCCTGGGTGTACGAGGTGAGCTCCGCGTCCTTGCCGCGGTAGTCGCGCAGTTCGCGCGGATCGAGGCCGTACACGCAGTTGCCCATCGCCACGGTGACCGGTCGGTACCCCGACGACAGCAGCGTGACGAAGTCCGAGGCGGTGAGATCGCTGTCGAACGGCTGACCGCTGGCGAGCTTGAGGCTCGGGGCGCGCCGGAGCGCCTCGGGCGCGTAGCTTGGCTCGAAGCCGATGGCTGTCCCCACGGCGAGGCACTTGGCCACCTGCCGCGCGCCGCGCCAGAGGTGGTGCTCCACCTCCAGACGCACGTCCACGATGCCGTCTGCCCGCAGGCCCGCCGCCTGCTGCCGCATGCGATCGATCGCCAGCCGCCGTGCTTTCCGCAGCGCCTCCGAGAGCGAAGAGACCTCCCGGGTCGCTACCGACCAGTCGTATTGCGTGCCCGCCGAGTAGACACACGACCCGATCACGAGCCCACGCGGCACGAAGCCGATCCTCGCGAGCGTGACGAACTCGGTGACCGAGAGCTCACTCAGCGCCGGTGTCATTCGCCCTCCGATCGCGCGAGGGCGGGGGCGTCGTTCGCCGAGAGCACCAGCTTCGGACGCCCAAGCTCGGACACCTCCCCGGTGGCGACCACCGCGGTCCCGATCACGAAGAGTTCGATCACCTCGCCGGTCTGCAGGGCGGCGTTCCCGACTGTCCACGGTGTGGTACGCCAGGAGTGTTGCTGCTCGGCCACGGTGACGCCGACGATCCCGGTGGCCCCGAGCTCCTCGGCCTCGTCCTGCAAGCGCTCGATGGCAAGCTCGCGGGCATCGTACAGCGCGTGGGTATAGGCCGGCAGCTCACAGCTCGTGTTGCTCGGCGCCTGGAGCAGCCGCGGGCCGACGTAGTACACGCAATTGCCCATGACGAACCCGACCGGACGGTAGCCAGACCGGATCAGGAGCCAGAAGTCCTGGCCCGAAAGGTCCGACTGGAACGGCTTTCCGTGCCTGTTCCTGTAGTGCTCGCCCTCCCGGTGCCGCACCGCGGTGCCGATCGCGATGAATTCTGCGGTGTTGGCCCCCAACGCATAGCTCGCCGATCCCATCGGCTGCAGCCAGGGCGGCACCGGGATCTGCACCCAACCCTGCTGTTTTCCATACTGGGTCCACTGGACGTTGGCGACCTGCTTCCAGGCCGGAAAATAGCCGCCGGCCGGAGCGGTGAGCGGGCGGCGAAAGCCGATCCCCTTCGCCCACTTGCACCACACCCGGTACTGCTGCCACTCCACCCGCTGGGGGTTGGTCGAGAGGTTCACCGTGAGTCGCACCCCCACGATGCCGTCTGCCCCAAGCTCCTCGGCCTCCTCCTCCATCCGGTTCATCGCGAGCGCCCGCGCATGGTTGAGCGCTTTCGTGGTCTCGACGATCTCCCGCCCCGGCTCCGCAGCGCCCAACCGGGGAATGTTGGGTGCGATCTGGTAGATCGAAGTGCCCATCACGAGCCCGACGGGATCGAACCCCGCCTCGCGCACCAACAGGAACTCGGAGACGGAGAGGTCGCTGGTGAAGAGCTGGCGCTCCCGCATGTCTGCGAGGCGCTCCCGGGCGTGGCTGGGAAGGTCGGTGACGGGCGTGCGGCTCATTCGCCCCCCGCGTCGTCGTCGGCTTCGAGAGCGGCCTCTTCGGCCTCCTCGGCGGCGACCTTCACGTCGTCCTCGTCCGACTCTGCGTCGATCGCAGCGTCCTTGCGGCGCCCGAGCGGCATCATCGAGAGGATGAGCTGTGGCACGTGGTGTTCATGCGGAACACTGCCCGGGATGCGGCGGACACCGGTCCCGAACCAGCTCACGTCGACGTCCAGGTCGTCGAGCTGGCAGCCGCCGTACCCGCACGGCACCTCCCGCATCGTCATCTTCATGTCGCTCCCGACCACGAACTCGGCCTTGCAGGCAGTGGCCTGGGCGAGGAGCTTCTTTGCAGCGATGCCGCGCGCCTGCTCGGCCGCGTTGCTCGCGTCGGTCAGCTCGCCCTGGGTGAAGTTGGTGTTCTGGGTGACGTGCCACACGTGGAAGCGGCAGAACTCGAACAGGAACCCGCACGGCTCGAACCCATCCCGGTGGAGCACCCAGAGATCCTGGCCGGTCAGGTCGGTGATCACGGGCTCACCCGGAGCGTGGGTGATCCAGGGCGCCCTCACCGCGGTGCCAACCACGGTGAACTCGAGGATCTCTCCGCCATCATCCCCGCCTTTTCCGCGGGCGCCCATGGTGATCATCCGGTCGCGCAGCCGGACGCCGATCACGGCGTCTGCGCCCACCAGCGCGGCCTCTTCGGTGAGCCGGTGCAGCGCCGCGCGCCGCGAGGCCCGGTGCCCATCGCTGATCACGGCGATCTCCCCCGTCTTTCCCTTGTAGTCCGGGATCTGGCCGACGTGGTAGATGGAGCTCCCCATGACCTGCGAGATCGGCTCACACGCGGCATCCCGGGCCAGCAGGAACTCGCTGACGGACAGATCGCTGGTGAACAACTGCTTGTCGTCCCCCATCTCGTCCTGCAACCGCTCGACCGCGCGAAGCGGGATGCCGCCCCGGCGCACACGCTCCACGCTCGCGCGCACATCGATGGGAGGACGCTCTCGCGACATCAGTCGCCCACGGTCAGGATGAGGTTCGGCCGCGGGATGTGGTGGTCGTCCCGGATGGGGACCACCGCGGTTCCCACTGCGCTGAATTCCAGCACGGTCGGCCCCCAGGTGTGATTGTTCTCGTCGATCAATACACCCACGATCCCCGCGGCGCCGAGCGCCTCAGCCTCGACCTGCATGCGCTCCATCGCAAGCTCGCGCGCGTCGTACAGCGCCTGGGTGGCCCCGACCATCTCCTTGCTCTCGGTCGGCTGCTTGTTCGACGACTGGCCCACGTAGTAGACGCAATTCCCCATGACGAACCCGACGGGCCGATAGCCCGCGGTCAACAGCGTCCAGAAGTCCTGCCCGGAGAGGTCGCTCGTGAACGGCCGCCCGTCGGGCGCCCGGAAGTTTTCGCCGGTCTCGCTCTTCACCGCGGTGCCGATCGCCATGAATTCGATGACGTTGGCACCCCACGCGTGGATGTTCAGCGTGAGGCGCACCGCCACGATCCCGTCCGCACCGAGCGCGTCGGCCTCCTCCTCCATACGCGCCATCGCAAGCTCCCGGGCACTGTACAGCGCCTGGGTGAGGACGGTGATCTCGCCCGGGTTGTTGGATTGGAGCTGCGTGATCCCGATGTGATAGATGCTGCTTCCCATCACGAGGCCGAGCGGCTGGAAGCCGGCCTCCTTGACCAGCAGGAACTCGTTGACCGAGAGATCACTGGTGAAGAAGTGGTGCTCCTTCATCTCGTTGAGCCGCTCGCGCGCGTGCTGCGGCAGATCGTCGAGGTGCAGGCGGGCGTGGGCCTGCGGGAGTGCGGACCGTGGATCAGGCATGGTCACCGTACCCGGAGTTGGGCGAGGGCCTGTGCGGCCTCCGCGCTGGTGTTGGCGTGGACCGCGATCGCGTCCGTGAGGAGCACGACCCACTTGTCGATCGGGTGTGTGACGGTCTTGAGCGCGATGCCGCGCACCATCCTGCGGTGTTGGGCGACCACGCCCTGGCGCTCACGCCGGGCCACGAACTGGTCGGGCTCCAGCGTGAGCTCGATCAGGACGACCTTGCCGCCTTCCCGGTTCACGCGGGCGAGGTCGCCGAAGCCGTGCTCGAGGGACTCCGAGAGCCGGTGCAGGAACGCATCGACGTTCGAGGTGTCGAGCTTCAAGCCCGCCGCGATCTGGGTGCTGTCGATCGCCACCTGGACCTCGGCGCCGCAGTAGCTGCAGCTGCGGGTGCGCCCGTCGGTCTGTGGCTTCATCGGGGCGCCGCAGCTCTCGCAGCGCGTCAACTCGGGGGTCATCAGGTGGTCCTCATGGGAGCGGGAGCAAGGTTGAACGCCGGGAGGGCGACACCGGGACCGGTCACCTGCACCGTGCGGGGGTTCTTGGGGTCGATGGTGATGGCCACGGTTGCGCCGGGCAGCACATCATCCACGAACCGCAGCGGGATGAGCGCCACCGTGTCGATCTCGAAGGGATCCTGCCCGTCGATCTCCACGTCGATCGTGACCATGCGCTGCTCCCGACGGCTCTGGCCGGCACCCACCCTGCCGAGCGCGGTGGAGCTCACGCGCAGGAGGATGCCGCGGGCCGCGACCGTGCGCTGCGCGACGAGGATGCTGCGGATGATCAGGAGCACGAAGACGAACCCCATCACCAGGAACGGCGTCATGGAGCAGAGCATGCTGAGCAGACTGGCCACGGTGCCTCGGCGCAGGGAGAGTAACCGGGTCAGCCGGGCCGGCGCGCCGGGGCGACGACGGGGAGCGGCCCGCTGGCGGGCTGCTGGTGGCAGCCGAGGCCAACGCCCCCAAAGCTGGCCAATGCACCCCGCCACGCCTCGACCTTGCGCCCGATCGGCCACGACGCGTTCGCCGGGCTCGTCGAGGGGAGCCGGACGCTCGGTATGCCGAGCGAGGCCAGTCCCTGCCCGTGCTTCGCGCTCTCGCCTCCATTGTGCAGGAAGGCGCGCAGGCCGCGCGCGGTGCGCACGAGCCCCCCGAGATCGTTGAGCACGGGCGCGCGGATGGCGCTGTCGAGGCTGCCAACACGCGCACACTCGGCATAGACGTCCCAGAGCCCGATGCCGGAATCGAGCAGACGGCCGAGTCGCTCGTCATACGGCATCCTCACGAGATCGACCCCGACGACGGCCGCCATGATCGGCCAGAACTGGTTCCTCGGGTGGGCGTAGTACTGCTGGGCCCGGAGCGACGCGGCGCCGGGAAAGCTTCCGAGCACGACCACGCAGGTGTCGCCGCGGACGATGGGGCAGAGGCCGGTGAGGCGATCGGACATCCCGAGGGGCTATCGCCGGGGCCGGACCCCGGGCCCCGTTTGCGATACACTGCCACGGCAGCTTCCGCACCAGACCTCCAAGAGGAACGCCACCATGAAAAACCCGAAAGAGTTCCTCGGTAGAGGGTGGGGGTTCCCCTTCCAGTTCGACAGCGCGACGGGCGGGGTGGGGTACTCCGAATTCGAGGAGAACATCCGCCAGAACATCACGATCATCCTCGGCACGAAGCCGGGGGAACGCCAGATGCTCCCCCAGTTCGGCTGCCGGATCCATGAGCTCCTCTTCGCGCCGAACACCCGCGCCACGAGCGCGATGGTGGCCCACCACGTGAGCGAGGCCCTACGCCGCTGGGAAAAGCGCATCGAAGTTCTCAAAGTGGACGCCACGGGAGACCAGGCGGGCACCGTCAAGGTCTCCGTGGACTACAAGATCCTGGCCACCAGCCAACTGCAGCAGCTCTCCTACAACGTATCGAGCCGATAACAAATGCCGATTCGCCCACCGAACCTCGACGATCGGCGCTATGCCGACATCCTGCGCGAAGCCCGTGCCCTGATCCCGCAGTACACGCCCGAGTGGACCAACGCCTCGGACGCCGACCCGGGCATGACGCTGGTCCAGCTTTTTGCGTGGATGACCGAGATGATCATCTACCGGCTGAACCAGGTGCCGGACAAGACGTACATCCACTTCCTCAATTTCATCGGGGAGGAGCGCAAGCCCGCTCGGCCCGCGGTCGCACCGGTCACGTTCACGCTCAAGGGCGATCGTGCCGTGGAGATCCCGCCGTTCACCCGATGCGCCACGCGCCAGCGTGAAGACTCCACGGCTGCGGACTACATCACCACCGACGGCGTGACGGTGCATGGTGCAAGCATCGTGCGGGTGATGGCCGTGCGGGGCGGCTCGAAGCGCGCGGTGCGCGAGGTGCCGTACGCGCTGCTCCACGACAACAAGTCCGCCCTGCAGTTCGCGGGGGGCCGAGGCGTGGACCTGTTCGACCTCGATCCGATCGAGTTCGGCCCGGAGTCCTACACCCCGGAGCAGTACTTCTACATCGGGCACCGCGATTTCCGGATCATGGGCCTCGAAGGAGAGGAGGGCCGACGCCAGGGCCGGCTGAGGATCCGGAGGAGCGCGAAGGGAGGCGACGCGCTGTCCGTCGCAGATCTGTTCGTGTGGGAGTACCCGACGGTCGAGGGCTGGACCCCGGTGGGCGCGGACGTCGAGCCGGAGACGACGCTCGGCATGGTCGAGACCTCGCTGGTCACCACGCTGCCCGACATCTCGGAGCTCAAGAGCTTTGCCACCACGCCGGACGACATCCGGTTCCCCGACACGATCAGCGAGGAGCGCTGGTGGATCCGCGGGCGGCTCGAGTACGAGCGCTGGCTGGCCGCGCGCATGATCGAGGACCTCGACGTTTACTGGCAGGACGACCGCGGCGGGGAGAAGCACGCCGTGCAGAACTGGCAGGTCCGGGCGACCGGCCGCTACCTCGAATTCTCGCTCCAGGACCTGCCACCGATCCTCGGCGGCTGGACCGTGCGCTTCGAGCTGGCCGACCGCCGGCTGTCTGCGCGAAAGACCAAGTACCTGCCGCGCTATCGCTGGTACTACCGTCGCGGTGAGGGCTGGGAGGAGGTGCCGAAGGTGCGTTCCCAGGGCACCGAGATGCTGCTCGAGGGGCCGTTCCCGGACATGGCGCCCGAGGGCATCAACCTGCGCGCGGAGCGCATCGAGGCGCTGCAGTTCGGCGTGCTGATGCCGGACTTCGACGTGGATCTCACCTGGGTGCGGCCGATCGAGCTCGACATGTACTGCGGCGACGACCCGCGCAGGCTCGACGCCCTCCTCGTGGACGAGGGCCCCTGGTCCCCGTTCCAGCTTGCGGCACAGGTGCCGCCCACGATCGGTCGCAAGTGGTTCCTGGGCTCCGATCTGTTCGAGAACAGGCGGCAGTCCAAGGTGATCGTCGAGATCGACGTCGCCTTCGAGATGAATGGCACGCCCATCCCCGAGCCCGGCGAGCTCTACCTGCTGCAGCTCACCTACCGGGCCGACGACAACTGGCGGGTGGTGTGGAGCGAGGACAGGGTGTATTCGAGCTTCACCTTCGCGCTCCTGGACCCCGAGGGCGCCAAGGTTGCCGGCAAGCGCACGATCCGCATCGAACTCGACCCCAGGACGCAGCTCAAGGGCCTCGCGCGCCACGAGGTGTCGGGGCGGGAGACCACCTGGATCCGGTTCGAGATGGTCAAGGCCTCACTCACCGGCGTGGATGAGAAGAAGACCCAGCACCCCATCGTCCCGAAGATCTACGACGTCCGGCTCGGCGTCGAAGGCGCTGTGGGCGCCCGCGAATACGAGCAGCCACTCCCGAACCCACGTACCGCTCAGGTGGACCTGCGCGGGCAGAACCGCCGGTTCACAAGGGTGCTCGCAACAGCCATGGGTCGCGCCAGCGAGCACTTCCCCTTCTTCCCCTTCGTCGAGACGCAGGAGGAGAACCAGGCGCTCTACTTCCAGTTCGATCAGCCCCTTCCGCCCGGGCGCAAGCACTCGGTCACGTTCCGGACCCGCGGCGAGTCCTCCCTTCCCGCGGGCGTGCGGATGGAGTGGGAGATCCTCGAGGCGCGTGAGCACAACCGGCCCGGCTGGCGGCGCCTGCACGCTCCCGGAGAGGGCGCAGAGACAGCCTACAACCTGACGAGCACCGGCACGCTCACCTTCAGCCTGCCGGAGACCCCGGCGCTGGTCGAGGACGGCTTCTGGCTCCGAGCGCGGCTCTCGCTGCCCGCCGGAGTCACGCTGGACATGATCCCGCTGCTGCCGCCGATCGTGCACATCCTGCTCAACACGGTGGACGTGGTGAACCTGGTCACGGTGCGGACGGAGCGGTTCAGCGGCCTCGGCGTGCCGAACCAGACGCTCCAGCTCCGACGCGTGCCGATCTTCCTGCACCGCGCCGAGGGGGAGCGCGCCCTGTTCAAGAACCTCGATGCGTTCCCCGACATCCGGGTCTTCATCGAGAACGACGACGGCTCCATCGAGGTGTGGAACCGGGTGAGCGACGGCGCCCTGCTCACCGCCGGAAAGGACGATCGCATCTTCGTGATCGACGCAGTGGACGGGACACTCACGTTCGGCAACGGCATCCGCGGGCGCATGCTGCCGGTGGGCTCCTCCAACATCGTGATCGACACCTACCGGTACGTTCCCGGCTCCAAGGGAAACGTCGCCGCACGCGAGATCTCGCTCGTCGAGGGCGTCGCGGACTCCGTGCGCTGTGAAAACCTGCTGCCGGCATCCGGCGGGCGGGACGCCGAGACGATCGACGAGATCCTCCGCCGGGCGCCCAGCCTGCTCACGAGCCGGGATCGCGCCGTGACCCGCCACGACTTCGCCGTCATCGCGACGGAGGCTTCCGGAGAGGTCGCCCGGGCAAGCTGTGAGGGCAACATCGGGCCGGACGGCAAGGTGGAGGTCGTGATCCTGCCGCGTCGTCGCGAAGGCGAGAAGTACCCCGACGCCATGCTGGCCACGGGACTGCGGGACAACGTGCAGCGCCACCTCAAGCAGCGCTCGCTCATCAACGTCATCCCCGTCGTCCGCCTGTCGGAGTTCATGCACATCGACGTGAGCGTGACCGTGCGGCTCCGCCCCAACGCGAACACCCTCGCCGTACGCGAAGCGGCCGCCCGCTGGATCGACCGGTTCCTCGACCCCTACGAGGGCGGGCTCGACAACACCGGCTGGCCCTTCCAGGCCACGCTGTACGCCCAGGACTTCGGGCGCCTGGTCTCGGACATCCCCGAGGTCCGCCACGTCGTCCACGTCGCGCTCTTCGAGATCACGCCCGAGAAGCGCCGTCGGCAGACAGCGGGATGGGAGGAGGGGGAGGGCACGGATCGGCTCTTCCTCACCGCGCATGACCTGTTCGCCGTTCGCCGCGTCCGCGTGAAGGTCGAAGAGCTCGGGGAGTAGGCGCGGAGCCTCGCAGCCGGGACCCTGGTCGCTGCGCTACTCCTGCGCCACGAACTTCGCGAGCGTCAGCCGCCCATTGTACAGCTCTACCGCCGTCTGTGCGTCGATCGAGCGCCCCATGTCGCCCGTCTCGGAGTGGAACACGACCCGCGCGTCGGGCACCCGGATGGCGTAGGCTCGCATGTAGCGCCCGAGCACGAGGCCGAACGCAGCGAGGTCACGCTCGAGCGTCTGGGTGTCCCGGAAGGTCACCACCACCGTCGCCTCCTTCGGCTGGTCCCGCTTGGGGCCCGTCCAGGCGGTCACCACGGCATCCACGCCCTCCACGCTCGTCTCCAGGTTCTGCAGCTCAATGAGGATCGCGTCCCCGAGGTCGGCCGGCTGGTGCACGCTCTCCACCTCCTGCGGGAGACGACCTCGCAAACCCTGCAGCAGCTCCCGCGACGGATCCGTAGAGCCCGTGGGGTGGAGGGGGACCGGGGATGTCGTCGCCGCGGGCATCACTGCTTCATGGCGAACGCCGGCCGTCGAGCCGGCCATGAGCACCCAGAGCCACGCCACGGCCAGACCGGCCCCGCCAAGGATCAGAAAGCCCCCCACCCGACTCCAGCGGACCACGGGCGGGGTGACGCGTGGCGTACGCGCCGGCATGTCCGGCAACGTCAGGCGGGGCCGCGGGCTGGGAAACGCGATCACCTGACCCCGCACCGCCTCCATGCCGGAGGGCTCGGCCGGGTTCGCGGGCTCCTCGTCGTCGGCGCCATCGCCGTCCCGGCCGGGCTCGGGCTCCGGTTCCGCGGGGGGGGGCGGCGGTTTTCGGATGACGACCCGCCTCGGAACCTCCACAATCGGCTCCGCCTCGACCTCCTCGGGCTCGGATGCCGCCGGCGGAGCCGTCTCGGCAGGGTCTTCCCCCTCCCACGCCTCCCAGGGGTCGGCGCCCACGCGACCTTGAAGCTCCGGTAGCGCCGAGACCGCCTGCCACCGCTCCTGGAACCACACCTCGTCGCCGTTGCGCACCTGCCGGTTTGCGGCCATCTGGACGAGCGCTTCCCGGTCGATCACCAGAAACTCACGGCCAGCACGACGGAGACGATAGGCACTCACCCTGTCATCATAGCGCCCTCGGCGGAGCGCGGGGAGGGCTGGGGCATCGCTCGCGTCACGTTGGTGACCTCGTACTGCCCACGCACCCGTCCGTCCGGCGCCCAGCCAAGGCTGGTGAAGCCGCCCGCGTCCGCCCACGCCGCCGTCGCCTTCGTCGGGGCGGCAAAGGGCGACGCGGTCGCATCCAGGAACCCGTCGAACGATGCATCGTACGCAAGCTCGGCGGTCTTGATGCCGTCCACGCCCCCCCCCCGGGACCGAGGTCCCCCCGGGGGGGGGTGTAGCGGCGGCCGTGGCCGCAGACGCTAGTAGGTGTTGGTGTCGGTGGCATCCAGCGTCGCGTTGGTCAACGCGCTCGCCCGGTAGTGCGCCTTGCTCCCGTCCCCGTCGACGTCACAGATGCTGGAGACGATGAACTCGGTGACGGTCACGTTCGTGACGGTGTACTGTCCACGCACCTTGCCGTCCGGCTTCCAGCCGAGGCTGGCGAAGCCACCCGAGTCCGTAAAGTCGACCGCGACCTTCCCCGGGCTCCCCGAGGGCGAAACGCCCGTCTCCAGGAAGCCGTCGAACGATGCATCGTACGCAAGCTCGGCGGTCTTGATGCCGTCGACGTTCCCAGGGAGCTCACCCCGCTTGGCCTTGAGCTGCATGGTGATGAAGTTCGGGATCGCGATCGCGGCGAGGATGCCGATGATGGCGACGACGATCATGAGCTCGACGAGGGAGAAGCCTTTGTTCGTACGCACCAGATGCTCCAGTTTGACGGATGGAAACAGGATCGGAATTTGACGGTCGAGAGCACGCAACTATTGTGCCAACATAGTTACACGCTACATTCTTTCTCACCCGCCCACGCAATCGCCCACGGATACGTCGAACTACCGACCATTACCGGCAGCGCCTGACAAAAATGGGCACATCGTCGTCGCCCCCGAAGCCCGGCAGGCCGACAAAAACACGAACCCCCCGGGACCGAGGTCCCGGGGGGCGTGTAGCGACGGCCGTAGCCGCAGACGCTAGTAGGTGTTGGTGTCCGTGGAACGAAGCGTCGCATTGGTCTGCGCGCCCGCCG
>CAIQVJ010000029.1 GCA_903875225.1 uncultured Pseudomonadota bacterium
CCGCGACCCAGCTTCCGCCCGTCCTCCCCGCCCAACCGGTCGTGCTCCGCGTCACGGTCCACCGCTACTGGGCGACGGACGACCCCGACCTCCAGGGGTCGCTCACGGTGAACGTGGCGGTGGAGGGGATGGTGCGCACGCCGTCGGACCCGCCGGGGGCGGGGCTCTACGCGATCCCCGAGGACGATCCGACCTGCGAGGGCGTGGCAGGCGCGCTCCCCACGGTCGCGGACGAGCCGCCTTCCGGCACGGACGTGCCGATCACCCTGGGCGAACACGTGCGGGTGGACCCCTCCTCGGACATCGAGCAGTCGGTGGACTGCGTGCTCTACGCCTTCACCCAGGCGCAGGTCGACGCGACCGCCGCCGTCACCGTGGACGGCGAGGGCTGGATCGCCGACGACGCCACGGTCACCCCCGAGGGCCGCCTCACGGTCGAGCTCGAGGTGGTGCCGCTCGACTGTCGCGATCCCGATACGGGGGACACGGCGGCGCCCTGAACCGCCGCACGACGCGGCCACCCGCGTCGTCATCGAATCTGGCTCCACCGTGGCAACTTCCTCCCCTTCTCCCCCCGGGCTGATGTTCTATCACATCTTGCTGGACACCAGGTCTGCCGCGGGTGATCGGTCGGCAGGTGGAGTCGACGATGTCGGTCGTAGATCTTGAGGCGGAGCTGGGGATGGTGGAGCTGGGGGATCGGCGTCGCTCCGTCCGTGCGGTGGCGATCGGTCGTGAACTCGCGGACGATCCGTCGCGAAGCTTTCCGAGCATGTTCGACTCTGCCGGCTTGGAGGCGTGGTACCGCTTCAGCAACAGCGAAGCTGTTTCACCCGGTCGGCTGCTTGCTCCCCACTTTTCGGGTGCGTGGGCGCGGGCTGGCGAGCGCCAGTGTCTCATCGTTCACGACACGACCGAAGTGAGCTTCCCGGGGGAGTCGGAGCGCGAGGGGCTGCACTTCACGGGAACCCGCAATCTCCTGCACCTCCACGTCTCGTTGGCCGTGGAGTTGACCGAGGCGCCGGTGGTTCATGGGCTCGTCGGCGCGAACGCGTACGTCCTTCGCGGCGGGCTCTGGGGAGAAGTGAAGGAATCCGGTGAGCTCGAGGCCCTGGGGTCCGGTTCGGAGCGTTGGGAGAACGCCGCGAGACAGGTGAACTCGGCTGCGCCCTCATCGTCCAGCCTGGTGCACGTGATGGACCGGGAGGCGGACGACTACACCTTGTGGGTCGCCATCATGGGGATGGGCGACGACTTCGTCATCCGATCGGCGCGCAACCGCCGTACCACGGAGCCAGCCGTGTACCTCTTCGATCGACTGGTCGGGGCTCCCATCCTGCTGCAACGCGAGGTTATCCTCTCCCGACGCTCGCCACAGCGCCCGCCGTCCGACCGGAAGTACCACCCGTCCCGCGAGAGTCGGCCGGCCGTGCTGTCCGCCCGAGCTGGAACGGTCGAAATCCTCCGCTCGAAGCGACTTCCGGCCGGGAGTGCGCCTCCGTCCATGACGGTGAACGTGGTCGAGGTCGTGGAGCAGAACCCGCCGGAAGGGGTCGATCCGGTGGCCTGGCGCCTGATCACCAGCCTCCCCGTGGCCACGCCCGCCGACGTCGCCACGGTCATCGACATCTACCGAAAGCGGTGGCTCGTGGAGGAGTTCTTCAAGGCGCTCAAGACGGGCTGCTCCCTGGAGGAGCGACAAGCGGAGTCTCGACGAGCACTTCTGAACACCATCGCCGTCCTGGCTCCCGCCGCGATCCGCCTCCTTCAAGTCCGCGCGCTCGGGCGGAACGCCGCGACGAGGGACGAACCCGCGCAACTGTCCGAGGACGAACGGAGCGCCCTGATGGCGATGCCCCGCGCCAAACTCCCCCGAAACCCCTCGAATCGGGACGTCATGCTCGCGATGGCTCGCCTGGGCGGCCTCCTCAAGCCCAAGCACGAGCCGGGCTGGCTCGTTCTCGGCCGCGGCTACGCGGTCTTCGCCCAGTTCCTGGAGGGGTGGATGGCGGCGAAGTCCGCGCCGTCGCTGCGGCGGTCACGCCCACGGCGGCAATTGTGATCGAACATCAGCCCTCCGGGAGAAGGTGGCGCGCAGCGCCGGATGAGGGGACTCACGGCGCCCGAATTCCACGTCACCCCCAAGGCCACGGCGAAGCGCCGATGATCCAGGTGTGCGTGTACAGCACGCCCACGAACGCCCCCACCGTGATCAGGATCCGCCACACCCCGATCTCCCGGACCGCCCGCCCCAACGAGCCCTTCCCCGCGACGATCCCCGCGAACGGCCAGAGCGAGGTCTGCATCGCGTACTGCGCCCAGGC
>CAIQVJ010000030.1 GCA_903875225.1 uncultured Pseudomonadota bacterium
GGACCTCGACGTTCTGGCCGATCAACGCCGCGGGGGCTGCGTAGCTGTTGGTGTGCAGCCGGACGTAGCGCTCCACGTCCACGCGGCGCTCCTCCACGTTCACGACGTCGGGGATCCACCGTGGGAGCGCGTTGAGGAAAGGCCGTTCCGCCGCGAACAGGGTGGTCGGTGTTGGCGGCGCCCAGAAGCAGCGTGATTCCGGCGAGTAGCGCCTGACGCCCCGGGGCTCGCCGGCGAGCGCCGGGGCGGGGTAGACGCCCCGCGCTTCCCGAGGGTGGGGGCCCGGCGCGCCAACGCCGAGCCCCCTGGGCGGCCACCGGCGATCACGGCGGCGCACCCTGCGCCAACGTGGCCGATCGGAGCCCGCCCGTCGAGGCCCTTGGGACTGGGTATCTGCGATCTTCGTCTCATTTCTAAGGTTCTACGCCTGTCAAGGCTGTGGTCGGCATACGATGATCTGCCCGCCATGTGACCATGGGAACGTGTACGGCCCCTGTTGTGCGGTCGCACGACACGCTGCGTCGCGGCACCGAGCGCGGAAGGTCTACCGGAGCACGCACGCGGGCCGCCGGAACCACTGCCGCGCAGAGCGCCGCCGGCGGCGGCGTCGTGCGGGGCTGCCGGCTCGCGTGGGGGATCAGGGTTCCACTATGGCGCTTCCCACGTCAGGTTCGGCCCAGTCCTCGACCCCCAACCCTGTCGAGGCTGGAGCCCAGCATGAACACGTGGAAGACGACGGTGCAGCCGACCCGCGGGGTGGTGCGCCTGCTGATGACCGACCCGGACCGCAACGAGATTCTGAAGGCGGCGCTGCCGCCGGTCCCCCAGCATCCCCGCGCGCTGCTCACGCTCTTGGAGGCCCTGTCGCTCTGGGTGGGGCAGCCGCTCACCGCTGCAGTTTCTGCGACGCACCCGGTGGACCTGCGCTACGCCGAGGCCCTCTTTGGCGATGGCCTGCTGCCGCTCGACAGCGCGCTGGTGCGCTTCGACACGCTGGAGCCGGCCCGTCGTCGTCGGACGCTTCCCGGCGTGGGTGACTTCCGGCAACTCCGCCTGGTCCACGGGAGGTGGTCGTGATCGACCTCGACCTCGAAGTCAAGATTCGCCGCCTGTTCCACGGGGAGAAGTGGCCGATCGCCACCATCGCCCGTCATGTCGGGATTCACCACACGACCGTTCGGCGGGCGCTGCGTCGGGACGGTGTTCCGCTCGAGGCGATCCCCACCCGGCGGTCCCTGGCGGACCCCTACGTGCCGTTCATCCAGGAGACGCTGGCCACCTGGCCCGAGCTGACCGCCAGCCGGCTGTTCGAGATGGTCAAGGAGCGTGGCTACAGCGGCGGCCCCGACCACTTCCGTTCGATCGTCGGGCGGTTTCGCCCTCGCAAGGCTGCCGAGGCGTACCTGCGGCTGAGGACGCTTCCGGGCGAACAGGCCCAGGTGGACTGGGGCCACTTCGGCCACGTCGAGATCGACGGGACCCGACGCCCCCTCCTCGCCTTCGTGATGGTCCTGTCGTGGTCGCGCTGGATGTACCTGCGCTTCACCGTCGACCAGCGGATGGGCTCGTTCCTCGCGCACCACGAGGGCGCGTTCGCCGAGTTCGGCGGCGTTCCCCGGGTGCTCCTGTACGACAACCTGAAGTCGGCGGTCCTCCAGCGGATCGGCAGTGCCATCGTCTTCAACGAGACGCTGCTTGCCTACTCGGGCCACCAGCCCTTCGAACCCAGGCCCTGCGCGCCGCGGCGCGGCAACGAAAAAGGTCGAGTCGAGCGGGGGATTCGGGATGTCCGCGAGAGCTTCATGCCGGCGCGGACCTGGACGGACCTCGCCGACCTGAACCGCCAAGCAGCGGACTGGTGCCGCAACGTTCGCGGCGCCCGGAAGCACCCGGAGGACAAGACCCTCACCGTGGCCGGCGCCTTCGCCGAGGAGAAGCCCCGCCTCCGGCCGCACCCCAGCGCTGTCTTCCCGATCGAGGACCGGGTCGAGGCCGTCATCGGCAAGACGCCGTACGCGCGCTTCGATGGCAACGACTACGGGGTACCCCACACCCGCGCGCGCCGCACCGTCACCGTGGTCGCGTCGCAGGACACGGTTCGGGTGCTCGACGGAAACGAGGAGATCGCCCAGTACCCCCGGAGCTGGGGCAAGGGCCGGACGATCGAGACGCCGGAGCACATCGCCGCCCTGGTCGCGCACAAGGCCAAGGCCGCGGAGAGCCGTGGCATGAACCGGGTGTTCACCGCCGCGCCCAACGCGCGGCGGCTGATCGAGGTGCTGGCCGAGCGAGGCGGCAACATCGGCAGCTCCGTCGCCCGCCTCGGCGAGCTGCTCGACGCCTTCGGCGCCGCGGAGCTGGCTGTCGCCATCGAGGAGGCTCTCGCCGCCGACGCTCCCCCCGTCGGCGCGGTGCGTCAGGTGCTCGACCGTGGCCGCCGCGAGGCGGACAAACCCACGCCGATCGCCGTGAGCCTGCCCGACGATCCGCGGGTTCGCACCGTCGTCGTCCCACCCCCGCCGCTCGGCGCCTACGACCGGCTCGGCCCGAAGAAGGGAGGCGACCATGGATGACCTCCATCGCCGCCTGCGAGCGCTCGGCCTGCTCGGCCTGGCGGCGCGTCTCGACGATATCCGCGACGAGCCTTGGCTCGCGCGTGTGCTCCAGATCGAAACGGACGAACGGCAGCATCGCGGGCTGGACCGCCGCATGAAGAACAGCCGCCTCGGTCGCTTCAAGCCGATGGCGGACTTTGACTGGGCGTGGCCGACGCAGATCCACCGCGCGACGGTCGAGGCCCTGTTCCGCCTCAACTTCGCCACCGAGGGTGCGAACGTGCTCCTGGTCGGCGGACCCGGCCTCGGCAAGACGATGATCGCCAAGAACCTCGCCCACGCCCTCATCAAGACCGGCTGCACGGCGCGCTTCACCCTCGCCAGCACCATGCTGACCGAGCTGGCCGCGCAGGATGGCACCGCGGCCCTCCGCCGCGCGTTTCGCCGATACACCAGTCCAACCCTGCTGTGTATCGACGAGTTGGGCTACGTCGCCGCCGCCAACCGGCACGCCGATGTGCTCTTCGAGGTCGTGAACCGCCGCTACGAGTTGGGGCGTTCCATCATCGTGACCACCAACCGCGCGTTCCAGGATTGGGGCGACCTGTTCCCCAACGCCACGTGCGTCGTCCCCCTCATCGACCGCCTCGTCCACCACTGCGAGATCATCCACATCGAAGGTGAGTCCTACCGCCTCAAAGAAGCACGGGAGCGCATCCGGTAGGTCCGCGAGGCGTGGTCACCAACGAGGATGGTGACCACGCGCGCTGCTCGCCGCTGTGAATCGTGGCCGGTGCACTGCTCGCCGGATTCAGGCGGGAATTGGGCGACGGCAACAGGACCGCGTGCGGCTGAAGCAGATCCTGCTCAACCTCCTCTCGAACGCGATGAAGTACAACCGCGAAGGGGGGGCGGTGGTCGTGGAGTGCACACGCCTCGGCGTGGACCGGACCCGGGTCCGGGTCCACGACACCGGGGAGGGGCTCTCTGCCGAGAAGGTGTCCCAGCTCTTTCAACCGTTCAATCGCCTCGGGAACGAGAGCAGCGGGGAGGAGGGCACCGGGATCGGCCTGGTGGTGAGCAAGCTGTTGGTGGAGGTGATGGGGGGCACCATCGGCGCAGCGAGCACCGTAGGGGTGGGGAGCGACTTCTGGTTCGACCTCAACGCCACCTCCGCCCCGCAGCCTGTTCCCGCGGTCGCCACCCCGGTCTCGGCCCCGAGCACACCGGAGCCGGCCGCGGGTCCGCCGCGCACGCTGCTCTACGTGGAGGACAACGCGGCGAACCTGATGCTCGTCCAGCAGCTCATCGGCCGCCGGCCGGACCTCCGGCTGCTCACCGCGGGAGACGGTCGCCGCGGCATCCTCCTCGCCCGCGAACACCAGCCCGCGGCGATCCTCATGGACATCAACCTCCCGGGGATGAGCGGCATCGAGGCGATGCGGCTGCTCCACGCCGATCCGCTCACCGCGCACATCCCGGTGCTGGCGATCAGCGCGAATGCCA
>CAIQVJ010000031.1 GCA_903875225.1 uncultured Pseudomonadota bacterium
CTCCAGCAGCGAAACGGCCGGGGTGTCCGGCAGGGCAACACCCTCTCCGCCATCTCGATCTACTACTACTTTGCGCGAAGAAGCCAGGATGGACTTCGCTTCAACCTGATCCAGGGCAAGCGGGGGTGGATGACGCAGCTCCTGAAGTCCCAGGACAGGGACACGAACAACCCCGGCGCGCAGATGGACATGGGGCCCGAGGAGATCCTGCTCATGATCTCCCGCAACCCGGAGCAGACCCGCGCCCGGCTCGAGGCCGTGCGCGCTCAGCGAGAGGCCGAGGCCAAGAAGAAGATCGCTGCCGAGGCGTCGAAGCTGCTGCGGGCGATCAACGCCCGGTTCCGCAACGCCGAGCGCACGCGGGACGGCGTGGAAGCCGCGCGGCTGCGGGGCGAGGCAGAGGAGCGGCTCAAGCACCTGGCGCGGGTCAACGTCGAGGCCTGGCCCTGGGCCGAGCACGCCGTGGTCGTGCGTGACCGTCCGCTGCTCGTCGCCGAGGGCGGGGGACCGCTCTACGAGGGGCTCCGCGTCGGCGTCCCGAGCGCTTGGAACGCCAGCCGGGTCGAGTACGTCGAGTTCGGGAAGGTCACCAAGGACGGCCAGATCGCTATGCGTTCGGCGGGCGAGGGCGCCTGGCGCCTCGTGAAGTCCGACGAGAGCCGCTTCGCCAGCATGAAGCCGCAACACTACGGGGCGACCTTTCCCGCTGACGAGGAGACCGCGACCATCAAGGCCGTCGCGCAGATCGCGAACGACAGGCTCCGGTACTCGGGCGACTGGCCTGGGGTCGGTTGGCAGCACGCGACCGATTCCTGGGTCGAGCGGACCTGGCCGCAGGTCCAGGACGGCGTGCTCAGCTCGTTGTCGAAGGTGAGCTACTACAATGCGCAGGCGCAGAAGATCCCGGTCGTCGCCCCGGCCGGAATGCGCGTCGTCAACGCCGGTGCTGCGTCGGGGACCGCAGGCGTGACCGTGCTGCCGCCTTCCGAGGCGGGCTGGCAGGCGTTCCTGTCGCAGGCCCCGGACTCCGGGCTCAAGTTCGGCGAGCTCGCCGAGGCCGGGCGTTGGTGGTGGGGGCGGACGATCCCGCGGAACCTGTTGTCGGGCGAACTCGATGGGGCCGACGATGTTGGCGAGGGGGCGGCGTGATCAGCGTGCAACCGAGGCTACCGACAGGGTGGCCGCCTATCCGCGGTGCACACCAGGTGCGCCGAGCTCGCGGCTGGGTCTCCCGTGTCCGCAGTGGCGACCAGTTCGAGTGTGCAGCTCGTCACATCGGTGACGGTCCCAGCGGATCGGGAGGAGATCACCCGCTCGCACACTGCCGCACACTCGTCGTCGGTGAAGTCGAGGGAGCCCGACACCCCAGCCGCTTCCAGCGTCTGCGCGCTCACTCCGGCGTTCACGCTCTCCTCCATCTCCGGGCAGCCGGGCGGACAGCCCGTCAGGGTGACGAGGATGCCACCAAGCACCTGAAGCTTCGCGAGGGGCGACATCCTTCGGGCGTAACGCCGGACCCCCGCCGGGAGCGAGCATGACCCGCTCCAACTCCACCCCCTTGCTCGTGGGCGCAGGCGCGCTGGGCCTGCTCGTCCTCGCCGCCGCAGCCTCGTCCCCGTCCGCCCGTCGCACCGCCAAAAAGCTGGAGGAGAAAGTGGAGTCTCTCATCACCGACTGGATCCCGACCCTGCTCCGCAAGACCAGCGAGCACGAGGGCCAGTTCTGGTCCGTCCAGGCGAACCTCGATGGCAACGGCGTCAGCTACGGCATCCTGCAGTGGACGCAGAAGTCTGGCTCGCTCGGCGGGCTGCTCCGGGCGATGGCCGCCGCCGACCCGATCGCGTTCGGGCGGTTCTTTGGCGCGAGCTGGGCGCGCCTGCTCGAGGTGACCGGGCGCGCGAGCCTGGAAGCGGTCGATGGCGTCGCGCTGTGGTCCGAGCCCTGGGTCTCGCGCTTCGCATCGGCCGGCCGATGGCCAGTGTTCCAACAGGTGCAGGCGCGTGTCGCCGCCGAGTCCGAGTACATGGCCGGCGCGGTCAAGATCGCCGGGGTGCTCGGCGTCAGCACCGAGCGAGCGATGGTCCTCTACTACAACCGGACCGTGCACCAGGGCGTCGCTGGCGCGCTCGGCCCTGCGGAGCGGCTCGCAGGCTGGTACGCGGATGAGTCCGCCCGCCGCCCTCCGAACCCCAACGACGTCGTGGCCCAGTACGCCTGGACCTGCGCCGCGAAGTTCCGGCGGACCTCGATGCCAGCAACTCGCGACTACAATTCGAGTGGCAACATCTGGTGGTCGCCGGTCCCGAGCGAGTGGTCGGAGCTCGGCATCGGCAGGTACGCGGTGCGCCGGGTGAACGTCAGCGGCGTCTGGCACGCAGTCACGGGTCCGCCCTCGAAGCCGTGGAGCCTCTACGACCTGATCGCGAAGCGGTCGAGCGACATCCTCACGGACCCCACCCTTCGCGACGCCGCCGTCGCGCTTCCGACCTGATCGCCGTGGACGCCTGTCAACGGGCCTCGGAGCGCGAGGACCAGGGGGGAGCATCTGTACCCCTCGGAGGTCGGCGATCGTGCGTCCTGGGGCTCGTGGCGAGGGGGAGATCTGAGCGGTGGGGGTTGAGTTTGCGTGCGGGTCGGAGTGCCGGGAAGCGCCACCGGCAGGCTTCGCGTTCGCTACCGTTCCTCGACGAGACCACCCTCGTTCGTGAGCGAGAAGGCCCGGACGGTGAGGAGCTCGTCCCCGAGGATCCGGCGGAGCGCGTCGGCGTATGTCCGCGCCTGCTCACGGACCTGGGAGCGCGATTTGGTCCGCTTCACGCGCGCCGTGTGGCCGGACCGGCCAGTATCGACAAACTTGGCCTCGACCACGGCGAAGTTTCCGGCGCCGTCAGTAAGCACGAGGTCGCCGCAGCCACCGTTGGAGTGCCCCGGGTCAACCTCCCACTCGTAGTCGTGGATGTGTGTGTACGCGGCGAGATCCGCGTGTCCCTCGGACACGAACGCGCGGATCAGCATGAACTCGGGGTTTGTGTCCCAGCTCCGGCCTTGGATGTAGGTGCGGATCACGCGGTCGCGCTCGGCAAGATCGGTCATTCATCGCCTGTTGTTGGGCTCGGACTGTAACATGACCGTCCTGGATCTCTTCGCCGGAGCCGGAGGCGCGGCCCTCGGCCTGCACAGCGCAGGCTTCGAGCATGTGGCCTGCGTCGAGCGTGACGCTTCGGCCGCGGCGACCCTCCGAGCTGCTGGCTTCCCCGCCGTCGAGGCCGACGTCCGCGACGTCGACTACACCGCGCTTGCCGGGACCGTCGACGTGCTCTGGGCGTCGCCGCCATGCCAAGCCTGGTCGAGCGCGAACCAGCACGACGGGCCGAAGGGCGCGGACGACATCGCCCGCAACGGCTGGCCGTGGACGCTCCGAATCGTCGGGATCGTCCGCCCCCGCTGGGCCATCTTCGAGAACGTCAAGAACGCCCGACGCTACGTCGAGCGCGCCGTGCTCCCCGAGCTGCGGAAGCTCTACGCGCACGTCTCGCTCTGGGTGCTCAACGCGGCTGACCACGGCGCACCGCAAAGCCGCACCCGTATCTTCGTGATCGCCGGGCCTCGCCCCGTGACTCCGCCGATCGGCACCGCCCGTCGCACGATGCGGGACGCGATCGGTATCGCCTACGATCGGCCGTCCCCGTGCGTGATGACCAACGAGGGCAAGGGCCGGCCGACCGACCCCGCCTGGTGGCGGAAGCTGAACAACGCCAGCGACGCGCTTTCCATCGCGACCGATGGCGCCCGGCGAAAGCTGACTCTCGCGGAGTGCGCCACGCTTCAGACCTTCCCCGAGGGGTACCCCTTCGCCGGGCGGCCTGAGGAGCGCTACCGTCAGGTCGGGAACGCCGTCCCGCCATCGCTTGCCGCCGCCGTCGCCCGTGCCGTGCGCGCCGCCGAGGAAGGCCTGGGCACGATCCGCGAGGGGCTGTCGTCCATCGGAACTAGCGGAGACCGGATCGAACGGCTGCTGTCCGCCGCCGTCGGTGTCCTGCGACGACGCCCCCCTCGTGGCATCGACCCCGACGACATCGACGGCTTCGTCGCCCGCAACGTCGGGCAACTGCGCGCGATGGTCGGCGACTCCCTCTCCCGGAGAACCGCATGAACTGCCCTTGCTCCCAGCCCCTCCCCGCGCCCGGCCTCCAGAAAGCCGCCGCCCGAGTCCGCATCGACCACGTCGCCCTCCGCCGCGAGCTCGGCGGCGTGCCCGAGATCCGCGAGGCGATGACGGCGAAGGCGACGGGGCGGCCGTCCGCGAACGTGGGCGTGATCTGGCAACTTCTGACACGCTCCGTTTACAAAAGCGGGGATTTGCCGTGGCTTGCGACGAGGGAAGCGGCACAAAATGCCGTCGATGCGGCCCGCTCCGCCATCCGCCTGCGCCAGATCAAGCCCGACGACGCGTACTTCGCCGTCGAGTGGAACGCGGCCGAGCGGGTCCTCGTCTTCGACGACCCCGGCGTCGGCATGTCCGCTGACGAGATCATCGGCAAGTTCCTCGCGATAGGCGAGAGCGGCAAGCGAGACGCCGTCGACTCGGGCGAGGCAGCGGGCGGCTTCGGCGTCGCCAAGGCCGTCATCCTCGGCTGCTCGCGATCCTTCGTCTGGCGACTCCACACCCGCGACAACCTCGCCGTCGCCAACGGCATCAACGAGGAGGTGCAGGTCTTCGATGCGCCCGCAAGGCAAGGAACGCGGCTCGAAATCCACGACGTCGACCCCGACCTCGTTCGCTACTGGGACCGCGCCCGCGGCGTCTACGTCGGCATCGAGGACCGGCTGCGCGAGCTGCTCGCCGCGAACGACATCCCCGGCTTCACCTTCCGCTTCAACGGGACCGAGGTGAAGCCGATGTTCAGCCGGCGGGGCGGGTCGCGCGTCACGGCCGAGGGGTCCTGGGGCGAAGGGACGACCGCGGTGGTCAAGGCGTACCGACGGGCACCTGGAGACCGTGGAGGGGCCTACTACTTGAGGTTGAATGGACTTTTACAAGTCCGGATGCCTAGTCAGCGCGGCGGACTCAAGGCCGACGTCGTCATCGACCTCAGCACGCGCGTTCGACCCGGACAGCGCGGCTACCCCTTCAACGCCGCCCGCGACGCACTGCAGGACACCGCGGCCTGGACGTTCTCCGACCTCGTCGACGAGGTCGAGCGCGAGAATGAGTCGCTCGGGGCGAACGAATCCGACGAATGGATCGACCCCGAGGGCGACGACGACACCGGCGGGGCCGAGATCGCCGACCAGATGGCCGAGGCGTTCGCCGACGCCGACGTGCAGCGCGCGATCGCCGAGGCAGCGGGCGGGATCCGCGACTTCTACGGAGAGCAGGCCAAATATGGCGGGATCGAGGAGGCCGTCGCGTCAGCCGCACCGCGTGGGACGAGGGCCGTCGCCGACGGGGACGCGCCCGAGCGCGGGTGGGTGCTGCCGGCCGGGATGGAGGTCGCGGCGTCGGGCAGCGTCGAGCCGGACATCGCCGCGCCGTCCGATGTGCAGTCCGTCCGCGTGATCCGGGCGTTGCTCGCCGATGCAGACGAGCAGGGCAAGGCGGCGGGCGGGGTCCGCGTCGTCATCGTCACCGACCAGGTGGACCAGGCGCTCCGTCGCGCCGAGGCCGGGGAGACGCTCGACGGCTGGCAGACGCAAGCCGTGGAAGCCGCGATCGACCGGGCGGCCGAGGCGGCGCTGGCTCCGGGCGGCGGCGGGCTGATCCAGGCCGTCGCCGTGTCGAAGGCGACGACCGCGCTCGACGCGATCACGCCGTCCTGGGCGAAGCAGCTCGACAAGGCGGAGCGCCGGATCAAGAACCCGTTCGGCCGGTTCGCCGGGATGCGGATCTCGAAGAAGACCTACGACCGTGACCGGGCGCGGCGTTTCCGCAAGAACTACGCGAAGTGGGTCCCGTTCCTGCTCGCCTGGGACGGCACGCTCCGCATGGTGGCGACCGAGGCGCGCATCCGGCGCTCGTTCCGGCCGGGCTTTGTGCTCGACGACAACGTGGTCGCTGAGGCCGTCGAGCGGCCGGGCGGGCGCCGTTTCGTGTTCATCCACCCGGATCGCATGGCGCAGGTCGTCAAGGCGCACCGGGAGCGGCCGCTGGCGCTCGCGGCGTTCCTGCATGGGGTCGCGGTGCACGAACTCACGCACCTCGACGGCAAGATGGGCGACGGGCACGACGAGGAATTCGTGTCACGGCGTGAGGACCTCGGCGCGGCGACGGCGCACCTGTTGCCCGCGATCGCCGTGCTCGCGACGAAGCTGTTGCGGTTGCCTGAGCGCGAAAGCGAGGACGGGAAGCGGGCGGCGAAGTTGGGGAAGGAGCTGGAGAAGGCGCGGGGGACGATCGCGGAGCAGCGGGTGAGGATCGCGGAGATGGGGCGGGCGGCGGAGCTGCAGCGGGGGTGGGCGGCTCGGGCTGGCGTCGGGGCGAGCGCGCCAGGGTCTGTGAACGCGACGCCAGGGACGCGGATCACCTGGTCGGACCTCCGGGGATGGCTCGACGGGTGGCGGGAGCTCTGCGCGCGGCCGAGCAGCTCGCGGCGGTACGAGACGTTGAGCGCGCACCTGGGGCTGCTGTCGGCGGCGGTCGTCGAGGCGGCGGACGTGCCGGAGCTCGATGAGCTGGAGCGGGTGTTGGTCGAGGGGCACAACGTGCTGCCGCCGAAGGGGAAGCGGGAGGGGCACCCGACGACGGGGCTGCGGGATGCGATCGACAGGACGCGGACGCGGAGGGCGCGGGAGGTACGAGGAGGGGTGAAGGCGCGCGGGGTTGATGCGGAGCGGCTGCTCGAGGTGGCGGTCGGGGTGCTGCGGGCGCGGCCGCCGGCGGGGCTCGAGGGCGCGTACATCGACGGGTTTTTGGCGCGGAACCGGGGGACGTTGATCGGGATCGTGCGAGAGGCGTTTTCTTCGTGAACTCCGCCGCGAGCACCGCGGCGGAGGCCAGACGAGGTAGATTCCTGCATGGCAGGCAAAGCAAGCGCGCTCGTTCATCCCTTCGATGGTACGGGTACCGCGCTCGACGCCTCGTTTCGGGTCGACTCGGACGAGCGCGGGCTGAGTCTCTATTTCGCGTCCGGCGGTGGGGCTGCTGGGAGCAAGTCCGCCAGAAACACCCAGTACTCGGCAGGGCTCGCGCTCCTTCTCGAGCGACTTCAGACGGTCCGTGCCAGCATCGACGACGCGGTCCTGGACTCCACGAGGGTCCAGGAGCGCACGCTGGACGAGCGCCGGCTGCCGCTCTCCAGCCCGTTTGCGCTACCGATCCGCCTCGCGGGCGTGCACGATTTCGAGCGTCTCCGCTTGGCGATCCAGGCGGCCCAGCCGGGCATTCTGCGCACCCCCGGGGACCACCAGTCGGGGGGCAACAGCATCCGGGCGATCCGTTTGTTCATCTCATTGCCAGCCCCCGGTCTCCATGCTCCCCGGTTGCAGGCATTCCTGTCGACGGGGCTCCTGATCGGCTATCCGAAGGCGGATGAGGCCGAAGAAGAAGTCGCGAAAACCAAGGAAACAGGGCCGTACACTCCGACTGGTGAGGACAGCCGGGAGCGCGCCCGACGCTCGATTCTACTGCGCCGGGGACAAGGGGCGTTCAGAAGGTCTCTCGTTCGGCGGTACGGGGGCCGCTGCTGCGTGACGGGGTGCGATCTCGCGGATCTCCTCGAGGGTGCCCACATCGATCCCTACCGTGGAACGCACACTAACCATCCAGAAAACGGCCTCCTTCTTCGTGCCGACATCCACACGCTGTTCGATCTTGACCTTCTCGGTATTGACCCTGACGCGGGAACGGTACACCTCCACCCTGCTGCTGCCCGGGCGGGGTATGCCGAACTCGACGGCGTCCCTTTTCTCGTGGCGCCGGCGCTCCGGCCGAGCGCTGAGGCCATGCAGGTGCGCTGGGGGCTGTTTCTCGCGCGGCTCTCCAGTCGGGGCGACGTTCCAGCCGCTGATCGGTAGCCCACGCCCGCGCGCACCAGGGCGACACGGCATCGTTACCCACGTTTGTACGTCACATTATCGCATTCGTTCACGCAGCCCCCTGCCGCATGGCGCTGCGATCTGCTACTACGCTCAGAGACCATGTCGACAACGCCCATCCCGATCATCGACCTGTTCGCGGGCCCCGGCGGCCTCGGAGAGGGGTTCAGCTCGCTGAACGCCGGGCCCGCCAGGGATCCTGCGTTCAAGATCGCGTTGTCGGTGGAGAAGGACCCGGAAGCCTCACGGACGCTCCGCTGGCGCGCGTTCACCCGAGCGCTGTACCGCGCAGGCGTTTCAGCGAACACGATTGTGGAGACGCTTGCCGCACTCGACGAGCCCGCATCACCCGAGCCCGCTGCGGTCGCGGCGGTCGGGGACCAGACTTGGAAAGAAGCGGCGAAGGTGGCACTCGATGAGGCGAAGTGCATAGAACTCGCTGAGCGGACCCGGAAAGAGGTGTCCGCGCTGATCGAAAAGCGCACAAGGACGGATGAGCCCTGGGTGCTGATCGGTGGCCCACCATGCCAAGCCTACTCTCTCGTCGGTCGGGCTCGGAACAGGGGAATCCTCGACTACAGCGCCAAGAAAGATCACCGCCATTTCCTTTACCGCGAGTACCTGAACGTCATCGGAAAACATGCCCCGGCGGTGTTCGTCATGGAGAACGTGAAGGGGATCCTCTCCGCGAAGGTTGACTCCCACGCGATCTTTGAATCCATCCTGGACGATCTCCGAGCGCCAGCTCGTGCTGTGGGTCTGGAGGCGACTGGCGCCACCTACACCATTCATGTATTGGACGGTGGCGGAAAGCTACGGCGCGCTGCCGACTCTGTGGTCAAGATGGAGGATTTCGGCATCCCGCAGCGACGCCATCGAGTGATCCTGGTGGGGGTTCGCGACGACCTCCTCTTGCGGCCGGGGACGCTGATCAGGGGCGATGTCGCGGTCACCGCCGGCTCGGTGCTTAACGACCTGCCGCGACTTCGGTCCGGGGTGTCGCGCGGAGCAGACAGCGCCGACGCGTGGCTCAAGCACGCGCTCGCCATCGTGGCGGAACCCTGGGTCAAGGCGATGAAGGAGCCTGAAAAGAGTGCGTGGCTCCGGGAACTTGGCCAACAGCTGGTGAGAATGCAGGAGGACCACGGACTCGGCCGGGGCATCGATATTGCTCACGGAGCCACGATCCCCGATTGGGGTTCGGGCTGGTACCGGGCGCATCCGCATGATTACGTCCTCAATCATTCGACGCGCGCCCACATGGCGAGTGACTTGCACCGATACCTCTTTGCCGCCGTCTTCGCGAGGGTTGCCGATCGCTCGCCCTCGCTCCATGACTTCCCGGCCGCCCTCCTCCCCGCCCACGAGAACCTCCACGACCGCGAGGGCATGATCTTCCCTGACCGGTTCAAGGTGCAGGTATCGAACGCTCCTTCCTCCACCGTGACTAGCCACATCGCGAAGGACGGTCACTACTTCATCCATCCGGACCCGTCGCAGTGCCGCAGCCTGACTGTCCGGGAAGCAGCCCGCCTGCAGACCTTCCCGGATGACTACTACTTCTGTGGCGGGCGCACCTCCCAGTACACCCAAGTAGGCAACGCCGTCCCCCCCCTGCTGGCTCGACAGGTTGCCATCGTGGTTCACGACGCCCTTATGGGCATCGAGCGAGCGCATGACCCACTCGCCCGTTTCCGGGTTTCCTCTACGGGGCGGCCGACGGACGCCGGGCCGCCCACTTTCGCGTCGACCTGACGCGAACCACGTCCCGTCGGACCCCCGGGTCGAACAGGTCGACGAGGCATTGGCACTCAAGGTCCGTAGCGGCGTCAATGACGGTCACAGAGAGCACGCGCCAGCAAGGTGGTGCCCGACTCGACGCCCCGGTGGTCGCGGTAGCCACGGCGGCGACGCAGACCTCGGTCGCCTCGAACACCTCATGCTCCCAGAATCGGAGCACTCGCCACCCCGCGACTTCGAGGGACCGCGTCTGACGCTGGTCCCTCTCGACGTTCGTCCGTAGCCGTTCGGACCAGTACTCGGTCCTCGACCGCGGTCGAACGTAGTGGTCGGGACAGCCATGCCAGAAGCAGCCGTCGACGAACACCGCGACCTGAGCATCAGTCAACACAAGATCCGGCCGACTCCCGACCAAGCGCTGGTGCGGATCGCACGCGATCCCCGAAACGGCGAGTTCCGCTCGCAGGAGGAGCTCCGGTCGCGTGTCGCGGCCACGGATGCGCGCCATTTGCTCAGAGCGGGAGAGGGCCATTCTCTCCGAGTAGCACTGCGACCGGCCGCGCGTAACCCTCCGCGTGCTGCCCGAAGCGCAGGAGGCAGGTCACTCGGGCTTGACATACCACGCGGTACGGCCACCCGTCGCTCGGGAACCCCCAGCGGCCAAACAAGGCAGAAGGCCCATCGCTTCGAGCTCCGCACGCCAAACCGCGTCAGAGTCAATAATGAACCACAGTGCGCCCCCCGACGCCGTCTTGTCGACGGTCTCGATCCCATGTCGTTCCGCTACCTTGCTGGCGAGCAGCAGCCGGCCTCCGGGCTGGGCCGCGGCCGCATCCAGCCGCTCCTGGGGCAGGGCCAAACGCAGACCCTTGGGCCCCTCGAGAATTTCCCCACCGAGCTGCATGGACCCGATCAATGCAGTGAACCTGGCAGAAACCTCCGGACTACGGGGCAGGCCAACGGAGTGCTCGAGCCACTCCGCGGCGACCTCAACCACGAGGTTCAGCTTGCAAACGTCTGCGCCGAGGGCGGTCCGCACGACAAACTCCAGCGTACCCGGCGGGATTTCTTGCAGCGAGAAGGCGATTGCGCGACGCTTCCCGCGTGCGGGCCGCTCGAACTTCCGAGCGCGCACGCCCACTTCGATGGCCTCGGCGATCATCACGGATAGCGGTCCGCCGGGCCTGAACCGCTCGAACTCGACCAACCCACGGTCCCGCAGGCCCCGAGCCGCCAGAAACACCATTTGGTCCGTTGTCTGCGCCCCCATGCCGAGCATGGTCTCCCAGACGGCAGCGGCCCGCTGGGAGGGACGCATCTCCGCAAACGACGGGGATTCTGGAGGCGGTGGGGCAACGGGTGAGGCCGGACGGGCGGCGCTGTCTGCGGATCCGGGGCCTGCTGCACGGGCGAGTGCTGATCCTTGTTCGGAGGGCTCCCCCTCGGGACGCCACCCGAGAGCAGGCTGCCGAACGACCAATTCATGCTCGGCCACCAGGGCTACGCCCAGCGCCCGGAGCGCCTCGTCAAGGGCCGTCGCGGTGCATTCACGGAGGTCCTCGGGGTCAAGGGACCACAGAGCCCTGAACCCGGTCATGCGCACCATCCGACGCATGGTGTCCCGAAGGAGAGCCTCATCCAAGCCCTTGCCATCGGCTCGGCGCGCAAGAGGCTTCCGTAGCAGAAACCCACGGGCCACCGCGCGACACTGGGCCGGATGTACCGCGAATGCCGACCTTTCCAGGATCGCGACGAAGTTGTCCTCCAGCAGCGCACCTACCATGACCCCGGGCTCTACGAGTCGGTCGTCCCAGAAGACAGTTGCGCGGTGCCAAAGACGGCCAAAGCAGTTCCGGATGCCGCCCAGATATCGTTCCTCGGAAACCGACGTCGATTCCGTTCCAGAAGCCCAGCGCCAGACGACGACATCGGGGAGCAGGGCGGCAGAGATGTATTGCCAGGTCTCCGCACGAATCGCCTCGCCCGCCTCGAGCCCCGGGAAGGCGCGCAAGAATAGTGCCGTCTCGCGATCGAACTGCTGCTGCCCGTTCACGCCCGCCTTGCGAGGGTATCCTGAGCGGGTTGCGAAGCCTCGCAACTGGGTCCGCAGAGCCAGGAGGCGCTCGACTGGAAGCCGGGCGGCACCCGTGGAATACGTCACAGGCAAGGTGCCGAGCGTTTGGTCGGCATGGGTTGCAATCTGCTCGATGGACATCCCCGTCCAACCGGCCATTCGTTGCAGTGACAGAGTTGAGGACAGGCGTGGGAAGATCGCGGTCATAGGAGTCCTGCGAGGAACTTGTGGCGTGCCTGCAGGGTGCGGGCGAAAGACTCAGGCTCTCGTTTGCGCAGCTCACGCATCTGCCCGAGGGGCTGGTGCCCGAAAAGACTTATCAACGTTGATCGCAATGACTTGCCAGAGCTTCCATCTGGGTAATCCATGTCGTCCGTAAAATCGTCATCGTCCAGAGCACGGTCAATCAGGGAGCGTCCGATATCGTGCATGAACACCGACTGGATCGCGGCATCGAACGGCGTTGGCTCCCTCGCGGCGAGCGCACGGACGAGACTCTGACGGTCGGCGTTGATGTAGATGGTCATCCCCGTGGACGGATGCTGGGACAACCACTCCGGACCCGTCCAGACGTACCAGGCCGCAGTTCGCTCAGCCCCCCTCAGCTTGCTGAAATCAACGGACAGAATCGGCGGCCGCGGCAGTTTGCCCTCCAGAATCAACGTGACTGAATCTCGCCAAAGAATGCTCCCAGGTTCGCGGGCGGCCAGGGGCGAAGATGTGTCGACGCCTCGGCGATGAAGCGTCACGGCGGTCAGCACCTCTACCCGTTCCGCAACTTGAGAAGACGGGACCTCCAGGATCAACTCGTGCTCAACGCGTTCGTCCATCGCCAGTGCCAGATCGAAACCCCCGCCCCGGGCACCGAGAGCCACGGCGGCATGGCCCTTCCAACTCGTGACAACCCTAAGGACTGCGGAGCGTCGGAGGTGCGTAATATCGCGGATACGCGAAGGAAACAGCTCGATCCTGCGGCTCAGGCGGAGGGGCATCCCATAGTCCCATCCCCGTACCGAGGCCCCGCTGACCACCGGCTCGGTGCCGAGCGTCCATGCAGCCGCATCAATGCAATCATCGGTCTCGCTAAGGTCCTCAAACGGCGGAAACCCGGGTGAACGCATGGCCTACTCCGCCTCGACGACAAGCTTCGCGCAACAATCGCGGGGCTGACGGAGGACGACGACGTATTCGAGCTGCCCCTGGATGTCGACAGAGATGGTCGACCCGGGCAGCATCGCAGATGCTCCGGCCAAGCGCCAACCCACGACTTGGGGCAGGGACGCCCCTGTCGGCGGCTCCTTCTCCGCTCCTCCTTCCACGGCCACCACCGTGCGGGCTATGAGGCTTAGGCTGACGGCTTGCTTCCCTGAGGACACCAGCCTTACCGGGACGTACAAAACGATGTCCTGCCCATCCACTACCCGACTTGGTGCGTGCACTGAAATCTTGACCCCGCTCGGGCCCTTCCCGTTGCCTCCTTCCCGACCCCCGCCGGGGCGGGTTCCTCCCGGTCCCGCTCCGTCGCCTTCCACGCCGACGAAAAGGCCGCCCATGGCATCGGCGAGTAGACCGAAGTCACCCGAGACCACCGTGTCGTTGACGCTGACCTGCGCTGGCCTAATAAACTCCCGTACTACCTCACTAATACGTTTGAACGTGACGCTCACGAAGGTTCTCCCCGGAACCGGAACTCGCTCCTTGACCCAGTCGTCATGGGCGGGCGGCTCGGAATCGGCGAATACCTGGTCGACCGAGGGATCAGCAACAAACACGCCCGCATACTGGGCTCCATCCGGCGGGGCGGCACACTCGAGGTATCTGATCACGAGCCGGGTCCCGCGCATCAGGGCGATGTGCCGGAGGGGGAGGCTCGCGTCGCGCACACTGTCTCCACCGTCGTTCCCAGGGGCCTCCTGCGGCAGAAACGGGCTCTGCGCAAGGGTCAGCACTCCCAGCGTTCGCTCCGGTCTTTGGCAGCCGATCATTTGCCTGTCGACGCCACGCGGTACGACCCGGGCTTTGGCGGCGGTGTAAGCCTTGGCGAAGTGCCGCAAGCGCTGATCCTGCCTGGGGTCAGGGAGCGAGACATCGACCCCGAACCATCGGAGCGAGAACTGGATGCTGCCATCGAGGAGTCGCGGCCAGCAGTTCCATAGCAGTCCCGAGCGAATTTGGTCAAGTGCACTTTGGCGCGCCAGCGGCGGTAGGAGGTTCTCTGCCGACCATCGGGGTTGAAGGATGAGCACTGCTGTCCCCAATGCGTCATCGCCAAGGGGGTTCATCCCCAGAGCCTTCGCGAGTCCCTTCGCTTCCCGGCCCAAAACCGGACCTACACCGCCGCTGTCCGGGACTCCCCACCAGTGCCGCCCAGTCCCCTTCTTTCCGGCCACTGTCCCCGGCTCTCCCCATGTCATCCCGATAAGGCGACTCTGTTGTGTTCGCCCATGCTTGCAGGTGGTAAACACAAGAATGGTGCCGACGTTGCTTGCGGCCATGAATGAGGAGCGACCGAAACCGTAGGTTCCCCCCTTCGCCAACGCATCGGTGCGCGCCTTCGTCTCACCAATCATGTATGCGAAGCGAACGAAATCACTCTCCCCGGGTTCGTCCGCACGCGTCTCCCCGCCCAGTCCACCCGTGTCTCGGTCCCACAGAAGCAGGGCGTCCGTTCGCGGGGGAGGGGATGAGATGACTTTGCCCCGTCCGGAGGTCCCAGCGCGCAGGGCCTCCAGCAGCGCCGCGTGCTGTGGACCTCGAAATTCGAAGCCCTCGACCCCGAAACGAATTGCGTCGCCGACCCTTGCGTCCCAGCTGTTCTGTACAGCCTCTCGGACGACAACCTCCAAGCGGTCGATGTGCGGGGCTCCAAGCACCCGGGTGGCGCCGGATCCGGTGATGCCGCCGGTGCGCGCGACGATCTCGGAGTGAAGGTGAAGAGGCATTCCGCTTAGCCGACGGCTTTGAAGATGGTGTCTGCGACCATCGGCGAGAGCGGCACCGGGGTCGCGGCGTCGAGCGAGATCGAGTAGTCGACCCGTCGCACCTGGGGGTGCAGGCCATCCGTGAAGGAATCGACTGTCAGCTTGGGGAAGGCGGCGTCGACGGCGTAGAGGGATGATTCGACGAGTTCGAAGGGCGTGTTCTGGTAGTGCCCGGCGTCGGATAGTTTGTACCCCATCAGGCTAAGCTTCTTCAGCAGGATCGAGCTGTCGCAGCCGCGAGCGAGCAGCGCCTCCACCACCGAGGGCACCGTGAACCCTCGGCCAGGCGACGGCCGGAGTCGGGCCCACCAAAGGTACAGCATAGAACCTGGCGATGCGGTGAGCTGCGACAGCCCGTGAATCTGAACCTCCCGCCCGGTGGTGGTCAGCGTGCTCTTCACCTCAAAATCCACGGCGCCGCAAACGAAATCGTGTGGCCCTTTGTCCGGCCCAAGCCACGAAGCGAGCGGCGGTGGACCTCCCGCGCCGAGCCGCTCCAGCAACAGCAACTCGGCGAGGAGCGCCGCCAGCTGTTGCGGACCGAGCAGACCGGAACCTGAAGGTTCCAACAGGTCCCGCCACCGCTCCAGAACCGTGTGCGCCGCCCGGAAGGGAGAATCAGTCCCGGCCTCCACGCTTTTCAGGATCTCGCTCGCCACTATTTCGAAGACGGGGTTGAGGTCGGGGCGGTGGCAGTGCACATCCACGAACGGAGACTCCTTCCCGGCGGCGTCCCGAAGCGGCCGAACCTCAATCGACACGCCAAGGCTGCGCTTGTCCTCACAACCCAGCTCGTCAACGCTGGAGGGGATGCACAGGTGCCTCTCCCCGGCGCCGTCCAGCCCGACGAGCGCGGTCCCCGTTGGAAACACCACGCCCGTGTCCAGAAAGCGGAGAGTCGGCGCGCCCAGCGCTCCGGCCAGTTCAATGGACCGCCAGAGGCCGGACAGGTTCGCCCCGCTCACTTGTCGAGCTCTGTTGACTCGTCTGCGACGACCTCGCCCTCTTCAGCATCTCCCGGGGCGAACAGCGCGGCCAGGTCAAGCGCCTCGAACCGGGCCTCTGGGGTGACCGCCTTTGGAAACACCAGCGCCGCTCCGACGATGTGCTGGGTGGCGTCAAGCGGATGACGGATCGGAGCACCTTCCCTCGGTACCTGATGCGTCTTGCCACACGTTCCACAGTATCCGGAGATGTGCTCTTTGTCCGCAGCCGGCGTCGAGTACATCGAAATCGGGTACAGCAGAAGAAGCCCGACGCCGGGTTGAAGCTGGTTTCGAGCAGCCACCACCACCGCGTCTGCGCTGTCACCCCGAACGCCGGGGAGGTCAATTACACGGTCGCCCTTCGACATCAGCGCCTTGATATTGCACGGGGAGGTGGTCTTGAAACGGGTACGGCTGATGCACGCAAGCTCATGCGACAGCCCCAAGTCGAGTGTGCCCAAACCCGCCTGCTCCTTGCCCAGGCCCAGCCAACCGACGTTCCACTGCCACAGCGCGCCGGCCTTGTTTTCACGCTGAATGTAGCCCTTCACAAGGTCAGCCCGCAGCTCGTCGTGAAGCGGGTGAAATCGGTAAGTGCTCAGAAATGCGAGGACGGTGTCGACCTGAACGCCATTCACGAGTTGGCCCGTGCCAGCGACGAGCTTCTCCCGTGACTCAAGGCTTTTGCCCAGCGCGCGGGCTGCCTCCAGGTTGCCGTTGAGCCAGCCAGCGTCGTCATGATGGAACAGGAACGATTGAATACGTCTGTCCGAGAAAGACGCAGACGCCAGCTCTGAAGCGCGTTTCTTGTTCTTCGCGGTGATCATCAGCTTCGGATGAGTACGAACGCGGATCGCAAGCTCCAGCGGCGTCTTCTGCTCATTTTCGAGCCGACGAATGTCCTGCCGAATCTCCTCCTCGATGCCCGCCAGGAAGAAGAACTGCTGCTCGAGTTCATCCGTTGTCCAAATCCGGGGAAGGTCCTCGTAGCCACGTCTGTAGCCGAACCACCGTCCCATCTGAAGGAGTGTATCGTACGCACCGGCGCGGCGGACGAAATAGCTCACGACCAGTCCTTCGATCGTTAGTCCGCGAGACAGCGTGTTGCCACCGACGGCGATGACGACCTTGGGGTCTTCCTTGGTGTACTTAAGGGTGGACTCTGGTCGCCCATTGTCTACGACGACGCTGACGCGCCGAAGCACGAGAGGGAGCTGGGCCCAAACGAGGTCAAATGCAGTGGGCGGAACCCCCGGGACTGGCGCCCGGACGGACTCCGCCTCCCACAGTTCCTGTAGGGCCTTGCGCTGCTTGACGTGGTCTCGGCGAAAGGCGCTCAGGTGGCCGTTGAGCATCGTTTCCAGCTTGTCGTGCAGGTCGACATACATGGTGGTGTGCACCAGCATGCTGCTGTGCTTGCTTGCCTGCCCACGTGCAAATCGCGCCGCGGTGGCGAGCAAGAAGTACTCGATGGCCGTCACGAGACTATCGGGGGCCGTGGGAGAGAATCGAAACCGGTCCTTTGCCTTCGCTGGCACCAGCATGCCCGGTTCATCTGGATTCGCCGTGCTGATGTTGCGGACCATGTCCAGGCCGTCGGGCTCGTCGCCAGCAGTGTCGAACCAAGACAGGCTGCGCCCGAAAATTCGCTCTGCCCCAAAGTAGGCCTTGGGGCGGGCAAGATCGAAGATGAAGTCCCGAGGGAAAAGATCCTTTGGAACTGCTGGGTTGATAAAGATGTTGGCGAAGGGCGTCGCTGTGTAACCTACATAGGCTACCTTCGACAGCGCGCCAAGCAATTCGCGAATGCAGTTGTTAATGGCGGTGGGATCGACGTTCGGATCATTGGTGTTGACGCTCGCGTTGTCCGCCTCGTCGTCGATGATGAGGGTTGGGCAGGCCGACAGGGTGTCCCGGCTCGCTTTGGCGATCCAGTCCGTCAGCCTCTGAAGGATGGTGACGTTCTTCTTCACCACGGCGATCACCCGCTTTCGATGCGACTGCACGTCGATGAGCGCGTCCGCTGTCGCCGGGTTGCCGAGGAAATCCTTCTCCGGATAGGTCAGCCAGGTCCAATTCGTCGAGGCGTGACACACCACGTCAGAGTCAAGCCGCCCTTGTGTCTGTTGTCGGAGGCTGGACGTGATGCCTGAAAGGACGATGAACAGCCGATATCCTGCGTCTGCCGCCTTCGAAATCAGCGCGGAGTAGTTCGCTGTCTTGCCGGATTGCACGTAGCCAACGACGAGTCCTCGACAGTTGAACTCGTGATTGCCAGGGTGAGGGAGGGAAGCCAGAATCTTCGTGGATGCCTCGTTTAAGGAGGTAAAGTCTTCGGCATCCCAGGCATCGTCGCCTTCGGTCAGCATCCGTTTGAAGCTGGGCCAGCACCAGGCGGCCGCGAAGTCCGGCCCCGAGTACCAGCTCTCGATCTTCTTGTTCTCCCGCAGGACCCTCGGATCGGTGTAGTCGATGAACTTCTGGTTTCGCCGGAGGTACTCCGCCTTCAGCAGTCCGCACTCCTCTACAGTCAGCTTGAACCGCCTTGCGGAGATGGCCGCATCGTCCGGGGTTTTACCCCCTCGAACCCACGCGTCAAAATCCGGAAGGAACTCCTCCAGCTCCGCGGGAAAGTCGTTGGCGAGGGCGCTGGGCATTTCGTCTCCGGGGGCGATGGTCGGGATGCAAGGCTTATCTGGGCGGCGGCGATCGTGAACCCCGGACGCCGCAGAAGATCGGCTCAGCGGGGCATGCGGCGTTCCCAAGGTCCTCGCGCGCAGTCGCTCGCGCTGGGGACGGGTTCGGTCGAAGGGCTCTCGCCCACCTCGCCCACCTCGCCCACCTCCGCCTACCTGCCGCTTCACCCACGTAGTCCACAACTTCCGCCCCTTAACCCTCCACGATCCACTATAAGCCCACCTGGCCTACCTCTCATCAGCCCCTTCGCGCGCGATCTCAACATCCCCGACTCCAGCCCCCCGACCCTACCCCCTCGGCTCTCGCCCCATCCATCTCCCGCTGCCCCACGACTCCCCGATCAGGTAAGCCAGGTAGGCCGGCCCCCGATCCAGCCCCTCGATCCTCCAATTTCCCGGGCCTACCTCCCCGATCCCGTACGTAAGCCAACGTAGGCGACGTAAGCCCTCACGCCCCGACCGCCTCAAACCAGTAAACCGGCGCATGCCCCTTCCGAGGCCGATCCCCGCGCAACGTGACCTTGCCGCCCTCGATCTCGAACACCTCGCCGACGTAGGCCGCGAACAGCTGGCCGACGATCGTCGCCTGCGCCCGGGCAGGCTTCCCGTTCCCGCGCCCGTCGGTCAGCCGCTCCTCGAGCACCCCGCCGACGAGGACCTTCGCCCACTCGCCGGCGTGCTTCTGGGGCTCGGCATGGTGCAGCGCGGCGACCTCGCCGACCAGCGTGTAGTCAGGGTCGAAGGCGTGCTCCGACTCCGCGAAGTTCGACAGGAAGCCGCTGAACCCCGCGAGGCTCAGCACGCCGTCCATCGTCCGAGCCCACTTCTGGTTGGTCGAGTGCCGCGCGGGTGTCTCGGGGACAGGCTGGCCCTCCGTCAGCCAGCGTTGGACCATGCCGACGAGCTCGGCGACGACGAGCAGCCGCCCGTCCGTGGCGTCGCCGACCGGGTCGTCGCTCGGGTGCTCCGCGTCGCGGGGATCACCGTGGAGCTCGAGGTTCACGGGCAGGGCGCGGCGTCGGAGGTCCGGGCCGAGCTGGGCCAGGTTCATCGTCAGGACGAACAGCACATCGTTCTGGGCACGCCCGATGGAGGTGTTGGAGCCGAGACGCCGGAAGTTCAGGCGTGTATCAGTGATACATCGCTCCAGGACCGCGCTGGTGACCGAGCCGTTGACCTTCGCGTTGTCGATCACGACCACCCGGTCGCCCGCCTCGATGCGCGTGGCGATCTGCTTCTCGAACTCCTCGTCGTTCGCTGTGAAGGAGACCGTGGTGGGCTCGACGCCCTCGGCCAGCACGCCGAGCACGCGGGCCAGGGTGCTCTTGCCGACTCCGGCGCGGTTGCCGTTGATCGCCAGGAACGGGTGGCCGCGGCCCCAGCACGGCATCGTGAGCATCGTCAGCAGCGCCCCAAGAAAGTTCACGAGGTCGGGCCCGTCCTTCCAGGCGAAGCCCTGGAGCGCCGCCATGATCCGCTCGATGCCCGTCGCGGGCTCGATCGGCGGGCCGTCGTAGAACAGGCCGCTCTCGGGATGGAAGCCGGGCCGGCCGACGAAGCGCCAGTTGCGGTCGAACACCGGGGTCCGCGTGTACCCGAGCAGCACCGGGAGGCGCGCGGCGACCCGCGGCGAGTGGACGAACGCCCGCGCGAGGTCGGAGGGCAGCACGTCGTAGCGGTTGAACACGACGCCATCCTCGGTCTCCTGGAGGAACCGGACCTCGACGAGCGCGGACAGCCGGCCCGGCAGGTTGCGCTCGTCGACGACGCTCGGGCCGTACCCGCGGCGAACGAAGACGAGCTCGCGCTCCATCCGAAAGAAGCGGTTGGACGGGAGCAGCGCGAGCACGAGGGCCTCGAAGAAGCCCTCGACGGTGTCGCGGTTCTCGACGAAGTCGACGACGGCGACGCCAGGCCGACCGCTGGGGGCGGCCAACGCGCGCTCCCGGCGCTCGGCCTTGTTGGCGTGGCGCACCTCGGCGAGCGCTGCGCGCATGGTCCGTGGGTTGAGCCCCGCGGCTTCGCGCACGGCCTCAATGGCAGCTTCCCGCTGGACCGCCGGCGCCGGGGCGAGTGCCCGGAGTGCCGCCTGCAGCGCACGGTTGCGCTCGTCGTCGTTGCTGGCTTTTGCCCAGGCGGCTCGGAACTGGGCGAGCACGTCGGCGATGACCGGCCCGACGGGCAGGGGCACCCCGGCGAGCTGCGCGACGCGAGCGCACGCCGCGCGAAAGTCACCCACGACCCCGCGCTTCACCATGAAGTCGAAGACCGACATCGACTCCGACCGGATGAACGAGTGGAACGTCCCGCGGTCGGCGTCCCCGTTCCCATCCGCGACCCCCGCGGACGGCGTCTGGTCGCCCGTCGCGGACCAGGGGTCACGGCACTGCAGCCAGGTCGCGCCCGACGCCTTGCCGGTCAGCAGGTCGCCGTAGACGGCCTCCAGGGGCAGGCGGGCGAGCGCGGCGGTCCGCCAGACGTTCCACGCCGGAGAGGGCTCGGGGGACGGCCTGGGCGCGGCTGGCATGGGCTTCGGCCGCGGAGGGGCAGGAGCTGGCGCCGGGGTTGGGACCATCTCGAGCGGTGCTTCAGCCAGACGCGCGAACAGGTCGATGTCCTCGGGCAGGTCGTCGACAGTGACACCTGAAACACGGTGCGGTGTATCAGCCGTGTTCGGCCCTTTGACCGCCGTGGTTCCATAGAGCTTGAGGATGCGCGACGGATTGAATGTGGAGCGGTCCACCTTCGCGCTGTCCGTCGAGAACCGCTCGTCAAGTAGCCGAAGCAGCGCCTGCCCCTGACGAGCGTAGCTGCCGACCTCATCCTCGAGCCCGGGGACGAGCGGCACAAGCAGGTGGTAGCCATTGCCGCTGTCCGCGAGCGCGGGCCGCACGCCGAGCTCGTGCAGCCAGACACTCACCCGCTCCGCGACTGCGAGCGCCTCGGCCTTCTCCGCGTCCCTGGACGACCGGCCCGCGGGCTTCCGAACCGGATCCACGTCAACGACGAAGATCGAGTAGGCGCGGATGTCGGTGTCTCGGGAGGTCTGGGACACCCGACGGATGGGCAGCCCGCGCTCGGGTGCGGCGCCGGGCTGGACCGCCTGGAGGCTGAAGTAGATGTTGGCCTCTCCGATGCGCGGGTAGTCGCCCCGGGGGATCGAGACCCGCGGGGAGGGCCCCACCGGGGTCAGCGCCGTG
The DNA here is from genome assembly GCA_903875225.1 of uncultured Pseudomonadota bacterium. Taxonomy (GTDB): domain Bacteria; phylum Myxococcota_A; class UBA796; order UBA796; family SXON01; genus CAIUMM01. The sequence continues at coordinate 21,712 of CAIQVJ010000031.1, forward strand.
ATCAGGCCCTCGACGTCGTCGGGGCCGATCCACGCTGACCAGACGCCGCCTCGGCCAGAGCCGCCGAGGATGCGGATCTCGGTGACCCCGCCCAGCGCCGCGTGGCGAGGGAGGAGCCAGCCGAGGAACGCGCGCAGGGTGTCCAGCGCGCCCGGTGGAGCCGTCGTGTTCACGCGGCCGCCTGTGCCAGCTCGGCGATCATCTCCAGGTTCGTGCGGGGCACCTCGCCGGGCTGGCGGACACACAGCGCGATCGTGCTCGCCGCCATCTCGATGCGGAGCCACTGCGCCTGGTCGATGCGGCCGAGGTCGAGCAGCAGCTTGGCGATGCGCGTGAGGCTCGCCGCGCGGAACCGTCGATCGTCGAGGTCGACCCGACGCCACATCCGGATCTCGCGCAGCTCAGCGAGCTCCAGGATCGGCCGCAGCCGAGGGGCCGGGACCGCCGGGGCAGCCGTCGGGCTCGGCGCACCGACCGGCTCTCCGCGAGCGAGGCGGGGGAGCACCTCGTCCACGATGAACCGGCGCAGCCGGATGCCGACGGGCTTGTCCGTCTTGGTGACCGCGAGGTACACGCCGGTCTCAAACAGGACGACCAGCTTGCTGGTGGCCGTCGGGACCGCGACAGCGCCGAGCGCCGCCTTGAGCGCGACGAGCTCCGAGCCGGTCACACGGGCGATGTCGAGGCCCTCGACGAACTCGGACGACCAGTCGCCCGAGAGCTTGGAGACGAAGCGGTCGCCCCTGTGGGCGTATCCGAGTCGGACGCCGATCTCGCGGGCGATCCAGGCCGGGCGGCCGTTGACGGTGAGAGTGGTGAGGGGAGCGCCCTCGAAGTCGAGGGTGAGAGCGAAGAGTTCCATTGTGTTGGTTCCTTGGTTGTTGCGGGTGAAGCCGCCGCCGACCCCCTCACGGGCAGGGTGCCGGTGGCGGAGGGGGTTCAGGAGCGCGCGAGGCGCAGCTCACGTGTGATGCGGTCTCGGAAGCGCCCGACGGCTTCGTTGTCGGGGAACTCCAGGGTGAGGTCGAGCACGCCCTCCTGGATGCGGAGCGTCCCGGGGGTTTCGGGCTCAAGGTCGACGACGGGGTCCTGGACGACGGCCGACAGCCGGGCCGATCCCATCTCGCAGGTGGGCAGGAGGTTGAGCTTCACGTCGCACCCGCCTCGAGCCGAGTGGCGTTCTCTGCCGCCCACTCGGCCTCCTGCTCGGCCAGGGCCTCGTCCCAGGCACGCTGGGCGATGGCGTCGGCGATGAGCTTGATGGCCGCCTCAAGGCGCTGCTGGGCGTCTGGCGCAGGGACGCAGACGATCTCGACGGTGACGGGGGGACGAAAGCGGTACGACATGGCGGCTCCGGGGAGCCCGGTGTGGGCTCGGCTCTCCAGAAAGCAGCCTCCGTGCCGCAGCGAACTACGACGGTTCTACCTGCCTCACGCGGCCGGTCCAGCCCTCCGATCCCGGCCCGTGAAGCGGTCGTGGCGTGATTTGCAGCGGTCGGGGCCTCCGAGTGAAGCGGTCACTTGGGTGGTGTGCAGCGTTCGGCCGGCCGGTTGCAGCGGTTGGAGCCAACTCACGCAGCGGTGATTCTCGCGTTTTTGAGCAAAATCGGGATCGAAATGATCAGGAAAGTCGCGATCTTCAGCGATTTGGGGCGGCAGGCTTGACACCGGCCGGTCGGTGGCATCCCTTTTGCAAACAGGGCGCGCGGCACCCTCTGCCCGCAAACCCCACCTGGAGTCTTCATCATGCCCACCGCCGTTCTCTACTGCCGCGTCTCCTCCGACGAGCAGGCCCAGAAGGACATCTCCGTCCCCGCCCAGAAGAAGCTGCTCACCCGCTGGACCGACGATCACCCCGACTGGACCGTCGTCGCCGACTTCAAGGACGAGGGCGAATCGGCCTACGCGCCCGCCGACAAGCGGCCGGGCTTCCGCGAGATGATCGGGTACTGCAAGAAGAACAAGGTGAATGCCATCCTCGTCCACAAGCTGGACCGGTTCAGCCGCCACCAGGAGGAGTCGATCCTCTTCAAGAGCATGCTTCGGAAGCACGGAACGGTGGTCAAGAGCATCACCGAGAACTTCGACCCCGCCACGCCGCAGGGCTTCCTGTATGAGGGCATGATCGAGGTGATCAACCAGTTCTACTCGATGAACCTCGCGACTGAGACGATGAAGGGCATGACCGAGAACGCCGAACGCGGCCACTACAACGGCGGGCCGGTCCCTTACGGCTACCGGGTCGAGAAGACGGCGGACGCCCGCGGCCAGGAGCACGGCCGGCTCGTGCTCGGCGATCCGGAAGCCGTGGCGAACATCCAGCGGATCTTCGACATGGCCGTGTTCCAGAGCATGGGCTCGCGGGCGATCTCGAACGAGCTCAACCGGCTCGGGATCCCAGGCCCGCGGACGAAGCACTGGAACAACAACTCGGTAGATTCGCTGCTGGGAAACGAGACGTACACCGGCGACACCATCTGGGGCAAGACGAAGAAGGTGGGCCGCGACGGCCGCGAGCGCACGAAGGAGACGGAGCGCATCGTCGTCCGTGGGACGCACCCCGCGATCGTCGACCGCGACGTGTTCGATGCCCGCAAGGAGCTGGCGAAGCAGCGCATGTTTTCAGCGCCCGCCTGCAAGGCCCAGTACGTCGAGTACCTGCTCTCGCGGCTGATCCGGTGCGAGGGCTGCGGCGGCCACTTCTGCGGTCGGAAGATGAACAACCGCGTCAACAAGAAAGGCGATATGAAGCCCGCCTATGCCTACTACTGCAACGGCTACATGAACAAGGGCTCGTCGGTCTGCGAGTCCCTCCCGCTCCGCAAGGAGTGGCTGGAGAAGATCGTGCTCGACTCGATCCGCTCCCGCCTCCAGTCGCCCGACACCCTCGACCTTCTCACCAAGGGGATCCAGGACAAGACGGACAGCCTCCGCAAGTCCTACGCCTGCGACTCGAAGCAGCTCGACGCCAAGCTCGCCGACCTGGACCGCCGGATCGCCAACTACGTCGAGGCGATCGGCAACGGGATTGACCCCTCGATGTGCCAGGCGCAGATCGCCGACCTGAAGCTGCGCAAGGCGGAGGTCGAGCGTCAGGCCAGCAAGGCCCGTCGAGCCGAGTTCGCCGAGGGGCTGGCCCAGAAGAACCTCGCCGCGCTCCGTCGCGTCGTCGGGGCTGTCACCGGCAACTTCACGGACCTGCCGTTCCACGTGCAGCGCCAGGTGGTGATGTACTTCGTCGCGGACGCCATCGTGATGAACCGGGAAAAACTACACTTGGAATTCCAGGTCCCCTTTGATGGGGGTGGGGTAGCCAAGTTGGCGGAGGAGTTGAATGGGGTCATTGTAGCCCCAAGGCTGAGGGTCGGAATGGTGAATAAGCCTGCTGGAAACGCCGCTAATGCGGAGCCACTCCACGCGCTGCGCTAACTTAACGGTGGCGGCACGCGCCTTCATCGACCCGGCGACCGGTTCACGCCCCTCGGCCTCGGCGTGAACCTCCGCGTGAACCGCGTGAACCGTGCCCGCCGTCGCTGCGGTGCCGTTCGCGCCCTTCCCGCTCTTGCCGCCGCCCGACCCGCCCGAGCCGCGCACCTTCCGGGCGACCTGCTGGATGGCCTCCTCGACGGCCGACCCGTCGTAGAGCGCGACCTCGACGCGGTCCGGGTAGACGCGAACCTCGTCGACGATCTCGTGCAGCAGCTCCCGGCGCTCGCCGGGGGTGAAGTGCACGTACAGCTCGTCGAAGTCGCGGAGGACGGCGTGGATGGCGGCGAGGGAGAGCGAGCGTGTCTCGTCGACGCCCAGCTTGCCCTCCTCGTCGGCGATGGCGCTCTGGAGCGCACGACCGCGAGCCTCCAGAGACGCCATGCGCTCTGCCGCGGTGTCCGAACCCGAGCCCTTCAGCGCCATGAGCGCGTCGAGCAGATGGTTCCGGTCGGCCTTGTTGGCGGCGTACTCGGCCTGGAGCGCCTTGAGCCGCTCGCGCGCGGGCTCCAGCAACTCCTTCGCGATCCGGTTGGACTCGTTGATCGCTCGCTCGACGAGCACCGGGTCGGACGCCGCGCGGCGGACGATGGCGAGGACGGCTTCCTCCAGCGCCCCGGCGTTGAGCTGGCCGATGGGGCAGGTTGACTGGGTGTCCTTCGAGACCGACACGCATCGGTAGTAGAAGTAGCGGGTGCCTGCCGAGTTCATCGTCGTCCCCGAGGTCATCGCGCAGCCGCAGGATGGGCAGCGAGCCAGACCCGTGAGCAGGTACTCGTGGGGCCGGTTCTCGCGCGGTGCCTTCGCGCCACGCCGGTTGTCCTCGCGGATGTTCTGGACGCGGTCGAACGTCACGGCGTCAATGATCCCCTCGTGCTGCCCCTTGTGCCACTCGCCGCAGTGCGGGACCTCGCCCAGGTAGAGGCGGTTCTTGAGCATGCCTTCGACGACGGCGTTCGTGAGTTCGCGCTCCCCCTTGTCGCCCTCACGCCGCGACGAGTACCGCTTCTGCCGGTGGCCCTTCCCGTTCAGGTACCGGGCGACCTCGCGGACCGACCGCAGCTCGGGCATCTTCTCGAACGCCTCGCGGACGACGGCCGCCTCGTTCTCGTTGATCGACAGGTGGCCGTTGCCGTCGGAGTCGTAGCCGAGCGGCGGGGCTCCCCCGTTCCAGAGGCCACGTTCGGCGCGGGCCTGCATGGCGATGCGCGTGCGGTCGGCCGTCTGCTCGCGCTCCAGCTCCGCGAATGTAGAGTCCAGAAACTCTGTCGTGTCGAGATCCAGAAACTCTGGCGGATTCTGACCCGCCAGCCGCTTCCCGCGATCTCCGGTAGCTGGTGGGCTTCCCGCTGGAGACCGCGCAGGTGTTCGACGTCATGACCCGCTTGAAAGTCCACCACATGGCGGAGGGCGGCACGCCCCAGGCCACCATCGCCGCGAAGTGCGGCATCTCCGTTCGCACCGTCGAGCGCGTGCTCGCCGAGCCCGAGCCCACCCGAGAGGAGGTCGCTGAGAACAGCCGGCAAGCCGCGAAGCGACCGGGGCGACCGGCCGTCACCAGCGACGCGCTCGTCGAGCGGATCCGCACGCTGCTCGGCGAGGAGACGATCGCGGCGACCGAGGTCCTGCGCCGGGCCCGCGACTGGGGGTTCACGGGCAGCCGCAGCACGATGGCGGCGCTCGTGAAGGAGCTCCGCCCGACGCCTCGGAAGGAGGCGATCATCCGCTTCGAGGGGCTCCCCGGCGAGTACGCCCAGTTCGACTTCGGGGAGGCGACCGTCAAGTACACCGACGGTCGCAAGGACAAGCTGGTCTTCTGGGCAGCCCGCATGAAGTACTCGCGGATGATGCACGTCATCGTCGTCCCCGACCAGCGGGCGGAGACGCTGGCTCGCTGCCTGCTGGGGTCGCTGGCGTTCTTCGGGGGCAGCACCAAGGAGTGGGTCTTCGACAACCCGAAGACGGTCCGCATCTCCCCGATCGGCGTGGAACCACCGGTCCTGCACGCCTACCTGCGCGACCTCGTCGCCGAGTACCGCACGATCCCGACGCTTTGCACCCCGGGAAAGGGACAGCAGAAGGGCTCGGTCGAGCGCCTGGTCAAGTACGTCAAGCACAGCTTCTTCTTCGCCCGCAAGTTCCAGAATCGCGCGGACGCCCTGGAGCAGCTCGTCGGCTGGCTGCACGTGGTCAACCACGAGCGGCCGAGCGACGCGACCGGGGTGATCCCCGCCGTGGCGCTGGAGGCGGAGAAGCCCTGGCTGGCCGAGCGTCCGGTACGCGTCACGGCCGATGCCTGGCCGATCCGGGAGACGATCACGGTCACGCCGATGGGGACGGTCTCCTTCGCTGGAACGCCGTACTTTGCCACGGCGACTCGCATCGGGGCGCCCGCCACGCTGTTCATCCGGCGTGACGCGATCGAGATCGTGGTCGGCGACGAGCGCGTCACCCATCGGCGCAAGGACGGCATCGGCGTGCTGCAGATGCTGCCCTCCCAGACCGAGACGCTGCTCGGGGCGGTCCACGGGCGACGCAAGCAGGCGACGGTGCGCCGCGAGGCCCTGCTGCGCATCGGCAAGCCCGCCTGGGCCTGGATGACCGCGCTGGTCCACCGGCACCCCGACGGCCGCTGGGAGCGGCCCTGCAACGACCTCTACGACCTCCTCCGGGAGCACGGCGAGGACGCGATGCGCGCCGCCTTCGACCGCTGCAACCTGCGGTGCGGCTACACCGTGGACGACGTCGCGATGGCACTGCGGGAGGTGGCGTGATGGACGTCACCAACATCGACCTCGCCGCCATCATGCGCCGGTTGAACCTGGCGACGGTGGCCCGCCTGCTGCCCGAGTACGAGGTGCGAGCAGCGAAGGAGGGCTGGTCTCACCACGACTTCGTCACGCTCTTGCTGGCGGAGGAGGTGGCGCATCGCACCGACACCCGGGTCAAGAAGCTCGCGAGGCACGCGCACTTCCCGTACCTCAAGACCATCGACGAGTTCGACTTCGTCTACCAGTCCTCGCTGCGCCGCCAGCAACTCGGGCCGTACCTGGGGTCGGACTTCGTCACCGAGGGAAGGAACCTGATCCTGTCTGGCAAACCTGGGCGCGGCAAGACGCACCTCGCGATCGCGCTGGCCTACAAGGCGATCCAGAACGGGTTCGAGGCCCGCTTCATCACGGCATCGGCGCTGATCGACAAGCTCCACGCTGCTGCCAAGAACGGCACGCTGACCGAGACGACGACTGAGTACGTGCAACCTCACGTATTGGTGGTCGACGAGGTAGGGTACCTGCAATGCGCCGAGGACGCCGCAAACGTGCTCTACGGCGTCGTCGACCAGCGCTGCCTGAAGCGCCGCCCGATCATCTTCACCACGAACAAGGCGCTGAGTAGCTGGGGAACCGTCCTCCACGATCCCGACCTCGCCGAGGCGCTGCTCGACCGGGTGCTGGAGCGCGGGGAGCACATCCGCCTGTCCGGCAAGTCCTGGCGCACCCAGAAGACCGACCCGTCCGCGTTCTCGGACGAGCCGTAGGATCCGAGAATGCGGCGCTGCGAACATTTCCGGATTGTTGGATCGGCCGAAGACGCCGCCTTCACCCTACGTTCGTCCTGCCTCGCCGGGGCGGTGGGCTGGGCGGGGGCTCACCTGAGTGGCCCCCGTCCGGTCCGCCGTCCAGGCGGTCGCATCTCCGCCGAGCGCCCGTCGGAGGGCCCGTCCTTGACCGCCGCCACCCCTCGTGGCACATTTCCCACCCGCCATAGTTTCTGGACGAAACCCGCCAGAGTTGTTGGACGCTACAGCGAACACGAGGACGAGCTTGAGCATCGCCCGGCCGATGGGCTGCGAGGTGTCGAAGGACTCGTTGAGCGACACGAACTGGACGTTCTTGGCCTCGAAGGCACGGTGCAGCTCGTAGAAGTCGAGCAGGGAGCGCGACAGGCGGTCCAGCCGGGTGACCATGACCACGTCGATCTGCCCGGCGCGGACGGCGGCGAGCATCTCCTGCATCCGCGGCCGGTCGAGGTTCTTCCCGCTGGCGCCTTCCTCGCGGAACACGCGGGCGACGACGTGCGGGGCCTGGCGCGAGGCGACCGAGGACCGGAGGCGGGCCTCCTGGGTTTCGAGCGAGCCCTCGTCGCCCATCTGGTTGTCGGTGGAGACGCGGGTGTAGAGGGCGACGCGGAGGGCGTCGGGGGCCGGAGCCGTGGATGCGGATCCGGATGAGAGGCGGGAGGGGGGTGATGCCATGTTTGCGCCTTGTGATTCGGTACCAGCTTATCCGCTGCGGAGCGGTAGCGCTACCGAGTAGCAGGGCGCTTTCACGGTGGTTTCATGGGGCGTGAAAGTGGAATCGGCTGGCGGAATATTCCGCGGGCTGGAGGCTGGCGCCGGTGGCGCTCGAAGTCTCGCACGTCGCACGTCGCACGTCGCACGTCGCACGTCGCACGTCGCACGTCGCACGTCGCACCTCGCACCTCGCACCTCGCACCTCGCGCCGACGCGCCTCGCGCGAGTGACCCGGGCGCACGCCCTCCCGGTCTCGGCCCATCCTTCCCCGCCATCGGGGGCGAGGCTGATGCGCGTTCCGGGTCACCCCGCCGCGGCCGCGTTCAACCAGTGCAAGTCCCCGCCTGGCGCCAAGGCGCTGACCGATATGCCGTAGCTTGAAGACAGCCAACGCCCGTTGAGCTTCGCTGGTTATACGGTACCGAACGTGCTCGTAAAGAGGCAGCCGGCCTCGTCCCTTAGATCCTCGAGTTGACTATGCTGATCCTGATTCTCGCGTCGCTAGCCCGTGCGCGTGGGGCCACGCTGATCGTGGACGGGACATCCGGATATCTGTCCATCTCGGAGGCGCTCGCCGACGCCGCCGATGGCGACACCATCGAGATCTCCGCAGGCACCTGGTACGACTGTATAGACCTGGATGGAAAGAGCCTGAGCATCATTGGTACCGCCGGTAGCGCGGCCACGACACTCGACGCTGGCGGCACGTGCGACGCGGCGCTCGTCAGCACGACCGGGGCACCGGTGGTCGTGATTGAGGGGCTCACGGTCTCGAACCACGAGAGCACCGGCGTTCGTGTCGGCGCGGGTACCTTCACCCTGGATGACGTGGCGCTGGTCGACGCGGGCTCAGCGGGGCTCAGCGTGTTCGCACTGGAGGTCGACGGCGGGGGGGTGACGCTAATGAACTCATCGGTCACTGGTGGCATTGTGTTGGAGGCGAGCGGCGGTACGCTCGAAGTGGTCGACTGCGCCCTCGACGACGCCGCGATTTCTACGGACGGGGCGGACGTGGCGGTCAGGGGGACGACTTTTGAGAACCTCGCCCCGGTCGAGTCGATGCTGGACGTGACGGATGGCTCGCTGGACGTCCAGGACTGCATCTTCTCCGACATTGGCGGATCCAACGGCTCGGCCCTCCACGCCGAGTCGGCCGTGGTCACCATAAGCGGCAGCGCGTTCCTCCGGAACGGTGGATCGGCGAGCATGTTGGGCGGGGCGGTGATGGTCGAGAGCGCCGCGCTTGACATTACGTCCTCGGAGTTCAGCGACAACGCGACCAACGGTGCCACCGGCGAAGGGCGCGGCGGCGCGGTGTACAGCGATGGGGACGTGACAGTGTCCGACTCGACGTTCACGGGGAACCTTGCCGAGAGCCATGGCGGGGCCATCTACGCGGTTGGGGACGTGGAGATCGTCAGATCAACCTTCTCGTCGAATCAGGCCGCCGGACGCGGAGGGGCGATCGCGACGAACGGGGCTCTCTTCGTGTCGGACAGTTCATTCACCGACGATGCAGCGGTCAGCGACGGCGGCAGCATCTCCGCGGATGGCGCAGTCTCCGTCACGGGGTCCTCGTTCACCAACGAGTCCGTTGGGGGCGGCGAGTCCGGAGGGGCCATCTACGCGTATTCCGTCACGATCGCAGGTTCGACCTTCGACTCGTGCGGGGCCGATCGTGGTGTTGGAGGCGACGGAGGGGCGGTTTATGTGCTGCGCGAATCTTCGGTGACGGACTCGGAATTCGGGAACGGCTATGGGGTGACCGGCGGCGCCATCTCCGTCTACCCGGGCTATGGATCGACCCTCACGGTGTCTCGCAGTCGGTTTGAGGCGAACTACGCCTCGTACGGCGGAGCCATCTACGCGCCGGAGCTGGTAGTCGACGGGAGCGCGTTCGTAGGCAACAGCGCAAGCTACGGCGCCGGAGCAGAGGTTTTCGGCGCAACGACGGTGACGAACTCGTATTGGTGTGGCAATGCTGCGAGCGTGTATGGGGGGGCGTTGTACATCTACAACGTCGGGAGCGACGACGTCGAGGGCGGGCTGACGACCTCGAATACCATCTGGGCGCGGAACTCGGCCGATCGCGGCGGGGCCATGTACCTGACGGGCGCCGAGGGCGGCCTGTCCATGACCAACGACACCGTCGTCGCCAACAGCGCATCCGACTTTGGGGGTGGCGTCTACTTCGAGGCGTGTGACGAGTTCAGCAGCGTGTTTCTGAACTCGATCTTCGCATACACGGCGTCGGGGGATGCGGTGTACGGCGCGAGTGCAGCGTGTGTCACGAACACGACCTACTCCGACTGGTACTCAAACGGCGCTGCGGACTCGGGCGGATCGTTTACGTTCACTGCGGGAGGATTCGGAAATATAGCTGTTGAACCTTAATTTTATGCGTATTCCGCCACGGGGGATTGCGACACGGATAGCTACGCGTTGTTGGCGACGTCGGCTATGGTCGATGCTGGCACGGCGAGCCTTGAGGACCCCGATGGCAGCCGCTCGGACCTGGGAGCAACCGGAGGGCCTGACGCCACCTGGATCGACGCCGACGGGGACGGGTTCCTGGCGGGCATCGACTGCGACGATTTCGATGCGGCTGTCAACGGAGCCGCCCCGGAGGTCTGCGATGGTCAGGACAATGATTGCGACGACGTTGTGGATGATGGCGCCGGCCCGACCTGGTGTACAGACGCGGACGGTGACGGCTTTGGGGCCCCCGCAACGGCCGTTTCGGCCTGCATGGCGCCGACGGATGGGGTAGCGGACTGCACCGACTGCGACGACTCGGACCCCCGATCCTCGCCTGGGCTCGCCGAGGTGTGTGACGGTGCCGACAACGACTGCGACGGGAACGTCGACGAGGGGTTGGTGACCTCGGCGTACTACCGGGATGCTGATGGAGACGGCTACGGGGATCCCGCCCGAAGCACCGACGCGTGCGAGGCGCCGTCCGGCTACGTCACGAACGCGGACGACTGTGACGACCGGGATGAGAGTGCCTCACCCGGCGCAACCGAGACTTGCGGCGATGAGGTTGACCAGGACTGCGATGGAAGCGACCTGCCTTGTGCTGTGACGCTCACCCGAAGTAGTCCCCCAGCGCTCACCAGAAGTAGTCCCCCACCGGATCGCGATCCCGGTGACCGGCGGGGGCTGGGGCCCCGCCCGACGAGGTCCGCTCGGTCACCGTGCCCTGTCTTCGGGTGCCA
>CAIQVJ010000032.1 GCA_903875225.1 uncultured Pseudomonadota bacterium
CGCAGTACCTGCTCCGGGGGGCTCGCGCCCCCCAAACCCCCCGGCCGAACGGAAAAAGACGCCGGCCGCGAGTACGCTGCCAACGCCTTTTTCCTGCGGACCGGTCCCGGCCGGAGCACCGGCCTGCGGACCGACCCGCCGGCTGTACCTGCTCCGGGGGGCTCACGCCCCCCACAGGCCGCGGAGCCCCGTCGGGTCCCCGGACGAATTACCATCGGAGCCCGTCACTCCCGGAGCCCCCGCGTGTTGCTTGAACAGAAGATGTCGCAGTTCGCGTTGCTGGGGGCCGGTTGGGTCCTGTGGTTGATGGTGGGGCTCTCCGTGCTCTGCGTGGCGCTCGCGTTCGAACGCGCCCTGTACTTCATGCTCAACCGCTCGCCTTCCGACGCGTTCGAGGCCGCCCTCGGCGGTTTTCTGACTGGAGGTGACAGGCCCAGGCTGGAGGCTGCGCTCAGCGAGATGAAGGGCCTCGAGGCCCGCGTCATCCGGGCCGGCCTGGCGGTGGCAGGCGACGGCAAGGTGGACGCCGCGGAGTCAGCGATGGTGGGCACGCTGCAGTTCGAGCGCGGTCGGCTCGAGCGCGGGATCCTGATCGTGGGCACCGTGGCCTCGAGCGTGCCGTTCGTCGGCCTGTTCGGCACGGTGCTCGGCATCATCAAGGCGTTCCACGACCTGTCACTCACCACGGGCGGCGCGGCGGGCGACAACGCAGGGGCCGTCATGTCCGGCATCTCCGAGGCGCTGGTCTCGACCGCGATGGGCCTCGCCGTCGCCATCCCCGCGGTGGTGCTCTACAACCTGATGCAGAACCACATCAAGGGCATCTGCGGGCGCGTGGAGAGCATGGGCCAGCTCGTGCTCGCGCGGCTGCAGGCAGCGGCGGGCTGATGGCAGGCGGCAAGCTCAAGGGCGGCGGCGACGAGCCGATCACCGACATCAACATCGTGCCCCTCGTGGACATCGTGCTCGTGGTGCTCATCATCTTCATGGTCACGGCCACGTACATCGTGAAGCCGGCCATCAAGATCGACCTCCCCGATGCCGCTACCGGGGAGAACGTGGAGCCCACCTCGCTCGGGATCAGCGTCGCGGCCGACGGTCGCCTCATGCTCGACGGCGAGCAGATCACCGAGGCCGCCCTGACAGCCCGCGTGGCCGAGGAGTTCGCGAAGGACAAGAACGTCGTCTGCCTGATCTCGGGCGACAAGGAAGCCCGCCACGGCGATGTGACGCACATCATCGACGTGGTGAAGGGCCTGGGCGTCACCAAGTTCGCGATCAACATCGACCCGACGAGCACGCCCGCCCCCACCGTGCCAGGGTAGGCCGGTGAGCTCGATCTCCCCGTTCCACAGCACGCCGCGCTGGCAGCAGGCCCTGCGCAGCACCGCGGGGGTGCTGTCGATCGGGTTTCACGCGCTGCTCGCGCTGCTGTTCGTGGTGAACCCGGAGCCGGCGAAGAAGGCCGCCCAGTGGGTCCAGGTGCAGGTGGAGAAGAAGGCGCCAGAACCACCGAAGCCCGAGCCGCCGAAGCCCGAGCCCCCCAAGGAGAAACCCAAGCCGGTGAAGTTCAAGGACATCCCCCCCGTTCCCGCGCCCCCTCCGCCCGACGTCGCACCCACCCCGGCGCCGCCGCGGCGCGTGCAGGGCCTCTCCGCGAACAGCTTCTCGAACAGCGGCTCCGGGCTCTCGGTGCGGGCGGGCAACACCACCGACGTCGCGGCTTCAGGCAAGGGCCTCTCGCTCGACGAGGCGAACGGCCCTCGCGCCTGGGCAGCCGTCACCACGCGGCCGAAGATGAGCCTGCGGCCGGTGTTCGAGGCACCGGAGGCGGCGCAGAAGGCGAACGTGGAGGGCACCGTGGAGGTACGCCTGGACATCGACGAGCACGGCGTCGTCACGAGCGCGAAGGTGGTCTCCAAGCCGCTCGGCTACGGCATCGAGGAGGCGTGCATCGCAGCATGGCGGCTCGCGAAGTGGAAGCCCGCGATGCAGGACGGGGTGGCCGTGGCCGTGACCGGCATGCCCCAATACTGCACGGTCACGGCAAACCCGTGACCAGCGCGCTCCTCCTCCTCGCCCTCTGCACCCCCGCGTTTGCGGGAGACGGCCCTCCTACGGACCCCGCCGCCGCCCCGTCAGCCGCGCCCGAGGAGCCGCCGCCGCTCACGAAAAACCCCGTCCTCATCACGTTCGTGGACGCGCCTTACCCTCCAGAGGCCCAGGCCGCCGCGATCGAGGGCCACGTCGTGCTCGACATCGAGATCGACGCCACGGGGAAGGTCACGAACGTCACCGTCGAGACGCCCGCCGGCTACGGGTTCGACGAAGCCGCCGTGGCGGCGGCCCAACAGTTCGTTTTCTCCCCCGCCGAGGACGCCACGGGGCCGGTGCCCGTGATCATCCAGTTCGACTACGGCTTCGTCTTCAAGGCCGCGGAGCCCGCGCCCGACGCCGTTCCGGCAGAAGCCGGCGTGAACGTCTCCGGAACGCTGCGCGAGATGGGCTCCCGAAAGCTGCTCCCGCACGTGGCTGTCAGCGTGCTCGCCCCCGCGAACGCCGACGAGGCGCAGAAGCAGATCGCCCGCGATGGCGAGTGGGTCACCGAGACGGACGACAAGGGCGCGTTCTCCCTGCGCGGCGTGCCGGACGGCACCTGGTCGCTTCGCGCTGCGGACCCGGGCCTCGGCACGGTCAGCCAGGAGATCACCCTCGCTGCCGGCCAGGCCGTCGAGGTCAAGCTGTGGATGCGTACGGTTCAGACCGACGACACGCTGTACGCCTACTACGACAAGGACAAGAACGAGGTCACCCAGCGCACGATCTCGATGGACACGGTGCGACGCATCCCCGGAACGTTCGGGGACCCGATCCGCGTCGTCCAGAGCCTGCCCGGCGCCGCCCGCTCGCCCTTCGGCACCGGTCTCCTGATCATCCGCGGCTCGAACCCGGAGGACTCCGGCGTCTATGTGGACGGCATCCGCATCCCGTACATCTACCACCTCGGCGGCTTCGAATCCGTCATCAACCCCGGGCTGGTGGGCGCAGTGGACTACCTCCCCGGCGGCTTCGGCGTGCAATACGGCCGGGGGATGGGCGGGGTCGTGGATGTCACCACCATCTCCAAGTGGCCCGACCGGAACAAGATCACCTGGAAGACCGACGCGCTCGACTCGGGCGCCATGATCCAGGGCCGGTTCGGCAAGCACAAGCAGCATGCCATCGGCCTCGCAGGGCGCCGCTCGTACATCGACGCGCTCCTGGGACCGATCCTCGACCTCACCGGGAACCAGGGGTACACCATCAAGCCCGTCTGGTACGACTACCAGGCGAAGTACGAACTGCTCGACCACCGCGACAGCTTCAGCGTGCTCGCCTTCGGGTTCGAGGACGTGCTCACCGCGCAGAGCCCAGCGGGCACCGCGCAGGGCACCGACCAGGACACCCAGGGCAGCTTCGGCACGACCTACTCCACCCACCGCATCGTGGTGAAGTGGGAGCACCCGTTCAACGACCACCTCTCGCTCCGGTTCCTGCCGTCCTTCGGGCGGGACTACGCCAGTCTCGTCGTCGGGGACTCCTGGCGCCTCTACCAGACGCAGTGGCTCGCGGAGGTGCGCACCGAGCTGCCCTGGAAGATCAACGACCATCTCAAGGTCGTGCCCGGCATCGACTTCGTCGGTGGCTGGTCTCCGTTCGAGGTCGACCTTCCGTTCGACCCGTCCAATTTCGCGTCGACCGACCCGTTGGCCGAACGGCAACCCTTCGCGCTCACCGCCGATCAGACGGGCTGGGGACCCGATCCCTACCTGTTCGCCAGCATTCGTCCGCTGAAGGACGCCGACCGCTGGGTCATCACCCCAGGCATCCGCGGCACCGTCGCCTGGATCCCGGGGGAGCTGGAGACAGCGGCCCTGGACCCGCGCATCTCGAGCAAGTTCAGCATCAACCCGCGCATGCGTGTCAAGGGCTCCCTCGGCCTCTACCACCAGCCGCCGCAGCCGTACCAGATGTACCGGACGGACGACGTGCTCGTGAACCTCACCTCCGAACAGTGCCTCTCGGGCGCCGTCGGCTGGGAGCAGGACGTGGGACAGGCGATCCATGGCGAGATTGAAGGGTTCTACAAGGACTTCTCGAACCTCATCGTGGGAAACCCGAACTTCGCCAGCCTGGACGATCCGTTCTTCGTGAACGACGGCGTCGGGCGCGCCTACGGGGTCGAGATCATCCTCCGGCACGACCCGATCGGGCACTTCTTCGGGTGGGTCAGCTACACGCTCTCCCGAAGCGAGCGCCGCGACGAGCCCGGAGACGACTGGTACGCCTACGACTACGACCAGACGCACAACCTCGTCGGCGTCGGGGGCTACAAGCTCCCGTGGCAGACCGAGGTCTCGGCGCGGTTCCAGTACACCACGGGCAACCCGACCACGCCGTACAACCTCGGCGTGTATGACGTCGACCAGGACACCTACTCCGGGTACTCGACCGCGCCATACAACTCCGACCGCCTCCCCCCCTACTGGACCGTGAGCGCACGGATTGACAAGGTCTTTACCTTCAAGGTGTGGAGCCTCGACCTCTTCGTAGACCTGATCAACGTTGTGCATGGAACAAACCCGGAATTCCAGATCTACAACTACGACTACACCGAGACGGCGTACATCAAGTCGCTGCCGTTCATCCCGAGTCCGGGCTTCGAGGCGAAGTTTGAGTTCTAGCAATGCTTCGGCGCGACGCGGGCTGCTCCTCGCCACCCTGCTCCCGGCGCTCGGCGCGTGCGACAGCCTCGGACTGTCGCAGTCCTTCCAGATCGATCGCCTGCGCATCCTGGCCATCGCCGCAGAGCCCGCGGAGCCCCAACCGGGTGACACGGTCTCGTTCACCTCCCTGGTGGTCTCCCCGGTCGCCACGGTCGGACTGACGACGTGGTTCGCATGCGACATCTCCGATGGCTACGGCTGCACCCTCGACACGGAGCTGCTCTCGAGCCTCACCGGCGACACCTCGAACCTCACGCCTGACGAACTCGCCGCATTGTTCGCCCAGCTTCAGGAAGCCGGCATGATCGGGGTGCAGCCGTATTTCGAGCCTTCCTGGACGGTCCCCGACGACTACCTGGACGCCCTCACCGACGACCAGAAGCTCGAAGGCACCACCGCGATCGTGACGGTGAGCGCGATCCCCACGGTGGAGGGCGACTCGGGCACGCTTGACACGGCGGTCGAGGACGTCGAGGTCGCGTACAAGCGCGTGCCTGTCAGCCTCGCGACCACCCCGAACCGCAACCCGCTGGTCACCGGTCTCACCATCGACGGCGTCGCGATCACCCCCGGCGCCACGGTCACGCTCACCCGCGGCCAGACCTACGCCATCGAGTGCGAGCTCGCAGACGACGCGATCGAAGACTACACCTTCGTCGACGACGCGGGCGTCGCCGAGACCCGCACCGAAGAGCCCTACTTCGCATGGTACCTGCAAGAAGGAAGCTTCGACCAGTCCAATACGCTCTGGCCCTACCATGCGGTGGAGTACACGGCGCCGAGCGATGCCACGATGACAGAGCAGTCCCTGTGGGTCGTCGTGCGGGATCGTCGCGGTGGAATGGGCTGGATCGAGCAGAAGCTCATCCTGCAGTGAAGCCCTACTTCGTCTTCGGGGCCACCACGAAGGGCTCCGAGGTCACGCTGCCCATCTGCTCACAGATGGCGGTCGTGAGCGGGAAGCCGGGCGCGCACCCGGTCCCCCAGGTGAGGATCACGCGGTAGGCACCGGAGCCGGAGGCAGGGCCCGGGATGGAGAACGCGAGATCCCCGTCCAACTGCGTGGCCGGGACCTGGGAGTCGCACACCTTCACCGCGGTGGTGAGCCACTTTCCGCCCGTCTTGCGCTCGATCTCGAGCGGCGCACAGCCGTCGATGAACACCGGTCCATCGACGGTTTCGTGCACGCCGAAGGCGATGGCCTGCCCTTCCTCCGGAGGCGTGGCGGGGATCTCGATCTGCACGGGGCCGGTCTGCGACGCGGCGGCCGCCCGATGGACGAGAAGGATCAGAGCGGGCAAAGAGAGCGTCACGAATCCACGACTAACCCCGCGGCCGTGCTATGGTGCGCTGCCGCGCGCCTTGTGGCGCGGATTCTTGCTGACGGAGCCCCCGGAGAAAGCCCTGATGAACATGCTGGCCCGCCTGAAACGACGCTCCCCTCTCACGCTGCTCGCCTCCCTCGCCCCCCTGTTGGGCCTGATGGCTGCGCTGCTTCCCGCCCAGGCGCACGCGGGAGACACACACCCGGCCACGCAGGCCCTCGACGAGCTGCAGGGCAAGAAAGCCCAGCTCTCGGTCATCCAGAACAAGTTCTTCGTCAAGTCGAACCGGTTCGAGATCGCCCCGATGGTCGGCTACGTCCCGAACAACTCGTTCGTCTCCAGTCCGGTCGGTGGGGCGTTCCTGGCCTACCACTTCTCCGAGACGTTCGCGGCAGAGGGCAGCATCCTCTACGGGCCGAACACGGGCGATGGCGGCATCAAGAACCTCACGCAAACGCTCGTCGGCATCGCCTACGAGGGCGACGAGCAGACCACGTTCAAGCAGCCGCTCGACCGCATCCAGCTCGGGGCCATCTTCGATGCGCGGCTCGCGCCGGTGTACGGCAAGATCAACCTGCTCGGCGAGGGCGTGTTGAACTTCGACTTCTACGGCACCGCGGGGCTCGGCCTCCTGCTGATCACCAAGGACTACGCGATCGTGAACCCGGAGTACGTGAACGGGAACGACCCGGGGCACCCCGCCACGAGCGCGACAGACCCCACGACCGCCGCGAACGTCGCCGTGAACCTCGGCGTCGGCTTCGACTTCTTCCTCACGCAGAGCATCGCGCTGAAGATCGACGCACGCAGCCTGCTCTACGTCGCGAAGGAGCCCGACTACGGCAACAAGCTGGCCAACGGTCAACCCGTCGACCTGAACAGCCGGCTCTACAACTCGTTCATCACCACCGCCGGTGTTTCGATCTTCGTGCCGAAGATGAAGCCGCGCCTCTCCAACTTCTAAGCAGACGGTGGCCACCCCCATGATGTTGCTCGCTCTCTCTCTCGCTGCGCTGCCTGCCCAGGCTTCGACGACCGACCCGGTCGTGGAGGCCCCAGCGGCGTCTGCCCCTGTCACCGTGCACTACCTCGCAAGTGATGCCGTCGCCGACGACACCCCGACCGACACGTCCTCGGACGACACCGACGACCAGGACGAGAGCTCGGTGAAGTCCGAGAAGGACGACGTCAAGTCCGGCCGCGCCGATGCGAAGAAGGCGGACGAGGACGACCTCACCAAGAAGTCCAAGAAGCGCGTCATCAAGGTCATCCAGAAGAAGACCTTCATGAAGATCGGACGGTACGAAGTGGGTCCCGAGATCGGGTTCGTCACGAACGACCCCTTCCTCAACCGCTACGTGATCGGGGCGACGCTCGACTACCACATCACCGAGATCTTCGCTGCGGAAGTGCAGATCAACTACTCGCCGATCCTCGGGTCCGGCGGAGAGAACGATCCGGACTGGAAGGCACTCTCCAAGCAGCTCCTGCTCGAGAACAGCGTCTCGCCCGACATCTCCAAGCTCGACGCGATGGGCTCTGCCGCGCTCTCGTTCTCCCCGATCTACGGAAAGGCCGCAGTCGGCCGGAAGATCATCGCGTTCGACATGTACGGCGCGTTCGGGTTGGGCGTGGTTCACACGGCAGACGACCCGAAGGCCCTCCAGGTGGACTCGGGGGACGAGCACTTCGTCGGCAGCGACCAGGAATGGCACCCGACCACGGTCATCTCGGGCGGCGCACGCGTTGCGTTCGGCGAGAGCATCGCCGCCCGCATCGAGGGCAAGTCGATGTCGTACATCGAGACCATCAACAGCACCACCCTCGAGATGAAGAACAACTTCATCCTGCAGGGCGGCGTGACCTTCTTCTTCCCCTCCATGAAGTGAGCTGACGGCGATGAAAAGCGTTTCCATCACCCGGTTTTTCCTGCCCGCTTCCGTAGCGCTCACCCTTGCGCTCCTCGGCGCACGCCCCGCCTTCGCGCTCTCGTGCGACGAGCTGATGAACATGGTGGACGTCTCCGTACCCACCGACATCATCGTGCAAACGGTGCAGGGTTCGGGCGAGACGTTCTCCGCAGCGGAGGTCAAGTGCCTCCAGGACAAGGGCGCGCCCGCAGAGGTCGTCGCCGCAGCCAAGGGCATGATGGCGGCTCCCGCGGAGGATGACCAGCCCACCACCGCCACCCCGACCGCCAGGCCGACGCCGAAGGACACCTTCGACAGCGACGAGGGCATCGGCGACAAGCAGGCCAAGAAGACCGAACTGCAGGACAAGGGCGGGGACGAGGACGACACGACGAGGGACCCGGAGAAGCTCGACAGCGCGATCAAGGCCTACGAGGCCAAGAAGCCGCTCACCGCGAGCCTCGCCTTCTTCCAGATGCTCCAGGACAACCAGTTTCCCGACAAGGAAGCCAAGATCCAGTACTACCTGGCGCGGTCGCTCTACGACCTCCAGATGTACCACTCGGCGCAGTACTACTTCACCGAGGTCATCAAGAAGGGCCCGAGCACGCCCTACTTCTCCAAGGCGCTGCCCAAGCTGGTGACCATCGCGAAGTACACCGGCGACGACTCGGACCTCGCGAAGATCGTGGCGAAGGTGCCCGCAGAGGAGTTCCCGGCCTCCGCGCGCAACCAGTACTACTACCTCGCCGGCCTGCGGCTCTATGAGCAGGACAAGCTCACGGACGCCCGCAAGAGCTTCGCCCAGGTGTCCGAGAAGTCGGACCTCTACTCGAAGTCGAAGTACTTCGAGGGCGTGATCTACTACAAGCAGGAGAAGCTCCGCTCCGCGGTGAAGAGCTTCACCGAGGTCGTGAAGTCCAACCCCGACGCCACGACCGCACAGGAGATCGACGCGAGCAAGCGCCTGCGGGACCTCTCGCTGCTCAACATCGCGCGCATCTACTACAGCATCCAGCGCTACCCCGAGGCCAACACCTGGTACGACAACGTGCCGCGTGACAGCCGCTACTGGGCCGAGGCCCAGTTCGAGAGCGGGTGGGCGGACTTCGTCACCTCGGACGTCAACCGCACGCTCGGGCAGATGCTCACGGTCCAGAGCCCCTTCTTCGACAAGGAGGAGTTCATCCCCGAGGCGAAGATCCTCCGGGCGCTGACCTTCTTCAACCTGTGCGAGTACAAGGAGGTCGACAAGACGCTCGCGTCGTTCGACCAGACGTACAAGCCCATGCAGGAAGAGATGAAGGACTTCCTCAAGCAGTACACCGGTGACAACTCGAAGCTCTCCGACCAGGCGTACGACCGCTACTTCGGCGCCAAGCCGGACAAGACCCTCATCCCCAAGTCCGCGTTCGTGCGGATGCTGCGAAACCAGGATCTTGCGGGCATCGTGAGCCACCTTCAGGTCATGGACAGCGAAGAGAAGCTGATCGATGAACAGAAGAGCCAGTGGAAGGACAGCCTGGGCGAGAACCTGCACAAGGTGATCGCGGAGGACCGCGACCGGCTCAAGCGTCGCGCCGGCGTCTACCTGCTGAAGGAGATGAGCGGCATGGCGACGATGCTGGGCGGCCTGCTCGGGCAGTCGCAGATCATCAACTTCGAGAAAACGGACGCCATCCGCGGCGACTACCAGTACAAGCTCACCTCGCAGGACGTTCAGGACACCTCCAAGGAGTTCCAGATCGATTTCGCGACATCTCCCGACCGGATCTTCTGGCCGTTCAACGGCGAGTTCTGGCAGGACGAGCTCGGGTACTACTGGTACACCGAACAAGGCAACTGCAAGTAAGCCTGCCAAGGCAACCCTTTCGCGGCGATCCCAGGTTCATTCCGACGATTACCCGCCCACCCCCCGCCACTGGCGTACCCCGCCTTCCCCTGGAAACGTAGATGTCCATCTCCGTACCTTCTGATCTCAACGTCGCGACCCTGCTTCGTCGCGCCGCACGCATGGGCTTCGTGCTCGCGCTCGCTCTGGCCGTCGCGCCGCTGAACCCAGCACACGCCGCTGACACCGAGCGCCGTCGCTTGTCTGCCACGGACCTCTCCGTGCAGGACCAGCAGACCGCCGAGCTCCGCGCCAAGGCACACGAGGCCCGGCTGGCCTCGATCGACCAGCTCAAGGCCCTGCTCAAGGACTTCCAGGGCCCGCCCGACCAGAAGGCCGAGCTGATCCTGCGCCTGGCGGACCTCTACTTCGACGAGGGCCGAGACCTCTACCTCGACGAGATGAAGGCCTGCAACGCCGAGATCGACAAGGTGTTCAACGCCGGCGGTGCTCCGGACACCGTCGACTGCAAGACCTACACCACGGGCTCACGGCAGTGGCAGGACCGGTCCATCAAGCTGTACCAGCAGATCCTGTCGAACTACCCGCAGTTCTCGCGTGCGGACGAGGCGACCTTCTTCCTCGCCAGCGCGTACAACGACACGGATCAGAAGGATCTCGCCGCCCAGGAGTTCACCCGTCTGGTCAAGCAGTACCCCGACTCCACCTACGTCAGCGACTCGTACGTGCAGATCGGCGAGTACTACTTCGAGGAGAAGTCCGACGCGAACAAGGCCATGCTCGCGTACAAGAAGGCAGCGAGCAACAAGACTTTCGACAAGTACCCCTTCGCGATGTACAAGCTCGCGTGGTGCTACTACAACCTGGGTGAGTTCGGCACCGCCATCAGCACGATGAAGGTGGTCGTGAGCTACTCGGACTCGACGAGCGGCGGCAAGAGCAACATCCAGCTCCAGGAAGAGGCCCTGAAGGACCTGGTCCGCTTCTTCGCCGACGGCGGGGACATGGACGAGGCCATCGCCTACTTCAACCAGATCGGCAAGAAGCAGATGATCCCCGAGCTCCTCAAGAAGCTCGCCGGGACCTACGTCGAGCAGGGGAAGTTCGACCTCGCCATCGAGATGTACCGCCGGCTCATCACCGAGAGCCCGAGCGCTCCGGTGTCTGCGGACTTCCAGAACGAGATCATCACCGCCTACACCAAGATGGGCAAGAAGGAGGAGACCCTTCAGGAGATCGATCGACTGCGCACGACCTACGGGAAGCAGTCGTCCTGGGCCCGCGCCAACGCCTCCAACCAGGACGCCGTCAAGAACGCCGGCGACATGATCGAGAAGGCGCTTCGCACCGTCGCGACCAACTACCACAACGAGGCGAAGAAGCTGGGTACCGGCTCCGGCGCGGTCAAGGTCTACGGCCTCGCCGAGCAGGCGTACCGCACCTACCTCCAGGAGTTCCCCACCGGGCAGTACACGTACGAGATGCGGTACTCCTTCGCCGAGCTTCTGTACAAGGTCAAGAAGTTCGACGAGGCGTACGACCAGTACATGCAGGTCGTGGCGATCGATCCGAAGGGCCAGCACTCCGAGTTCTGCGCTTCTTCCTCGATCTTTGCTGCTGACGAGATGATCAAGAAGGAGAAGAAGACGCTCACTGCCGGTGGGCCCGATCCCGGCAGCAAGACAGAGCAGCCCCTCACCGAGTGGGAAGGCAAGTCGCTCAAGGCGCTCGACCAGTACGCGCAGTTGTTCCCCACGGATCCCAAGGTCCGGAACATCATCTACAAGTCGGCGTACCTCCTCAACGGCCGAAACCACTTCAAGGAGGCCTCCGATCGGTTCAACGTCGTCATCAAGATGGACCCTTCCTCCAAGGAAGCGGAGCAGGCGGCAAACTTGATCCTGGACGACTTCAACCTCGTCGAGGACTGGGACAACCTCAAGTCGAACGCCAAGCTGTACTACGACCAGGCTGGTCTGGGAGACGCCGACTTCAAGAAGGGCGTGTTCACGATCTACGAGAACTCTTCGCTCAAGCTCATCGAGGTCAACTTCAAGAAGACCGGCGACAAGGCGAAGGGCGCGGCGGACTACCAGGCGTTCTACAAGGAATTCCCGCAGTCGACCAACGCCGATCTCGCGCTCAACAACGCAACCGTCTACCTGCACGACCTCGGCCGCGCCACGGAGGGCGTGCCGCTGCGGCTCGAGCTCATCAACAAGTTCCCCAAGTCCAAGTACTACAAGGACCAGGTCGCCGCCCTCGGCTACGACTACGAGTCCGAGGCGGACTTTGCGGACGCCGCGAACTGGTACGAGAAGCTCTTCACCCTCGACCAGAAGCACCCCGGATCGGCAGACGCGATCTACTCCGCGGCCCTGTTCCGCGGGGCGCTCGGCCAGTGGGAGGTGTCCATCAAGGACTACCAGGCCTACATGCTTGCGTACCCCGACAAGCCAGGGCTGAACGCGCTGCAGTTGGGCATCGCCAAGACCTACGAGCAGCAGGGCAAGTACCCTGAGGCATCCAAGATCTACCTGAACTTCTTCACGCCGCCCAAGAGCGCACCCAAGCTCGCCCCCGGCGCGGTCGCCCCGACCCCGCCCACGCTCGACGAGCTCATGTTCGCTCGCCTGCGCTACGGCCTCTTGATGGACAAGCTCGGTCAGGGAGCGAACGTCACCAAGCACTGGCAGGAGACGCTCGCGTTCTTCGACAAGTCGAGCGCGGCCCCCAAGGGGGGGACGGCGCCTGCATACGAGCTGTCGCACGAGTACGTCGGGCAGATCAAGTACATCCTCGCAGAGCCCGAATTCAAGAAGTTCGTGACGATGCGCATCAACGGCCCGACCAGCAAGGTGAGCCAGAAGGTCGAGGACAAGACCTATACCGAGCAGCTGCTCGGCAAGGCGAAGGCGCTCGTCGCCATCGAGAAGACCTACACCGACGTCCTCAACACGGGCGCCGGCGAATGGGGTCTGGCCTCGCTCGTCAAGCTCGGTCAGGTCTACGAGGACATGGCCGACACCTTCACCACCTCGAAGTGCCCGAGCTACCTCACCGCAGACCAGTGCGAGATCTACAGCGCGCAGATCGGCGACAAGGCGTTCCCGCAGATCGAAAAGGCCGTCGCGACCTACTCCGAAGCCCTGAAGAAGGCCTACGAGCTGAACCTGTACAACGACAACACCGCCTACGCGACACGCCAACTCGGCGTGCTGCGGCCCCTCGACTACCCTCCTCTCTACGAGATCGTCCCCCAGAACCGCTTCACCGCCCCCGCGGTGACCACCGCGTCCTTCGAGACCGAGCCGTAGGCCAAAGGAACCACCATGAACCGCACCATCCCCTCCCTCCTGATCCTGCTCGCGGCGTTCGGTCCTGTCGCGCTCACCGGTTGTGGTGAGCCGAAGGTCGTCCAACCGACCGTCGATTCCGCCAACGTGAACCCCAAGCAGGCGTACACCCAGGGCGTCGACCTGCTCAAGGGCGACACGCCGAACTATGCAGGCGCGCTCGCGCTTTTCGAGTCAGCCACCACGCAGGACCCGAACTTCACCAAGGCCTGGTTCAACGCCGGCTGGGCTGCCGAGCGCACCGGCGACTATGCCAAGGCGGAGCAGTACTACAAGCGGGCGCTCGAGCAGAAGCCCGACTACACCCAGGCCCTGTTCAACCTGGGCAACGTGCTCGTGGAAGGCAACAAGGCGACCGAAGCCACCGGGATCTACAAGGCGTACGTGGAGAGCCACCCCGAGGATCTCGTGGCCAAGAACAACTACGCGGACGCGCTGGTGGGCGCCCAGTCGTACGCGGAGGCCGTCGCGACCGCCCAGGACATCCTCGGGCGCGACCCGAAGAACGTCTCGGCCTACCGCAACCTCTCGCGCACCTACTATGCGCAGGGCAACTACGAGATGAGCATCCTGTGCGCGGAGAAGGCCAAGACGCTCTCCGACACGGACCCCGGCATCTACAACAACATGGGCGTGACCTACCTCGCCCAGAAGAACGCCCCTGCGGCCATCGAGCAGTTCAAGACCGCGATCAAGCTCGACCCCGCGAACGTCGAGGCCAACCTCAACCTCGGCTACCTCGCAGCGGACTCGGGCGACTTCGCGCTGGCGAAGCAGACCTTCGAGTCGGTCGTGCGCCAGTACCCCGGCAACATGGACGGCCAGCTCGGCTACGCCATCGCGCTTCGCGGCATGAAGGACAACGACGGCGCCCAGAAGGCCTACGAGTCGCTGCTCAAGAACAATCCGACCAACCGCACGGTGGTGAAGAACGCCATCACCTTCAACATGAAGTACGCGAAGGACTTCAAGACCGCGCAGAAGATCGTCGACGACTTCAAGAAGGCGATGACCGGCCAGCTTTCCCCGACCGATGAGATCTTCACGCTGGAGACCGACATCAAGAAGGAGCAGGCTGCCGAAGACAAGCGGGTCGCGGACGCCGCCGCAGCGGAAAAGGAAGAGAAGGAGCGCAAGGAGCGCGGCGAGAAGAAGCTCAAGGAGCTCGGCGACGCCGTGGCGGGCATCGAGAAGGACCTCAAGGATTGCCCCACCCTGGCCCCGGACGTCCTCGAGCTCATCCAGATGACCCTGGAGCAGGTCAAGCCCGTTCTCGACGAGAAGGACTACAGCCTCGCCGGCGACGTCGAGCCCTTCATCCTGGACGCCCGCTCCCAGTTGGACGCGGCGAAGACGGGCGGGCAGTGTGGAGCAGCCGCGGCGCCAGCCGAGGCCCCCGCGCCAGCCGGGGCCCCCGCGCCCACCGAGCCGGCGCCCGCTACACCCGCTCCCACGCCGACCCCCGGCTGATCGAATCGGCCCACCCGAGCCGCCGAGACGTCGTCACCCCCAGGCGGCTCGGCGGCTCGGGTCGTTTTGCGGCCGCGCGTGCAGACCCGCCATTCCCGGACCCCGTCTGGCGGTTCCGGATCATTTTGGGAACCCGAGCCGACCCGCGTTGTCCACTGGAGCACACCCGGACTCCCGATGCTGATCTCCCTCGCCAGCTTCCTCCTCACCCCCGCCTTCGCCGAGCCGGCGGGATCCCCCGTCCCCGAGCTCGTGGACACGCCGGACGGCGCGCACCGCGTGACCTGGAAGCCGGTCACCGAGATCGACATGGGAGAGCTGAACGTCGAGGGCACGATGTACAAGCCGGAGGGCGTGGTCGTCTCCGAGGCCCGTCACCCCTCACATCCCCCGCAGATTCGCCTCCGCGCCAATTTCGACGACCTCACATCCGAATCCGTGGACCTCGTTCGTTGACCCGTCGGTCGCTGCGCGATCTTTTGACGGGAACCTTTCCGTCCCTCGCTTGTCTCAACGCCCCAAGTCGGCGAAGATAAGCCCGACCTCTCACAGGAGTGCGTCATGTTCCGTTCCCTCACCCGTCTGCTCCCTCTCGCCATTGGGCTCCTCGCGCTCAGTACCTACGCCCGGCCTGCCCGCGCGGACGATACTGACGAGATCGACGCCGAAAGCGGCCGCAAGATCCAGTACAAGTCCAAGACCGAGATCGATTTCGAAGGTCTGGACGTGGAAGGCGAGATGGTGAAGCCTTCGAGCGCCCTCGTGCTCGACCGCAAGAAGGCTGCATTCAACCCGCTCATCAAGATGCGGGAGAACTTCAACCCCGAGATGGAAGAGTCGATCGACGAAGTCCGCTAGCCCGGCTCGTCGACTCTTCCCGGCCGCGTGGCCGACCGCATCGTCGCTCGACGCGCGTTCGAGATCTGTCTGACACTCCTGCTTCTGTCGCCGGTCCCCGGCCCCTCCTCTCTTCGCTTTGATTCAGCGCCCCGAGGTTCACTCCGATGGCTTCCAACTCCCTCGTCCTCACCTTCGAGATCTTCAACAGCGGCGAGTTCCTCCGCAAGGAAGAGCTCAGCGCCGAGAGCGTCACGATCGGCAAGGGCCCGGCCGCGATGCTCCGCATCGAGTCCGACGCGCTCTCCGATCTGCACGCAGTCCTGAACGTCAACGAAGACGGCTCCGTGCAGCTGCTGGATCTCGTGGGCGACAACGCGACCACCGTGAACGGGCAGGCGGTCAGCAACGTCATCCTCAGCAGCGGCGACACCATCGGCTTCGGCGCCATCCGCGTCGTCGTGCGCATCACGGACGAGGCGGCGTTCTCGGAAGACGAGGAGAAGACCCGCGTAGACGTCCCTGCGCCCAGTGAGGACGAGACCGACCCCGGCATGGCCGGACAGCCCCATGAGCTGGGCGAGGACGAGCCCGTAGAGGACGTCATGTCCTTCGTGATGCGCGCTTCCGCCTCAGCGAACGACAGCTCCGCGGACCGTTCCCAGGGCCGCGTGCTCGAGGTGGCGCAGGTCTTCGGCGACTCCGTCGTGGACATGAAGCTGTTCTCGAAGTCGCAGCGCGTCACGCTCGGCACCGAGGTCATCGGCGTGACGCCCGACGAGAGCAAGATGAAGCAGGCCTTCTTCGTGCCCGCCGAGCTCCTCCCGCAGCAGAACTACCCGCTGTTCACCTGGGTGGGCAACGGATGGGAAGCGAACGTCCACGACAAGTGGGCCGGCTTCGTGGACATCGGCGAGACCCGCTACTCGTTCGACGACCTGGTCACGGCGGGCCGCGCCAAGAAGAACGGGCAGTCCTACGCCGTGCAGATCGGCGAGGATGCACGCCTCGTCGTCGACCTCGGGTACACGATCTTCGTCGCGCACCAGGTGTTCCCCGGCAAGAAGGCGATCGCCAAGTCCGGCGACAACATCGACTACCCGCTGCTCGCCATCCTCGGATTCGTGGCGTTCGTCGGGATCATGTTCGGAATCGCGCTCGCCGTCGTGCCGCCCCCGCCTGAGGACTCCGAGCTCCGCCTCGACCAGCACCTCGTGGACCTGCTCCTCGAGAAGAAGGAAGAGATCAAGGACAAGAAGCCCGACGCCAACCCGGACGCCGGCGAAGGCGCCAAGGCCAAGAAGGAAGAGGGCAAGGTCGGCAAGAAGGACGCCAAGATGGAGAAGGCCAAGGGCGACAAGGTCCAGCTCCAGAAGCAGCAGTTGGACCGCGAGATCGCGCAGAACGCCGGTATCCTCGGCGCTCTCCGTGACGACTCCACGCTCGACTCCGCGCTCGGCGCCACCGGCCTGAACGCGAACATGATGAACGGCATCGGCGGCCTCATCGGGTCCAAGGGCACCCAGATGGGCTCCGGCGGCCTCGGCGCACGTGGCGGCGGCCTCGGCGGCGGCGGTACGGCAGACGGCCTCGGCGGCCTCGGCACGAAGGGCCGTGGGTCCGGCTCGAGCGGCTACGGCTCCGGCGGCGGCCAGTTCGGCTCCAAGGGCGAAGGCGGCATCGGCAGCGTCGGTGGTGACCCGATCATCCTCGGCGCCCTCGACAAGGCCCTCATCGACGCCGTCATCAAGCGCAACATGGCCTCCATCCGGTACTGCTACCAGAAGGAGCTCACCAAGAACCCCGCGCTGGGCGGCAAGATCCAGGTCAAGTTCGTCATCGCCAAGGACGGCACGGTGTCTTCGGCCACCACCGGCTCGACCACGATGAACAACCCCGCGGTCGAGAGCTGCATCAACGGGCGCTTCCAGAAGTTCCAGTTCCCGGAGCCCAAGGGCGGCGGCATCGTCATCGTCAAGTACCCGTTCATCTTCTCGCCCGGGTAGTCGGTCCCGCGAGTCGACCCGGGCCGGGGGAGCAATCCTCCGGCCCGGTTTCGTTTTGGGCGGTGGGTGGCGGCCTGCGCAAACGGATGTCGCAGGCCATCGCCGCAGCGGGCCGGCCGTTTGCAACGGCGGGAGCCCGACCCGCACGCCCCCGCCCGCGCCTTCACACAAACCCCACCCCCCCTTCACGATCCCTTTGCGAACCTCCCGGCCCGGCCGCGGTCCGAGTGTATGTGCCGCTGATCCGGCGCTTCACCCCCGAGGCCCCCATGTACGACATCGATTTCTCCGATCCCGACTGCGATTCCACCAGCCCCGGCGAGAACGCCCTCGCCTTCCTCCTGCGCACCGCGCCGCTGGCAACACCGGCACGGGGCACCGCCCGCCAGCTCGAGATCGTCGCGTTCGTCGGCGAGGAGGTCGTCGAGGTGCGCCAGGTCGCGTCGGGCCAGATGCGGGGGTTCACGATCGCGCTCGGCTGCGACCTCGTGGACCCCACCGCGCCGGACCTGATCCGCACCGGCGCCGACCCGGCGAGCCCGCAGCTGGTTCACGACGGGCGGGGCTGGGTGTTCCTCCCGACCTTCGACATGGTGGCGTTCGTGGACACCGGGGCCGACGAGCCGGAGCGCCGCGTCGTGACCGGGGAGACCGCGCTCTCGGCCGGGGACCGGCTGCTGGTCGAGATCGGGCCGGTCATCTACGTCATCCAGGAGGTGCAGCCGTCCAAGCGGGTGCCCGGTGAGGCCCTCGCCATCGACACCCCGATGCTCTCGCTGTTGAGCTTCCTCGGCATCAGCGCAGGGCTGTTCGGGTACGCGCTGGGGACCGTGCCGCCCCCGCCGGAATCGAACACAATGGGACTCGTCGAGTCGAGCATCATGATCGACCTCGCCCGCATCAAGCCCCCGCCGCCCGCGCCGAAGCAGAAGGCGCACACCGAGAGCGTCGGCGCGCACAGCGGCCCGGAGGGGAGGTCCCACGCGGGGCACCCGAAGCCGCAAGGTCGGCCGAGCGACAAGGACACCGCCATGAACGTTTTCAAGGGGCTCGGGAGCGTGTTCGCGAGCATCGGGGGCACGGACCTGACTCCTGGGGTGCGCGCGGGCATCATCGGGCTTCAGGGCACCCACACCGGCAACGGGCCGGGGTTCGGCCTGCGTGGGGACGACATCGGCGGCGGCGGCCACACGGACAGCGTCGGCATCGACCGGCTGAGCACCCGCGGCGAGGGCGACGACCTGGCGACAGGCGGCACCTGGAAGAAGAAGGACGAGGGCCCGTCTGTCGCGACGGGCGAGGCGATCACCATCGGGGCGCTGGACCCCAGCGAGATCGATCGCGTGATCAAGCGCAACCTCGCGTCGATCCGGTACTGCTACCAGAAGGAGCTGCAGTCCCACCCCGGAATTGGCGGCAAGGTGAGCGTGAAGTTCACGATCGCGGCCGACGGCAGCGTCTCCTCGGCCACGACCCGCCCGACCAACCCGATGCCCAGCGTCGAGGCCTGCCTGACCAGCCGGTTCCTGACGCTCCACTTCCCCGAGCCCAAGGGCGGCGGCGTGGTGCTGGTGAGCTACCCGTTCGTCTTTTCGCAGGGGTAGCTGGCGCGGAGCGAGCCGCTGAGGGCGAGCTGGCGAGCCCTCGCAGCGGCGACCGCCGGCCGGTTCTAAAACTCGCGGGGCCCCGTGCGCGACCGAGCGCTGGCGCGGAGCGAGCCGCTGAGGGCGAGCTGGCGAGCCCTCGCAGCGGCGACCGCCGGCCGGTTCTAAAACTCGCGGGGCCCCGTGCGCGCGTACTCGCGCGCACGGGTCTAGTCGACCCGGTCGAACCGCACACCCGGCTCCTTCTTGTCCGGACGCGCGACGGACTCGGCGAAGGCCTCGGCCGCCGCCGGATCGATCTCGAACCAGGTCTCACGCTCGCGGATGTCGATGCGCCCGATCACGTCCCTGTCCACCCGGCCTCGTCGGCAGAACAGCGGCACGAGCCAGAAGGGCTCTGCGTTGTGCTGAAAGCCGCGGTTCACGCGAAACATCGCGGCGCCACGGCCACGGGGACGGGGAGCGTCCCCTTCCGGCGGGCGAGCGCGGGTCGGCGGGCGCATGCCGCCCTGGTCATCGGGGCGCGGGCGGTCGTCGCGCGGGCCGAAGCGCGGCGCCGGGCGCTCTTCCGGCGGGCGATCGTCGCGCGGGCCGAAGCGCGGCGCCGGCCGGTCGTTCGGGCGGTCGTCGCGGGGGCCGAAGCGCGGGCGGTCGTCAGGGCGGTCGTCGCGGGGGCCAACACGGGGACGATCGTCGGGACGGTCGGGGCCCAGCCGCTGTGCGGGAAAGCGCTGCGCCGCGCGATGATCCTGCTGCGGGGGTGTGAAGTGCTGGGGGCGATGATCCTGGGGAGGCCGCTGGGGCTCCTGGCGCTGCGGCTCCTGCGCCGGACGCTGCTCGGGGCGTTCGGGCGCGCCGCGCTGCACGACGTCGCGGTCGTTCCACGAGCCGCGGTCCTGGGGCGCATCATCGCGCGGACGGCTGAAGTCGCGATCGTCGCGGGGACCGCGGTCCTCCCGCTGCAGCCGATCGTCCCGACCCCGCGGACCCTGCCCGTCACCACGCTGCTCGAAGCGGTCACCGCGCTGTTCGAACCGATTCTCCCGCGGCTGGAACACCCGGTCCTGGTTGAACGCGCGCTGCGGCTGGTGCGGGCGCTCCGCCTGGCGCCCGAGCGCGAAGGTCTCCGGCAGGTCCTCGGGCGTGGGGAGCTGCATGCGGTAGGACGCGACCAGCGATGCGACCAGCGCAGCCGGCGAGTGCTCTGCGAGCAGCTTCTCGGCGAGCACCACGTCCTCCTCGCCGCTCTCCGCCAGGCCCGCGAGCACGGACTGGGTCAGCCGGCCCTCGTCCGCGGTGCGGATGGCGTCCGGCTTCGGCGGCATCAACCGCTCGGGGTTCACGCGCGCAGCCTGGAACAGGCGATCCGCCGCCCGCCTGCGCGAAGCCGCGACCAACACCACTGCGATGCCCTTGCGCCCCGCCCGACCGGTGCGGCCCGACCGGTGCGTGAAGCTCTCGACGTCGTTCGGGAGATCCGCGTGGATGACCAGATCCAACGTGGGCAGATCGAGGCCGCGGGCGGCCACGTTCGTCGCCACGAGCACGCGCGCGCGACCGTCCCGAACCGCGGCGAGCGCACGGCTGCGCTCGGCCTGGCCGAGATCTCCGGAGAGCACGACCGCCGAGAACCCGCGCTCCGAGAGGATCGCGTGGATCCTGTGCACCGTCTCGCGCGTGTGGCAGAACACCAGGGCAGCGCGCGAATCGTAGTGCCGCAGCACGTTGACCACCACGGCCTCCCGCTCCCGCGGGGCGTGCAACATCGCGACCCACTGGATGTCCCCGTGGGGCTCCCGCGCGTCCGAGAGCGCGAGCCGTACAGGCTGCTGGGTGTACTGCTCGGCGAGCGCGACGGCGAGCGGGGGGAACGTGGCCGAGAACAGGAGGGTCTGGCGCTCTTTCGGGCAGGCCTGGAGGATCAGCTCCAGCTCGTCGCGAAAGCCCATGTCGAGCATCTCGTCGGCCTCGTCGAGCACGGTGAACCGCAACCCGTCCAACCGCAGGTTCTTGCGGTTGATGTGGTCGCACAGCCGGCCCGGCGTCCCGACGACGATGTCGACCCCCGCGCCCAGCGCCATCGACTCGCGCCGCGGGTCCATCCCGCCGACGCACGCCACGACACGCAGCCCGGCGTTTCCGAACAACCACTGCAGCTCTTTTGCGACCTGCATCGCGAGCTCACGGGTGGGGCAGACCACCAGCGCGCGCGCCTTGCCACGCGCCCCCTCGGGGTCGAGCACCGCTGGCCCCATGCGGAGCCCGAACGCCACGGTCTTGCCGGATCCGGTGCGGGCGGAAACAAGCAGATCGCGACCGGGCTCGGCGGCCAGCACTGCAGCTTGTACGGGTGTAAGTTCGGTGAACCCCCGGGAGGCCAGGGCAGCCGCGAGGGGCGCTGGCACCTGCGCAAAGGGGGACACGGGTTCAGTAGTTTCAGACATCTGGGCGGATAGCCCGATCAGCCCACATCGGCCCGTGAGCCGATGTGCTCCAGTGCGCCAGGCGCGCCGCCCCCCTACTTCGCCAGCCGCTCGGCCAGCTCCACGATCGACAGCGGTGCGCATCCCTCGGCCTTGTTGTTCACCACGACCCAGGCCGCCTTTGCGCCGCGTACCACCTCGATCACGGCCTCCCGCCCCGCCGCGTCGGGCGCGCGCAGTGCTTGGAACGGCGCGTACTGATCCTTCGCCGACTCGTAGGTGTGCCCGGGGTGCAACATCCAGCGCACCACGCGCTCCGGCCGGGTGTGCGCGCGCGTCCGCGCGGCCTGCTCGGCCACACTCGGCATGCCCGCCCAGCCCACGAGCCCGGGCAACACACCGTGGGCCTCCAGCACGTCAGCGAACGCAGGCGTCATCGCCTCCGCGTTGCGTAGCTCCACGGCATACCGCCACGGCCCCCGAGGGAGCTGCCCAAGGAACCTGTCCAGCAGGTCCGGGAAGTTCCGGGGCAGGTTCTGCGGCGAGAACGGAAAGAGCAGCACGCCGTCCGCGAGCCCCTGGACGAACGGCCCCACGACCTCGGCCATCGCGTAGCCCACGTCGAGGAACCGCGGGTTCCGCGCGCCCGACCGCGCGCCGTGCCGCGCATGGCGGGGAAACCGCGTTGCGGTCACGTCCTCGTGCGCCTTCACCAGGAACGAGAAGTCGGGCGGCACCTGGGCCCGCATCGAGGCGTACTCGCTGGCCGGTATCGGCCGGTACCAGGTGCGGTCCACCCCCACCGTCCGGAAAAGCGGATGGGTGGCGTACGCCCTCAGCCCCTCCTCCACGAGGCGCTCCATGGTGTACTTCGCAGACCAGACCGGCCATCCCGGGAACGTCCAGGACGACGTCCCGAACCGGACGCCTGCATGGGGACCGTGGCCCAGCCGGGCTGCGAGCCGCACGCTGTCGGGGCCTGGATCGAGGCGCACGGGCGCGGGCCGGGTCGGCGAGAACAGCGGCTGCTGATCCTCCACACGCCACTGATCGGTCGAGTCGGGCTCCCCGTGCACCGATCGGTCGAGGGCAGGAAAGAGGGGGACCTGCGCCTTCACGCTACACCCGGGGTGCCAGGAACCGGGTGAACGCCGCGATCGCCTCCGGCGAGCTCAACCGCGCCACGAACTCGGCTCCTTCCCGCGCCATCGCGACCTGCACGGCATCCCGCTCCGGCCCCCGGAGGAGCTCCTTCGCGGCCATCAGCGCAGCCGGGGGCTTGGTGGCGAGCGCCGCACACCGCGCCCGCGCATGAGCCTCGAGCTCCGCCGCGGGCACGATCGCGTTCACCATCCCCGCGGCCCTGGCCTCCTCGGCGGAGAATGCCTCGCCGAAGAACAGCCAACTGCTGGCGCGTTGGTACCCGACCGCGCGCGGGAGCAGGTACGAGCTTCCACCCTCCGGCGTGAGCCCGAGGTTGACGAAGGGGACCTGGAACCGCGCCCGCTCCGAACAGTAGACCAGATCGCAGTGCAGCAGCATCGTCGTACCGAGCCCGATGGCCACGCCATCGACCGCTGCGACGAGCGGCTTCGGGAACGTCCGCAGCGCCTCGAGCAGCCGGAAAACCGGCGAGTTCTCGCCCGAAGGCGGGTTCTGCAGGAAGTCGGCGAGATCGTTGCCCGCAGTGAACGCTCCGTCCGAGCCGACGAACAAGGCCACGCGAACCGCGTCGTCGGAAGCGGCGGCGTTCAACCCGTCTGCGAACGCCGTGTACATGGCTGCGGTGATCGCGTTCTTCTTCAGCGGACGATTGAACCGGAGGATGGTGACAACCCCCGGCTCGATCAGGACGTTTGGATCGGTGTTCACGCGGGGGCTTAACCCGTGGGGGGGTGGCGGCCCCGGCAAAACCCCCGCGCGCAGCGAATGATCTCCGTTAGACTGCGTGGATGCGCGCGCTCTCGATGCCTCTCCTCCCCTTCCTGCTCCTCGCGGCGTGCACCGAATACGGGCTCGGCAAGCAGGGCAAGGATCCCGCGGCGGCGGTGCCCGACATCGCCGTGGATCCCCAGAGCATCTCGGAGATCGTCTGCACCGCACCGTACGAGAGCTCCGTCCTGGTCACGAACGAGGGCGACGGCCCGCTCACCGTCTCGCTGGTGTCGACCACCGGCGACTGGACGGCCACCGCCGATCTCCCCGTCACCCTGCTCACCGGCGAGGGCATCCCCGTGGCGCTCTCGGGCAGCGGCCCCGGAACACTCACGCTCTCCAGCGACGATCCCGACGAGGCCGAGCTCGCAGTGCCCCTGGACGTAGCCGTGAACCTGCCGCCCACTGCCACGGTCGACAGCCCTACGGATGGCACGATCCTCGCCGAGCCCGCGGCAGACCAGACGCTCGCCGGCACCGTCTACGACCCCGATGGCGACACGCTCGACGTGACCTGGCTGGTGGACGGGGCGCCGCTCACGAGCGGGAGCGCGGTCTCGGGTCCGGTGAGCGCCCTCTGGCTGGCGCCCGCGGCCGGTGACCACACGATCGGCATCACCGCGAGCGACGCCTGCGGATCGAGCGCCGCCGACGTCGCTGTCTGCCAGGACGAGACGATCACCTATGAGAACCTCGGGATCTCCACCTGGCACTACGAGGGCGCCGCGTACTGGGACACCGTGGCTGGCAACCTCGTGCTCACCGACGCGATCCAGGATCAGGTGGGCAGCGCCTTCGACACCACGGCCACCGTGTCCGGCGGCTCCGTGGACATCGACTTCGACTTCTACATCGGGGACGGCAGCGGGGCGGATGGCATCTCGCTCACCGCGCTCGACAGCGGACGGATGACGAGCTTCCTCGGGGGTACCGGGTGCGGCATCGGCTATGGAGGAAGCGCAGATTGCACCCCCGGTCCCGCGCTGCCGGGGTGGAGCATCGAGGTCGACACCTACTACAACGGCGGCTACGACCCCACCCCGGAGGACCACATCGCCTTCACCTTCGACGGCGACGTGGACGGTCCCGCCGTGTGGGCGGCGCTCCCCGAGATGGAGGACACCGGGTGGCACACGATGCAGGTGAGCGTCACCGATCCGCACGTCACCGTCGTGATCGACGGGATCACCTACATCGACCAGGATCTCAGCGGGTACTTCGGTTTCCCCGCCTACGTCGGGTTCACCGCGGGCACCGGGGGCGAGACGAACCGGCACCTGATCCAGGCGCTCACCGTGACCGACCGGGCGTGCGACTAGCCTCGCGAGTCATTCGCAGGTGAACGTCCCTGCCTGCAGCACACACCGCGCCGCGCCCCCGGCGCCCGGCACGACCACCTGCGCGGAGAGCGGCACGCCCCCCTCCACGGTGACGGTACACGCGCCCGGGATGGCGGAGAACTGCACGCTGGCCATAGGACGCGCCAGGGTCCGCGACTGGCGCGCCCCCCCACACGTGAGGTCGATCTGGCGGATCGGCGAATCGGTGTCCACGGTTACGGCGTAGACGACCTCACCGGGGCCTTGTGCCCCGAGAAGCTCGAGAACCTGTTGGACCGCGTCTTCGTAGGAGCGGCCGGTCGGCACCTTCGCCAAACAGTCCTCACAGCCCGTCGTGTCGATCACGGCACGCCCGCCCACGACCTCCACCATGTGGTTCCCGGAGGTCATCTCGATGGTCACGTGGGTGGTCAGCCCGGCCCGCACCTCGACGCCGAGCCGCCTGGAGATGTTGAAGCCCTCCATCTGCGCCAGCACCTCGTAGATGCCCGGCGAGAGCTCCTCGAACCGGTAGCTGCCACGATCGTCGGTGGTCACCTGCCGGGCGCCGCCGGGAAGCGCGGGTGACCCGAGGGTGACCAGCGCGCCAGCCTGTGCCCGCTCGCCGTCGTCCAGCACGGTCCCCTCGATCTGCCCGACGCCTGGGACCGGGGCAGTCCCGAACGGCGTGTGTCGTGGGGTGATCGGGTGGGGCGGGGCAGTCGGCAGCGGCTCGCTGGTTCCCGGCGAATCGGGGGGATCGGCGGCCCGGGCCGAGGCGCTGAACCAGGACATCAGGGCGACGAGGGGGAGCATCACGCGTTCCGGGCAGGCCCCATCGTACACGGGCCGCACGGAGATGCCCACGGCCGTCCGACTGCGGGCGTGGCCCCGCGGAGCCGGGGAGCGAGGCCGCCAGCCCCTCGGCCGCAACGCTAAGCTCCCGGGATGCTCCTCCTGCTCGCGCAAATCGCCCTCGCCGACTCCTTCCTCACCTCCGTGGACCTGCCCCTGCCCCGCGGCTCGGTCGCGCCCGGAGCTGCCGGGCCATGCGGGCCGGAGGTCACGAAGCTCGCGAACAGCGCAGACGCCTTCGAGCACGCCATGATCCTCGGCGCCTGCCACGGCTACGACCCGAACCCCGCGCTCGTGAGCCAGGTCCGCAAGGGCACGGGCCCGCTGCACGACCTCGACCTCGGGTGGACCCTGATGTACGAGGCGACCTATGGGGGAAAGAGCCAGAAGGAAGGGGAGGCCGCGATCCGCGCAGCGATGAAGGCGCGGGCCTCGGACCCGCGCGTGTTGCTGGTTTCGGCGCTGGTCCTGGCGCAGGAGGACCTGTTCGTGAAGCAGGGTAGCTGGGACGCGCCGACCGCGCGCACGCGGGAGATCGTGAAGATCGTCCACACCGCCGCGGCGCTCGGGCGGAGCGCCCCCGACGCGGACTTCCAGCGGGGCCTGAACGCCGCCGTGGACTATCTGGTGATGTACGCCGTCTTTGAGGAGCTGGCCGGGGATCGCGCTGACCTCTCCGGCGGGGATTGAGCCGTGGCGGTTGCGGCGCGCGAGGCGGTGCTGGTGAACTCGCGGCGTGCACGTTCGTCGGGTCGAAACGGCCCGGCTTTCGGGACCTTGGGTTACCCTCCCCCTGCGAGGAGCTGGCATTGAACGAAAAGCACCGGTCGGCTCTCCTACACGGCCTCGCGATCTGTCTGGTGCTCGCCACAGGCTGGGCCTGGTTCTGCACGATGGCGAACCAGACCGACGCCCGCATCCTGTCCGGGAAGGTGGATGCCTACTCGATCGCAGTCGTCGAGCAGATCATCTACTCCTACGCCACCACCGGCACCTGGGCGCAGACCATCCACACCACCTACACCGACGCCTGGACGTGGTCGGAGCACCGGCCGCTCTGGATCTTCCCGTCGGCCTGGCTCTACGGGCTCTCGCCCGGGCCGCTCGTGCTCGGCCACATCCAGCTTGGCATCGTCGCGCTCGGCGGGCTCTTCGCCTTCGGGCTGGGGCACCGGGTGCTCGGCGGAGTCGCAGGCGGGCTCGCTGCTGCCCTCATGTGGTACGGCTCGCCGAGCCTGGCCGTCGTGTCGATCAACGTCTTCCAGGAGCTGGTGTTCGGCATGCCCTGGCTGATGCTCGCGGCCTGGGGCCTGCGGGGCGGGAGGCCCATCCTGTTCCTGGTGGGCGCGTTCGCGTGCCTCGCAGCGCGTGAGGAGTGGCTCCCCGCGGTAGCGCTGCTGGGGTTGGGCCAGCCGGGGGGCTTCATGACCCGGGTCAAGGCAACCGCCTCGTCCGTGGCGGTCGCGGTGGTGTACCTCGGCCTGCTCAGCGCCATCGACGGCCCGCTCCCGTCCAACAACCCGATGCTGGTGCTCGGCCACGCGATCGCCGGGAAGCTGGACTGGCACAGGACACCTGCCCAGATCCACGACTTCTACGTCCCCTTCCTCGCACCCTACGCGCTGGGGGTGCTCGCGCCGCTCACCGCGCTCCCGGGGGTCGCCGCGCTGGTCTTTCAGGTGCTGACTCCAAAATACCAGACGGGTGTGGACGCGGGCTGGACCGAGCACATCCACCACCTCGCGCCGGTGATCGGGTTCTTCACGCTCGCGACCGTCGACGCCCTCGGCTGGATGCGCCGCCTCGTCAACGCGCGCAAGCCCGCCTGGGCAAAGTTCACCTCCTGGGCCGTGCTCGGCATCGCCATCTGCGGCACCGGCGCGACGTCGGTCAACTGGCAACGCATCGAGGGGCTGTACCCCGCCATCCGGCTCACGCACGCGAAACCCGCCCCCGAGTGGGCGCTGGTGGACGACAACGTCCCGCCCGATGCGTCGATCGCGACGGACACGCACGGCAGCCTGTACATCGCGCGGCGGCTGCACGCGTACACCTACGACGACAGCTTCGAGGACAAGCTCAAGGGCAACCGGCTGGCCCAGGTCGACTGGATCCTGCTCAACAAGAACGACACCGCGTTCAAGGCCCAGCTCCTCGATCAACCCGGCATCGTCGAGGTCGCCAGGACGCCGCACTACCTGCTGTACCGGCTGCGCTGATGCGGGAGCTGATGTGGAGCGTGTGGCCCCTGTTGGCCGTGATCGGCGCATGCGTGGCGTGGGCCCGGTTGCGCCCGGCCAGGACGTCTGCAGACGACGCGTGGGTGTGGCGCACGGATCTGGCGCTCGCGCTGGCGGTCGCCGTTCTCTACGGGGTGGCCGCGGGCTTCCTGATGCCCCGCTTCGACCTCACCGGCGGGGACTACGTCGAGGTCGACTTTGCCGGCTACTGCAGGTCGCTGGGCGCATTGCGGGACAACTCGCTGAAGGACTGGGGGGTGAAGCACTCCGTGATGACGGGGCTGCTGCTGCTCGGGCCCACGCGCGCGATCGGGCTGCTCGGAGCGCTCACCGTGGGCGCCCTGGTCTCTGGCGGCGTGTTCGGCCTGGGGATCTACCTGTGGGCGCGCGTCGCCGCCGGCCGGGTGGCCGGGATCTGGGCGGTGCTCTTCACGCTCGCCAACCAGAGCCTGGTCTGGCTCTCCCGCAGCCCGTCGTTCTACCCGGAGACAACCGCTGCATGCGTGCTCGGCACAGCAGGCGTAGCGGCCTCCCTGCGCTGGCGAACTCCTCGCGCCGTGCTCGCAGGGGGGTGTGGGGTCGGCCTGATCCTGGCGACAGACGTGCGCTTCTTCAACATCGGGGTGTGGGCGTTCGCGCTGCTCATGCTGGCGGTGCTGGCGGGGCCCCCGCGGCAGTTGCCGATCCGCGCGCTCGCGGCCGTGGCCCCGATCGCGCTCTCGTGGTGGGTCGTGTTCTACGGCCACCAGGCCGTGATGGGCCACGTCCCCGGCCCCGGCGCCGTCCGTCAGGCTGCCGGCTTCCTGAACGACGTACAGGGGTTTCCACGCTACGAGATCCTGCCCCGGCCCAAGGGCATCGACTTCGTCTGGGGGGTGGACGCTCCCTGGGCGGCCCCGATCGCGTTCCTCGAGCTGCTCCACCTCGGCGCCTCCGTGCCCGCGAGCGCCGGGGAGCTGACCTCGCCGGTGATGGCCCGGGAAGCCTACCTGAACCCCTGGTTGCCCCTCATCGGTCTCGCTGGCGCAGGCGCGTTGTGCATGCTCCCGCGCAGGCCCTGGGCGCTCCTCGCAGCCCTCGCCCCCACCGCGCCCTTCCTGGCAAACCTCTACCTCGTGTTCCACACGCTGCCCCACGGACGCCACTACCCGCTCGGGATGAGCGCAGTGCCCGTCATCCTCGCAGTCGGGCTCGCCGCCGCCGGGGGCGAGCGGTGGTCGCGTGCGCCGGCGCTGATCCTCGGGACGTTCCTGGCAGCCGGGATCTTCGACCTCGTTCCGGCCTATCTGGCGCCGACCTCGCCGTGGCGGCAGCCCGAGACGGCCCGGAACCGGGTGTACGACTCGCTGGCACGCGCGACAGGCGCACCGCCCGTCCCGAACCTGGTGAATGAATGGCCCACCGGTGAGGACGCCGTTGCGTGCGTGGAGGCGCTGGGACCGGACGTCGCGGCAGGCCACCTGTGGATGCCGTTCTCGGATGTGCCGGTGAAGCCGGATCCGACGCCGACGAAGCGGTGGTTGTTCGAGACGCCGCCCGAGCAGAACGCCGACGAAACAACCCCAGAGAGCGCGAAGTGACCCCATGAGCAACACCATGATCGCGGAGGGCAGGGTCCTTCGAGGCAAGTCCCTGGACGGGGCCGACCTGCGCGGCCTGAACCTCTCCCGCGTCCTCCTGGATCGGGTCACCCTGCGCGGTGCGGACCTCTCGGGCGCTGTGCTCTCGGGCGCGACGCTCCGGCGGGTGGACCTCACCGATGCGCGGCTCGACGGTGCGGACCTCCAGGGCATCACCGTGCGGCAGGCCCTCCTGCTCCGCACCTCCCTGGACAACGTCGATGCCCGCGGCGCGCTCCTGGCCGACTGCAAGCTGACCACCGTGACATCCCGGGGCCTCCGGGCAGATGGCGCGAGGTTGACGGACGTGGGCGTGCTCGACAGCCGTTTTGAGGGGATGTCTCTCGCTGGGGCAGCCCTGACCAACGTCACGCTCGGAAGTGTGGTGATCGAGGAGGGATCCTTCGTCGGCATGCGGGCGTCCGACTGCACGCTCGAGGGCGGGGCGCTCCAGGGATGCGACCTGCGGAGCGCGACGTTCGAGCGGGCCAGCATCTCCGGCACGAAGATCTCGGAGTGTCAACTCCGGGCTGCACTCTTCCGGGAAGCAAGGTTCTCCCGGGTCGACTGGGGTTCGGGCGATTGGTCCGGAGCGGTCTTCGACCTGTGCCGGGGCATCGAGTTGGAGCGCGAGCGCACGATCACCGAGGCGGGCGCCCGTTTCGAGCATGGGATCTGGGTCCGGATGGGCCGGCGGGTGCGGGGGAGCCGGCCGCTGCAGGTGGCGGTTGCAAGCACCGTCGTGCTCACCATCGCTGGGCTCGTGGTCGTTGCCTACGTGCCGTCGATGCAGCCAACCCTGGTCCTGGCCACCCGTCTGTCCGCGCTCCCGCCAGACCCGAGCGTGGAGACGTGCTCGAGGGTGCTGGCCCTGGGTGCGCCGCTCTCGGAGCGCACCGGCCACGACCCCACGAAGCGAATGGGTATTTTCGAACGCATG
Source organism: uncultured Pseudomonadota bacterium (assembly GCA_903875225.1). Lineage (GTDB taxonomy): Bacteria > Myxococcota_A > UBA796 > UBA796 > SXON01 > CAIUMM01. The sequence continues at coordinate 30,458 of CAIQVJ010000032.1, forward strand.
GCGGACTGCCAACGCGCGTTGGGGCATCTGGACCTGGCGGCGGATTTGCTGCGCGAAGCGGTGGGTATCGCGGACCACGAGAGCGATCGGATGGGCGCGCTGCTCCTGCTCAGTCACGTCCTGATGGAGAGCAAAGACCTTGATGCGGCGAGGGATACCGCACTTCAGGCCGAGGATCTGGCGAGCACGCCGGACGAGCGAGTGCGGGTACTCCGCCTGAAGGCGGAGATCCTCGCTGCCCAGGGCGGGCACGCGACGGCCCGCTCCCCGGGAACCACCCCGGCGGCGGGGGACGAATGGCTGGATTTGCAGCTTGCGATCGCTGACGAAATCGAGAAAGCACCGTCGAACACTCGACCGGCGCCGGAGAACACACCAAGCGACCTCTACGTTCTCGGCGAGTGGGACCGCGCGGACAGGCTCCTGTCCGGGGACCCCAACATCAGCGCCGCTCAAGCCTGGTCGATGGCCCAGACCGCCGTCGAGCGAATCGTGCAATCCGGTGATGTGGACCTGGCCGTTGCGCTGCTCGACCACTTCTACACCCCCGGAGCCCTCACCACGACCGACGAACTGGCACGGTTCCGGTCGCAGGTCGAGATCCTCATCCGCGTGGGGCGGACCGACCGGGTGGCTGGGCTCCTGGCTGACCAGCAGGGCGCGACCGACCCCATCGTGCTGGCGGAACTCACCCTTCTGCGGGGAAAGCTCCTCCTGGCCACCCAACAGCCAGCGGCAGCCGCCGCGCTGCTCCTCGGGAGTCCGCTGGCCTCGGGGGCGTCGTACGACCTGACGTGTCGCTTTGCCTGGGCGCTGGCAGACGCGCAGCTACGGAGTGGGAACGAATCCGGGGCGGTCGAAGCACTCGGCCCGATGTTGCGCGCGGTCACCGACCCCAGTGACGCCGCCGACCTCACCCGCCGCTTGGCGGAGTGGTCTACGCATCTCTCCCAGCCCGGGCTGCTGATCGCCGCTCTGGACGCTGCCGGTAACCCTCTGCTGGAGGGAGACGGAAGGGGACAGGCCATGCAATTGGCGCGGCTGGCGCTCCAGGTTCGGGCGGGGCCAGTGAGCGCGCAGGACCCGACCTACCTGTCAGTATTGGCGAGTGGATCCCCTGAGGAATCCGAGCAGGCGCTCAGGTTGATGGCATCCGGGATCGCGGGCCAGGGGGACATCGTCGCCCAACTGGACACTCTCGTGGCGCAGGCGGCGGCGATGCGCAACGCCGACAGCAGGGGCCGCGCGGGGATCACCCTGGCCCAGTTCGCCAATTCCGATGGACGGCCGGACAAGGCGCTGGACGTCATCACCAAAATGCAGTTGGAGCAGGCCCCACTCGCCCAGGTCCGAACCGCCGCACGTGAACTCCGCGCTGGTATTCAGTTGGATCGCGGGCAGGTCGACGACGTCATCGCAGAGTACCACCTGCTCTCCTCGAGTCCCGATGCCGTCGATGATGCCGCGAGCTTCGGCCTGCGCATGCGGGTCGCCCAGGCGCTCCAAGGGGCCTCGCGTTGGAGCGAAGCACTCCCCCTGATTCGGAGTCTGCGATCCGGCGATCATGCCACTGACCCCGACCTGTGGAAGATGGCGCTGACCTCTCTGGCGGGGGCGTCGACCGCCGGTGAATTCGAAAGCGAGGCCGCCGCCGCTGCACGGGTGCTGCCACCCTGCCAGACCCAGGCCATCGCTGCGGAAGCATGGATGGACCGGGGCTTGGGCCCCCCCAGTCTGAGTGCTCTTGAGCAGGAGTGCACCCGGGACGACGCTACACCTGGCGACCGACTGGCCGCCGCGCGAGACCTGCACCGTGGAGGGGCGACGACTTCCGCTGTCCGCGTGCTTCAAGCGGTCGACACAGCCACAGTCTCGAACGACGTTCGCTGGCAAGTGGACTGCGACCTTGCCTCCTACCTTTCCGAGGCAGGCCGGCGAGCCGAGGGTCTGGCCGTGCTGGAAGCGGGCTACCTTGGAAACCCTGATCCCCAAGGGCGAGAGCGAGTGACCGCGGCGATCGTGGACATCCTCGCTGCCGAAAAGCAGCCGGACCCAATGGTTGCAGCCTACGCGCGCCTAGCGGCGGACCAGCCCAACGCCGACCTCGCACCCCTGCGGGCCCACGTTGCCGACTTGTTGGACCAGTTGGGGGCAACCGGGCAGGCTCACAAATTCGAAAATTCGTCCCCACCCTCCGCCGAGCAGAACGCGCCCTGGTCAGACGCCTTTCAGGAGCTTGCGGAGGCCCACGACTACGCTCGCGCCTGGGACTCCCTGGACGCAGCCAGGGCAAGTGTTCGGGCGTACTATGCACGAGCGGACCTCATCTCGAGGGCAGAATGGTTGGAGGGCCAGAGCGGGGACCCGGAGAGGTTGATTGCACTGCTCGTCGCGATGGAGCCCGAGCTCGGGCGCCCATCCACCCTCTCCCAGGCGGCAGATCTGGCACGAGCGCGGGCCCTCACGACGGCGGGCCGCAGCGCCGACGCCGAAGCCATCCTTGTTTCCCTGATGGGGTCGGACCTGCCCACGGCGCAGAGGGTCGCTGCTCTCCAGGCCTACGGACAGCTGCTTGGCCGCTACGGCTCCTCCAGCAGGGTCGAGCCCGCGGTCGCCCACATCGTAGGAGCGCATCACGGGAGCATCGACGAGCAGGTCCTCCGTGCTGCGGCTGCGCAAGAACTCGGCGCGCGAAACGAGCCCACTGCCGCGCTCGCCCTGCTGGAGCCCCTTGCGGGGCTGCAACTCGACCCATCAGTAGTCGGGCCGGTCCAGGGCACCGCAGTTGGCGCGAGCATCGCAACCCGTCAGTTCGATCTCGCTCTCACCGTTCCGACCAGGTTCCCCTCTCCCGCCGGGGTCTGCGCTGCCTGGGTTTCCATTGCGCAGGCCATGCCGCCCGACCAGCCCCAGGCACAGCGGGCTCGCGACGCCGCGGTCACCAGTTGCGATCCGACCTGGATACCGGCCGACAGTGCCATCGCGCTCTCCAACGCGCTGGTCTCCGCCGAACCTGAACGGGGCCTCGGTGTCATCGAGAAGGCACTTCAGAACACGCACCTGTGGCCACGGGAGCGGGACTCGCTGGTTATCCAGCAGGCGCGGCTGCTGGCGGCGTCGGGACGAACCGAGGATGCCAAATCCACGTTACGTAAGCTTGCTCAGGACCCCGAACGCCCCGACGTCGGACTCCAAGCCGGAATGGCGTTGATCCGAGTGCTGCAGGCGGAGAAAGCGCCCAACTCGAGCGCCGAGGTCGGTTCCGTAGCCGACGACTGCCTGGCCCGACTCGGCCCCGAACTCCCTCCCAGACGGGATCTGTTCGCGACGACGGTGGAGGCCCTCCGGACGATGCAGGCCTGGAAGCCAGCGCTCGCGTGGGACACCCGGCGGCTTGAGCTTTTTCCCAACCCCGACAACGACCGCGCGGCGGTGCTGAGCGATCTGGCCCTTCTGGAGTTCCGCGCAAACCCCGGGGCAGCCGGTGCACTCAGCTCGCGCGGCCACGCCTATCTGATCGAGGCCCTCGGGATCGGCGCAGCGTCTCCCCAGGTCCGCGCCGACCTGACGGGGCTGGACATCGCCTGGCGGGCCGCGCAGGCAGGCCCCGGCGACGAGCATCTCCGCCCCCTGGTCCAGGCGGCGCTGGCCGACAACGAGGGGCCCGTTCACGTCGAGCGAGCAGCGCAGTTTCTGGATGAGCTGGCCCGGCCCGAGTTGGCGAGCGCAATCCGGACGACCGCAGCCGCCCTGGCGAAGCGTTGAGGAGTACCTGTGTGGATGCTGGACGGGACGCTCGGCGTGCGTCCACCGGAAAGGGCCCGGCCCGTGCCCTGGCCACCCGCGACCAGCCGTTGGGAGGCGACCGTGCCTAGCGTGGTGAAGCATGCCCTCGAGGACATCTGTTTCCCGGAATTCCTCGACCTGCTCCGCGAGGCGCACGCGGAAATCGTTGGCGGTACGGGGATGGAAGGAGTGATCTCTGAGCCGCACTATCGCTGGAAATATGCGTCACCATTTGGGGCGGCGGTCGCCGCGCTCGTGGTTCACGGAAACAAATACATAGCATCTACCTCCATGTTTCCACTTGAAGTCGTTTCAAGCGCAGGAGTGGTACGAGCGTGGCAGTGCTGTGATGCAGCAACCCGTGCGGACGCGCGTGGACAGGGCTGGTTCACGCGATGCCTGACCTCACTGCGCACGGAGATCGGCGAGAACGAGATCTTCTTCGCCTTTCCAAACAAGAACTCCGCGCCAGGATTTCGGAAGTTCGGCTGGCAACATCACGGCGACGTCCATACCCGCATCCGCCTGCTCCCCTCGGCGCAGGTGCACCCGTCACCAGGGATGCTTCGCCTCACCCGATTCGGTGATGCGCAGGACCGGCTGGTCACCCAGCTGGTCTCGGGATCGCCCATGCTCAACAAGACCGCCGCATACATGAACTGGCGCTACTTCGACCACCCACTGAACCGGGCCCAGTACGAGTGCTTCACCGGCCATGAGGAGGGGTTCGGAACGCTTGTCATGCGGGACCTGTCCGTGCTCGGCCAGCGTTTTGCCGTGATCATGGAGCTGCTGGGCCGGAACCCTGGGGAGGAACTCCAGATGCTTCGTTTTGCAACGCGGTGGGCGGCCCGAAGGGGAATCCAGCGCGTGCTCGCCATGGACAACACGCTCGCGAACTCGATCGCCCTGCGTGCCGGCTACTGCCTGGTGCCCCAACGACTTCTTCCGAAACGCCAGATGCTCATGGGCGCTGACTACGGGGGGGGGGTCGCGCGGCGGATCTGGGCCGCACCATGGAGGGTGGCGATCGGAGATTGGGATGCGTTTTAGCCCAGACCCAACCGAACTCCCCAAAGTGCCCCGCCCGAAAACGACCGTTTTCACCCACACAGACGATGCAGGAGTAACCCCCTCCGTCAGCAGGGCCGTGGCCGATCTCTGGAGAGCCGGGATCCTCGATGGATTCAGCGTGATTGCCAACGGAGACGGGATGGCCGAACTCCGGGAGGCAGCGCTCTCTGCGCCGGAACGCCCGCTGCGCCTCGCCGTTCACCTCAACCTGAGTGAGGGTCAGAGCAGCGCGCCCCCAGCCCGTGTGCCGCTCCTGGTCGACGATCGGGGACACCTGCGACACTCATTTGGGAGTCTGCTTTCGTTTTGGATTGGTGGTTCTCCGGCAAGGCGACGAGCCCTGGTCCAGCAGGCTGCCGAGGAGTGGCGCGCACAGACAGCCAGGGTCACCGACGGTTTCGCGCCGCGCCGCTTGGCCAGTCTGGACGGCCACATCCATGTCCACGCGCTTCCATTTCTCTTTCGCGTAGCGTGCGAAATCGCGTTGGAATTCGGCGTTCCCGGAGTTCGGATTTCCAGAGAACCGCTCTTCCTACCGCCCGGCCGTTTTTTCCCACCGCGATCCTGGTGGGACAATCTGCCCAAGCATGTCGTGTTGCGCGCCTGTTCGCGGCTGAACGAACCCACCGCCAATGCGGCGGGCCTGTCACACCCCGACCGAATCGTCGGAATCTTGAGCAGCGGTAGGATGTCGGCGGCGGATGCTCTCGCAGGCGTTTCCGCCGCTGAGCGCGGCGGGGCGAAGGTCATCGAGGTGGTTTTTCACGCCGGACGCGAAACCGGTCCCCCCGTTTCCCGCTGGGCGAATCGGGCCGACCTCGAACGCTCATATCGGTCCGTCGGTCGGCAGTTTGAGGCGGAAGAATCGGCGCGACTTCGTGAAACCCTGATTCGCCGAGGCTACCGCTCTGACTAACGGCGTGCTCCTGCTCCACCCGCCCAAAGCGCGACACAGCCCGCGACACCGAGCACGGACAACAACAGTCCAGGCATCAACTCGCGAGGCGCGTAGCTGATCCTCACCTGACTCGACCCGGCTGGAACGCCCCGTACGACGACGCGCCCCAATGCATCCGCCTCGACCCGACCGACGTTCGAGACCCAGTCCGGTGCCCACGTCCGGTTGAACGTGAGGTCGCCCTCGCTCGCCAGCGTGACGTCTGCTGTAGCAGTGTTCGCGGTCATGGAAAACGCGTTCAGCCGCCCGGACTCCACCCGTACCTGCGGCCCTGGCCCGGTCCACAGTCCCGGCGCCGGGTAATAGGGTGTGCCGGCAACACAGGCGACCTGCCCGACCCCCCTGGCGGGGAAGTGGATGCCCTCCTCTAGAAAGGCACTCTCGTCCGGACCCGGGGCGGGGACCAGATAGAACTCGGGTTCTTCAGTGGCCTGGGGATGAATCGGCTCATAGTGTACCTCCCCTATGACGTCCTCCGAACCCATCTGGCAGGCGATGCCTCCCACCACGAGGAGGGCGAGCACGCTCGGCACTACACGGGACCTGAGCAGCGCCCGCCCCACCGCGACGGCGCGGTCCAGAGCCAGTCCCGCGGCCAGCGCCAGGTAGAAGGTGAGCAGAATGATGAACCGGGAGGGAACGCGCATGGAACCAAACCCCGGCAGCATGTGCAGCAGCGACCAAGGAGCAAACCTCGAAAAATCGCCGAGGGTAAGCAACAAGAAGAACGTCGCCCCCACGACGACCCAGCGCCGCCCGCGGAGTGCAAGCAAGAGGCCAAGCCCCCCGATCAACACACCCCACGGGCCGATGAATCCACCATACTCACCAAGCGGGTACCTACCGGAGGGAACCAGCGTGGAGGCCCGCTCCGTCAGGTTGGAATACACCTGCATCAACGTCGCTGCATCCAAGTCGTCGGTCGGGCGCGGGAACCGCCCCACCGTCTCAAGGATCGGCAACAAGCGGAATGCACCCACCAGGGCGAAGAGCACGCCCGAAACCAGCCAGGCAACGACCACGCCGCGCAGTCGACGCAGGTCGGTGGCCAGCGTGACACCATCGAGGATGAGCACCAGCCAAAGATGGGCCAATGGATATGCTCCTCCCTCCGCGATCGTCATCGTGAGCACCATGGCTATCGCCGCCGCCCACTTGACCTCATCAATCGCCGCACGCCAAGCCATCAGGAGCCATGGCAGCAAGTAGTAGGGCAGAAAGCACGGGTGGCCAGCCAGGACGTGCAGTGAGAAAAAGCTGCTTGCACCGAACACGACCGCCCCAAGCGCCGCCCCCTCCCAGCCCACGCCGAGAAGGCGCCTGCAGCAGAGGTACATACCAGCGATGCCCGCCGCGGTGTTCAGAACGATCGTCAACTTCAAGGCCGACACTGTGCCGAGGAGAAAAGCGAGCAGGAACAATGGCGAATAGATCTGCGCTACGGGGTCGCCCAGCAGAAAGATCCCACCGCATTTCCACGGATCCCAAAGCGGGATCTCAGAATACCGCGTCACGGCGACGTATGCCGCCTCCCACTGATGCCGAAATAGGAACCAATCGGTTCCCAGCATCTCCGTGCGGTCCCAATCCCGGACCATGTCCCTCCAGAATGCCAAAGCTCCCGTCAATGACGCGACAGCGATGCACAGGCCGCGAAAGACCGTCCCGCCGCTCCTGGCTCGGCGGGGCAATGCAGCGCCGGGCGAGCGGGCGTCCGGGACCTTGAGCAGGGGGGGCATGCGCAGAGGTATCCTCTCTCGGATCCTTAGCTCGTCTGCCGGCAAGGTAGGTGTCTCCGCGATGGCCCCACGGGGAGACACCGGGCGTTATGGTCTGCCTCGAATGATCGCGATGCCCGACAGACCGCGCCCCTACGCCGTCCGATGCGGCTTTTTCCGCGTGTCGGCATGAGCGGGACTTCCCTGGGGTTAGACGAGTGCTCGTGTCCCCTCTGCGGCGAGCCCCCGCCGGTCCGTGCGCGCGTCGTTTCGGCCCCCTACCGGGTGGTAGACTGCCCGTTCTGCTCGATGAGGTACCTCACGCCGCGTGCCCACGAGGCCGACATCAACAGGCTCTACAGCGCCCCGGCATACTGGAAGCACGATGGCGCTTCATGCGGATATTCATCCTATACAGCGATGAATTCCTTGCTGGAGAGGACCTTCGTCCGACGACTGGAGCGACTGGGGGACGCCCGGGGAGCTCGACTGCTCGACGTTGGGTGCGGACCGGGCGCGGGTATCGCGGCAGCAGCCTCGCTCGGCTACGAGGCGTGGGGCCTGGACGTCTCGCAGAGTGCCGTGTCCATCGCATCCGCCCGGTTTCCGGGGCGGGTTTGCCGCGGCGCGTTGTCAGATCGACAATTTCCGCAAGGTTCGTTCGACGTCATCACCCTTTTCGATGTGATCGAGCACCTGTACCAGCCTCGCAGGATCGCAGCAGACCTCGCGTGGCATCTGGCCCCACGGGGACGGATCCTGATCGCTACGCCAAATGTGAACAGCATTCTATCGCGAGTGACAGGGAGCCGATGGGTCTCGTACAAGATTCCCGAGCATGTCTCGTTCTTCTCACCGCACACGCTTCGCCGCGCGCTGGCGCCGGAAATTGAGATCGAACGGATATCCAGCTGCGGTCAATACGTATCGCCAGACTTCCTGCTCAAGCGTGTCGGAGACGCCCTGCCGTATTGTCGAACCGCGTGCAGGAGAGGGGCCGAACTGCTACGGGCCAGCGATAGGCAGATCTATGTAAACTCGGGCTCCATGCTGGTGACGGCAGGCCACGGCAAGGCTCCATGAGACCTGTGGACATCTCGGTGGTGCTGCCCGTGTTCAACGCGGCATCGTTCGTGGACAAGAGCCTTGCCCAGCTCGCCCATTTCCTGGGGGCGGGGGCCGCCACCTGGGAGATCGTCGCGGTGGATGACGGCAGCACCGATGAAACGCTGGCTCGACTCACCGGCTCTTCCGTTTCGAACCTGAGGGTCGTCGCCCTGCCAGCGAATCTCGGTAAATTCGGGGCGTTGAAGACTGGGATGCAAGCGAGTCGTGGTCGGTGTAGAGTGTTCATGGACGTGGACATCCCGTTCGACCTCTCTGCCGTCCCCTACATGGCCCATCTGGTCAACGAGCGAGGATTTCACATAGTGACCGGCGACCGAACGCTCATGGGCTCTGACTATCGCCCCCACCTTTCGTTGCGCCGCGGTACCGCCTCGACCCTGTTTTCCTTCCTCGTCCGGGAAATTGTGGCCGGGGGACTTTTCGACACGCAATGCGGTTTGAAGGCGTTTCGCGGCGACGTAGCCGAGGCGTTGTTTCCGCTCCTGCGGGAGAACGGCTTTGCGGGCGATGTGGAGCTCCTCTACATCGCCCTGAAGTACAACCTCGAGATCAAGCGGGTACCCGTGCGATTGCTGCAATCGGGACCCAGCTCAGTCAGGTTGGGCCCCGACTCCATCCGCATGATGTCGGGCATCGCGTCGCTGCGGCGACAGTGGCGCTCCGGTCAGTACCGGTCCCAGACGCTCGCCACGATAGCGGAGCAGGAGTACTGGACGGAGCCCGGAGAACCGAGGGCGCCGATTCATCACCGTAGTCTACGGTAGACCGGGCCTGCCGGCGTCTGCACCCGCTCCCATCGGAGTTGCACAAGCCCGCGTAGAAGCGGCTCTGCAACCGCCCGATCCTGCGTCCCGAGTTCCCGCAGGGGGCCCGTCAGCGGGTCGGGCAGCCCATCACTTGTTCCAAGGGGGACCTCGCGCAGACCTTCTCTCTCAAACCACACCAGGAAGTCGTAGCGACTTGGGTCGAGTAACTCCATTGGCTGGTACTGCGAATTTTCGAAGATGGGCGAATAACATGTCGAATTCGGAACTTCCAATTCGATGAGCCAGCACCCCTCCAGAGCCAGCTTCTTGGAGTACCCCTGGGGAGGAAGGAAGGAGAGCATCAACACCCGGAGGGGCGGGCCATCACTTCCCGCCCCCCTCACAACGTCAGCCACCGCATGCATCGCCGCACCGTACGCCGGCCGCGGAAACTGGAGGAGTGGGTCGCCCTGGATTACGGGGCGCACCAGGGCGTCGTCCTGCCAGTGAGGGCCGGACGCGAACACCACTTCGAGGCGTTCAACGACGGCAGCCCCGAGGGCAGCAGTGCAAAGCAGTCCGCGAAGGAGGGGTCGCCGAATCGACGTGAGCCCGACGGCGCCCCCCACCACCAGTCCAGTGAGGGAGGGGATGAGATACCAGTTGCCGATGCGAACCGAACTGGAAAGGACGAGCAGGGGTAGCGCGTGCATGCCCACAAGGGCAACTCGCTCGCGGGTCAGCGGGCGCAGGCTGGCCGCCAGTCCAACCCAAAGGAGCGCGACCAGGGGAAAGAGCACGAGGTGCGTCGCACACTCCTCGACGTAGGCGAACTGGCGCGGCAGCACCGCATGGTCGGGAAGCCAGTTGCCATCGGCCGCGCCCGGCACACCCTTGTCGCCCAGCTTCGCCCCGAACGACATGTACTCGATGGCTGCACCACGACCGGACCACAAACCGGCCACCAGCAACACCGGGGCCACGATGACCACGAACCCCAGCAGCCGCCTCCACGGCCGATCGCCTCGCCATGCCCGCCGAAGCGAGGTATCGATGGCGATCCACCCGGGCAGGAGCGCCACCTGGGCCACATTGAGCGTGCCGCTGGTGTTCTCAGCGACGCGAAAAGCAACCAGCGCCAGCAAGGCCACCCCGATGCACGACCCGACATTGGCGAAGCCATCCCCGACCAGCAGCAGCAGGGACATCCATGCGGCGATTGCCGCGAGTGGCACCGCATCGACGTGGGAGATGGCCGCACCTACGAACGCCGGCGTGCCGCAGGCCAGAACTGCCGCGAACAACCCCGTCAGCGGCCCCCGGCCGAGTTTGCCAAGCCGATAGCATGCCATTGCGAGCAGGGCGAACCAGAACCTGAGCCCGAGCGCCGCGACCGCCGCAGAACCGGGAAAAAGCACCACGAGAATGGCCGCAGGCAGAGCATGCAGCGGGAACGCATTGATGTAGTCGTCACCTTGATACCAGATCCACCGGGTACGTTCAACCCACGACATGGCCGTCGGCGTGGGCGCATCGAAGCCTGCAGGGCAGAAATACGAAACCGAGCAAAGGGGCTGGATTGGTGACCAGCCCTCCATCACACGGGCCAATCGGACCAGCGCTCCGTAGCTCTCGTGATGGGTATCCTGGGGGAACGACAGGCTGCGCTGGTCCCGGTACACGCCGAGCCCGGTGTCCACCAACAAGATCAGCGCGAGGAGCAGCGGTGCCATACGCCGGATCCATGCGACGAACCCGGCTGCCCTGACGGAGACCGAGGGTGGATTCACAGCGCTCATCCGCCCCCCGGCACAGGCCCGCTGCCCGGAATCTTCCGGTAGACCGGGCCGGACGGGGTGTGCACGGTCTCCCATCGAAAGCGGCGGAGGCCCTCGACCAGTTTCTGGGACACCTGTTGAGCGGGCGACATATGGTTGAAGGCATCCAGCAACATGCTGGGCAGCGGTCCGGACTCCCCCATCGGCATTTCGAACAACCCCTGCCTCTCGAACCAGGCCAGGACATCATACCGACCGGGATCGAGCACTACCGCGGGCGTTCGCAGGTCACTCTCGTACATTGGTGCGTAGCACGTCGCGTCCGGGGCATCGAACTCGACCACCCAGCATGTTCGGAGGCCCCGCGTTCGCATCGTCGCGAGGACCAGCACCCTCACCGGCTTGCCATCGGCGCGAGGCTCCCGGGCCACCTTAGATATCTCGGCGACCGCCGCGCCCTCGTCGGGGCGGGGGTACTGGAGCACCTTGTCCCCCTGAATGACGGGCTGCACCAACTCGTCGCCGGTCCATCTGGGGACCTCGGCGACAGTGGCTGCAAAGCGCTCGACCCCCGCGCTCGTGAGGGCGGCGCCGCAGAACAGGGCCCTGAGATACCTGTTCGGCACCAACGCAAGGCCGATCGCCCCAGCGACTACGAGGCCCGGGAGCGAAGGGATGAGGTACCAGTTCGCCACCCGGACGGACAGGGAGAGCACCAGCAGGGGGAGGAGGTGCATCCCCGCGACCGCGATCGCCGGCCGCCTGCCAGAAGAGACGGCCGCGATCAATCCGGCCCAGAGGAGATACACGAGAGGTTGAAGTACGAGATGTCGCGCCGACTCCTCGAGATAGGCCAGCCGGCGAGGCAGCACCGCGACCTCGGGCACCCAGTTTCCGTCGACAGTCCCCGGCACCCCGTTGTCGCCCAGCTGAGCGCCGAAAAACATGTACTGGAGAGCCCCATCGCGCCCCGGCCAGAACAGCAGCACTAGCACTGCAGGAGCGAGGATGGTAGCAACGCCGAGCAGTCGGCGCCACCGACGATCACCCCTCCAGCCTGGAGCCAACCCCGCCTGGGCCGCCACCAGCCACGGCCCCGCACACGTGAGCGCCACGAGGAGGGTACCGCTGACATTCTCGGAGACGCGAAAGGCCAACATGGTCAGCGCCGACACTCCCAGGCACGGCAGGAGCCTCGAAAATCCTTCCGTGGCAAAAAGAAGCACAGCGATCCACGCAGCAATCGCGGCGAGCGCGATGTCGTCGCGATGCTCCATCGCGGCTCCGAAAAGGCCAGGGGTTCCACAGGCGAGGAGGACTGCGAACAGCCCAGTCACCGGCCCGCGGCCGAGACGTCCCAGCAAGAAGCACGCGACGAGCAGGCAGGCAAACCACAGCCGGGGCCCCAACGCTGCAACTGCCGCCGACCCGGGAAACAGCGCCACCAGCGCCGCCGCCGGCAGCGCATTCAGGGGGTAGGCGTTTGCGTACACCCCCCCCTGGGTCCAGAGCCAGCGGTAGCGCGATACCCACGACGTTGGGGCGGTTGATCGCTCCTCAAAGCCGTAGGGACAGAACAGACCGATGTCGCAGTCCGACTCGACCGGCCGCCACCCTTCGATGACCCGCGCGAGGCGGCTGACCATCAGGTAGGTGTCGTGATGGGTCTCCTGCGGGTAGGACAAGCTCCTGTGGTCGCGGTACATCCCAGCACCGACGTCGACCGCAAGGAAGAGAAGAAGGAGCAGAGGTGCAAACCGGCGACAGACCCGGCCCATGCTCATGCGGGCGACTCGGACGCGGGGGCACACACCATGCTGGGAGCCTATCCCGCTGAAGCCGCCCCGGGCCCCCGCCCGCCGCCATCTTCCTGTGATACAGCAGCAGCCGCCGTGAGAGCCGATTGAGCGACCCGAACAGCAGGACCACCCTCCCGTCTGCTGGCCAGCGCTGGCGGCGCAGGTCTTTCGACGGCGCCGATCTCCGAGGAACGAACCTCGCCTTGCTGCACCTCCAGCGAGTGAGTCTCCGAGGGGCCGATCTCTCCGGTGCCAACCTCGACGGGGCCACACTCACACACGTGGACCTCACCGGCGCGCGCCTCGCTGGTGCCTCGATGCGCGGGGCATCGTTGAAGCAGGTCGTGCTCGGCCAAGCCGTTCTGGACGGCATCGACGCGCGCGGCGCGGCGCTCGAATCCTGCACATTCACGGGACTGACCGGAACGAGCCTGACGCTCGCAGGGGGTTCGCTCACAGAGGTCACGTTCAGCGGAAGCCGCTTCGTTGGGCTCGATCTGGATGGCGCGACGCTCCGGTCTGTGAAATTCGAGAACGTGCAGATCGATGGAGGCTCACTCGTCGCCTTGAGAGCGCTCACTTCTGCGTTTTCAGGCGGCCGCATCTCCGGGTGCGACCTCCGGGGCGCGAGCGCCCACGACCTTGAGCTGCACACCACGCACCTGATCGACTGCCGGCTGGACGGGCTGCTGCTGCGCCGCTGCGGACTCAAGGGTCTGGTGGTGCAGAACGGCACGGCAGTGGGCTGCATGCTGGACCACTGCCACGGACTAGCCGACTCGTGCGAAGCCGCTCTGCTCGCAGCGGGCGCGACGATCGTCCTGCCCCGGCACATCCGCGCGTGGCGCCGTATGCGAGGGAACCGGCCTTTGCAGATCGCGATCGCGGCGCTCGCGCTCGCCGTCGCCATCGGCAGTGGCGCCGTCGTCAGCAACCCGGCCCTGCAGCCGAGTCCGGTGCTGAACTACCGGATGTCCCTCCACGCCGACGACGCGGAGGGATGCGCCGCCGTCGTCTCACTGGGGACCATCCTCGTGGAGCGGATGCGCGGAACCCCCGCCGAGACCACGGCGCTGCTCGAGCGAATCGCGGATTGTCAACGGCAACTCGGACACCCCGACGAGGCGGAGGGCCTGCTTCGACGAGCCGCCGCGTTGACCGGCAACGACCCAACGATGTCCGCGCACGCCCTCCTTGCGCTGGGGGACCTGTTGCTCGCTCGCCGGGACCTCGCGGGCGCGCAGCAACTGCTGGCCGAACTCCAGGTGTTGAGCCTCGAAGCACCGGAGCGTCTGGCCGCGCTGCGATTCGGTGAGCAGGTGCTTGTTGCCGACCACGTGTCCCCAAGGCCACGTGGGGCGGAGCCCGGGCCGGTGTCCAACGACCCCTGGCTGCCGATCGAGCTGGGCATCGCGGACGCCGTGACCGCGCTGCCCCCCCCCCGGGGGCCGTTGCTTGGCGACACCCCCTCGAAGCTCTACGTCCTCGGGGAGTGGGACCGGGCCGACGCGCTCCTCGGTGCCTGCTCGGAGCTGGGCGACGATGCGAAGTGGCAGCAGGTTCGCAGCGCCGCGAAGCAGATGGTGCTGGGCGGAGCGCAGGACGCCGCCCTGGCACTGCTGGATCGGCAGCGGCCCGGGGGGGGCCTCTCGACGCCACAACGGCTCGGGAGCTTGAGGATGCAGGTCGAACTGCTCCTTGATCTCGATCGGGCGGCCAGCGCTGCGGCCCTCGTCGATCAACAGGCGCCGCTCCAGGAGCCCGCGGCCGCCACCGAACTGGCGCTGTTGAGAGCCGAAGTGTACCTGAAGACCGGGGCGCTCTCGAACGCCGAAGCCACGCTCTCGGGGTTGCGGCCAGCGCCGGGGTGGGCGTTCGACACCACGCAGCGGTACGCCTGGCTCCTGGCCGAGGTGCGGCTGCAGTCCGGGGCGGAAAAGGCGGCTGTGGAGGCACTCGATCCGCTGATCCATGCGGTCACGGATGCCGACTCCGCCGCAGAGGTCATCCAGCGTCTGGCAGAATGGGCGCCCAGGCTGTCGGACCCGACCCTGCTCCAGGCCCTCCTGGACCGAGCACACAACCCGTTGATCCAGGCAGCGAACGAACGGCAGGCGCTGGCGATGGTAACGCTGCGCCTGAAATCCCAGAATCGGCAGCTCTCCGCCACCGACCCGACCTTCGTCGCCCTCCTCAGCACGGGTCCAGAGGAGACTCTCCCTGAAGCACTGGCCCTCCTGCTCGACGCCGCCCGGGAGCGCGGCACTCTCAACGCCGACCTCGACAGCCTCCTGTCCACAAGTCGCGCGATGGAAGATCCAGTCCGCCGGGATCGCGTTGCGCTGATCCTGGCGACTGCCGCCCGAGATGACGGACAGCCTGCGCGCGCTCAGTCCATCCTCCACGGCGCGAACCTCGACTCCAGCCCCGACCCTGCCACTCGCCGCGGCGGCTGGGAGTTGGGGATCCTCACCGCTCTGGAGCTGGGCCGGCTGGACCAGGCCGCCGAGCAGTGCAAACGCTTCCCGGCGCTTGACGGCGAGTTGTCCTCGCCGGGCTTCCTCGACGTACTCTCTCGGGTCATCCAGGCATTGCAGGCATCGGGGCGCTGGCCCGAGTCGCTGGAGTTGGCCCGCGCCGCACGCCAGGCACCGCTGGACACCGACCCCGGACTGTGGCGAGAGGTCCTGGTTTCGCTGGAGGCGCAAGGCCTGGAGGCCGAGTACGCGAAGGAGAAAGAGGCCGCCCGCCAGAAACTGGGCGCCTGTCAGGCGGAGCGCATCCAGATGGAGGCGCTCCTCGACCTGAGCCGGGCTCCCGGTGCCCCTGACGGCATCGTAGAGGCGTGCAAATCCAGCGGGCGCGTGGAGGACAGGCTTGCGGCAGCGCAGGTCATGGGACGCGCGGGGTGGCACGACCGCGCCGACGCGCTCCTCGCGTCCATCGACCCCTCGGTGCCCACCGATGATCAGCGTCTGGGCATCGACTGCGACAGAGCGTCGTACCTGATGGCCTCGGGTCGTGGTCAGGATGCCGCGAACTTGCTGGAGAAGAGCTACGCACGCGCCACCACCGAAGCCCAGCGCACTCGCCTCACCCAGGCGCGGCTGGGGCTCCTGGATGCGGCGTCCGACCCAGCGAAGGTGATCGCCCTCTGGGTGCATTTCGCAGGGGAGAACCCGGGCGCCGAAGGGCGTCAGGTCTGGACCCAGGCGGCCGAGTTACTGCTGCGAATGGGCGCGCAGGACCGAATCCCCGAGTTGAAGGGAGACCCGGCGTGGGAGCGGGAGCTGATGGAGGGCCAGTCCCCCTCGACACTGCAGGGGCTGATCGACGCCGGGGACTATGCGGGGGCCTGGGCACTCGTAGAGCGAAAGCCCCAGGGATCGGGCGGCCTCGACGAACGCACCGACTTCCTCCGGCGGGTCGAGTTCCTTGCCGGGGCGAGTGGCGAGCACGACCGGATGGAAACCTTCCTCGATGCGTTCACCGCGGCGGTCGACCGCCGATCGGTTCTCGCTCAGCGTGCGGACGTCGCCCGAGCCCGAAATCTGGAGGCGATGGGACGGGGGTGCGACGCGCTCCCGGTCCTCGCCAAGTTGACACACGGAGGCGTGGCCCCGGCCATCGAGAATGAAGTCGGCGAAGTCTACGGAAGAACGCTCGGACGCTGCAAGTCCCCATCGGACGTCGAAGCAGCAGCGGAGCGGGTCGCCCTGGGCGGACCCGGCTCTGTGAACGAGCAACTCCTCCGCGCGTTCGCAGCGCAGCAACTGCTCGCGCGCCAGGATCCATCCGGGGCGATGACGGTGCTGGCCCCCCTTCGGGGGAGCGTGCTCGCACCGTCCGCCGCGTCCCTGGTCTACGAAACGCTTGTCTCCGGATTCGTCGCCACGGGGAACGCCCCGGGTGCGCTCGACGTCCCGACAGGGTTTCCCGCGGACGAGGGGCCATGCCCAGCCTGGATCGCGCTCGTTCGACAGTTGCCACCGGGGTCTCCCGAGGCCCCGAAAGCCCGGGAGGGCGCTATATCCCACTGTGACACCGCCACCATGCCCGTGGACGGGGTGCTCACACTTTCGAACGGGCTTGCCGCTGCAGATCCGACCGCTGCCGCCGCGATTGTCGATGAGGCGCAGCGCGGAACCCAGCGCTCCGCGACTGACATCGGGCGCCTGAAGATACAGGGCGCCCGAATCCTTGCTGTGCAGGGACAACCGGCAAAGGCCCAGGCAGAACTTCGGGACCTGCTGGGGAACACCCAACGTCTCGAAACCGCATTGGAGGCGTGCAACGAGCTCGTCCGGGTCGCCCAGTCGCCGGGCGGAGCAGACGCAGTCTCGGTGGAGGCTGGGGGATGTCTGGCCCGCTTCGGCGCCGATCCCAGGGCGACACAGACCCTGCTGAGCACCACGGTCGACGCGCTGCGCGCGCTTCAAGCCTGGGGCCCTGCGGCTGACTGGCAGCGTCGGGTCGTGGAGACCCACCCGGCAGCGGGAGACGCGCGCTCCAATGCGCTCTATGAACTTGCCCAGCTCCAACTGCACGGCGGGCTCGGCGCCCCGCGTGGCGCGAAGCCCTCGTGGCACGACGCGGTCGTAGAGGCGCTTCCGATGGCCACACCGGGGACCCCGCTGCGCGATAGCCTGATGGCCATGGACCTCGCCTGGCAAGTCGAGCCCCTCACTTCAAACCCCGCTGCGCTCTCCGCCCTGCTCGACAGGACCCTGGGGCGAGCGCAGGACGGCTTGGCGGTGTTGGACCAGGCCGCTGGGGATCTCGACGCGTGGGGAAGAAGGGAGGGGGCGGAAGCCTTGCGTCAACAGCGATCGCGAAGATCTCCCCCATGAACCTCACGGACTGGTCGCTGCTGCTGGGGGCGACCCTCCTGGGGGCGCTGAACCTGCGGGCATGGCACGCGTGGAGGCCGATCGGGGCTCTGCGCGTCCACTCGAGGTCGGAGTTCGTCCTGGATGTGGTGCTCTGGGTCACACTTTTCGCGATTTCGATCGCGTACCTGTGCCCGAGGTACTCGCTGATGAACCCGCGGCAAGTCCCATACGGCCAGGACGCCGGCGACTACCTGCGCTGCATGCTGGCGATTCGGGATGGTGATCCGGCGATCTGGCAACCCCATCGGTACCCGCTGTTTCCCAGCCTGAGCGTGCTGTGGGCCCGCGCGTCCGGGGTGGACATCGCACGTGGCGCGCAGATGGTGGCGCTCTCGGCCGCCGTCGTCACCCCCCCGATCGTCTACGCCTTCGGCCGGACCCTCACCTCTCGGCCAGTCGCCTTCGCCGGAGCCGCACTTTCTCTGGAGCTCTGCTTCGAGCCCACCCTGCTGGGCAGCATAAATGCCTACCCCCTCACCACCGCAATGTTCATACTCTCTTTGGCGACGGTCACGGCTGCCGTCCGCGACGGAGGTATGCTCCGCCACGTCGCGGCGGGTGTGGGACTGTCGCTGTATGGCAGCTCCACCGCAGCTGCATTTCCGACACTAGGCCTCGGTGCCGTTGCCGTCTGCGTGGCGACGATGGCGACGCACGGGCGGCGACCTTGGAGTCACCTGATCGGATTCATGCTCCCGCTGGGAATCTTCTGGGCGGTCTTCGCTGTTCTTCCGTTCCGGCTGTACCCACTGGAGGCGCTACTCTACGAGGTCCAGGAGTTCGAGCACCTGCTGGACCCCAGGCGACCTTTCCCAGACGTTGGCTGGAACGGGTCCACGGAAGCAGGGCTTCGCGGGTATTGGATACCGGGGCACGCATCGGCGTTGTTGCACCTTCGGGAAGTATTCACCTACCTGATCTTCCCGCCGGTCCATCCGGTTGGGCTGCCCGAGCGGTACAACCTGCTGGTGCCGTCCCTGGCCAGCGCGGTCGGCGCCCCCGAGCACCCCCTGTTCATGCTCGCTTCGCTGGTAGGCGTCGCCGGCGCGGGAGCGGGGGCAGCCGCCACACCGCGCAAGGTCGTCGCCGCGCTCGCCCTCAGCGGTCTGCTTGTGGCGCAGGCATGGAGCCTCACAGGCGCTTCGAGCTTTGTCTTTCGGTACGCCCAGGGGATGATCCTCGTCACCCCGGTCCTGCTCCTCGCCGCGGCCGCACTACCTGCGCGCCAGCTGCGGAGCTCGCTACCCAGGGCGGCAATTTGCTGGGCGCCGCTGATCGGGGTGATGTGGTGGGTGCTGGGGCCATCGCCGGGCGCCTTCGGGCGCGACGGATCGAACGACCGGCTCAAGCAGTGGAGCAACCCCCAGATCCCTGTCGAGGCCGTGCTCTCGCTCAAGGCCCGGATCCAGCCGGACGACGTGCTGCTCGGGGTCAACGACGGCTTGCTCGGTCGAGCGCTGTTCGGCGGCAACACAGCCGAGGAGGGGGTGCTGGAGATGACGTCCACTGGCTCCTTCCGATTCAGGGCACCCGGGCTCGCCACCCGCCAGCGATGGCTGCTGTTGGGCTGCGTGGATCAGGCCGCACTGGATCAGAACCCCGGCATGATGGCGCTCAGGACGTTCCTCGACCAGAATGCCGACCGGTTTGAGCCTGTGGACCGCTGCATCTACCACGACCTTCAGCCCACCCAGGCGATCGAGTTCGAGCCGATCGGGTGTATCCCGCGATCACCCCCCCTCCCCCCGGCGCCTCCGCTCCTGGGCGGCCCCCGGACCACTCCTTGAATTCAGCCCGACCCCGGCGTCACCGCGTTCCCGCCGCCCCCCCGTCAATCCGACCCCTCACCCGGAACCACGCTGTTCATGTCCGCCCGCACGTAGACGGGGCCCACCGGAGTGTGCAGACGCACCCACTCCACGTCCGACAGGTGATCCATGACCTTGTGGGCGACGTACCTCGCACTGTCGTCCATGCGGTTGATCGACTCCTGCAGCAGGCTGGGTAGCGGCCCTGGAGCACCCAGGGGGATCTCCCGCAGCCCGTCCTGTTCAATCCAGGCCAGCACCTCGTAGCGGTTGGGGTCGAGGAGCTCGCCGGGCAGATCGCGCCGAAGCCCCCACAGCGGCGAGAGACAGGTGGCCATCGGGTCGTCGAGCCGCACGATCCAGCAGGTCGCGAGGCCGCGCTGCCGAACCGCCGAGATCACCAGCACCCTGTGTGGCGTCCCGGTATTCGGCAGGGCGTCGACGACGTCCGCGATGCCATGTGCCGCCGCGCCCTCGGTGGCCCGGGGGCCCTCGATGACGAAGTTCCCGACGAGCACCTTGTGCAGCAGCACATCGGCCGCGGTCCTCGGGCGTTGCCAGAACGTGAGCGCACCCCGCTCGTAGGAAGCCGCGAGGAGCGCCCCGGCGCACAACGCAGCCCGGAGCCGGGGGTGCTGCAAAGCGGTGAGGCCGGACGCCCCGCCAACGACCAGCGCGGGCAAGGCGGGGATGATGTACCAGTTCCCGAGGCGCTCGGTGAACGACAGCAGCACGAGCGGGATCAGGTGCATCCCCAGCACCCCGAGGTTCGTACGACTGCGGTCGCGAAAACTGACACACAGCCCGAACCACACGAAGAAGACCAGCGGCATCCAGACGAGATGTCGGGCCAGCTCCTCGATGTAGCCAAGCTGCTGGAACGGGAGAACGGCGTCCTCTGCGAACCAGTTGATGTTCGGCGCCGCGGGGGTCCCGATGTCTCCGTTCGCCGCCCCGTACCACACATAGTGCCACGCATACTCCCGGCCCCGCCAGTAGATCGCGATCAGCACAGGCGGAGCCACGATAAGCACCAGCCCGAGCAGCCGACGCAACGGCTTCACGCCCTGCCAGGCCTGCCCGACCGCGAGATGAACCTGGGTGACGAAAGGCGCGAACACCGAGAGGGCGACGAGGAGCGTCCCGCTCGTGTTCTCCGGAAGGCGGAACGCCAGGAGCGTCAGGAGCACGACGCCCACGCAGTTCGCGAGCCTCGAGAACCCCTCCGACGACAGCAGCAGCACCGCCATCCAGACCGTGACGGTGGCGAGCGGGATGCTGTCCTGGTGCACGAGGGAGAGGCCGAACAGGCCCGGCGTCCCGCAGGCCAGCACGGCCGCGAGCAGCCCGGTGAGCGGGCCACGGAGCATACGACCAAGCTGGAAGGTGCCACCGAGCAGCAGTGCGAACCAGAACCTGAGCCCGAGCGCCGCGATGGCCGCGGAGCCCGGGATCAACGTCACGAACACCGCCGCTGGCAACACGTAGAGCGGGTACGCGTTGTTGTAGTCGTGGCCCTGGTCCCAGATCCACCGCGTGGCCTCCCACCACGACCGCGGCTCTGCGGAGGGTGCATCGAACCCGGCCGCACAGTCCCATCCCACGTTGCAGTGCCCCACCGGCCTCCAGCCCTGGAGGACGCGAGCGAACCGGCTCATGACGACATATGAGAAATGCTGGGTTGCCTGTGGGTAGTTCAGGCTCAGGTGGTCCCTGTACAGGCCCAGCGCGCCATCGCCCAGGAGGAGGAGCAGCAACAGGAGCACCGCCCGTTTCTGGATCCAGCTGAGAACGCCGGAAAGTGCGGGCTGGGTAGGGTCGGGGCTCGCTTGCATCGGCCGCGCCCACTAACACCACGCTCACACGAGTGGCGGGAAGTTCACGCCTTGCCCCCTCTCTTTCGACGACCAGACGTTCGAATTCGAAGAAAATTCAGGCGGATCGAACCTTGTACGGCGTATCTCCACGAGTATCTGCCTGCGGCCTTACGAAAGCGGCTGCCGCGCGCGGCGATCCCGGTTAGAATCGCTCGCGAGGTTCCATGCGTACGAGTCTGATGCTGATTGCGTTGATGCTCATCAGCGGCTGCCCCACCACTGCTCCCGAGGGAGGGGTGCCGAACACCGCACCCGCAGATCCGCCTCCTCCGGGGCTCGGAGAGCCCACCGAGGATGTCCGCGTCGAGCCGGGCACCGGTGTGATGGTCTCCGGCGTGTTCACCTACACAGGAGACGCGGAGGGCGTCTTTCGCGTCGACATCGCTTCTCCGCAGCCATCCGGCCCTCCGCGCGTCGTGACCAAGACGGTCGTGCCCGAGGCGGGCCCCTGGGAGGTCGAGCTGCCCAAGAACCTCGGCCCGATCATCGTCACCGGGTTTGTCGAGCAGGGCCACGGGCCTGGGCCGACGACGCCGAACGCGACGGTCTACGGGCTGACCGTCGGCGAGACGCCGTTGGTCGACATCGTCATCGCCCCGGCAGTCCCAGGGGTCGTGGTGGGCAGCCCGCCGATCGTGACGTCCGCTCCCGCAGGCACCACCACCCTCGAAGGGACAGCACCGGTCGGCGACGGCACGCCGCCTACCGGCACGCCGCCCACCGGCGCGCCGCTCGAGGGCACGGCGCCGACGGGCCCGGGGTCCACCCCGCCCCCGGACGAGGCCGCACCGGTACCGGCAGACCCTGCCGCCGCCCCGGCCGGCACTGCCACTCCCGTCAGCACTGGAACGCCCGCCGCCGGAACCGCCGCGCCCAAGGCGACGCCCGCGACGCCGAAGCCCTAGTGCACGACGGCACCGGCGTCCTGATCACCGGCGGGAGCGGGTTCGTCGGGAGGGCGGTGGCGAGGGTGCTCCCACGCGCACGAGCGCTGGCATCCCGCGACCTCGACCTCACGGACGGCGCGGCGGTTGCCTCGCGCATCGCCGAATGGCGGCCGGAGGTGGTCCTGCACCTTGCGGCGCGGGTGGGAGGCATCACCGCCAACATCGCCCTGCAGGCGGACTTCCTGATCGACAACCTGCGGATCGACGCCAACCTGATGGCGGCGCTCCGGGCGCACCCTCCCCGCCACTTCATCCCCATGCTGTCCACGTGCATGTACCCGGACCGGCTGGCGGACTCGTACTACCCGCTGGACGAGACCCGCGTCGAGGACGGCCCCCCGCCCCCCACGAACGCGGCCTACGCCGCGGCAAAACGGGCCTTGTGGTATGGCGCACGGGCGCTGTACGCCCAGTACGGGGTTCCCTACACCGCGCTCATCCCCGCGAACCTGTACGGCCCGGGCGACCACTACGGCAGCGACAACAGTCATTTCCTTGCTGCAGCCATCACGAAGATCGAGGCTGCGCGCCGAAGCGGTGCCCCGAGCGTCTCGTTCATGGGGACGGGGCGGGCGCTGCGTCAGTACCTGCTGGTGGACGACCTCGCCCGCCTCGTGCAGGAGGTCGTCGCCGGGCCAGCCCACAACGCGACCTTCAACGTCGCACCCAGCGCGTGCCACACGATCGCGGACCTCACCCGCGCCGTCGCAGACGCGAGCGCGTATAGCGGAGAGATCCTGTTCACCGGCGCCGGACCGGACGGCCAGTACCGCAAGGACGTGACCTGCGAGCGGCTTCGGAGCGCGGTGCCGGCCTGGTCGCGGATCGAGACCCCCCTGATCGAGGGGATAGAGCAGACGCTCACCTGGTACCGGACTCATGTGGCACCTCGCTAGCGACACGCTCGCTGCCAGCGACATCGATGCGCTCGCGGACTGGCTCCGCACGCATCCCCGGCTCACACAGGGCGAGCAGGTCCGCGCGTTCGAGCGGCAGTGGTCCTCGTGGCTCGGCTCGGCAGAGTCCGTGATGGTCTCCAACGGGTCCACGGCGAACTTCGCGTTGCTGGCCTGCACGGCGCGGAGAATCGGGAAGCGGCACCCCCGCGTGGGCGTGGCCGCGGTCACCTGGTCCACGAACGTGACGCCTGCGCTCCTGATGGGATGGCCCGTGACCGTGTTCGACGTGGATCCGCGCACGCTCGGGGTCGATGCAGAGCAGGTGTGCAGCGCGATGCGCAACGGCGATCTGGACATCCTGTTCGTCACCCACCTGCTCGGCCTGAACGCACTGTCACCCGCGATCGTGGAGACCGCGGCGGCCACCGGGGTCGCGCTCGTCGAGGACTGCTGCGAGGCGCACGGCGCCCGGTACGGCGCCCGGCGTGTCGGGACCGTAGGCCTCGGGTCGACCTTCTCGTTCTACTTCGGACACCACATGTCCACCATCGAAGGCGGGATGATCTGCACCGACGATCCCGCGTTCGCCGACGACCTGCGCCTGATGCGCGCCCATGGCCTCGCGCGCGAGAGCCACGACTTCGACGCCCTCGCCGCGCAACATCCGGAGATCGATCGACGTTTCCTCTTCGTCATGCCCGGCCTGAACTTCCGCTCGACCGAGCTCAACGCCTTTCTCGGCAAGCGCCAGCTGGCCCAGCTCGACGAACGGATCGGCGTGCGCAACCGGAACATGAGCACGTTCCTCGACCGCGTCCGGAATTCGCCGGTCGCCGGCGCGATCCGGACCGACTACGCGACCGAGGGCATGAGCTCCTTCGCGCTCCCGCTCGTCTCGCGCGACGCCGCCACGCACCGCCGGGTGCGGGAGATCGTCGACCAGCTGGGCGTGGAGAGCCGACCCGTCGTCGCCGGGAACCTCGCACATCAGCCCATGCTCGCCGGGTACGACGTGACCGTGCG
Source organism: uncultured Pseudomonadota bacterium (assembly GCA_903875225.1). Taxonomy (GTDB): domain Bacteria; phylum Myxococcota_A; class UBA796; order UBA796; family SXON01; genus CAIUMM01. Next base: position 54,891 of record CAIQVJ010000032.1, read on the forward strand.
CCCCACGCCCGTCGCCGATCACGTGCACACGTGCGGGCTCTACGTCGGAAACGGACATCACGTCGGAGAACCCATGGTTCATCAGCTCGTCGACGGCCTGGTCGCGGGGCTCGCCACATGAAGCGCGCCCTCATCACCGGCATCACCGGCCAGGACGGGAGCTACCTCGCCGAGCTCCTGCTCGCGAAGGGGTACCAGGTACACGGCATCATCCGCCGCTCGTCCTCCTTCAACACCTCGCGCATCACCCACATGTTCGAGGAGCCCCAGGCGGAGGAGCAACGCCTCGTGCTCCACTACGGGGACGTGGCAGACGCCACGCGACTCGCGAGGCTGATCAGTCGCATCGAGCCCGACGAGATCTACAACCTCGCGGCCCAGAGCCAGGTGCGGGTGAGCTTCGACATCCCGGAGTACACCGCAGACATCACCGGCCTCGGCGCGATCCGTCTGCTCGAGGCGATCCGCGACGCACGGGTGCAATGCAGGTTCTACCAGGCATCGAGCTCCGAGATGTTCGGCTCGACACCCCCACCGCACCGTGAGGACACCCCGTTCCACCCCCGCTCGCCGTACGCGGTGGCCAAGCTCTACGCGCACTGGGCGACCATCAACTACCGTGAGGCCTACGGGCTCCACGCGTCCACCGGAATCCTGTTCAACCACGAGTCCCCCCGCCGCGGCGAGACCTTCGTGACCCGCAAGATCACCATGGCGATCCCGAAGCTGCTCAAGAAGGAGCAGCCGTTCCTCTACCTGGGCAACCTCTCCGCCCGCCGGGACTGGGGCCACGCCCGCGACTACATGGAAGCCGTCCACGCGATCGTGCAGCACGATGCCGCGGACGACTTCGTGATCGGGACCGGCGAGTCGCACTCCGTCGAGGACTTCCTCGACGTGGCATTCGGGCTCGTGAAGCTGGACTGGCACGACTATGTGCGCATGGACCCCCGGTACCTGCGTCCCTCCGAGGTGGAGACGCTCTGCGCAGACGCCACCAAGGCCCGCGAGGTGCTCGGTTGGCGCCCCCGCACGACGTTCCCCGAGCTGGTCCGCGAGATGGTCACGTCCGATCTCGCGGCAGCGAACATGTCACTCCCCTGATGCGAGGCACCGGATGCGGATCGGCCTCGCAATCCTGAACCGCAACGAGGAAGCCGCGCTTCCCAGCGTGCTGCCCCGGTTGCCTCGCGAATCGGTCGATCTCTGCTTTGCCGTGGACGGGGGGTCGACCGATGGATCCAGGGCGATCTTCGCGACCCACGGCATCGAGGTCCTGCCGGAAGCTTCCGCTGGCCGTGGCGAGGCGTTCCGCATCGCCTTCGACCACGCCCGCGGCAAGGTGGACGCTCTCGTGCTGTTCAGCGCAGACGGGAACGAGGAGCCCACCGACATCCCGCGCTTCCGGCCCGCGCTGGAGGCAGGTGCCGGGCTCGTCATCGCCTCGAGGATGCTCCCGGGCAGCGTGAACGAGGAGGACGGGAGCAGGCTCCCCATTCGGAAGTGGGCCAATCTCGCCTTCGGCGAGGCCGCCCACAGGCGGTGGGGAGCAGGACAGCCGAAGATCTCGGACCCGATCAACGGCTTTCGCGCGCTGACCGTGGCCGCCTGGGATCGCCTCCAGTTGGACGGTCGAGGCTACACCATCGAGTACCAGAGCTCCATCCGGGCCTACAAGCTCGGCCTCCCGGTGGCCGAGTTTCCCACGGTGGAAGGTCAACGCATCGGGGGGGAGTCCGGGGCACGATCCATCCCGACCGGACTCCGGTTCCTGCGCCTGCTGCTCTCCGAGGAACGCAGGTAGCGAAGCAGCTTCAGGAGGACCGGGCGCGCCCGGCGCCCCCCGCCCCACCGATCGGGATCGTGCTGGCGAAACCGGCCGGAAGTGCGAACGCGCGGGACAACGCGGGCGAGACGTAGGCCGAGGCCTCCACCGGAACCTCGAAGGGCAGCAGCTCGCCGGGGACCCCGAACGTCAACCCGTAGAGGCTCAGGGAGACCCGGTAGTGCACCTCTGCAGGTCGCATCTGCGCGCCGAGGAGCCAGCGGGACAAGGGCCAGACCCCGGCAGTCACGACAGGCGCGGCGACGCGCGCGTACAGCGGCTCCGGGATCCGGGACAAGCCGCGCACCGCCAGCGTGAGCGCAAGCGGCTTCTCCCGCTGCAACAGCACGCGCACCTCCCCTCGCGCGTTGCAGAGCCGGGCCATCCCGGCGAGGGAGGCCAGCCACGTGGACGACGGCGTGTAGGGGAGCACGCCCACGCAGGTGACGAGGTCGAAGTCCGCTTCCCCCAGACCGGTCAGGTTCCGCAGGTCCGCTTGCGCGTACCGGTCCGCCAGCTCTGGGAACCGGCGCTTCGCGTGCTCGACGCAGCGCTGCGCCACGTCGACGCCAAACGCGTCCGCGCCCAGATCGGTGAGCGCCCGCACCGACTCGCCGTTCCGACAGCCCACGTCCAACACCTTCAAGCCCGCGAGCGGACGATGCGAGGTGAACTTCTCCATCATGTCCCGCGCAGTCGCCACCGAGAGCTCGAAGCCAGATGTCCGGTTGAACACGCGCACCGGAGGGACGATGCTCGGCCCTGCACGGCGCGGGCTCATGTCCGCACCCGCTGCACGAGCCACACGAGCCCCGCCAGCGCGACCGCGACCGAGATCCCCGGCACCCCTCTCCGCTCCCACCAGGACGTCCTGCGGAGGAGGAGCAGCACCGGCATCGCCAGGGCCACGACAGTCGCCTGTCCCACCTCGACCCCCCCGTTGAACGAGACCAGTGCGAGCACCAGCGCATCCCGGGGCAGGCCCAGCTCGATCAGCAGGCCCGCAAAGCCGAAACCGTGGATCAAGCCCAGGAGGAACGTCACGATCACGCGCCTTTTCGGCGGAGGACGCCAGAAGTTCTCGATGCCCACGAAGGCGATGGACGCCGCGATGGCGGGCTCGACGAACGCTGGCGAGAGGTGCACGATCCCAAGGGCCGCGAGGGAGAGGGTGATCGAATGGGCGACGGTGAACCCGGTGGTGATGAACAACATCGCCCGGAGGCTCGGGGCGGCGATCAGGAGCCCGAGCAGGAACAGCAGGTGGTCGTACCCTGTCCAGATGTGCTCGATGCCGAGCTTTCCGAACCGCAGACCGACATCCAGCGTGTCGGGCACGCCCGTGAATTCGGCGTGGGTGTGCGCGGCGTCCAGCACCGCGACGGATTGGCCGAACGCCTCCACGTAGTGGCGGTGCCCCTGCTCCACGCCGGCGAGGAAGCTCGCGTCGTACGTCCCGTGTTCACCCCCGGGGCAGTGGACCACGCTCCGGATCTCGACCCCGTCCCCCTCGACCCCGGAGATGAGGGGCTCGTCGATCGTGCAGGGGCCGCCGAGGTCGAGCCGGACCGAGTGCACGGTGAGGTCCGCGATGATGAGCCGCGACTCCTGCAGATCCGTGACCGGGAACTGCGCCTCCAGCTCAGGCCGCGCGATCGTGATCGTCAGGGAGTCCGCGTCGATGCGCGCGTAGGAGAGCCCGGGACGGTGAGCCAGGACACGGGGAACGAGCCATAAGAACACGTCCACCCGTAGCCCGGTCCCAGGATGCCGGCCGCGCACGAGGCTGCGCTATACTGCACGGATGCTCGCTCTGGCCCTCTTTTCGCCCCTCCTCGTCGCGCCCGCGGAGGCCGGACCGGTCTTCACCGAAGCGAGCGCGGAGGTGTACCTCGACGACAACGGGAACTGGCCGCGAGCCTACCCCTACAACGACGGGTGGATGGTGTTTCACGCCGGCGGGGGCGACTACCAGTTGACGCACGCGCACGCCGATCTCAGCCCCGACCGCACCGACGACCGGGCGCTCACCGGGCGCACCGATCTCAAGGACCACGACGTGCGGCCCTGCCCCGACGGCACGTTTCTCCACGTCGCCACCGCAGACTTCGTCCCCCAGGGCCACGACTCCGCATACTCCTGGCGCTACGATGCCGACGCCCACTTGATCAGCAACGGCACGATCGCCGAGGCCGACACGTCGGGCAGCGTGTACGTGGACATGCCCGGCGTATGTGGCAACCACTTCCAGGGAGCGTTGTTCGAGTACCCGCCTTCGTCCCCCGGGCGCTTCGTGGAGATCGGGCCTGACGGATCCCCCGGTGCGCTCCACGACATGGAGGGGTCCCCCGCGTCCAATGGTTCGTCGCTGCTCGAGGACCTTGACGGCACGCTCTGGATCAGCGGTTCGCCGCCCCACGGCCCCTGGACCGACTTCTCCTTCGTGCACTACGACACCGCATTCAACCTGCTGGGATCGGTGGAGGTGCCCGTGGTGGACGCCGGGCAGACCGCCATCCAACCGCAGACGACCATCCGCGTGGGCAACACGTACATCGTTGCATACCTGTATTCGGCCTACTCCGAGTCGAAGGTCCTGGACCTCGCGCTCGCGGCGTTCGACCAGGACTGGAACCTGATCGACAACATCCAGCTCTCGGAGAACAGCGGCACGGTCGGCGGGATGACACCCTACGTGGTGTACGACGGACACGGCTCCCTGCTCGCGCTCTATGCGAAGGACCTCCAGAACTACGCGTTCACGGTGACCCTCGACCCGAGCGTGTACGACGTGGTCGTCGACACCGGCACGCCCCCGGACACCTCGACGGACAGCCCGTCCGACAGCGAGAGCGGCTCGGACACCTGGGTGGACGCCAAACCGGGATGTGGCTGCGCGACATCAACGCCCGGCGGCCCGATGCTCGCCCTCATGATCGCGGGAGCCGCTGCGACCGCGTGCCGAAGGCGGGATCTGGCCGGATAGAGGGCTACGACGGTGCGTTCGGGGAGCCCCGTGTTAACCGGGCCCGTCCCCCGGAGTGCTGATGACCGGCCCTGCTTACCGTCGCGTGCTGTTGAAGCTTTCCGGTGAGATGTTGGCGGGGGAATCCGTGAATGGAGATGCCGGATTCGGCATCACGCCCGAGGTGCTCTTCCGGTTCGCCCGCGAGGTGAAGGAAGTGCACGACGCAGGCGTGCAGATGGGGATCGTGATCGGCGGCGGCAACATCTTCCGCGGCCTGGCCGGCAGCGAACGCGGCATGGACCGAGCGCACGCCGACTACATGGGCATGCTGGCGACCGTGATCAACGCGCTCGCGCTGCAGGACGCCCTGGAGCAGGTCGGCTGCTACACCCGCGTGATGAGCGCCCTGCGGATCGAGCAGGTGTGCGAGCCGTACATCCGCCGGCGGGCGATGGCGCACCTCAACAAGGGCCGCGTCGTCATCTTCGCCGCAGGCACGGGGAACCCGTACTTCTCGACGGACACGGCAGCGACCCTGCGCGCGGCCGAGATCGGCGCCGACATCATCCTCAAGGGCACCAAGGTCGACGGGGTGTACGACAAGGACCCGAAGAAGCACGGCGATGCAGTCCGCTTCGAGCGGATCTCTCACCTCGAGGCGCTCAAGCGTGAGCTCAAGGTGGCCGATCCCACTGCGTTCTCCCTCTCGATGGAGAACAACCTCCCGATCATCGTCTTCGACATCTCGAAGCCCGGAAACCTGCTGCGCGTGATCCACGGGGAGCCCGTCGGCACGATCGTCATCAGCCCCGCGAAAGACAAAGACCACTAGCCGCGAGACCTCCGATGCAAAACGAATACCTCAAGTCCATGCAGGACGACATGAACAAGACGATCGACGCCCTCAAGCGTGATCTGATCGGCGTTCGCACCGGGCGCGCCTCGCCGGCCCTGGTGGAGAACCTGCAGGTGACTGTCGCGAGCTACGGTTCGACGATGCCCTTGCGGGACATCGCCGGGATCACGGCCCCGGATCCCCGCATGATCGTGGTCAATCCCTGGGACAAGGGCACGATCCAGGACATCGAGCGCGCCATCGCCACCTCGGGACTCGGGTTCAACCCGTCCAACGACGGCGTGGTCGTGCGCATCCCCATCCCGCCCCTCACCGGCGACCGCCGGCAGGGCCTGGTCAAGATCGTCAAGCAGCACGCCGAGGAGGCCAAGGTGCGCGTCCGCGGTGTCCGCCGCGAGTACAACGAGATGTTCAAGGCGCTCTCCGACGACGGCGACATGACCGAGGACGAGCTGAAACGCGTGCTGGAGAAGGTGCAGAAGGCCACCGACGAGCACGTCAAGAAGGTGGACGACATCTGCAACGCGAAGGAGAAAGAGGTCCTGGAGGTCTGATGGCCGCCGACCGACCCGGCGTGCCTCGCCACGTTGCCGTGATCATGGACGGCAACGGCCGCTGGGCGCAGGCGCGCGGACTGCCGAGGCTCCAGGGCCACGAAGAGGGCGCGAACAGCGTGCGCGAGATCACGCGAGCATGCCGCGAGAAGGGCATCGAAGCGCTCACCCTGTACAGCTTCTCCACCGAGAACTGGAAGCGCCCCGCCGACGAGGTCGCTGGCCTCATGGCGCTCCTCGCCCGGTACCTGGGGCAGGAGCGCGCGGAGATCCTCGACAACGGGGTTCGTCTCAACGCCATCGGACAGACCGACAAGCTCCCCGCGCCCGTCCGGCTCGCGCTCAAGGAGCTGATGCACGCCAGCCGGAAGAACGCGCGACCGGACAAGCCCGGAATGGTGCTCACCCTCGCGCTCTCCTACGGTGGGCGCGCCGAGATCGTCGAGGCCGCTCGCACGCTCGCGAAGCAGTGCCAGACCGGGCGCCTGCGCCCTGACGCCATCACCGAGGACCTGTTCAGCAACTCGCTCGGCACCGCCGGGCTGCCGGACCCGGATCTCCTCATCCGCACCTCCGGCGAGCTGCGCCTCTCCAACTTCCTGCTCTGGCAGCTCGCCTATGCCGAGATGTACGTGACGGAGACGCACTGGCCGGACTTCCGGCGCCCGCAGCTCGATCTGGCCCTCGCGGCCTACGGCGGGCGCGAGCGCAGGTTCGGCAAGACGGGAGCGCAGGTGAACGCGTGAAACAACGCCTCATCGCCGGCCTCACCGGCCTCGGGATCATCCTGCCCGGCCTCATCTGGGGTGGCGTGACCGCGATCGCGATCATCGTCGCGATCGCCCTGCTGATCTGCCTCGACGAGTTCGCCCGCATGGCCGCGCCCGACCACAAGAAGCTCGCCCTCGCGGTGCTGCTTCCCGTCGGCCTCGCCGTGCACCTCACCTGGACCTGGGCGCCGGAGGCCGCGCCCGTCGTCACCGCCATCGGGACCATGGCCGCGCTCGCCGTCCCGATGTTCGCAGTCTCCGAGGTGGAGATCGCCGCACAGTTGGCGATGCGCATCGGCTTCGGGCTAGTCTACACCCCGCTGCTGATGGCGCCGCTCGTGTGGCTGCGTCGGGAGCCCGATGGACTCGCGCTGGTCTTCCTCGTGCTCGCCGTCACCTGGCTCGGAGACACTGGCGCCTATTTTGCCGGTCGCTTCGCAGGAAAAACACCGCTCTTCCCGCGCGTGAGCCCCAAGAAGACCCGCGAGGGCGTCGTCGGAGGTGTGCTCGCCGCAGTGGTCGGCGCCTGCGTCGTCAAGGCCGTCGGGGGGCTCGACATCGGCTGGGCCGCGCTGGTCGGGCTCGCCGCCGTGCTCGACCTCGCGGGGGTGGTCGGAGACCTCACGGAGAGCCTGTTGAAGCGCGCCTTCGGCGTGAAGGACTCGGGCTGGATCATGCCCGGACACGGCGGGATCCTCGATCGCGTCGACGCGCTCTTGTTCACCGGCCCCCTGCTGTGGGGGTTCGTGCTGCTGCGGCATCTGTAGGCCGCACGGAACCGCGCCTGGGGCGCGGCATGGTACGGTGAGGCATGTTGCTCGCGGTTCTCCTCACTGCCTGCGTGGATCCCCCGGCCAACCAGCCAGATTCCGTGGCCTCCTGCCCGACCGGGGAGCTCCTCGACGGGGAGGCCTGCGTGCCCGACGCCTGTGGGGTCGGGCCGTGGGGAGCGCTGCAGGTGGACAGCGACACCGTGTACGTCGACGCCACCGCCGCCGGGACCGGAGACGGCTCGGAGGCCGCACCCTTGACGTCGGTGCAGGCGGGGGTGGACCTCGCCGGGGACCGGGGTGGGGCGCTTGTTGCGGTGGCGGCCGGCACCTACCCGGAGGTGGTCGGCATGGACGACGTCGACAACGGCGTGACGCTGGCAGGGCGGTGCAGGGAGCTGGTGATCATCGACGGGAGCGAGGGCGACTCGGTGCCGGCGATCGAGATCGTCGGCGCGCGGAAGACGGTGGGGGTCGCGATCCAGGGGCTCACCGTCATGGGGGGGACTGCCGGCGGAGTGCGGGTGGAGCACGCGAAGGTGTCGATGATCGCGAGCGACGTTCGAGAAAACACCCTCGTGGGCCTCAACGCCGTCAACGCGGAGCTCAGCCTCGACGACGTCGGGGTCTACTCGACCGCCCCCGACAAACACGGCAACTTCGGGAGGGGAATCAATGCGCAGAGCGGCGCATGGCTGACCGCGACGGATTGCACGGTGCAGGAGAACACGGAGGTGGGCATCTACGTCGGGGGCGCCGGCACAGCCGCCGAGCTTGTGGACACCTCGGTCCTGGACACGTCGACGAGCCCCGACGGGACAGGGGGCCGCGGGGCAGTGGCCGAAGAGGGCGCAGCGCTCACCATCACCGGCTCCCTGATCCGCGGGAACACCGGTCTCGGCGTGTACGGCACGGGACCCGGTACGACGATCGAGCTCGCCGCCACCTCGATCCTGGACACCTCGCCACCGCCCGGGGACGACCCAGGGTCTGGCATCGCGATCGAGACGGGTGCGACCCTCACCGCGAACGGCTGCACCATCCAGGGAAACTCGGGGGTCGGAGTATTCGTTGCAGGGGCGGGAGCGGTCGCTGACCTCGTTGACACCGGCATCCTCGACACCCGCCCGAGCCCGGATGGCAGGTACGGCGTCGGCGCCTGGGTCGAGCTGGGCGCGGCGCTCACCGGCTCCCGCTGCACCGTGGAGGGAAACACAGGCGATGGCGTCTTCGCCTCGGGTGTGGGATCGACCGTCGCCCTCCAGGACACCGCAGTCCTGAACACCCTGTCCGGCCCCGACGGGACCACCGGCGCGGGCGTCTGGGTCGAGGGCGGCGCCACGCTCAGCGCCCAGCGGTGCGTGGTCCAGGGGAACACCGAGGTGGGCGTACTCGCTCGGAGCGCCGGGGCGTTGGTCGACCTCGCGGACTCGCAGATCCTCGACACGCAGCCGATCGCAGACGGCACCGTGGGCCTCGGCATCGCCGTCCAGGATGGCGCGATGCTGTCCGCCACCGGTTGCACCGTGCAGGGGAACAGCGAATTCGGCGTGCTCGCCTCCGACGCGGCCACCGTCGTCGAGCTCACGGACACCGACGTGCTCGACACCTCGCCAAGTCGGGACGGCACTTTCGGGCGCGGAATCGGGGTCTCCAGCGGCGCTACGCTCACCGCCACTCGCTGCACCATCCAGGGGAACACCGACCTGGGCCTGGCGGTGGCGGAGGCGGGGACGAGCGTTGCGCTCGTGGACACAGAGATACTCAACACGGCGGCCGGGCCGGATGGCTCTGGCGGCGGGTTGTGGGTCAGCAGCGGCGCGAACCTCACGGCAACCGGATGCAGCTTTCGCGAGAACACGGGCACTGGAGTCTGGGTGAACGAGGCGGGGACGACCGTCGATCTCGTCGACTGCGAGGTCCTCGACACCCTGCCGGGTCCAGGCGATGGCGTTGGCCGCGGCATCGTGGTCAGCCACGGCGCAGCGCTGACAGGCACCGGCTGCACCGTGCAGGGCAACACCGAGGTCGGCCTGCTCGCAGATGGTGAAGGTTCATCGAGCTACCTCGCTGATTCGTCGGTGCTCGGCACCCGGCGTGGGCGCACGGCAGCTGCCGCGTTCGGCGCGGTCGCCCAGGCGGGCGCGGTGGTGAGACTGAGCGAGTCCGACGTCTCGGAGACCGAAGGGCCAGGCGTCCTCGGGACGGCCGGCGGCCGGATGGAGCTCGACGGTGTGGAGCTCAGCGAGAACTCCTTTGCCGGAGCCATGGTCGTGGCCGGCTCGATCGTGTTGAGGGCCTGCACGATCGAGGGCACCCTCAGCGACCCCGAGTGGGGCGGCGGCTTCGGCGTCTACGCTACGGCGGCCTTCGGCCCGTCCACCCTGGCGCTGGCCGACACCACCGTCGGCACCCACGCCTACGCAGCGGTCTGGCTGGACGGCAACGGAACCTTCGACCTGGAGCGGAACCAGCTGTCGGGCGGTGCGGGGGTGGACCAGAACGGCGCCACCCTTCATGGCAACGCGGTGTTCGCCGAGAACGGGGTGACCGCCTGGGATGGCAACACCGGTCTCCTGCTCGCCGACAACGCGATCACGGGGTCCGTGGCGATCGGCGTGCTCCTGGATGGCTCATCCGCAAGCCTCATCGGGAACTCGTGGTCGACCAACGGCACGGATCTCCGGCAGCAGGCATGCGAGGGCGTCGTGCCGCTCACGGCCGGCGACGTGCTCGGGGTCCCGAAGGCGCTGGTCTGCCCGACCGGCAACGTCCTGACCGCCTACGACCTGCAGTTCAGCACGCTGCTCCTCCCGACCTCCGAGACAGCAGACTGAGGCAGCGCAGGGAGGAGCTCCGCTGCGCGCCCTGCCCTCTTTCCCTGCCCCGGGTTACCTCGGCGGCGTCTTTCCCCCCGCGGCCCCCGGAGCCCCCATGGATTCCAAGAAGATCGACGAACTCCTCAAGCTCATGCAGCGACGCGGTGTCGCGGAGTTCACCTTCGAGTACGAAGGCACCGTGCTCGCCGTCAAGTTCGCCGGGGCGCAGGGGCAGCCTGTCACCTACGCGCCGGTCGCAGCGCCCGCTGCAGCGCCCGTCGCCGCCGCCGCGGCTCCCGCGGCCCGCCCCCCCGGCGGCATCGTGATCAAGGCGCCGATCGTCGGCACGTTCTACCGGGCCGCCGCGCCCGAGGCGCCCGTGTACGTCAACGTCGGCGACAAGGTCCGCAAGGGCCAGGTGGTCTGCATCGTCGAGGCGATGAAGCTGATGAACCAGATCGAGAGCGACGTCGATGGCACCGTCATCGAGGTGCTCATCGAGAACGGCACCCCCGTGCAGTTCGGTCAGGAGCTGTTCCGCCTCGGGCCGGCGTAGGGCATGTTCCGCAAAGTCCTCATCGCCAACCGCGGCGAGATCGCCCTGCGTGTCATCCGCGCGTGTCGGGAGCTTGGGATCCGCACCGTGGCGGTATACTCGGAGGCCGACAAGCACTCGACCCACGTGCAATTCGCCGACGAGAGCGTGTGCATCGGACCGGCGCAGGCCTCCAAGTCCTACCTCAACCTCCCCGCCGTGATCTCCGCCGCGGACATCACCCGCGCAGACGCTGTACACCCCGGATACGGATTCCTGGCTGAGAACGCCATGTTTGCGGAGGCGGTGAACGCCCACGGCATGACCTTCATCGGCCCCTCGCCGGCGCACCTGCGGCAGTTCGGCGACAAGCTGTCCGCCAAGGCGGCGGCCAGGGCCGCCGGACTTCCGCTCCTGCCCGGCAGCCACGGCGCCGTCGAGGATCTCGAGGAGGCCGTCCTCGTCGCTCGCACGGCCGGGTACCCGCTCATGCTCAAGGCCGCAGCCGGCGGCGGCGGCAAGGGCATGCGCATCGTTGAAGATGAGGAGCAACTTCGGAAGTTCTTCGTCATCACCGCCACCGAGGCAAAGGCCGCGTTCGGCTCCGGCCTCGTGTTCCTGGAGCGCCTGCTCCGGGCCCCGCGCCACGTAGAAGTGCAGGTTGCGGGTGATCGATTCGGAAACGCGATCCATGTGGGCGACCGCGACTGCTCCATGCAGCGGCGCCACCAGAAGATCATCGAGGAGGCGCCGGCGCCCGACCTCTCGGACGCGCTCCGGGCACGGATCCTGTCCGCAGCAGCGCGGCTCGTGAGCTCCACGGGGTACGTCACCGTCGGGACCTGTGAATTCCTGGTGGAGGGCGACGAGTTCTTCTTCCTCGAGGTCAACCCGCGAATCCAGGTCGAGCACCCGGTCTCCGAGATGGTGACAGGCATCGATCTGGTGCAGCTCCAGATCCGCCTCGCTGCCGGCGAGCGGATGCCGTTCACCCAGGATCAGGTCCAGGTGCGCGGGCATTCGATCGAAGTGCGGGTGAACGCCGAGGATCCCTGGAAATTCACGCCCTCGCCAGGACGGATCACCGGCTACCACGCACCCGGCGGCCCCGGCGTACGCGTCGACAGCGCGGTGCACGAGGGCGCGATGGTCCAGCCCTACTACGACTCCCTCGTCGCCAAGCTGATCGTCTACGCACCGGACCGCGAGTCCGCGATCCGCAAGCTCCTCGGCGCGCTCGACGAGTACGTCGTCGAGGGCATCCGCACGTCGATCCCGCTGCAAAAGCTGCTGCTGGCCGATCCTGCGTTCCGCGAAGTCCGGTTTCACACCCGCTATATCGACGAGTGGCTGAAGACGAGGTGAGGCCGGGTGGGGCCGCAGGCCGGCAGCGCGTCCGTCCGATGGTCGTCCAGGTGCCCGACCCAGGCGCCGTTCGACGGCGACGTCCCTGCTCCCGGCTCGATGTCCTCGGCCGCTGCGAGCGCCATCAGGAGACAGAGGGGCAGCATCTCGTAGCTTAGGCCGGTCCCGCGCGGGCGATCGCCCCCGCCCTCGCCACGCCGTCCACCGCCCACACCGCCTCACCGGGTTCTCCGGGCTCCACCCGCCGGACGAGATCCCCCGAAGGCGCGACCAGCAGCGTGTCGTTCGGGATCGCAACGCCGTACCCGATGCGCACGCCCGCCCCGATCTTCGCGCGATGACCGATCGCCCCGCCGAGGAAGTATCCATCGGTGTCTGCGCGCCCGTCCTCGGTGTCGACCCGGATCGTGCGACCGAACGAGAGGTCGAGCATCATCGCGGTCATCGCCACAAAGCTGTCGCGCCCGAACACGCACATCTGGAACCCTCCGCCGGAGCTCACGAAAGCGCCCGCGTAGAGCACGCACAGGTTCACCATCGCACCGCGCCCGACCTGCGCGCCCGGTCCCACCACCGCGAGGTTCAGGCTCGCGTAGGCGTCCACCTTGCAGCCCCGGCCGAGCACGCTGCCGCGTACACACGCAAACGGGCCGATCTCCACGTCCTCCTCGATCACGCAGGCCTCGATGACCGCCGTGGGATGGATCTTCGCGCTCTTCGGGATCGGCAGCAGCGCGCGAGCCAGCGCGGCGGGGTGCAAGCTCTTCGCGCGCCACAGAACCGGGAGGATGAGGCCGATCCGTGCCATCAGGCCGCCGGTGTCCCAGATCACGCGAGCATCCTCGGCCTGCGCGGCGAGGGCCAGAAGGTTCACCCGGGTGACGTGCGACCAGTGCCAGAGCTCGTGCACCATGGCTGCGCCGAGCGCCACGTCCCCACGGTATGCGTGCGCAAACGCCGGATGTGGCGGCTTCGCAGGGGAGTGTCGCAGGCCGAGATCGACGACCCGCTCGGGGCCGTCGAAGCCCGGCGCCTGGCCCGCCTGGCGGACGGCCAGGAAATAGAGCCCCCGCGTGGGCTGAAGCGGGCCCGTGTCCCTCAGGAAGTCAGGGTCGTCCACCCGCAGCCGTCCGGGCCCGCCGGCCACGAACCGCCGGAGCGCCTCGGCGGTGAACCACGTGCAGTCCCCGAAGCAGAGGTAGGGCTCGTTGGCGGGCGCGCCGTCCGCGAGCCTGAGCCCAGCCGCAGCGATCGCCCGCGCCTGCACGTCGCGCAGCGGGCTGTTCAGCACCGGCGCATCGCGGACGGCATCGCCGAACGGCCCGAAGCTTCGCCCGACATCGACGCGTACTGCGATCATCCCGACCCGTATCAAGGCGCCCGCCCCCTGCCCCGCGCCGGGAGTGCAGGACCGAGCGCAGACCGACTGATCTCGATACCTTGCCGGAATGTCGATCCCCGGGCTCGCGCTCCCCAACCTGCCCGTCAAGGCGCTCGAGGAGATCCTCGACCGCACCCACGTGCTGATGTACACGATCGACGCGAAGGACCGCGTGCTCTCGGTGAGCCGGAGCATGATCAACCGGATCGACTTCGATCTGGAGCAGCTACCGGATCTGAAGGCGATGGCGCGGCTCCTGTACGGAGACCCAGCGTTCCGCGAGACCGTGATGCATGCCCACCATCGCGCGCTGGCGGGGGACTCCGCGCCAGAGGCCGAGTGGGTGCTCTCCACCCGCTCGGAGGAGCCGCGGCAGGTGCGGTGGCAGTTCCTGCTCGTCGGCGCGCCCCGATCTCCCGATCGCGTGCTCGTCGTCGTGGGCGAGGACGTGACGGACAGGCGCAAGCTCGAGCAGTGGGTGCGGCTCCAGAACACGCTGCTGGAGCGCGTGCCAGACGGCGTCATCGTCGCGGATCTGGAGGGCCGGATCATCCACTGGACCGGCGCAGCCGAGGCGCTGCTCGGCTACTCCGCGCGTGCTGCGCTGGAGCGCCCGCTCTCGAACCTGTTCCCCGATGAATTCGCCCGGCTGCTGATGCTGGACTGGATCCAGACGCTCCGGGCGGACGGGCAGGCGATCTTCCTCCACGGGCTCCGTCGGCAGACCGGGGAGATCGTGGAGTGCCGCCTCCAGGGCACGCGTGTGCAGAACGAGCGCAACCAGACCGTGGGGATCGCCCTCATCTGCTCGCCAGCCTCGGCGTCCGATCTGCCGAGGAACGACCAGTTCGAGCGCATCCTCGCCCAGGTGGGGAGTGTGGCGGCCGTGGTGACCGACGCCGAGGGCGTCGCGCTGAGCTGGAACCGCGCCGCCGAGCGCCTCGGCGGGCTCGGAAGCAGCAAGGCCGTGGGCAAGAAGCTGTTCGAGGCGGTGATGTTCACGCCCGATGCCGTCTGGGCGAAGGTGCGTGATCGTCTCGAAACCCGCGGACGCCACCAGGCGCAGGTCAAGATCAGGCGCCCGAACGGCACCGAAGCCATCGCGGACCTCGATGCGGTGGCCCTCAAGGAGGGCAAGGCGTTCAGCGGCGGACTGTTCTTCTTCGTGGACCGATCCGACGCCCAGGCGCTCGCCAGCGAAACACTGCGGACCAAGACGCGCACGGCCTACGCCATGCTGAGCGAGGGCCTCGCCCGGCGCGTGCTCGACTCCGTGAGCTGGTTCCAGCCCGACCACCGCTTCGTGCTCGCGCACCTGCACGACGTCCGGGCGCTGGCCCGTCTCGTTGCGGCGGGCGCCACGATGCGCGAGTTCGACATCGCCGCCCGGCGCACCCGGCTCGGCGCCCTCGACACCTCGTTCGACGACGTCATGTACCGCCTGGGCGAGGGCGTCCAGCGCCTCACATCCCTCGCCGACGACATCGCAATCATCGAGCGCTCCGAGCCCGACTCACCCGGCCCCATCCGCATCGGTCGTGAGCTGGAGGCCGCGCGCGAGCTGCTGATGCACCACTTCACGGGCGACGTGACGCTCGACCTCACCCTCGAAGACCTCCCGGCCGCCAGCGCCGCGCGTGGCCCGCTGCTGCGGGGGCTCGCGCTCCTCCTCGTCGCCGCGGTCGAGAGTTGCCGCGAAGCGCGCTCACCCCGGGTGATGGTCGATGGGCGCCTGAACTCCGGCTGGGTGCAGATCGAGATCCGCGACAGCGGAGCCGGGTACGCCGTGGACGTGCAGTCCCACCTGAACGACAAGGCCTGGCTCTCGCAGCAGCCCGGGCTCGCCCCGCTCCTGCTCGGCCTCGCGCGCGAGTCGCTGCGGCTCGCTGGCGGAAACCTGGAGCTGGAGACCGCATCGGGCGTGGGCTCACGGGTAAAGGTCAGCTTCCCCGTGGCGGAAGCCGCAGTCTCCGTCCAGAGCGCCGAGGTCCCTCGCCGCGCGGGCCCGCTCCGGGGCCGCGTGCTGCTGGTCGAGGAAGACGAGCTGCTGCGCCGCGCGCTGCACCGCTTTCTCGGCGAGCAGCACGAGGTGCACGCCTTCGGGTCCGTGCCCGAGGCCATCGCCACCCTCGGGCAGACGCCCTTCGACGCCGCGGTGATCTCCTTTCCACGCCCCGAGGGTGCGGGCATCCGGCTGCTCGAGCGCTTCGCGGCTGCCGCGCCCTCGCTGCACCGCAACGCCATCGTGGTCGTGCCGCCCGGCATCCGCCACGCCACGCGTGAACGGTTGGTGAGCCAGGGCTCCGTGGTGGTGCCACGCCCTGTCGACTTCACGTTGCTGCGCTCCGTGCTCCTGCGCATGATGCCGCTGGAGGAGCTTGCCGGGGACATCGAACCGGTGGAGGCGCTCGAGGCCGTGGAGGTCCTGGAAGCCGTGGACGCCGAACCCGTGTGATGCAACGGGTGGCGTGGCGCCGATGGATGGCGTCGCTCCCCGGGAGGGTGCCGCCGATCGACCGGTCCGCGTTGGGGCGGCCCTGCCGGACCCGATGGGCACCCGGCACGCGGTGCGCCGAATTCCACCGCAACGATGTCCCCTTCCATCTTTTATGATTAGCTTCCGGCCCCGGAGACTCTGCCCATGTCCACCCACCGCGAAGTCCTCGCTGGCGTTCGAATCCTGGTCTGCGTAGCTCGCGCCGATGGTCACCTGACGGGCGAGGAGCGCGCCGCGCTCGAAGGCGCCGTGCAGGGGTTGTCCGAGGCAACCAGCGTGGATGAACTGCTGGCCTCCGACATCGACTTCGAGCTCGAGCTCGCGCAGTTGTTGAGCGATGATTCCCGCCGTCAGGTGTACGAGGCTGCGCTGGTGCTCGCGAACTCCGACGGCGAGGCGAGCCCGCAGGAGCTGGCGGTGCTCGAGCGGCTCCAGTCCCCGACCGCAGAGCCCACGCTGCTCGGACAGGTGCTCGGGGAGACGCGGGACACCTTCCTGCCGACCCACCTCGGCACCATCCACGACCCCGGGCTCCGCACCGCAGAGGTCCAGGAGGACACGCTCAAGTACGCGATCTTCTGCGCCGGGCTCGGCGCGATGCCGATCCCCGGCGCGGCCGTCGTCACCGACCTGCTGGTGGTGGCGCTGCAGGCAAAGATGGTGCGGGACATCGGCTGCTACTGGGGCCACGATCTCGACGCCAAGGCCGCTCGCAGCCTGATCGGCACCATGGCCGGCAGCATCGGGCTGCGGATCGCAGTGAGCAATGTCGCGCGGCTCATCCCGGGCTGGGGGAGCGCGCTCGCCGCGGCGACCGCGTTTGGCAGCACGGTCGCCATCGGCCGCGCGGCAGACGCGTGGTTCGCGAGCGGTGCCGAGCTCTCCGTCGAGGAGCTTCGCAAGAGCTACGCTGCGGGCGTCGCCGAGGGCAAGCAGGCCTACGCCGAGAAGAAGGCCGCCGTCGAAGCGGCCCACGCCCGTAACGAGGCCACGATGGCCGAGCTGAACGCGCGGCTCGCACGAAGGGAGATCACCCAGGAGCAGTTCCTGGCCGCCCTCGAAGCGCTCCCCTGAGCCAGGGACGCGAGACGGGACCTACCCGCCTGGCGGATGCGCGGGTGATCCGGGACCTGCGCGGGGGCGCCCCCGGCGCGTTCCTCACCGTGTGGAACGGGCTGGCACCCGATGTCTGGTCCGTGTTGCTGGGGGTGCTCGACGACGAGGCGCTGGCGACCGGCTGGGCAACAACCTTTCGACTCGAACTGGCGCAGCGCGTGGTCGGCTTTCACCTCGACGAGCCGCTCTCGGTGCAGGTCGGGCGAGTGCTCCTGGAACACGTGGCTGCAGGCCTCGGCGTCGAGCCGGGGCCGCTCCCCCAGGCGGCGAGCACGACCCCGGACGAGACGTTGCGTACGCTCCCCCCGACGGCGCGCCTGCACTACCTCGTGGACCTCTTCTTCCACGTGCAGGTGTCGGGCGTGGACGACCTCGCGCTCCTGCGGCTGATGGAGCCCGGTCAGCACACGGACGCGCGGCGGACCGCCCAGTCGCTGTTGCAGCGCCTGCCGCCCGACAACGTGCTCCTCTACCCCCCCGGCGCAGCGCCGCCCCAACGGGCGCCGGCCTACCAACGCACCCTCGCCGTCGCGGCCGGCGTCGTCGCCCTGCTGGTCCTGCTGACCACCATCATCGCATCCCGACCGCACACGGTCGACTGGGCGGCGGCCACGGCGCGCACCCTGTTGCGGGAAGGGAGCGCGGGGGTGACCCTGGGTTCGGACCCGGAGGCGCTCTCCCTGACCCTGATCCGCGGCGGCGCCCGGGTCGTGCTCGTCGAGATCCCCGACCTTTCGCCCGAGGGCCTCCAGCTCATCGGGGCGACCGACGCCGACGCTGGTACCGACGACGAGGCCGTCGTGGCGTTCTACACGTCCGGGACCGGCGAGGTCTGGACCCTTCAGCACACCGCCGCCCGGCTGCCGGACGACGCTGCGACGGCGGACACCCGGCTCGTCGACCACGCCGTGGCGGACCTGCACTCCGCGGCCTGGCCCGAACCGGGCGGCTCCTGGATCCTCACCGGTCCGGGCGACGCCGTGGGCCTCGCGACGCACATCCGGGATCGCCGGAAGGCGACGGGGCCGTAGGATCTCCAGCGCCCGAACATCCCGCCCCGGCCGCCGCGATCCAGCCCAGTGGCGGCACGACGGCGGGCTCGGAGGCCGCCCCGGGTGACCGCGCCACCCCCTCTGCCGTGGTACGATCCCCCGCCCCACACAGAGTGCTGAATGGCCGAAGACCGCAAGCCCGCAAACCAGAACCGTCTCGGCGAGCTCCTCGTACGCGAGAACCTGATCTCGCCGCTGCAACTCGCCAAGGCGATGGAGACGCAGCGAGCGACGGGAACACGGCTCGGCGCCCAGCTTGCGAAGCTCGGGTACGTGGAGGAGAACGAGCTCACGCAGTTCCTGTCCAAGCAGTACAGCGTACCGGCGATCAACCTCGCAGACTTTGAGATCGATCCTGAGGTCCTGAAGGTCATCCCGAAGGAGCTCGTCGTCCGGCACCAGGCCATCCCGGTGTCGAAGGCAGGCAACACGCTCATCGTCGCGATGGCGGACCCGTCGAACATCTTCGCGGTGGACGACATCAAGTTCGTCACCAACCTGACGATCGACGTCGTGGTGGCCTCGGAGCAGGCGATCTCCGAGGCGATCGAGCGCTACTACACCGCAAACGTCACGTTCGACGACGTCATGGTGGACTTCAACGAGGGCGGGGAAGAAGGCGTAGAGCTCGCGGGCGATGTCGACGAGGACATGAACGTCCTCGACCTCGAGAAGTCCGCCGGCGACGCCCCGGTCGTGAAGCTCGTGAACCTCGTCCTGCTCGACGCGATCCGGAAGGGCGCCTCCGACATCCACATCGAGCCCTACGAGAAGCAGCTTCGCATCCGGTACCGGATCGACGGCATGCTGTACGAAGTCATGAAGCCGCCGTTGCGGCTCAAGCACGCGATCACGTCCCGCTTGAAGATCATGGCGAACCTCGACATCGCCGAGCGCCGCCTGCCACAGGACGGCCGCATCAAGCTCAAGCTCGGGAAAGGCAAGGAGATGGACTTCCGCGTCTCCATCTGCCCCGTGCTCTGGGGCGAGAAGACGGTCATGCGGCTGCTCGACAAGTCGAACCTGCAGCTCGACATGACCAAGCTCGGGTTCGAGGAGCGCATCCTCCGGGACTTCAAGGCCTCGATCGAGAAGCCGTACGGCATGATCCTGATCACCGGCCCGACCGGGTCCGGAAAGACCACGACGCTGTACTCCACCCTCTCCGAGCTCAACAAGACCTCGCACAACATCTCCACCGCCGAAGACCCGATCGAGTACAACCTCTACGGCATCAACCAGGTGCAGATGCACGAGGAGATCGGGCTCAACTTCGCAGCCGCCCTGCGGTGCTTTCTCCGGCAGGACCCGGACGTCATCATGGTTGGAGAGATTCGAGACTTCGAAACGGCGGAAATCGCGGTCAAGGCCGCGCTCACGGGCCACCTCGTGCTCTCCACGCTGCACACCAACGATGCCCCCTCCACCGTGTCGCGACTCCTGAACATGGGCATCGAGCCGTTCCTCGTGGCCAGCTCCGTCAACCTGATCGGCGCCCAGCGCCTCTTGCGAAAGATCTGCTACGAGTGCAAGCAGCCAATCGACATCACGCGGCAGCAGTTGATCGACGTGGGCATCCCCCCCGAGGAGGTCACCGAGATCAAGGCGTTCAAGGGCACCGGCTGCAGGATCTGCAACAACACCGGGTACAAGGGCCGAATCGCCGTCTACGAGATCATGATCTTCAACGAGGAGCTCAAGGAGTTCGTGTTGAACGGTGCCTCGACCCTGGAGCTCAAGCGGGAGGCCGTGCGGCAGGGCATGAAGACGCTGCGCGCGAGCGCCATCACGAAGTTCCGTGAAGGCATGACGACCATCGACGAGATCGTGCGCGTGACCGCCCCCGACTGAGGGCTCCCCCGAACGGCGGATTGGCGCCCGCTGCGGCCTGGCGCATCCTCGCGCCATGCTCACCCGGCGGACCTTCTGCGGCGGCGCGCTCCTGCTCGTCGTACCGGCGTGCGGCAGCCGCGACCCTGGCCCGCCCGCGGCAGCGGACCGGCCCGCTTCGATCGCGGGTTGGCCGATCCCCGCCTGCACGAAGCTGTCCCCGACACGTTTTGCGATCCTCGCCGCAGCGATGGACGCGTTGATCCCCGAGGTGGAGGGCGCCGGCGGCGCCACCTCGGCGAACGCCGCCTGGTACCTGGACCAGCTGCTCGGGGCCTTCGACACCGATCCCCCCAGGATCTTCGCGGGAGGCCCCTACTCCGGCCGCCACGGCGGCCACGACGGGTTCGACTCCTGGCAGCGCCTCACCCGCGTGGAGGAGATCCGCTGGCGCCTGTACATCGAGGGCTCCATGGGCCTCGCGGAGCGGGAGTTCGGCGGCCCCGTGAAGGGCCTGGTCGACGTCTACGCCGAGGGCCTCGACGCGCTCGGGGAGTCCTTCGCATCGGACTCCTACGACGATCGCCGCGCGGCGCTCACCAACGCAGATCCGGCCTTTCTCGCGGTGCTCTACGGCCACGCGGTCGAAGGCACCTACGGAGACCCCGTGTACGGCGGGAACGTGGGCTTCGTCGGATGGGAGGGCATCGACTACGAGGGCGACCGCCAGCCCCTCGGCTACACCGCCGCGCAGATGGCGCGGCCCCAGGACGGCTGATGGCGGACTTCGATGCGGTCATCATCGGCGCGGGAGCCGGCGGCGGCGTGATGGCGCGCGAGCTGTGCGCGGCGGGCTGGAAGGTCGCGCTGATCGAGAAGGGCCGCAACCCCTTCCCCAACCTCGGGGCCACGACCCTGCGTGGCTCCCTGCTCGGCAACGACGAAATCCGACGCAGGCGCTACTACGCGTTCCACGACCCGCTCATCGAGCCGCGCACGTTCCGGGCGAGCGACGACGATGCTGCGCTGCGCGCCGAGTTCCAGGGGCTCGGCGTGGGCGTGGGCGGCGGGACCGTACAGTACGACGGGGACAGCCCACGCGTGCAGCGAGCGGACCTCGCCCTGCTCTCGACCTACGGCGCGGTGGACGGCGCCTCCGTCGTGGACTGGCCCATCACCTACGAGGACCTCGAGCCCGCCTACGACGCCGTCGAGCGGCTGATCGGCGTGCAGGGCCTCGCGGGCGCCGACCCCTTCGAGGAGCCTCGCGGCGCCTACCCCATGCCTCCCGGCTACCCCTCGAAGGCGGGGCTCACCCTCTCGGCAGGCGCGGCCTCGCTCGGGCTGCACCCGTTCATGATGCCCATGGCCATCAACTCGATGACCTACGGGGGGCGCCCGGCGTGCGTCAACTGCGGCTTCTGCAACATGGGCTGCCCGATCAACGCAAAGGGCAGCACCGCGGTCACGGTCGTGCGCGAGGCGCTGCGCAGCGGCAACCTCACCCTGCTCTCCGAGTGCTGCGTCACCTCGGTGGACACGACGGAGAGCGGCGAGGCCGCGACCGGGGTCACCTACGTCGACGGCACGGGCAGCGTGTGCACGCTGACCGCGACGCAGGTGATCCTGGCGGCGAACGCCATCGAGACGCCCCGCCTGCTCCTCGCCTCGGCGACAGCGGCCCACCCCGCAGGCCTCGGGAACGGATCGGACCTGGTCGGCCGTTACCTCATGTTCCACATGGTGTTCTCCTCGGTGGGGGTGTTCGACTCCGAGATCCGGTCCTACCGCGGACGGGTCATCACCCACGCCCTCGCCGACTACACGGTCCCCGACGGATCGAGCGACTGGGTCCGGGGGGGCTACGTCGAGCTGGGGGGCTCGATCCACCCCATCGACGAGGGCGTGGCCTACCCCTGGCAGCTGCACCGCAGCTACATGCTCGACGGCAAGTGGCGACGGCGCATCGCCTCGGTGACCATGATCGGCGAGGACGTCCCCGTCTCGACGAACCGCGTGGAGCTTGATCCTGACACGCGCGACGTCTACGGCCGGCCGGTCGCCCGGGTCACCTACGGGCGCCACGCCCACGACCAGTCGGTGATCGACCGCTACATGCCGCGGCTCAAGGACATCGCGGACGCATCCGGAGCCGTGGAGACGATGGAGATGGACTTCCTGCAGTATGACGGCGTGCCCAACTCCCGGCAC
The DNA here is from genome assembly GCA_903875225.1 of uncultured Pseudomonadota bacterium. Taxonomy (GTDB): domain Bacteria; phylum Myxococcota_A; class UBA796; order UBA796; family SXON01; genus CAIUMM01. The sequence goes on from CAIQVJ010000032.1 coordinate 77,440, forward strand.
CTGCACGGGACGACCCGCATGGGAAACGACCCTGCCACCTCGGTCTGCGACGCCTGGGGCCGGCTCCACGAGGTCAGCAACGTCTGGATCGCCGACGGCGGGTTGTTCCCGACCTCAACGTCATTCAACCCGACGCTCACGCAGCAGGCGCTCGCCTGGCGGACGGCGCGGCACATCCTGGGTAGCCGGTGATCCTCCTGCTGCTCCTCGCCTGCCATCCCCGGGGCAGCGAGAGCGTCGTCGGGGACACGTGCGAGCCGGGCGAGGTCCGGGAGGCCGACGGCGCGGGCACGGACACCGGTGTGGTCGCGGACTGCGTCTCCTGCCACGCCGACATCGGGGCGTCCTGGGCCCTCGGTGGCAACCACGCGCTGCTCTTCGACTGCCGCGACTGCCACACGCTCTCCGCAGACGAGGGTGCAGGCCACGCCAGCAAACCGGACTGCGCCGCCTGCCACTCCGAGCAGGCCCATCCCCCAGGCGAGACCTGCGTGACCTGCCATGATCCGCATGGCACGCTGAACCTCTACCTTGTTCGCGACGATCTCGGGGCGTTCACCGAGGCCACGGGCAGCGGCCTCGCGCCCGGAGACGGGACGGGCGTGTGCGAGGGCTGCCACACCGACACCACCTACTACAACGCCGCCGGCGACGGCCCCGCACACGAGACGGGCTGGTGCGCCACGTGCCACGACCACCAGGCCGGCATGCAGGGCCCGTAGCTACCTCACCGCCCGGGCATCCACGATCGGGACGTCCACGTGCCGATCGTCGAGCTGTCCGAGGGGGAGCCGGCCCGGGCCCGCCGGCTCAGCGACCAGGTACCCCCGCCCGTCCAGCGAGACGCGCGTGCCGTCGCCCGGGATCTCGAGCCCCACGTAGAGGTGCCCTGGAATGTAGAACAAGGCCGTCGACACCTCTGGAAACTCGACCCTGACCAGCGCGAGGTAGAGTACGGCCTTGCTGTCGCAGTCCCCACGGTCACCGTCGAGGATCGCCAGCGGACGCCGGTAGGTGTCCCCTGCCTCCGACCGCCGCTCGTAGGGTATCGCCTGCACGAACGAGAGCGCCCGCGCGGCGAACGCCTCGGGCTCCTCCAGGGGCCTGCTCAATGCATCCGCCAACGGCTTCACGAGCGGTGCATACTCGGCGACCAGCGTTGCATGCGCCGGCCGGATCAGCCCATTGGCGTCCTCGTAGCCGTGCGCCTGCAGGAACGCAGCGCGGGCATCCGCGCTCACCTTCTGCGCCACGGCGAGCGTGGCGTCCGCCGAGCCTGCGTCCCCGGTGGAGAGCACCTTGTACTTGATCTTCCCGCCGTCGATCGTCACGTTCACGCTCACCGCTGCTCGCTCGGACGGGCTGCGGGCATCCGCCCACACGCGCACAGCGTCGGCGCGGGCCTCGGCCAGGGCGCTCACGGGGTGTGCGCCCGAAAGCGCCAGGTCCGCAGCGATGGCAGCGAGTGGAAGCTCAAACGAGATGGCGTCGCCATCGAGGGTGTAGCTGTACCTCCTGGCATCGCCGACGTCCTCGGTTGCGCGTGACCTCCCCTCGGCAAACGCCGACGCCGTCGCGCAAGCACCAAGGGCGGCCAGCAGCAGAGCCCGCCCTCGCACCGGTCAGTTCACCGTGATCGACTTCACGATCTTCGTCTTGACGTCGCGACGGATCTGGTCCTGCAGCTTCGTGTACAGTGCGAGGTTCTCGCTCGACTCGTCGCCGAACTCCACAGTGCGGGAGTCCTGCTCCCGCACCTGGTATTTGAACACCTGGAACTCGAGCGTCGAGCCGTCGTCGAACGTGAACCGCCAGTGATGCCGGTTGGAGACAGCGCCCTTGGATCCGTCCTTCAGCGTAGCCGTCGAGGTCGTCCGCAGGGTGCAGTCGTACATCCAGGGCGTGGTCTCGCTGGAGTAGGAACAGTCGACGTCGTCCGTCATGCTCGCACCCGGCGTGACGACGATGGTCTTGACGTCCGCCCACGAAGCGGCCTTTTCGGTGCCGTTGGCCTCGATGGAGAGCTTGAGCTTGCTGGTCTCGGCGGTCCATCCGTCGTCGCCGGAGTAGTCGACGGTGCGCTCCACGCCCTTCACGTGGCCGGCCTTGCTCGTGCCGTCTGCAAACGTGATCGTCGTATTGAAGCTCGAGTTGCTGACCGACGCAGGAGCGGGAGGAGGTTCGGGCGGCGGAGGCGGGGCCACCTCGACCGGGGCGGGCTCGGGGGCCGGCGCGGGCTCCGCGGCGGGCTCCGGCTTCTTCTTGGCCCAGGCCGGTGGCGCCACAGCCATCGAGAGCGCGAAGAGCAGGGCGGAAGAGACGACGAGCAGGGGACGAGCGAGCGAGGGCATACAGAAACTCCGATCTGTACCGTAACCACCGGGGCCGGGTTCGGTATTCCTTCCGTACCGCTTGGCAGGAGGCGACATGTGCTGACATAATCAAAGGAGGATGAGCCGCACCGCCGGGTTCACCTGAAGAGGTCGGATGCTCACCGCGCTTCTACTCTCCGGATGCCTGACCCCCTCGGACCCGGGGGTGCAGAGAGCAGGCGACCCGGCGGAGCTGGTGGTGGACATCGTCGCGCGCGTGGTCGCCCCCGCAGCGCCCGCCGCCTGGGAGGCCTCCGCGGCGACCGAGAGCAGCGAGCCCATGCGCCTCATGCCGGGAGAGTGCGTATCGATGGGCGGGGTGGCCCACCGGCCGCTGCCCATGGCCGTCACGTCGTTGCGACTCGAGGGCGCCATCGAGGGCACGCTGCTGCTTGGTACCGATGCGTGGCGCACCGCGGGCGGACTGCGGACGAGCGACCCCTCCTGGACCGTGGCCGACCTGCGGTGGTCCCACGGAGACGCCCTCGGGGAGCGCACGCTCTCCCGGGCCGTCCGGTTCGGGCCCTCTCCGAAGATCACCGCTGTCTTCGTGGACACGGATGGCCTGCACCTGCGATGGGACCCGCAGTCCGTCGAGGCTGCTGAGCTCGCGCTCACCGGCCCGGACGGCGAGGTGCGCTGCGGCGTGGGCAGCGCGGGCGTGGTCCTGCCGCGGTCGAGCCTGCCTCAAGGCGGGGAGGTCCGGCTGCGCAGCACCCACACCCACGCGGAGCAGGCCTCGGCGAACCTGCGCGTGAAGGTGCGCGCGACCATCGAGCGCCTGATCCCGCTGGACGTGGCCCCGGCCGAGGTGGCGCCAAGCGCGTTGCCACCTGCCCCCATGGGCCCGAACCTGGGACCGATCCCCGGCCGGCGAGAGCGGCCCAGCCGGGGGTGAACGGGCGGCCCGCTCCCCGGGTCCAGCATCAGTTGGGGCCGGGGAACGCCGCCCGGCCCCGCGTCACGAGCCCTCGCGCACCATCTTGTGCGCCTGGATCGCGGAGAGGACGTGGCAGATCCACCCGAGCCACCCGCCGGTGCCGATCCAGAACCCGGGTGTGATGATCAACCAGAAGATCCCCCACCCCCATCTTCCGGCGTAGAACTGCCCGATTCCGGGGATGAACACTGAAAATACCGCCGCGAGGCCTGGATCTTTGGGACGAGAAGCCATCTTGGAGCTCCGATGCGCCAGAAAGGTAAGCACGCGGTGCGAAATGACCCGCCCTGCTCAACGCACCCACCTCCCGCTCAGCGCCGTGAACCCCTTCCCTGCACACTTCGCCCAGGAGGTCACGTTGATCGCCCACCACACGCCCTCGGCCCCATACCGCCCAGCCAGGAGCACCCCCAGCGGAATCCGGAGGGCATTCAGCGGCATGGACCAAAGGAAGATCGGCAGTGTCACGCCCGCGCCCGCGAGAACGCCCTCTGCCAGCGCCTCGATCGCGACGAAGGGCTGCGACCACGCAAGCGTCCGCGCGTAGAGCTCCGCCTGCTGCAGCACCAGCGGATCATGGGTGAAGGCACCGCAGATCGTGGGCGCGCCGAACCGGAAGATCATCGTGGCTGTCAGCCCGGCGCCGAGCGTCCAGGGGATCGCCTGGAGCGCGCCACGCACGGCCTGGCCCGGCTCGCCCGCGCCGAGCCTCCGGCCCACGATGCTGGACACCGCCTGGGAGATTCCCAGGTACACGGGATAGCTCATGCCCTCCAGGGCGGAGAACCCGATGCCGAGGGCAGCGTTCACCTCCTTGCCGAGCGGTGAGATCGCGGTGTTGAGCAGCGCCCAGTACACCGCCGAGTACGCCAGGGTGTTCACCGAGATGGGCAGCCCGATCCGCAGCATGTCCAGGTAGGCCCGCACCTCGCGGCCCGCGGGTCCAAGCAGCTCCGCCACCCCCACCTCGAACTCGCCACACAGCAGATAGAGCCCGATCAGGCTCGAGATCGTACGCGCCACCACCGTCGCGACCGCCGTGCCCCCCACCCCGTAGCCGGCGTGCAGCATCGTGACGTTGCCTGCGTAGTTCAGCAGGGCTGCGAGCACCTGCAGGGCCATCATCGTGCGCGTTCGTCCGAGCGCGATGAACGCAGCGTCCAGGGTCGGGCCGAGCGCTGCGGGCAACCCGCCGACCAGCAGCACCCGCAGGAACACGAGCGCGTTCTCCCCCGTCTCCCCGGTCAGGCCGAGCAGGCGCACCATCGCCGGCGTGAACAGCAACGCGAGCCCGGCGATCCCGATGCCCACTGCGCTCGCGCCGTAGACCGAGCGCACGAACACGTTGCGCCGCAGTACCCACGCACGGGCGCCGGTCGCACGGGCGATGAGCGGGCCCGAGCCGGCGGCGACCAGGCAATGCAGCGCAAAGGCCGCGATGAGCACGAACACACAGCTCCCCATCGCGGCCTGCGCGGGGGTGCCCAGCTGATCGGCAGCGTGCTGGTCGATGACCCGGAACGCGTTGTTGAGCACGGCGCTCGCCGCAGCCGGCACCGCGAGGAGCAGCAGCTCGCGGTGGCTGACGGGCTCAGATATTCGTGCGCCGGAAGATGAAGCTGGGCACGCTCTGGATCACGGTCATGATCGGGCGCCACAGGGCCGGAACGTAGCCCTCGACGCTGCCGGCGCGGGCGTGCGCGAGGATGCCGGACGCCGCCACGTCGGGCTGGATCAGCAACGGCAGCTTGCCCAGGTCCTTCGTCATCGGCGTGGCGACAGGCCCCGGCTTCACGGTCACGACGGTGACCCCGTAGCGCGTGAGCCGGTTCCTCAGCGCCTCCAGGTAGGTGGTCAACGCCGCCTTCGTCGTGTGGTATCCGGGGTTGCCTCGACGGCCGCGGTCACCGGCGACGCTGGAGATCCCGACGATCGTCCCCGCGCGCCGCGCCTCCATGTAGGCCGCCACCGGGTTGAGCCACGCCATCGCGCCGAGCAGGTTCACGGCGACCATCTGGTGGTCCTTCTGGAAGTTGTACTCACCCTCGGCGACCGCGGGCATCACGCCGGCGTTGTAGATCACCAGGTCGACCGAACCGAGATCCTCGCAGATGCGGTCGAACAATGCCGGCACGCTGGCGTAGTCGGTCACGTCGTGGGGGTAGCAGCGGACCCGCCCCGCGTCGGCCCCGAGATCGGCTCGGACGCGCTCGAGCTCACCGGCGCGACGGGCCAGTGCGGCGACGGTCACGCCCTCCCGGGCAAGTTGGCGAACGAGGCACTCGCCGATGCCCGACGAAGCCCCGATGACGATGGCGGTTTTGAAGGTTTGCACGGGCGCGCGTGTAACCCCCGACGCGCGAGTACGCGCGCCGGGGGCCCCGCTCGTTTGAGCACCACCCGGGCGGTCGCAGCCCTCACCCGCTCGTCGACTCGCGGGCGGCTGCTCGCTCCGCGTTCCTGCGCAAGTACCCGCGCCTGCACCCGCTCCTTGAGCACCACCCGGGCGGTCGTGCTGGTTCCTGAAACTTCGCCTGCGGCGTTCCGGAAACTCTGTCCGGTTCCGGAGTGTCACCCGTCGCAGGCAGGGAGGCCAGATCCAGGTGCTTCGTTCGAGAGCTGGGGCCGTCGAGGAGGATGAGCCTCCCGCGCTC
>CAIQVJ010000033.1 GCA_903875225.1 uncultured Pseudomonadota bacterium
GAGATTCGCCGATCGAGACTCGACGCTCGAGAGTCGATCTCGGACAACGACGGCCTCGAACCGCTACGTTGAGCAGCGATCCTGTTTAGAGTGGGCGAGCCGCCCGCTCGACCGCGGGTGGATCTGGCCCCCGGGTCCCCCCGCTCGCGTGTCGGGGTCTTGACTTTCCCCGCGTCTTCCCCTATAAGCGCGCCGTCTTTCGCCCAACTGGCGCGGCCCAGGCCCACCCACCCCGAATCGAGGCATCCATGCGCACCGTGCTCTTCTCTCTCGCCCTCATCGCTCCCGCCGTCCTTCTCGGCTGCACCGGCAAGACCACCGACGACACCGGCGGCACGGACACGGGCGACACCAACACGGCGCTCACGTTCGAAGACTTCGTGAACGTGACCGACACCTATGTCGGCGACGGCACCTGCTACGACGGCGTGGCCTGGATCGACCAGACCGTCGGCGCGGGGTGCACCTCGGACGTGACGGTGAGCGGTACCGTGAGCGACTTCCAGCAGGACGAGCCGGTGCCGGAGGCATCCGTGAACATCTGGTCGAACGACGACATCAACACGGCGGCGGACCAGTCCTTCGACGTGGACAGCAACGGGGCCGGGACGATGACCGTGTCGGCCTGCACGCCCATCGGCTACGAGACCTACACGCCGGTCGAGTGGGAAGAGACCGTGAACACCTACGAGGTCCACCAGGTGTACGGGTGGGACCCCTCCGGCGCGGACACGGACACGTGGAACTCCGTCTCCGTCGCCACCTCCAAGCTCATCCCGTCGCTGCTGGGCCTCGAGTGGTCTCCGGGCACCGCGATCATCGCCGGCACCGCGTATGACTGCAACGAGGAGCCGATCCAGCACGCCCAGGTGTTCATCCACGACGCGGACGGCAACATCCCGGCCGACCTCGCGGTTCGGTACTTCGCCAACAAGCTTCCGAATTCCGACCAGCCTGACACGAACGACGACGGCCTCTGGTCCGCGGTGAACGTGCCCCCCGGCGAGTGGATCGTGGAGATGTGGGTGAACAACGGCACGGACCTCGAGATGCTCGGCGCCACGCACCTCACCATCATGCCTGACTCGGTCGTGATCTCGAACATCTACACGGGCATCGACGATGGCGTGTACCTGCCCGCCTCCTGCCTGCAGGCTTGCGAGTAATGGTCGGCCTCCTCCTCGGCATCGGGCTGCTCACGGGTACGGCCCATGCCGATGCGCCGGACAACTGGAAGTTCTCGCTCGACGGGTTCTACCGCACCCGTGGCTACGTGTTCGCGGGCCTGTACGAGGGCCAGACGAAGCCGGGCACGTTCATGACGCACAAGCTACGCCTCCAGCCGCAGCTCAACTTCGAGGATCGCGCCAAGTTCTTCATGATGATCGACGGGCTCGACGGCGTGGTGTGGGGCGACAACTCCTCGCTCGCGAGCACGGCGCTGTTTGCCGGCGATCCCTCGGCCACCGGCTACGAGGGCGGCGAGATCACGCCCATCGCGCTCAAGCGCGTGTGGATGGAGTTCAAGGTGCCGATCGGCGTGCTGCGGATCGGGCGCCAGGGCTCGAACTGGGGCATGGGCGCGCTCGCGAACGAGGGCAACGGGTTCGACGACACGTTCGGCGAGAACCGCTACGGCTCGACCTACGATCGCGCGATCTTCGCGACGAAGCCTGTCACCATCGCCCAGACCATCATGGGCAAGAAGGGGGCCAAGGAGGTCCCGCTCATCGCGGCGGTCGGGGTGGACCGGCTCGTCGAGGATCCCCTGATCCAGTACTACGGGTACGAGTGTTCGGCCGACGATGCCGACGACGGCTGCACGGATCCCACCGAGGACCATGGCTTCTCCGAGGAACGCTCGGCCGACAACCGATCGAGCACCTGGTGGGTGGACACCAACGACGATGTCTGGGAGATGGTGTACGTGCTGCTCTACAAGGGCGAGGGCACGCAGTTGAGCAAGACGCTCACGGGCGACATCACCGCGGGCCTGTATGGCGTGAACCGGGTGCAGAAGGAGACTGACTCCAACGTGCTCATCGTCGATGCGTACGCCAAGGAGGAGATCGCCAACACCTATTTCGAGGGCGAGGCCTACCACATCGGTGGGACATCGCGCGCGATCACGCTCGCCGGTGTGTACGACCCGAGCGGTACGGCGGACCCGTTGCTCAAGGACGTCGACATCTGGGGCTACATCGCCCGTGCCGGCTATCAGAACGAGACCTTCACCGGCTATCTGGAGACCGGGTATGCCTCCGGCGACGACAAGGCAGCGGACGAGAAGTTCACGGGTCGGGCGCTCAACCCCGACTACAACGTGGGCCTGATCCTCTACGAGGAGATCATGGCCCGGGTGACTGCGGAGACATGGTCCGAGGAGGCGAAGGGCCTCTGGTCGAGCGGCGGCGTGTACAACAGTCGCTACATCTACCCGACGCTCAAGTACCGCCCGCTCCCTGGTTGGGAGGTCGTCGGCGCATGGCTCATGGCCTGGCCCGACAAGCCAGACGGGTCGCGGATCTTCTGCTCGACGAGCGACAAGAACGCAGATGGTAGCCCGCTCGAGTGCGCACAGTACAAGGCGACGAAGAAGGCGCTCGGCTGGGAGGCGGATCTCGCGGTGAAGCACAAGTTCCACGACCACATCAACCTGTCGATGGAAGCGGGCTACGCCCACGTCACAGACCGCCTGCCGCTGCAGACGACGGGGCTCAAGTACGAGACTGACGACAAGGGAAGCATCTACGGGAACTACTTCACGTTCCAGACCCGGATCGCGTACGAGTTCTGATGTGAACGGGCGGTAGACGGCGGGGTCTGACCAGGATCCCGCGACGATAGCCCGCCCGGCTATGAGGGCGGATGCGCGCCACCGCTCTCCTGCTTCCGCTCCTGGCCTGCCATGCGCCTCGTCCGGTCGCGCTGGAGCCCGACCCGAACGCGCGGTTTGAGGCCGCGGCGGCCGAGGCGGCGCGGCTGGTCCCGGGCCCCGCCCGCGGCGGTGCCCGGCTGGTGCCGAACGCGAGCCCGCTGCCGCCGTTTGTGGACGTGGACCGGGGGAAGGCCAGGTACGTGGGGGAGCCGGTCTGCGCCGGCTGTCACGCTGCTGCCGACCTCGTCTGGGCAACGACGCCCCACGCGGACGCCTGGGGCTCGCTCCAGCACGTGGCATCGAGTGAGCGCGCTGGCTGCGTCGGGTGCCACTCGACCGGGTTCCTCCAGCCCACCGGCTTTCGGGACCCCCTGGCGCCCGGCGCCGGCCAGCTCGTGCAGGTGCAGTGCGAGTCGTGCCACGGGCCGGGGTCCATCCATGTCGCTGCTCCCTCCGCGCCCTATGGGGAGCTCCCCATGTCCCAGGCCGCGTGCGTGGCCTGCCACACCTGGGAGACGTCTCCGGACTTCGACTGGCAGACCGCGTGGGGGCGGATCACGCACGGGGGCTGATCGCCCGAGGGTGGGTCGTGTTGGAATGGAATTGTAACGACGGTTGTACTGTAGCTACAACTCAGTTGTAAAAGGTGTTATCAGAACGGGCATGCGAACCCTCCTCGTTGCGGTGCTCTTCCTCGCCCCTGCGGCGGTATTCGCCGCGGACGGCGGTACGGGGGGGCAGACGTTTCTCTCGGCGATGAACCCGGGCATATCGGCGAACGGGCTCTTCCTTGCGGGAGCAGAACTCGACGATGGCGTGTTCGCGAAGCCGTCCTGGACAGGTGAATCGGCTTCGATGCCGGGCAAGGGGCAGACCTTCGGCACGGGGATCTCGGTCCAGGAGATGGAGGTACAGCTCACGGCAGCCGTGGACCCGTACTTCAAAGCGAACATGGTCCTGGCGATTCCCGGCACCTCGGGGCTCGAACTGGAGGAGGGTGTCGTCACGGTCACGTCCATCCCGAGGATGCAGGTCAACATCGGCAAGATCAAGGAACCGTTCGGCCGCGAGAACGTCACCCACACCCACGCGCTGCTCACGATCGATCGCGCCCTGATCTCGCAGCGGGTGTTCGGGGAGGAAGGGCTCAACGACGTGGGCGTGAACGTGCAGTACATGCTGCCGCTGCCATGGTACTCCCAGCTCACCCTCGGGGCAGATGCTGGGCAGAACGACCGCGTGCTCGGCTCGGGCGACCCGGGAGGTTTCGGCTATCTCGCGCACTGGAAGAACCTGCTCGACATCTCCGACAACTACAGCGCGGAGATCGGCGTCTCCGGCCTCACTGGCCTCGACGACATCGGTGGCCGCAGTCTGGTGGGCGGCATCGACCTGACGATCAAGGGTCACGGCGCGGGCAGACATCAGTGGAACCGCTTGATCTGGCAGAACGAGTTCATCCTGGCCGACAAGGGCGGCTCGAATCCCGACCGCACGACCGACGACAAGCAGATCGGCGGGCTGTACTCCACCCTGGAGTATTCGTTGACCCGGGAGTTCTGGTTGGGGGGAAGGTTCGACATGGTCGGCCTGCCCGCTCCGGTCGATGGTGGACAGACGTTCGGGGGCACGGCCATCGCCGTGATCGCGCCGACAGAGTTCTCGTCGTTCCGCGTCCAGGCCCAGCGCCAGTTCCTGCCCGGCGGCCACACGGCGGACTCGCTGACTGGCCAGCTCAGCTTCGTCATCGGGGTCCATCCCGCTCACTCCTACTGATCGAGGTCTCATGTCCTTCCGTTCGTTCCTCCCCGGCGTGCTCTGCGTAGCCGGCCTCCTTGCGTCCTCCCCGGCATTCGCGACGGTGAACGTCATCACCACCACGCAGGACCTCGCGTCGCTCGCCGAGGCGGTGGGCGGGTCGAACGTGAAGGTGCAGTGGATCGCGCGTGGCGACCTCGACCCCCACTTCGTCGACGCCAAGCCCTCCTACATGCTCAAGCTTGCCAGTGCAAACCTGGTGATCTCGGTCGGCATGGAGCTGGAGGTGGGCTGGTTGCCGCCGTTGCTCTCCGGCGCGGGCAACCCGAAGGTCCAGTCGGGCACCTCCGGTTACCTCGAAGCCTCGGCTGCCATCACCCCGATCGAGGTGCCGGACGGTACGATCGACCGGTCGCGTGGCGACCTGCACCCCCAGGGCAACCCGCACTACTGGCTCGACCCCGAGAACGGCCGCAAGGTCGCCCGCCTGATCGAGGCGCGGCTGGAGCAGATCGATTCCGCCAACGCCGCGAGCTACAAGTCCAACCTCGCGGCATTCGAGAGCGCGCTCACGAGCAAGGAGGCGGCGTGGACTTCGGCGATGGCGGGCATGAAGGGCTCGAACATCATCGGCTACCACACCACCTTCGACTACCTCGCAAAGTCATTCGGGCTGAACGTGGTGGGGTTCGTGGAACCGAAGCCGGGCATCCCCCCCACGCCGCAGCACACCCTCGATCTCACCGCGCTCGCCAGGTCGAGCAACGTGAAGTACATCCTCGTCGAGCCGTTCCACAATGGCGCAGACGCCGGGCCCATCTCGAGCGGCTCGGGAGCGAAGGTGGTGACCCTGCCCAGCAGCGTCGGTGGCCTGACCGGCGCAGACAGCTACTTCGGCCTGTTCGACACGATCGTCCGCATCCTCACGACTGGCGCATAGGACAACACCATGACCGACATCCTGATGCTGCTCCTGCCGGCGTTCGTGGCCTGCCTCGTGCTGCTGGGCATCCACGTGTACCTCGGCATCCACGTGATCACCCGCGGCGTGATCTTCGTGGACCTCGCGTTGGCGCAGATCGCGGCGCTTGGCGCCACGTGCGCGCTTTTCCTCGGCGCGGAGCCGGGAAGCATGGAGAGCTACTTCGTCTCGCTGGGCTTCACCTTCGTGGGAGCCATCCTCTTCACGCTCGCGCGCTCGCAATCGAAGCGCGTGCCGGTCGAGGCCTTCATCGGGATCGTGTATGCAGTGGCCAGCGCGGTTGCCATCATCGTCGCCGATCGCGGGCCGCACGGCGCGGACGAGATCCAGCAGATCCTCGTCGGGAACCTGCTGGTGGTGACCTGGCAGCGCATCGGCATCACCGCGGCGGCCTACGTGGTCATCGCCGCGATCCACTGGTTCTTCCGTGAGAAGTTCCTGCTGCTCTCCTTCGATCCCGAGAGGGCCGAGAAGGAGGGGATGAGCCTCGCCTGGTGGGACCTCGCGTTCTACGCGACGTTCGGGGTGGTCATCTCCCTCTCGGTCACCATCGGCGGCGTGCTCATCGTGTTCTGTTTCCTGGTCGTTCCCACGGTGATCGTCGCGCTGTTCACGCAGGGCGTGGGCAAGCGGTTGATGGCAGGCTGGGTCGTCGGGCTCATTGGCAGCTTCCTGGGTATCTACGCCTCATTTCAGTTTGACGCGCCGACGGGCGCAGCCGTCGTGGCAACGTTTGGGGCGCTGCTCGCGCTCGCCCTGGTGGCGCGGGTGCTCATCCCGGGCGACGTGCAGACGAGGCTCGGGTCGGGCACGCACTGATCCCCCGGGGGCGGCAACGGGGCCTCACTGCTGCGGGTTCGCAGGTTCGGCCCCGGTGCTCGGTGGAGGATGCCTCTCGGCCTTCTCCCGCTTCTTGAAGAACCCGCGAAGCAGGAAGTTGTGCTGTGCCGCCTCGAGATCGTCGGCCAGCAACGCGGAGCCGCGGTTCAGGTTCTCCAGGGTCGCTTTCAGCTGGGCGGCGGCTTCCTGGTCGTGCAGCAGCGTACCTACGGGGGTCGTCGGGTCCCGGACGGAGGTCGCGAGCCCGTCCATGGCGCCGGCCACGCTCTCTCCCGCCCGGTGGAGGTCGCCGACCGTGCTGGTGAGCGATGCGTAGCTCGTGCGGTCGGTCACCAGGCTGTCGGGCAGGCTGCCGGGGCGGTTGAGCTTGGCCGAGAAGGTGGACAGGGACGCGGTGAGATCGCGTGCATGGCTCGATGCGCTCTCCAGGCTGGTCACGGTGTCCGACACCTTCACGTACAGGTCGTCGTCGCGGAGCAGCTTGCCCACGGTGCCGTCGCCTGCTGCGACCCTGGCGCTGATCCCCTTCAGATCCGCGGTGATCGCGAGCAGGTTCTGGTTGTTCGCCTGCAGTGTCTCCATGATCGCCTCGGTGGACACGGCGTGCCCGATGGCGAGCTCGTCGCCGTCGATGATCGGACGCGCGGAGGGCCCGCCCCCGTAGAGCACGACGATGCGGTTGCCGATGAGGCCGTCGCTGCCGATGCGAGCGAGCGCGTCGGAGTGGATGAATGGCGCTGCCGAACGATCGATCTTCAGCTCGACCCGGACGGAGGATCCGGTGTGGAGACCGAGCGCCTTGACCGTGCCGACCTTCACCCCGGAGAACCACACGTTGTCACCCTCCTGGAGCCCGCCCACCTCATCGAAGATCGCGGTCACCCGGAGCTTCTTGGTGAACGTGTCGTTCAGGTCGCCGATGGTCAGGATCCCGCCACCGAGGATGGCGAGCGCCGTGGCGGTGAAGAGGCCGACGATGACCGCCTGCCGATTGGGGGAGGGGTTCACGGGTGCTCCGTAAAGTTGTACTTGTAGAACCCGGTGATGCGCGGGTCCTGGGTGTCGAAGACCTCGTCGAAGGATCCGACGCGCAGCATCTGGCCATCGAGCAGCATCGCGACCCTGTCGCCGGTAGCGCGTGCGCAGGTGAGGTCGTGCGTGATGATGATCGACGCCGTGTGGAACTTCTCGCGTACCTGCTGGATGAGCTCGTTGATCTCTCCGCTGGTCACGGGGTCGAGCCCCGCGGTCGGTTCGTCGTAGAGCATGATCTCGGGCTGCAGGATCAGCGTCCGGGCGATGCCGATGCGTTTTCGCTGCCCGCCCGAGAGCTCGGAGGGCATCTGCTTGTGGGACTGGGCCAGCCCCACGGCCTCGAGCGCCTGCTGGATCCGGTCCCTCACCTCGCCCGTGGAGAGACCGGACGTGTTCATGCGGAGCGGAAACTCCAGGTTCTCGGAGACGTTCATGCTGTCGTAGAGCGCGCTGTGCTGGAACGAGAACCCCACGCGCCGGCGCAGCGCATCCAGCTCCTTCTGCTTGAGCTGGTGCACGTGCTGCCCGAGCACCACGACCTCGCCGTAGTCGGGCTTGAGCAGGGCCACGACGAGCTTGATCAGGACGGACTTGCCACTGCCCGACCGCCCGAGCACCACGACGTTCTCGGCCTTGTGGACGTCGAGGTCGATCCCCTGCAGGACCTCCAGGTCCCCGAAGGCCTTGTAGAGCCCCCGGATCGAGATCACCGGTGGCGCCCCGGCGGTCACGGCTTCGTCCAGGTGATCACCTGAACGATCAGCATCTCTTCGATGAACACGACGAACATGGCGAGCACGACGGCGGCGTTGGCGGCCCGGCCGACCCCTTGTGTACCCGACGAGGCGTTGAACCCCTTGTAGCAGGCGATGAGTCCGATGCTGAACCCGAAGAACACCGACTTGGTGACCGACGCGAAGGCGTCGCGGAACGTGATGGTGGAAAATCCGGACTTCAGGAAGGCCGGGAGGCTCGCAGCCTCGTTGGCGTGCACATTCAGGTAGGAGCCGGCGAGCCCGACGAGGCAGCAGTACAACATCAGCGCAGGCACCATGAGCGTCGTCGCGGTCGTGCGAGTGACCACAAGGTACTTGAAGGGGTTGATCGCCGAGACCTCCATGGCCTCGATCTGCTCGGTCACCTTCATGGACCCGAGCTCCGCCCCGATGCTCGAGCCGACCTTTCCGGCGCAGATCAGCGCGGTGATGAGCGGCGCGAGGGATCGCACCAGCGCGACCGTGATCAGCGACGGCAACCACGAGGTGGCGCCGAACGCGGCCAGCGAAGGCCTGGACTGCTTCGTGAAGACGATGCCGGTGATGAAGCCTGTGAGCGTGATCAGGAACAGCGACTTGCAGCCGACCTCGTAGCACTGCTTCACCAGCTCCCGGAGGTGGAACGGGCGGCTGAACCGCTCGACGAAGAACCGGACCAGAAAGGCAGAGCCGTCGTGCACTCCGACGGCAAAGCTGTCCACGGCAGGAGAGATCACTGAGTGGCGAGAAAAGAAGGACACGAGGCTCCCTGGACGGTGATCCAAGCTCTGGAGCGACCTTGACCTAGGCACTGGGAGGACTGAGTCAAGCCGACTGGACGTGCCCCAAACCCTGCTTAGCTTTGGTTGATGGTCCATTTCCGCGGCAGGCCATGGCCGCGTGAACGCTGCGTACCGGATCCCGAAACTGACTGGCGTCGCTTTGGGGCGCGCAGATAAGGAGGCGCCCCATGGCTCGCCGTCGCACCTATGACCCCGGAGACTGGCACTCGGTCGCTCGCCGGATCGACGAGGTCCTCCATGCGCACTCCGGCGAGGACGTGTTCCACGAGGTCGTGAAGCTCGTGATCGCCAAGGTCCACGCCGAGCGGGCCGGGGTGGACTTCACGCCCGAGAACGAGGCCAATCTGAACGTCCTGCTGGCAGCTGCAGCGTGGCGATGGCCGGGCGTGCTGCAGAGCGGTGAGACCCGGCTCGGGCCCACTGCGATCCAGCGTGCGGCCGAGATCCTGCGCAGCGTGCGCCTCGGGGACGACCACCTCGAGGGGTTGAGCGCGCTCTTCCAGGCGATCATCAGTCGGTCCGCACGCGGCGAAAAGGGCCAGTTCTTCACGCCGCTCCCGATTGTCCGGGACATCGTGCTCAGGGTCTGGCCGGCCGCCGGGGAGTCGGTGTGTGATCCGGCCTGCGGCATCGGCGGGTTCCTGCTGGAGGCCCTGCGGTTTGCGCCGGGTTGCGAGGTGTGGGGGTTCGATCAGGACGCTCGCGTCGTGCCCGTGGCCAGGGCGCTGCTGGTGATGGCCGGCGAGTGCGGAACCCACGCCCGGCAGTTGGACAGCTTGAGCTTCGGCTCGATCGAGGAGGGCATGCCCCCTGGGTTCGCAGGCTTCGACGTGGTGCTCACCAACCCGCCCTTTGCCGGCGACGTGGGGGAGGGGGCAGGGCAGGGCTACGAGCTGGCGCGTGGACGAGCGGTGGAGCGCGACGCGCTGTTTCTGGAGCGGTGCATCGGATTGCTGCGGGCGGGCGGGCGTTTCGGGATCGTGGTGCCGGACAACAAGGTCTCCGCCCAGCGGTTTGCGTTCGTGCGGAACTGGCTGCTGTGCCACGCGCGGTTGAGCGCTGTCGTCGCGTTGGACCGGCAGGCGTTCATGCCCTGGACCTCGCAGAAGGCGTGCGTGCTCGTGGGGTCGAAGCGGGCAGAGGCGCTCGACATGCCCGCGCGTGACGAGGAGATCGACCTCGTGAGCGCGAGCGGCACGATCTCGGTGCGGTCCGTGGCGGAGCTCGATCCGGGCTGGGTGCTCGCTCCGGAGCGCTACGCAGCGCGGGTGGCAGCCGCCGGAGCGGTGATCTCCGACGTCGTGGACGTGCTCACCGAGGTGCACCGGCCGAGCGCGCTACCCCAGGGAAAGCCCGCGCTCGTGCTGGACACCTCCCACGCGTACGAGGGGTTCGTGCTCGACTCGCACGCGCTGGTCCCCGTCGAGAAGGTCGGGAGCCCCAAACAGGTCCTTCAGCCCGGCGACGTGCTCATCTCGAGGCTCCGGTCCTACCTGCGCCAGGTCGCGCTCGTGGACGAGGCGCTCTTCTGGCGGGTGCCCGAGGGCAACCTCGTGCTCGCGAGCGCGGAGTTCGTGGTGTTGCGGGGGCGGGGAGCCGGTCGGCCCGCGTCACCGACGAATCCACCGGTGCCGGCTCCGGCGCTCCTCCCGTTGCTCCTCTCCGAGCCCGTGCAGGCGGCCCTTGCGGCGTCGCAGGAGGGTGGGCACCACCCCCGGTTCCGGAAGGAGACGCTCGCGGCAATCCCGGTACCGGATGACATCCGCGGGAACGCGCCGGCGATCGCGGCGCGTGTGGTCCAGGCGAGCGCGAAGGTGCGCGACGCGTTCGCCCAGGTGCAGGGGCTCGCGCGGGCCCTGGCGTCAGCTGACGACCGCCGCAAGGCACCGTCCGCCGTGCCGGCCGACCGGACCCGCCACGGCGATCAGCGAGGCTGATCCTGCCCGGCCGCCGTTCGCCGCCTGGATCGCGGCGAGCGCGTGCAGATCCACCTCGCCGTGGACATGGTCCGGCCGACCCTGCACGCGGACGTAGTCGCCGCCGGATGCCGTGAACCGGCTGATGCCCGCGAGCGACTCGCGGCCCTGCCAGGCGGCCTCGTCGAAGACCTCGGCCCGCGTGAGCTCGTGGTCGGGCTTCCCGGGCGGCACGAGCGAGTAGCGGTCGACAGGCCCTTCGACGTCGACGAGACGGGCGACCCCGACGAGCCCGGAGTGCACTGCGGGGACGAGCCCTCCCGACCAGGTCAGCACGTGCAGGGGGAGGCGGCGCGCGCGGGCCTCCGCGAGCGCGGCGTCCAGCACGGCGGCCGTGTCGGCCACGTGGACCGGATTGCCGGGAGTGCGGGCCACCCCCTCGGTGCGGTCGAAGACCACGAGCGTCCACCCCTCGCGGGCGAGGGCGTCGTCGGGCAGCCCCAGGAAGCCCAGCCGCTGCGTGCAGCCCCCGGCGCCGCCGTGCACCGCCACCACGATGCCCCGCGGGTTGGCCGCGGGCAGCCACAACGACTTCACGCTGCGGCCGGCCACGGGGATGAGCCGCTCCTGGGCCGTGGAGAGCCCCGACCTCGTCGGACCCGGGCGCCGTCGTGGCAGGCGGAGTGTCGGGCGGTCCGGCTTCGCCATGGGCCGGATCGCACCTTCGGTGAGGCTCGCGGCGGGTCGAAGCGCGGGGCCGCGGCGATCGACCCACCGCGAGAAGGCGTCCAACGCCGTGGGCAACGCCCGGAGGGAGCCGCGCGCGCAGAAGTTGTGCTCGTGGAGCGCCAGCCCGAAGTAGCCGCGGGGCTCGGACTCACGCTCCCGGCGGACGACGAGGTCCTCCAAAGCGTCCCAGTCGAGCGTGCCCCGGGCGTGGTGGACCCGGTCCGGTGTGCGCCGGAGCACGCCCCAGGCGAACGGGTCCGCCGTCACGTCCAGGGAGAGGATCTCCCTTCCGCCGCCCAGGTCGATCCCCCACGGCAGCTTGCCCTGCCAGCCGAATTCCCGGATCTGGCGGCGGTCGGTCAGGACGCGGAGCCCGAGCCCCCAGGCAGTCTCGAGGAGCCGCCGCGCACTCGCCCGCTGGAGCCAGGAGTTCACCCGGTGCGAGAGACGGCCGCCCGGCAGGCCTCGACGCAGCTCCACCTGCACCAGCCCCGGGGCGCCGACCAGCGCTGGGGCTGCGACCCCGGTGGCGCGTAGCGCGCGGACCGCATGATCGAGCCGCGCGCCGTGCGCATGCCACCCGATCTCGTGGCCACGCGCCTGCAGTCCGACGAGGAAGCCGCTCCTGTCGCCGCGCGCGAAATCTTCACGGATGCGGAAGCACAGCGCCCCGCCCGCGTCCTCTGCCCGCTTTCCGAGCGCATCGAGCAGCGCCGCGGCCTCGGACCAGACTCCCGGCTCGCGGGAGAGCACCTCGTCGTCCACGTGGACCTCCACGTAGAGCGGCAGGGCCTCCACCTACACCGTCCGGTACATGCACCGCACCTGCTGGGCGTCGGAGAGCCGCTCCCAGACGGTGTCGTACGTCCAACGGGCAAAGCGCTCCATCGTGGCGACGTCCTTCGGCCCCACGCCGAGCCCGAACCGCACCCGGTCGATCACCTCGGCGGCGTCCTCGAGCCCGTGCACCTGAACCGGCGAGAGCTCCTGCAGCGTCGGTCTGGCCCGTCGCGCGAGCCCGGCGGCGTCTTCCCCGTGCCTCACCGGCACGCCGGCGTCGGCCATGGCGATCTCCACCAGCTGCCACCCCATCTCGATCCGGGTGGTGGCGGGCACGGTCCAGAACGGGTCCTGCAGGTGGCGCACGACAAACAGCCGCCGCAACGGGGGCCCGGCCACGAGCATGCCGAGCACGGCGAGGATGGCGAGCGCCAGGAGGGAGCACACGCTCCCGCCGGCCTCTTTTGCGGCCTGCACCATCTTCTCCCCCATCTCCTTGATCGCCTTCATCATCGGGCCGTCCTCCGACGGCTCGGCGTCTTCGCCCTGGCCCTCGTCCGGCGGCGGGTCCTGCTGTTGCTGCCCGTCGCCGTTGCCGTCCTGCGGACCCGTCCGCCAGAGGTAGGGCGAGATGATCGCGGTCGTGAGCGCGACCACGAGGGTGAGCCCGCCGATCGCTGCGAACCCGAAGGGCGTGATCCGGGGGCGCGTGGCCCCGGCCTCCTGCAGGGTCGGCTGCAACGGTGCGGTCGGGCCGCGCTTCCAAAGCGCGAGCCGGTGGGTCTCGCGGGTGACGAGGTAGACGAGCGTGAGGATCACGGTCGTGCCGAACACGCCGAGGCTCGCGACGTCCCACACCGCCCACTTGTTCCCGGCGAACCAGTTCTCGTCCATGCCGGTCTTCTCGGCCCAGGTGATGGCGGTGGCGGAGGTGTACACCATCGGCAGCCAGATCGACCAGGTCGCCCGGTGCGTCTCGAGGCTCCACAGTCCGCCGGTCATCGCGACCGGCAGCATGAACAGGAACAGGAACACGTACACCGCGAGCACGCCGAGCACGACGCTCGTCGCGAGGCCCAGCCCGAACGCCAACCCCCAGCACACCATGCCGAACAGGAGCGCCACCCAGGTGCGCACGCGCAGGAACGCCATGAGCTGGCCGACCACCGTCCCAAGCATCGTCGTGAACCCGAGGAACACGAGGACGATGATGCCCTCCATGCTGAACCCGTCGGTGACGAGCACGCAGGCGGAGAACGCGACGAGGCTGAAGATCAGCACCACGTGGTACATCACCACCGGGACGGCCGCTTCCTTGAGCTGGGACCACACGGAGAGCCCGGCGCGGGTGACGGGGGTCACGCGCTTTGCAGGCCCGTCAGTGACCATCGGGGCAGCGGTGCTGCGACTGTTGGCGCTCATGCGGCCTTCCCTCCGGCTGCACCGGCGACGACGCCCACCAGCCGGTGGCTGCTCACGCCGGGTTCCAGCCTGTACACGGTGTCCCCGCGGGCGACCAGCGCCGCGAGGGTGCGCCCACCCTCGCGCGCGGCCAGAGCGCGCAGGCGGGCCCGGGCTGCGAGTCGGCCCGAGTGGTAGGTGTACACGCGGAACTGTGCGAAGAAGGCGTTCTCGTCGGCGCCCGCCATGAAGGGCTGACGGAACAGCCAGGTGAGCGCCGTCGCGCCCGACCCGGCCAGCGTCTCGACCAGCGTCGGGTCCTTCTTGCCGAGCGCCTGTTCGGGCGGGAGCCAGACCCAGGCCAGCGACTGGCCCGAGAACCCGTCCGGCGGCGGGGCGTGAAACCGGCTGGAGACCACGACGCCGTGCGAGGTGTCGCCGGCCGCTTCGAGCAGCCCCGTGATCTCCCATTGGCTCTGCCACACCGCGCGGGCGCCCATGTCCTGCCACCGGGTGTGTCCGCCCTTCACCGCCGCGACCTGCTCCACGCCCAGCGAACCGTCCGGCTGACGGGTGACAGCCACCAGGCTGACCTTGTCGCCCCGGTCGAGCAGCTCCTTCGCGAGCGAGATCCAGGTCTCCACGAGGCGGTCGAGCACCTCCTCGATGCCGACGGCGGCGTCGCCCACCGTTGCGCGGCCGAGGTAGGCGTCGAGGCAGAGGAGCACGGTGCGCGTGGAGATCTCCTTGGTCTCCGGCTGCCGGACCTGGAGCTTGCCCGCCTTCATGGAGAGCTTCCAGGAGATGCGCCGCGTGTCGTCGCCGTGGGAGTACTCGCGGAAGCGGAAGTAGTCCTCGGTGGGAAAGCGATGCGGGCGGGTGAGGACGTCTGGCGTCGAGAGCCGGGAGCGCGGCGGCTCGATGATCTCGAGGTGGCGAAAGCGCGGGAGGACCTTCAGCTCGCAGGTGGCAACGCTCGCCAATGCAACGCGCGTCATGCCCAGCATGTCCTGGTAGTAGACCTCGGCGGGCCCGAGCCGGTACAGGCCGCGTGGCGTCGCACGGAGCCTTCCTGCCACGATCAACTCCTGCTTCCGCGCGCCGGCCCCGACCGCGTAGCGGGACTGGGTCTGCAGGCGCTCGGGCAGGACGTCCTCCACGAGCAGGAAGAATCCAGGGGGAACCGGGATCCTGCGAAAGATGAAGCGCTCCTCGGCTGGCTCTCCGGCGAGCACGACCGCAGGCACCATCTGCCGATCGATCGTGCCGCGCCGTCGCAGGCCGCTCTCGAAACTACCGGCCAGGAAGGTCGAGACCAGCGAGGTCGCCCCCACCACGCTGTAGAAAAGCACGAGGCACATCACGCCGACGATCGAGAGATCCGCCCACTTCAACCCGAGCGCGCAGACCACGAACCACAGGCCCGTCATCAGGATCGCCCAGCCGCGCGGGGTGACGATGCGTGACTGCCGGTGCACGCTGGCGAGCGCGCTCTCCAGGTTGAAGCGTCCCTTTTCACGCAGGAGGCGAAACTCGCGCCGCACCTTGAGGATGAGGCCGAGCAATTGCGCCACGAAGGCGGGGAAGATGAAGATGAAGCTGATGCCGAGCAGCATCGGCAGCGTCTCGCCGATCTGGCTCACCTCCAGGAACAGCGCCGCCACGAAGCCGAGCAGGAACGGCAGGACGAACATCCCGCCGAGGTGCCAGGCGATGCCGACGACGTGCCGGATCATTTCACCTGGACCTTCGCCACCATCTCCTGCACGTAGCCGATGCCCACGTCGTCGCCGGAGATGATCATGCGGTGGGCGAGGACCTCGCCGGCCATCGAACGGACGTCGTCCGGGATCACGTAGTCGCGGCCCTCGGCCATCGCGCGGGCCTGGGCGACGCGGGCCAGCATCAGGATCGAGCGGGGGGACGGCGGGGCGAGGGCGCGCGCGTCGGACCGGATGATGTTGGCGATGTCCACGAGGTAGCGCTTGACCTCGGTGGAGAGGAAGATCCGCGGCACCAGCGCCTGCCAGGCGAGGAACGTGTCGTGATCGATCACCGGCTGCAGGTCGTCCACCGGCGGGCGCTGGCCGAGGTGGATGTCGAGCATCTGCATCTCGGCTTCGGGCCCGGGGAAACCCATGGAGAGCATCATCGTGAAGCGGTCGAGCTGCGCTGCGGGCAGCGCGTAGGTGCCGTCATGGTCGAGCGGGTTCATGGTCGCCATGACCAGGAACGGCGGCGGCAGCTTGTGGGTCGTGCCCTCGACGGTCACCTGCCCCTCGGCCATGCACTCCAGCAGCGCAGACTGGGTCTTGGGTGTCGCGCGGTTCAGCTCGTCGGCGAGCAGCAGGTTCGTGAAGATGGGCCCGGGCTGGAACGTGAACTGCTTCTGGCGCAGGTCGAACACGTTGGTACCCGTGATGTCCATCGGCAGCAGATCCGGCGTGAACTGGATGCGCCGGAAGTTGTTGGCGATCGAGGCTGCGATCGCGCGGGCGAGCATCGTCTTTCCGGTTCCCGGCACATCCTTCAGGAGCACATGGCCCTTCGAGATCAAGACGAGCATCACCTTTCCGATGATCTCGTCTTTCCCGAGGATCACCTTTCCGATGTTCGTCCGTACCGCAGCGAGCTGCTTGCGGAATTCGGCGATCTGGGACTGGAGCTGGGGGTCGCGGGTGGGCGGCTCGTGAAGCATCCCCCGGGGTAACCCGGGGTTTGGCGGGGACCCACCCGGCGGGCCATCCTCGGCAGTCGCTCTCGCCTGACGATGCGCGCGCGGTTCAGGGACTCGCCGAGGTGTCCCCGGAATCCGCGGTGTCCCCGGTGTCGCCCGTGTCGGGGCCGCCCGTGTCGGGACGGTATCCACCGCACGCGTAGGCCATCTCCCTGGTGACGAGCGCGGCGCAGGCGTCCGCATCCGCGGCGGGTTGGCCCGGCGAGCCGTTCGTGACGAACGTGACGGTGGCCTGTGCGCCGTCCTCGGCCACAGTGCCGGCAGGGTGGTCCTCCCACGGGCCGATCGTCCAGACGTATGCGGTATTGGGGATCAGCCCGTCCTGCGCACAGACGGCGATGGATCCGTCTTCCAGCCCGGCGACGACGAGCGGAACATCGACGTCGTCAGGGCCATGCAGGGTGAGGCCGCGGACGAACGAGTCGAGGCGCCAGGTCGTGCCGACCCACTCCAGATTCAGCCTGAGCGGCTCGGCCGTGTCCCAGGGCGCACCGTGCCCGCAGGGCCAGGACTCGGCGGGGGGCACGACGCTGGAGTAGGTGTCTGCCACGAGCGCGCCGAGCACCAGGGGCCAGGCCAGGGTGGGCGCGATCCGACGCGCGCGCGGGGTCCGCCAGACGTACACGGCACCGAGCAGCGCGGGCAGCACGAGGAGATCGCCCACATCCGGGACGTGGTCGGCGCGGAACCAGGCTCCGAGCGGCGGCCACAGTTGGAGCACGGTGTAGAGCCCCGCGGTGCTCGCGATCGCGATGGGTCGGGCAGCGCGCACGGGAGCGCGAGCGAGGATGAGGAGCTCTGCCACCACCACGGGCACGACCACGAGCCAGCCCACGTCCGAGAGCTTGCCGGTGAGCCATCCGGGCGCCGGGCCACGCAGCACGAAGTCGTTCGCCACGATGAGCGCGGCTGCACCGATGACCAGCGGGTGGGGGAGGGCTCGGGTGCGCACGGTGCTGGACTCCCGGAACAACGGTAGCATGAGGACCTGGGCACCGCGCGGGAAACCGGCCCAATCTACGCCACGAACAGCCTCACCACCGCGTTGGCGAGCTGGCGGATCGCCCCCGGCCTGTCCAGGTTGGTCAGCTCCAGCGGCACCCCCCACGCCCGGGAGTACTCCTGCAGGATGCGGACCTCGGTGCCGTCGGCTTCGCGATCCACGATGCACATGAGGCGCATCACCTCGAGCAGGCGCTTCGGGTCCGGCGGTGTTCCGAGCTCCTGCGGGCGCCAGACCCGGTAGTCGGCCTCGGGCAGCGCTGGGGCCTTCCACTCGGCCAGCATGCGCGTGAGGAATTGCCGCTCGGAGCTGCGCACGATGCCGTCGGCGACCATCACGCTCACGAGGGCCCGGGCGACGTGCTCGGGATCCCAGGGCGGCGCCGCATACTCGGGGGCCGCGGGGATCTCCGGCATGGCGCGCACCTCGTTGACCGCGCGGATCTCCGGCTTGCGATCATCCGGCTGGAACCCCGCGCCGGATGCGGCCTGCGGGAAGAGGAACGCGATGACGTCGAAGCTCGTCTCGACCCGTTCGCCGCGCACCACGCGGTGGCCGACCTCCGCGGGAGTGAGCCCGCCCATGTTCACCTGGGTGAACAGGAGCGTGTCGGGCTCGCCGTCGGCCCGGGACCACCGGTCCAGCGCGTACACGACCTCCGGCACGGCGCGGAACCTCTGGCCCTCGGACTGGATCAGCCCGTACTCGGTGCGGAACCCGCACAGCCGGCACAGCGCCTCGACCGAGACCTCGAGCCGCCCGTGCGGGTCGATCAGCTCCAGCACCCCGCCTTCGATGCGACAGGTAGGACAGTCACTCATGAGTTGGATTGCAGGCATGTTCAGGGCACCAACACTACCTTGCCGACGTTCTCGCGTCTGTGCAGGACGCTGTGGGCCTCGGCCGCTCTGTCGAACGGGAAGGCGGCGTGCACATGGGGGCGTATCTTGCCCTGTTCGTAGAGCTCCAGGATCGAGCCGAGCCAGGACCCGACGCGGTCTCCTTCGTCCCACAGGTGGCCCATGTTCACGCCCAGGACGCCCTTGTTCTCGTTCATGAGCGTGATCGGGTTGATACGCGTCCAGGGCACCGATGCCAGGCCCTTCAGCGCGCTCAACAGCGACCGCTTCTCTCCGGTCATCGTCGAGAAGCCAAAGCACACGAGACGCCCCCCGGCCCGTAGGTGGTCGAGGCCCTGCGCCCAGCTCGCGCCTCCGACCGCGTCCAGCACGATGTCCATCTTCTCGGCGGGCCACTCGCTCGCGTGTCCATCCACGACGTGTGTGTAGCCACGCTCCTTCAGGAAGCCGTGCTTGCTCCTGCCCGCACTGCCCCAGGTCTCGCAGCCGGAGTCGATCAACAGATCGAGCGCGGCCAACCCGACGCCGCCACCGGCCGAGTGCACGAACACGCGGTCGCCAGGCGAGGGGCGGGTGAACACGCGCAGCATCATCCACGCCGTGAGGTAGGTGACCGGGATGGAGGCCCCCTCGATCGCGGACATCCCTGCAGGGCGGCGCGCGGCCTGGGTCGCAGGCACCACCCGCATCGAGCTGTACCCTCCGAAGCGGCACATCGCGATCACCGGCTCCCCGACCCGCGATTCTGACACACCCTTACCGACGGCGTCGATCGTGCCGGACACCTCGTAGCCGACCACGAAGGGGATGGGGGGTGCATCCTGGTACATGCCGGTTCGGGCTACCAGATCGGCGAAGTTGATGCCTGCGGCCTCGACCGCGATGCGGACTTCGCCGGGGCCTGGTGTGGGGTCTGGGGCCTCGCGGACTTCGAGGACGTCGGGCCCACCTGCACGGGAGATCCAGATCTGGCGCATGCCCGGCCGTAACATCCCCGGCACGTTGCTCCATCCGGACATACATTGGAGTCATGTCCGAGTCGTCGTACCCCGAGACCCGCGTGGTGCACGACCGGTTTGAGCCGTGCATCTACCGTCCCGGTCAGGTTGCGCGCTGCCCGGCGCGCGTTCCGAAGGAGCGGCTCGACCGCGATCAGCTCGATGCCCTGCTCAACGAGGGCGACCAGCGGGTGGGCGGCACCGTGTTCCGCACGGTGTGCCCGTTCTGCCAGGCTTGCGAGCCGGTGCGGATCGACGTGGAGCAGTTCGCCATCAGCCGCAGCCAGCTTCGGGTGCAGCGCCGGAACGCGCCGCTGCTGCGGGTCGAGACCGGCCCACCGGAGCTCTCCCGCAAGCGGGTCGCCCTGTGGAACCGCCATCGCCAGGCGCGGGGGCTCCTGACCGAGCACTCCCGTCGGGATCCCGTCGGCTACCAGGAGTGGCTGGTCGAGACCTGCGCGGACACCATGGAGTTCCGGTACTGGCTTGGGGACCGCCTCGCCGCGGTGAGCATCATGGACGTCGGCACCGTGAGCGGCAACAGCGCCTACTGCTACTTCGACCCGCGGCTCTCGAAGATGTCGCTCGGCGTGTACAGCGTGCTGTACGAGGTGGAGTGGTGCAGGGCCCAGGGAATTCGATGGTACTACCTGGGGCTCTGGGCGGCTGATGCCGGGGCGCTGCGGTACAAGACCAACTACTACCCGCATGAGCGCTTCGTCCGCGGCGCGTGGGAGCGGTTCGTGGTGCCCGAGGAGTACTTCCCGCCCCCGGACGGTCGCCCGGTCGCCGATGCGTCCGACTGTCAGGGAGAGGGAGATGAGCCGGTCGTGCTGCCCCCGTTCACCATTTCGCGTGATCGAGGGTGACCCGGTAGTTCTGGCACGACGCGTCCCGTGGCAGCCGCGCACGCTCGGACGCGGTCTCCCCCGGGAGGATGCGGCCGAGGTCCACCGCGAGGTGCTGGTCTCCGCAGTGGATGCCGATGATCGCCTGCTCGACGGCGCGTTTTCCCTGGTTCTCGGCCGTGGCTTCCACCTCGCCCCGCCCATCGGCGAACAGCGTGACGGTCGCGCGACTGTCGAGCCACGGCTGCACGTCGATCACCCGATCGGTGTCCCCGGCGCGCGGCTGGAAGAGCACCTGCTGCCCCGCGGTGTCGATCGTCACGAGGAACTGCCCGGACACGTTCAGGCCCAGCAGCCCGGAAACCCGCTGGTCGGCGCACTCCTCGCACACCGCGACGGTGACCCCGTCGACGGGGAGGCCGCCCACCCACACCTGGGGAACCACGACGAGGCGCGCGCTGCGGTCGCCGTTGGCGGTGTGCAGCGTGACCTCCGGCGCATTCTCTGCGACGCGCAGGCCGAGCGCCGAGAGGGCCCTGGCGTTCAGGGTGGTGAAGCTCGCCCCGGTGTCAAAAAGCATCGGCAGCTCGGAGTCTCCGAACTGCACGGGGATGATCATGCTGTGGCCCTGGCCCTCGTAGGGCAACGCCACCTGGTCGTCGCCGAGGGGTACGGCGGGCGGGCAGTCCGCGACGGCGAGGGCCGCTGTGGGCGCCGGCGTGCGGCCGTCTGCCCCAGGCGCGGCGGCGGCCAACTGGATGCCACGCGCAGCCGCGGCCTTCGCGGCGTCGCGCCCGGCTGGCGAGGCGAACACCGAGAGCCCCGTCGACAGGGCGTCGGACAACTCACCAGGAAAATAGCCGGGGATCGCGAACAGCAGCAGCGCCGGCCAGCCCCACACGCCGAGCAGGAGGCCCCAGGGCCGCTGGCCGCACAGGGCCCAGATGCCTGCAATGGGCAGGGCCGTGAGCGCGACGGCCAGGGCGACGATCTCCGAGGTGGGCAGCCCGCGCAGGACCCCGAGCCCCACCCACGCCGCCATGCACGCCCCGACGGGGCCGAGGCCGACGCCGACCAGCAGGAGCACGAGGCGGTTCATGGGGAGGGGAACCCGTGGGGCATGCGGTCTAGTACCGCGTCAGGACGAATCCTGACTGCCCGGCGCGTAGCAGTCGCACGCGTCGGAGGTCGCCCGCGCCTCGCCGGTGTAGCCCCGCTCGTCGCAGAACTGCTGGCAGGCGTCCGCCGGGAGCGGGGTGCCGGGGCCGAAGCAGCTGCACTCCCGGTACGGGGCGACGAGGTCCATGGGGAACTCCACATCCTCCGAGCTCCCGCGGGAAAACCCCTGATCCCGGCAAAATCGGGAGCAGTCGGCGTCGTCGAGGAGCGCACAGCCCGGCGACGTCAGCAGGGCCAGCATCGCGGCCGCTCGCCTAGAAATAGAAGTTCAACCCCATGTTCGCCTGAAAGGCGCCAGGGCGGGCGGCGTCGTCGGGCTGGAGGTTCAAGGCGGAGAGGTAGCGCGCGTCGAAGTTGAGCGACGTGTGCTGCGAGAGGTTGAACTCGAGCCCGAGGCCGACGTGCGGACCCCAGGTCGCGCGATTCTCGTCGATCTCCTGCCCGTGCACGGTGTCCTGGTAGTTCCGCTGGGTGACGGTGATGCCGCCGAGCAGGTAGGGGTTCACCTTGGCCCAGGGGATGGCGAACAGCTCCAGCGAGCCGGAGAACGGCTGCTCGATGCGCTCGGTGCCCTTCTGCCAGGTGTCGTCGTGGTACACCCACTGCATCTCCACGCCGAGCGGATCGTTGAACCGGTAGCGGGCGGCCAGGCCGAGCCCGAAGTCGCCGAAGTGGGCCCCGTTCTTGTACGCGCCGCCGTAGGTGGCGCCGCGAAGGCCGATCGAGAGATCGCCCGCGTGGTCGGCGTGGCGGGGCGGTGCCGCGCGGTGCTCGCCGCGCGGGGGCGGGGGCGACCAGGGTGCGGGCCCGTAGACGAACACGCCGTGGTACCAATAGCGGGGGCGGCCCGGGGTCCACCGCACGAACCAGCCACGCGGCTGGTACCAGGAGTAGTGCCGGTGCGCCTGCGAGTAGGCGTGGTGGTAGGCCTCCGCGCGGTCGTGGTGGTGGGCGCGGGTGGCGGCATTGCGGCGGGCGGCGTCGGCTTCGCGCCGCGGGTCGTTCGCGACAGCCGAGTGCGCGGCGTAGGCCGCATCGCGATGGTCGCGGGCGGTGGCCTCCGTGTGGTCCGAGTGCCCACGATCGGCAGACTCGTGGCTGGCGGCCGAGTGTCCCGAGGGGTCACGGGAGACGGGCGTCGCGCCACGCAGGTTCGCAGGGGAGCCTGGGCTGTGCGACACCGGGCCGCCCGCGCCCGGAGCCCGCGGCCCGCCGAAGTCGACGTTGCGGGGGCCGACGGGGAGCCGGCTGTTCTCCCCGAGCACCGCGTGCTCGCCGGGCCGCACGCCCTCCCTGTTGTCCGAGCGGTTGGAGTCGGGGCGGCTGTCCGAGCGGTTCGAGTCGGGGCGGCTGTCCGAGCGGTTGGAGTCGGGGCGGCTGTCCGAGCGGTTGGAGTCGGGGCGGCTGTCCGAGTGGTCGGCGTGGTTGTCGGGCTGGCTGGGCCGGTTGTCGGAGCGGGACGGCTGGGCGGGCTGGCTCGGCCGGTTGTCGGAGTGGGACGGCTGCGCCGCCGGCTTGGACTGCGGCGCGGACGGCCTCGATGCGGGTCGGGAGGCGGGCTTGGAGCCGGGCCGGGACTTGCGCGCGGCCTTGTGCGGCGCATGCGCGCCCATCACGACGGGGCCGGTCGCGGCTTCTGCCGTATCCGGCATGCAGCCGAGCGCAGCCAGGAGGGAGAGGGGAACGAGAAACCTGTTCATGATGACTCCGAACGACCTGTAGGACGCGCGAGCCGGAGGATTATTCACCCTCGCGTCAACCCATGTGTAGCCGGTCGCGCTCGGTGCGCACCCAGAACTGCACGAGGCCGTAGAAGTGGTCCGTGAACTGGTCGACCTCGTGCTTGGGGAAGATCGCCGCGACCTTCTCGCGGAAGATCTCCTTGCACTGCTCGGTCGCGAAGAACTCGACGGCGACCTCGTCCAGCCGCTGGAGGTGGGTCTCGCAGAACGCCTCGAACCGGTCGGTGTCGAAGTGGGCCCGGGCGAGCTCGTCGTACTGCACCAGCTTCTCCGCGAAGGGGATGTCCTGGTCTGCGATCGCGAAGTAGGGCGCCCAATCCGGGTTGAGCTTCGGCTTGCGCCCGGTGTACGCGCAGAACAGCGACCACTTCACGAGCGACTTGACCATCCACGGGAAGTGGAAGTGCAGGCTCGTGATCTGGCTGTCCGGGCAGGCGTTGGCAAAATCAATGGGGTGGAACGTACCGTTCTTGCGCAGGGACTCGCAGGAGTTGTAGTCCCAGCAGAAGAACGCGTTGATCACCCGCGTGAAGCGGGTGAGCGTGAGGTGCTCCTCCCCGTTGAGGAAGTTGAAGTCCACGACGTAGCGGGCGTGCAGCGGCGCGCCGGGGTCGTACTTGATGCAGTTCACCTGCGGGCCGATGCCGATGCCGCGGACGAACAGGTCGAAGGGGTCCACGGCGTTCTGCAGGTGCATGATCTGCTTGCCGGACTCGTCGTAGGACTTTGCGAGCGCAGCACTGTCGTTGATCTTGGTCACGCCGCGCCAGGCGCCGCCGTCGTAGGGCTTCATGAACTGGGGGTAGCCGACTTCCCGACCAACCTCCTGCAGGTCGAAGAGCTTGTTGTAGCGCTTGACCGTGACGGCGACATCGCCCTCGTCGGCGTACTCCTTGGGGGGGATGAGCCACGTCTCGGGGATCGGGAACCCGAGCCGCATCATGGCGCAATAGGTCGTGTGTTTTTCGGCGGCCTGGATCATCCACGGGTTGTTGAGGACGTACACGTCGTCCATGAGCGCGATCTTCTTGACCCATTCCCGGCTCGTCGGGAACCAGTGCGTGATGCGGTCGAGCACGACGTCGTACCTGGGCTTGTACCGCAGGCTGAACGGCTCCGGCCGCACCCGCTCGATGTTGAACCGCATCGTGTCGTTGTTCGCGGTGGGCAGGTCGAGATCCAGCCTTTTCACGATCTCCTCGAAGCAGGCGGGCCAGCAGAGGTCCGCTCCGAGCGAGAGGCCGATGTTCTTGGTGACGGGCATGCAAGACTCCGGGTCGGGCGCGGCATTAACCCGGAGCGCGCCGAAGCCGGGCCACGGGCCCCATTTCTCCCGTTAGACTCCCGAATGACGCGCTACTCCTCGCTGCTGGTCCCGGCCTGCCTCGTCCTCGGGTTTTCGCTCGCCTGCGGGGGCTCCGAGGGGGGCGTGGAGGTGCCCAACAAGATGTCGGCCGACGATCGCGCGCACGCTGCCAGGGTGCTCAAGGCGGGGGAGCAGGTCCGCGCATTCTACGACGCCACCATCTCCCTCGACGGCTCCGAGATCGCGATGGTGACGGATCAGCGCGTGGTGTACGTGCTCGACGGCAACGTGACCGAGATCGCGCTCGCGGACGTTACCGATGTCGTACGCTCCGAAGACGCCCTCACCGGCGACATCATCGACGTGAAAGGCGTGGGCGGGCAGCGGCTGCGCATCGAGATCGCCCCCTTGAACGATGGTCCGGTGTTCCTCGAGATCCTGAAAGAAGCCACCGGGAAGTAGCCGGCCCCGAGGATTCAGGGCATGCTGTCGCCAGACGCCGGTCTTCCAGAGGGGAACCCTCCATGCACACCTCGCTCCTTCCGCTCGCGCTGATTTTCTCGGGCTGCAGTATCGACGAAGCCCTGGTCTACCCGCCTTGCACACCGACCTACTCGACCGTGGCGGTCGACGACTCCAGCCTCGGGTTTTCCGCCGGGGACGTCGTGGCGATGCTCACGAGCAGCGCACCCAGCGGCATGGTCTGGGACGAATTGACGCTGGGGGACGCCTCGACCGACGCAGCCGTGGGCGTGACGCTGATCGGGGAGCCGTCCCTCGCCGATCCCACCGTGGACGCCGACTGCGACCAGACCCCGTGGCTGGAGCTTCCGGTGACGATGGACATCACGCTCGCCGGGGGAGATGTCTCCGCTTCGGGCGACACCACGCTGTACGTGACGGGGCTCACCCCCGCGGAGGTGAGCCTGTACACGGACTGGGAGCTGCCCGCGACGCTCTCCGGGGACTACGCGGACCAGTTCGACACCTACTTCGCCGAGGAGTGGAGCCCCCGCGGCTACGAGCTCCACGGGACCTACGTGACGCTCCTGGACACCTGGGCGGAGCCGAGCATCGACATCGCGTTCCAGGCCGGGGTGAACCCGGACAAGTCGAACGCGGCAGGTGCAGTGTGGCGGGGGTTCTGGACACTGCCAGGGTAGCCGCGTCAAGTTTAGCGGCGGTACGACTGCGGGGCCGGGGGCCGGTCAGGTCGAGCGCGCCGCCCAGAAGACTACTCGATCCACGCCGGGGCTGTGGCTGTCGCGCCGGCTGCGAGCGCCTTTCCGGTCCGCAGGTCCCCGCCCTGCTTCGGCACGGCGCGGGAGCCCTCGTACAGCACGACGGTGCCGTCCCGGAGCTTCACCGCCCCGGTACCGTCCGGCACGCAGCCGTTCAGATCGTGATCCTTCAGGAAGGCTGCGAAGTTGCGGTACACCTCGCCGACGGGCTTGATCGTGGGCTGCCGCTGTTCGTTCATGCTGAAGAGCGAATGTCCGGCCATCGGCATGTTGCGCCCGCCGGATCGTACGGGCGGATCGGACAGGGTGTGCCAGAACACCTTGTCGGCGCCCTCCAGCGCCGACCGCACGACGAAGGTGACGAGCATCCGCGCCTGATCCTCTTCGGTGATGCTGTCGGTCGTGCCGAGGCTGGTCTCGGTGACCCACAGCGGCTTCGTGGGCGCGTAGAAGCGCTCGTTGCGCACGCCGGTCGCGAGGCGCTCTCCATCCAGATCGTCATGGTAGGTGTGGGCCGAGACGATGTCGATCGCATCGAGCACACCGGGCACTGCCACAAAATCGCGGAACCAGCCCGAGCCCTGCTCGGAGTGCGGCCGGTAGAGCCCGCCGTTCAGCACCCGCGCTCCAGGGAACGCGCCCTTGATGGCCTTCGCGGAGGCGAGGAACACCTGCGCATACTCGGCGGGCGTGCAGAAGAGCGCGGGGTCGTACGTGGTGGTGGCGCTCCGCGCCACGTTCGAGTTCTTCAGATCGGGCTCGTTGTCGACCTCCCAGTAGCGCACGGGGTGCTTCAACCCCGGCATGTCGTCGACACCGTCGCCGTCGTAGCGCTCCACGACCTTCGCCACGTAGGTCGAGTACGCGGCCATGTCCGCGGGCAGGTAGTGCTGGGTGAACTTGCCCGTGTCGTTGCCGGGCCAGGGGCTCACCATCAGGATCGGCTCGAGGCCGGCAGCCTGCACGGCCGTGACCCAGGCGTCTCCCTTCTTGAGCGCGTCGGGGGAGGCATCGACGTCCATCTGGCTCAACTTCGGGTAGTTGCCCGTGTGCCCCCGGACGAAGCGTGCGCCGACGGAGGCGGCTGCCTGTGCATCGGTGGCAAGCTCGGCAGATTGCTGGTCGAGCGGCATCGTCTCGGCGAGCCGGGCGGGCACGGCCACCGCCTCGTTGATGCCGAGCGCAAAGGGGCTGTCCGGCGGAGCGGCCGGGACCGGGGTGGTGGAGAGGACCGCCTCCTTCGAGCGGATCTGGGGCTGCTCCGGTCGAGCGGGTCGGCCGGGGCGGGCGGCCGGGCTCGCGCGCTGGGGCGTTGCGGCCGGCAGCATGCGTTGGCACCCCAGCATCGCGATGACCACGGTCGTGGTGATGAGCGCTTGTTTGCGTGTCACTTGATCACCCGGAGGAACGAGGGCTTGGCCGCGGGCCGGGTGGGCTCGGGCTGCGGGGGCTCGACGGGAGGAGCGGGCTCCTCGGTCGGCAACAGGAAGTGCAGTTGACGGAACGACGTCCAGGGGAAGCTGCAGGTGTACAGCCGGTCGAACGAGAGGACGGCCTGGAATTCCTCAGGGCCGAAAACCGGCTTGTTGTGGCGGTGAAACCGGGCGTCAAGCCGGATCGGGAGCAGATCCTTGAATCGCGAGAGCACCGAGTTCGGCACGCCCGAGTCGCCGAGCTGGGTCGCGTCGAGCATCAGGAGAACGTCGATCCCGAGCGTGAACGCCAGCTGGAGGACCTGCTTCGAGAGGTTTCCTGTGGGGTCGGGGCCGTCCACGATCTCGGCCGGGCCGTTCGACGCCGCGATGGAGAGACCCATCGGGTCCGCCCCGAGCGCGAGCGCGTCGGAGAGCAGGACCAGATCGTCGACGGTCATCGCCTCGACACCCGACAGGCGCTTCTTGAGGATCGAACGGTCGATGCCGGTCTTGTCAGAGAGTTCCTGCGTTGTCAGCGCCTTCTTGCGAACCACGTCACGCAAGAGGCCCAGCAGCGGATCGGAGGGGCGGGACATCGGACTCCTGGCCGGTACGGCTCACGTGTGCGGTAACCCGGGTGGGCGGCCGCGCCGGGGGCGTTCCAGTCCTTGTCCGTCAGCTCTTGTCTTCGTCCACGCCCGAATCGCCGAGGATCTTGCCGAGGGTCACCTGCTTCCCGCCTGGGGTCGAGGGGTTCGAGGTGCTCGCGGTACTGCCGGCACTGCCCGTGCTGCCCGGGTTCGGACGCAGGCTCGAGAGGCCATCCTTCCCTTCCAGGCCCTCGGTCCCGGCGGTGGACGGGTGCAGGTTCGGGTGGGACTGCTCCGCAATGCCCCCCGCCGCGGGCGAGCCCGTGGTGCTGGATGCCGAGCCGGCCGCAGCCGCGCCGCCGCCGAATCCGTGGGCGGCGCCGGGCGCTCCGATTTCCGGGGCGCCGGAACCGCCGAGTGCCTCGCTGGGGCTGGCTGATCCGCCGGAGCCGCTGTGCGTGCTGCTCGACCCGGATCCGGAGCTCGTGGACCCCGAACCGGAGGACGAGCCCGAGCTCGACGGACCCGAGCTCGGAGAACCGGAGGATCCGCCCGACGACGCGCCCGACGAGCTGCTGGGCGCGGACGACGAGCCGCCCGAGCTGGTGCTCCCTCCGCCGGACGGGCTGGACGAGCCGGATCCGGAGGGGCTCGAGCCGGACGAGCCGGACCCGGAGGGGCTTGAGCCGGACGGGCCGGGGCTCGGTCCGGCGCCGCTGCTCGGCGCCGGACCCGCACCGGAGCCGGTCGCTGACCCCCCGTGCATCTCGCCGTTCGGGGTCACGCCACTCGAGGAGCCGCCGGAGGGCGAGCCTGAGGACGGACCTGCGCCGGAGTGCGCGCCGGAGGAGGGGCCTGCGCCGGAGGGTGCACCGGAGGAGGGTGACCCGGAGTGGGCGCCGGAGGGTGCACCGGAGGAGGGGCCTGCCCCGGAGTGCGCGCCGGAGGAGGGGCCTGCCCCGGAGTGCGCGCCGGAGGAGGGGCCTGCCCCGGAGTGCGCGCCGGAGGAGGGACCGGCGCCGGAGGGTGCACCGGAGGAGGGGCCTGCGCCGGAGGGTGCACCGGAGGAGGGACCGGCGCCGGAGTGGGCGCCGGAGGAGGGGCCTGCCCCGGAGTGCGCGCCTGCCCCGGAGTGCGCGCCGGAGGAGGGGCCTGCCCCGGAGTGCGCGCCGGAGGAGGGGCCTGCCCCGGAGTGGGCGCCGGAGGAGGGCCCGCCCGACGGTCCCCCGGAATGGCTCGACGAGGGCCCGCCGCTGGTGCCGAAGCCGAAGTCGAAGTCGGCGGCGAGGCCCCCTGCGCCGAGTTCGCCAGAAATGCCACCGAGGTCCACGTCCAGGTCGAGGTCCACCCCGAGGGCCTCCGAGATCTCCTCGGCGACGGAGTGGACTGCGTCCTGGACGGCGCCGGTCACGGCCCCGAGCGCGTCGCCCACGGCATCCTTCACAGCGCTCACCGCATCCTTGAGCGCACCCGTGGCCGCGGACATTGCGCCCGCCGCAGCGCCCGCGATTGCGGTCGCTGCGACCGCGGTAGCAGCGATCTCTGCCGCTGCGGCGGCTGCACCCGCCACTGCCGATGCCGACATCCCGCTGCTCGCAGCCGGGGGGGGGGCTGCGGCAGTTGAGGCAGGCGAGGCCTTGATCCTGGGTGGGTGCTTGTGTGCGGGCAGGGTGAGCGCGGTCGCCATGGGCTACTCGATGTCTGGGGGTGGAACGCGCGTGCCTCGAGGGGCTCTTGACTCGTGATCGGGAGCTCCGAGCTGATCGTCGCCAGCCGGTCGTGCCCCACTCGGCTTCGGCCCTCCCAGGTTCGGGGATGCGTCGTGGTGCGCGCTGCCGGTGCCTCCGTCATGGCTCGGGCTCGTGCCCCCGCCGCTGGTGCCTCCACCGCTGGTGCCGCCCCCGCCGTGGCTCGAGCCTCCGCCGCTGGTGCCGCCCCCGCCGTGGCTCGTGCCTCCACCGCTGGTGCCGCCCCCGCCGCTGGTGCCTCC
>CAIQVJ010000034.1 GCA_903875225.1 uncultured Pseudomonadota bacterium
CGTGAAGTCGCAGATACGAGTGTCGAGATCGACTATCGAGTCTCGAAGGTCGAGATTCGCCGATCGAGACTCGACGCTCGAGAGTCGATCTCGGACAACGACGGCCTCGAACCGCTACGTTGAGCAGCGATCCTGTTTAGTTCACGGGCGTGCCCCGGTCGGCGACATGCATGCTCACCACCCGGGCCACCACGATCGCGAGGAACAGGTTGCCGCACAGCGCCTCGCCCACCGAGAGGGAGCGCGCCAGCGGGCTCACCGGGGAGAGGTCGTCTGCGCCGAGCGTCGTGAGCGCGCTGAAGCTGTAGAAGGTGAGCGTGGCCATCGGGTCATGCGTGAGGTTGCCACGCACACAGCCTGGGTCCACGAGGTTGAGCACGAGGAACGCGTGGGTCGAGATGAGCCCGATCAGGAGGTAGGTGGACGCGGTCCCGAGCACGAGCCCCATGTCCACCCGTGAGGCTCGCGACGCCGCCGCCAGGAGCCGGGCCGCGAGCACGAGCTCGAAGATCGCTGCCGCGACGTGGCGGGCGATGAACAGCCCGGGACTGGCGACGGCCTCCTCGCCCCACACGACCAGCAGAACGGGGAGCACGAGCGCGGCCACTTGCCGCGGCCCCGCACCGAGCCCGCGGAGCGTGTACCCGCCGGCGCCCACCAGCGCTGTCATCAGCACGCCGTCCCACAGGTCCCACTGCACGCCGACGTTGAGCGCGCCGTACAGGAAACACACGCCGAGCAGCGCGAAGAACAGCGGGGCCAGGTGGTGCTCGGCGGCTGGGTTCACCGGGCGCAGACGGTCGCGACAGCGTTCCGGCCGTTGCGCTTCGCGAGGTAGAGGCCGTCGTCTGCCGCCTTCATCAAGGCCTCCAGGCTCTCCATGCCCGGCTCGCGGGACGCCACGCCGATGCTGATGCTGCCTCGCCAGGCGCCCGCACCGGCCGGGACCACCATGGCCGCCACGGTCTGGCGCACCGTCTCCGCCAGCTGCAGGCCGCCCTGCAGCGGCGTGCGCGGGCAGATGATGAGGAACTCGTCCCCGCCGAGGCGGGCAACGGTGTCGTCGGTGCGCGCCCGGTCGCGCAGGCAGCGCGCGAGCGCGCGCAGGACCTCGTCACCCGCGTCGTGCCCGAACGTGTCGTTGATCTGCTTGAAGCCGTCGGCGTCGATCATCATGCAGGTCAGGTCGCCGCTGACACGAGAGTCGTCCCACTCCCGCTCGAGGCACCGCAAGGCGGCGCGCCGGTTGGGCAGCCCGGTGAGCGCGTCGGTCATCGCCATGTCTTCGAGACGCTGGTTGGCCTCGGAGAGCGCCAGCGTCCGCTCGGCCACCCGGGCTTCGAGGCTCCGGTTGAGCGCGTAGAGGTCGCGGTTGCGCTCGGACACCTGCAGGAAGAGCCCATTGAGGGCGCTCAGCAGGGTCCCCGTGGATCGGTCCCGGTTCCAGTCGCCGGCACGGAACGCTGCGTCGGGCCTGGCACCGCTCGTCAGTGCAGCGATCTGGGCCGCCATGACCTGATCCGAGCCGAGGATGTGGTAGGCCAGCCAGTGGGTCAGGAACCTCAGCAGGAAGGTCCGGGAGCGCGTGACGGAACGATCCTCGTGCATGCGCGTGACCTCCTGCAGGAAGTTCGCGTGCTCGTCCTGGTGCTGCCTCACGTGGCGCGGGTCCACCCCTGTCCGCGCCATCAGGTCCTCCTCCTCGCGGAAGTGGTACACGGCGTACGCGGCCAGCTCACCGAACACCCGCTCGACGTCCTGCTCGGTGGCTCCTGTCTGCTGGGTGAGCGCCTGCCCGAACCGGTTGATCACGTCCACCAGATGGTGATGCTGCCGGTCCACGTCCGGGAGCCCCGTGATGAAGCATTCGTCCCAGTGAAACACGTCCATGGCGGGACCTCCGGTCGACGGGTGCGGGTGGCGGGTGTGTGGTCCTTTGATGCGGGTTCCGACCCGTTCAGGACGAGGGCGCTCCTAACGCCGCCCCTCCCGGGCGGCTCTCGCGGGGGCCTGGGTCATCCGGGGGATGCACGGCCCGGCGCCGTCACCACGTCCCGACGTTCGAGCGGCTCGCCCAGGGCTCAGCGGCGGCCCGTGGCGGCCCGCGCTGCAGCAGCTCCACCGACTGCTCATCCGGGCTGCGGACGAACGCCATGCGCCCGTCACGCGGCGGGCGGAGCACCTGGACGCCGTGCGCTTCCAGTCGCGCGCAGGTCGCATAGATGTCGTCCACCTGGAGGGCGATGTGGCCGAAATTGCGCCCGCCCGGGTAGGGCCCGGTCTGGTCCCAGTTGTGGGTGAGCTCGAGCTCTGGACCGCCCGCGGCGTCTCCCGGGGCGCGCAGGAAGACCAGCGTGAACCGACCGGCGTCGTGGGCCGTGCGGCGCGTCTCGACGAGGCCGAGCGCGGTGCACCAGAAGGCGAGGGCAAGGTCGAGATCGCGGACGCGGAGCATCGTGTGGAGGTACTGCATCGCGCAAACCTATACGCGATCGCTGTGCTGTGGGGCCGCTCGGCTGCATGACCGACCCCGGTCGCGTTGGTTCGCCGGTGAGCCGGGTGGTACCCTGCTTCGATGAACTCGAACCGGCGCTTCATGCGCCCTGCCGTCGGCATCGGACTGTACTTCTTCCTGGGCGGGATCCCCGTGGCGCTCGCGCACCGGCCCCACGACCCCATCCTGGACGTGGCGTGGTCGCCCGACGGGGTGGCGTGGAGCCTCGTGCAGGCGCTTGGCGACACCGACAACCTGTTGTGGTCGGACGACCTCGGCGCCCACTGGTTCCACATCGCCGGCGATCCGACGATGGAGCAGCTCAACGGCCTCGGCTTTTCGCCGGATGGCACGTTGTGGGTGCTCGGGAGCGAGTCCCTCTTCTGGTCGGCGGACGACAGCGTGAGCTGGGACGAGGTGTCGCTCGGGGTGGACCCAGGGTCCGGGGCTCGCACCCTGGCGGTCTCGGACGACGCGGTGCTCGTCGCCAGCGGGATGGGCCTGCATCGGCTCGACCCGCGCACGGGCAGCCTCGAGGTGGTGCTGCCCGGGGACTACACCGAGGTGAACGCGTCTCCGACGGATCCTGACCAGTTCGCGGCCGTGGCGTCGACCGGCTCGGTCCTCTACTCCGAGGACGATGGGCTCACCTGGGCCGTCATCGACTCGCTGGACGTGGATGTGTGGGACGCCACCCCCGTCGGCGGGGTCGTGTACATCGGCACCGGGGAGGGCGTGCTGGTGTGGGATCCCGCCGTTGGCGTCGTGGGCGAGTGCGCGCCCATCCCCATCACCCACCGCGCGGCCTACGCTCCGAGCGTCCCGGTGGTGCGCGGCGAGGCCGATGGGACGCTGATCGTGATGGGGGGCCGACAGGGCCCCTTCGTCTCGACGGACCAGTGCGCGAGTTGGGAGCTACGCGACTCCGGGTTGTACCCCGAGTACGACGGAGCGGGCATGGCCGCCGATCCCGACCAGGCATTCACCGAGCTGGCGGTCTACGGGGACGACTGGATCGCGGGGGGGTGGTTCGGGAGTGCGAACAGTGGGGACCTGGGAGCGACCTGGAGGATCCCGAAGATCAGCCCGGCCGACCTCACCAACAAGGCGAGCTTCGATCCAACCGATCCGCACCGGTTCGCAGTCACCCAGTGGGGTGGAGGCGCGGCGTTCATGGGGGATGACGGCACGTGGACCACCTCTGCGGTCGGGTTGTACGGACACGCGCCCACGTTGGGCTTCGAGATCTACGGGCACGACATCCGCATCCTCGACGACGGGGTGATGCTGTACTCCGGAGGAGAGGTGCTGTTCCGGAGCACGGATGGCGGGGCGACCTGGACCTTCGTCCCCGACGTGGACCTCGCGACCTCCCTGTTCCAGGTCCGGGACCAGATGTACGCGGCGTTCGCCGAGACCGATGGCATCGGCTACTGGCTGACCGAGGACGAGGGCGTGAGTTGGGAGTGGTCCGACGCCCTCGCCGCGCAGGGGCCCACCGGCCAGATCATGCGTATGCAGGCCAACACCCGGGCGGGTGTGGAGTGGGTTGGCGCAGAGACCTCGATGCCGTGCGCGTTCTACGCGTCCTCCGACCGGGGCCGGAGCTGGGAGCAGTGGGCTGCGGGCGATGGGTGCGCCCGGATCGCGGTGTGGCCACCGGAGGAGCCGACGCGGGTGGTGGGCTTCTACCAGGACGGGGTGCGGCTCTCCGACGACTGGGGCACCACCTGGCGCGCCGCCACGAACCAACCGGTGCACTGGGTGAGCCGCATGGCCCAGGCGGACGACGGGACCTTCCTGGTGGCCGACGGCGCCGGCTACATCTCCCGCTCCCTCGACGGGGGCGAGACCTGGGAGACCAGCGCGTCACGCGCGCAGTCGGCGGTCATCAGCATCGAGACGGCGCCCGACTTCGCAACCACTGGTCGCGCGCTCCTCACGACGGTGGACGGCGTGTACTGGACGATTGACGCCGGGCTCACCTGGGCGCAATTCCCGACGGTCGAGCGCATGGAGGATCCCTCCTACGACCTCACCTGCATCGACCCCGACGCGCCGGCCCCCGGGTACTTCCACTCCAGCTGCGCGACCTACGCCGACAGCACGGCCGGTGCGGGCGGCGGGTTCGTGCTCACCGACGAAAACGACTATGCGGCCTTCGAGTTCTACGGCACGACCGCGCGGATCCACGCCACCGGAGCGAAGGCCGAGATGGTCGTCACCGACGATCGGGTGGAGGTCTGGCGTGGGGCGGTGCCCCCGGAGGGCGTCGTGGAGTTGACGTTCGATCCCGACTGGCACGACGTGCGGGTACAGACCGTCGGGGCAGCCCTGAACCTGGACTACGTGGAAGCGGAGGCCCCGGGCACGTCGTGGGTGGAGGTGGTCGACACGGGTGACACGGGGACCGAGCCGGACGACACCGCCACGGACGACACCAGCCGGGTGGACACCGACACCGGGGGCACCCACACGGGAGACTCGCAGCCGGTCGTCGACTCGGAGCCGCAGGACACCTCGCAGCCGGGCGGGGATTCGAAGGGCACGTGCGGATGTGCGTCCGCGCCGGGCGGGACCGCAGCCTGGGGGGCGCTGGTGGTGGTGCTGGCCATCGGCAGGCGGTCGTCTCGCCGGACGATCCGGGCATAGGCCGCGGGCCGCTCAGCCCAGGTCGGCGTCTGCGCTCACGCAGAGCAGGCGCACGCGGCCCTGCGCGACCAGTCGGTCCTGTTCGTCCCGGATCCATCCCTCCCACACCTGGGTCGACCGTCCGCGCGTGACGGGCCTCGCC
Source organism: uncultured Pseudomonadota bacterium (assembly GCA_903875225.1). GTDB lineage: Bacteria > Myxococcota_A > UBA796 > UBA796 > SXON01 > CAIUMM01. Next base: position 5,289 of record CAIQVJ010000034.1, read on the forward strand.
GCGGCGTGGAGCCTGCCCGATCGCACGGCCCGGATGAAGGAGGTGTTGTTCTCGAGGCCGACCACCCGCTGCCCGCGTGGGAAGGCGACGGCTGCGGCTCCGATGGAGGCCAGCGTCTCGATCACCCCGCAGTGCACACCACCATGCACGATGCCGTACCCCTGATGGTGCTTCTGGCCCACCTCCCACGCACACGTCACCTCGTCGGCGGTCGCGCTGAGGATCACGATGCCCATCTCCTGCACCCAGCCGGGCAGGGCGTTGAGGATGGCGACGAAGTCCGGGGGCAGATCAACGGTGGGAGACGACATGGTCGCGATGATGCCACAGCCAGGGCCGAGCCGCTCGGCGGGTCTCGCGCCACCCAACCCGGTGACTGGGTGGTGCGCTCTGGGCACGCGCGCCCACTCGCGGTCGGTGCACGCGTTGCGGCTGGGGCGCCCTCCGGAACCCGAAAGGCCGAAACCGGATCTCTCCAGCTTCGGCCTCGCGTTGTATGTGGTCGAGGTGGCGGGATTTGAACCCACGACCACTTGCACCCCAAGCAAGTGCGCTACCAGGCTGCGCTACACCTCGAACGCCGCTCCTCTAACCGACCGGCCCCCTGCGTCAACCCCGTGCCGACCTGCGCCTGCGGTCGAGCGCCTCCCCGGAAGGTGGTTAGCTTGCATCCCGTTCGAGGCCCCGCGACGTGAGCACAGGACTTCCCCAGCCCGGCGACCGGCTTGGCGACTGGATCGTCGAGGGACCGCTCGGCCAGGGCGGGCTCGCGGCGATCTTCCGGGTGAAGCATCAGCACTCCGGCAAGGCCGCGGCCGTCAAGGTCCTGCTCCCGAGCAAGCTCTCCGACGAGGAGTCCGAGCGCATGCGCCGCGAGTACCTCACGCTCTCCCGACTGTCGCATCCGCGCATCGTGCGCGCGCTCGACGCGGGCCAGACCCGTGGGCTGCCGTGGTTCGCGATGGAGCTGATCGACGGGGCCGATCTCGCGGTGGTGGTCGACTCGTGGGAGGCCCAGCCCCCACCCGACCGGATCCAGCGCGCCGTGCAGATCTTTCGTGAGCTCGGCGAGGCGCTGGACTGCGTGCACGCGGCGGGCATCGTGCACCGCGACATCAAGCCCCAGAACGTGCTGCTCGACCGCGACGGGCACGTGCACCTGGCCGACTTCGGCGGCGTGAAGGACAATGACAACTTTCGCTCCAACCTGACGATGACCGGGCGGCTGGTGGGCACGGTCGCCTTCATGGCCCCGGAGCAGATCACGGGTGACCCGGTCACGCCACGCACGGACCTCTACGGGCTCGGAGCGGTGTTCTACCTGATGCTCTCGGGCCGGAAGCCGATCGGGTCGGACACGCTCGCCGGCTTCCTGGCGCGCCACCTGAGCGAAACCCCGCGTCCGCTCTCGGATCTGAACCCCAACATCCCACGTTCGATCGAGCGGGTGTGCATGCGGCTCCTCGAGAAGGAGCCCGGCCGGCGCTTCTCCTCTGCCGAGGAGGCGGTAACCGCCCTCGCTGTCGTGCCCGCCGCAGCCCACGTGGGGCGCGAGGCGGTGCTCGCGGCTGTGAAGGCGCGGCTCCGGGAGCTCGGACCGGCGGGGGGGACGATCCGGGTGTACGCGGCCCCGGGCAGCGGGCGGCAACGGTTCGCTGCTGCGGTGGCGGAGATGGGCCCGGCGCTCGGCCTGCGCGTGCGGGTCGAGCTTGCCGACGAGGGCGTGGGCGTCGGGCCTGTCGACGCACCGGTGCACGTGGTGCTGGTCGACGAGGTGGCGCCCCCGGGGCAGCTCTGCCTCGAGCCGCTCAACCGGGAGCAGTTGCGTGAGTTGCTGCGGGACCGCGGGATCCATGGTGCTGTCGCCGCACACCTCGCGCGCCGCTTCCTCGCCGAGCTGGAGGGCTTTCCTGGCGCGACCGTGCGCACCCTTCACGCCATGGTGCGTCAGGGCTGGCTGGAGCAGTCGGCAGATGGCGGCCTGCGCCCGCTCATGTCCGTCGAGACCTTTCAATCGGATCCCCTGCCGCTTCCCGACGAAGAGGTCGACCGCGCTCGGGCCTGGCTCCGGGGTTTGCCCGCAGACGCCACGGAGCTCGCGACGACCATGGCCGTGCTGGGCACCAGCGCGCCCGCGGGCCTCCTCGCGATGCTGCTCGGCTGGGACGACACGGCGATCCAGGCCGCGGTCGGGCGCATCGAGGCAGATGGCCTGCTCACCGCGGAGACCGAAGGCACCACTGCGGTGACGCTCTTCGCGCTCTCCTCGCCCCGACGACAGCAGGCGGTCTATGAGGCGTTGCCCGCGGACGAGCGGGCACGGGCCCACCGGCGGGTCGCGGACGGGCTCCAGGCCTGGTACAGGCGTCGCCCCGGCACGGTGTCCGAGACCGTCGCCAGCCACCTGCTCCGGGCCGGCGATGCCGAAGGTGCCTACCCGCTGCTGGTGGCCGCCGCAGCGCGGGCCCGTTCCCGCAGCGGGGAGATGGCGGCCCGGGGCCTGTGTGAGCGGGCGCTCGCGATCGCCCCGGTGGCGGAGGCGAAGCTCACGCCGGTGGAGGCAGCGCGACTGCGCCGAACGTTGCACCTGGTGTACGGGGACGCGTTGCGCGCCCTCGGCCAGCCGCTCCGGGCGGAGGACGCCTACGCGCGTGCCCTGCTCGCCGCGCGGGCCGAGGGGAACCCGGAGGAGGCGGCGAGGGCGCTGGCCAGCCGTGGGTTGGCGCGCGCGATGCTGGGGTTCCGGGAGGAGGCGCGGATCCTGCTCGGCGAGGGCCTGCACGGGCTCGCCCAGGGGCACCCGGTCTGGGCGGAGGTCGCCGCGATGCGGCTGCGGCTGCTGCTCGACGCGGGCGAGGTCGGGCCCGCCCGGGCCGTCGCGGAAGCGTTGCTGGAGCGCTCGGTCGAGGCGAGGGAGCCCGTGGGGGAGGTGGAGGCGCTGTGCGGCCTGTCCTGCATCGCCCGCGTGGAGCGCAAGGCCGCGCGGGCGCTCGACCTTCTGGACCGCGCGCAGACCCGCTCGGAAGACTGCTCCGATCGGCGGCCTGCGCTGCAGGTGCTCTGTCAGCGCGCGGAGCTCGGGCTGGAGGAGAGCAACTTCCAGCTCTGCAATCGGCTGGTGGACGAGATCGACAGCGTGGGGGAGCTCTCCGGCGTGCCGTTCGTGGCCGAGCTGGGGCTCGGGTTCCGCGTGTGTGTCGGCCGCCTTCGGGGCAACGACATGACCGCGCTCTCCCGGGATGCGATGCAGGGCCTCCTCGCGTTGGAGTGCAAGAGTCTGGTCGCCTTCGCGCCATTCATCCGCGCGGCGCCCCGCGACGTGCCCGCGGCGTTGATCACCAGGCTGGGCTCGGCGGACTGGTTTGCCGCGCCCGGAGTGGGGGCCGACATCCTGCGCCTCTCGCTGCTCGCGCGCGTCCACCCCGAAGCCGGGGCGCGCTCGCGTGCCGCCCACGAGGTGCTGTCGCTCGTGGGCCAGGGGGAGCGTTGGATCCCGGCCGCCGCTGCAAGAGCGCTGGCCTCGGCAGCGAGCGCCCTGCACGGCGCGGGTGAGGAGGCGCTCGCCCAGTCGCTGGTCGAGCGTGCGCTCGGCCTGCTCGAGCCGCACGCCCAGCGCGCTGTCCGGGACGAGGTCCGCCTCTGCCTCGCGGTCTGACACCGCCCGCAGGCGATCAGCGCGCCAGCCGCACGCGAAACCGCGTCTCCCCCGGCCGGCTGCTGGCGTCCACCGTGCCTCCATACGCCTCCACCGTTGCCCGCACGATCGCGAGGCCCAGCCCGGTGCCCTGCCGGTGGTTGCCGGTGGTGAAGAACCGGTCGAAGACCTTCTCCAGGTTGGCCGGGGAGATGCCGGGTCCGGCGTCCACGACGTCGAAGCCGTGTGGTCCGGCCTCGATCCACACCGGTTCGGCGCCGTGGGTCCTTGCGTTCTCGACGAGGTTCCGCACGACCATCGACCAGGCCTCGAACTCCCCCTCGGCGGTGCCCGTGCTCCCGTGGACGGGGCACCTCGCCTCGGCGAACACGGCGTCCAGATCGACCGAGCCGCTGCGGTCCCTGGCCTCAGCCCGAGCGAGAGCCAGCAGCCCGCTCACCATCCGCGAGAGCCGGTCCAGGTCCGTTCGCGCGTTTTCGAGGAACACAGCGGCCTGTTCGGGGGGCAGCGGGTCATCCGCGTCGTCCAGCAGCTCCACCACCCCGCGCAACGTGGTCAGCGGCGTCTTGAACTCGTGGGCGACGGTCGCGGCCAGATCCCGGTTGTAGGCGACGCGGGCCCGCAGCCGCTCGGTCACCGAGGCGAACGCGATCGCGAGCTTGCGCACCTCCAGCACCCGGCTCCTGGAGAGCTCGTCCAGGCCGCTCTGCGGACCGGTGTCCAAGCGGTTGCTCGCGGTGGCGAGGCTCTTCAGCGACCGCGAGAGCCGCCAGCTCCACCACCCGATGCCGATCACCGCGAGTCCAAGCAGGGCGAACCCGCGGGGTCCCACGCCGCGCGCCATGTTCGCCATGGCCCCGGAGGCCTCTCGCGTGGGCCGCGCCAGGAGCAGCACGCCCACGGGCCGCCCGCCCAGGGTGAGCGGCGCCGTGGTGACCGCCCAGGTGACCGGGATCTCCTTGCGCAGGTCGAGCCGGCTGGCCCCGATCACCGGCACGGACTGGGTGCGACCGGTGGTGCCGATGCCTCCGTGCAGGGAGGTCTGCACCTCCTCCCTGTCCCAGAGGCTGGCGCCGAGGCGTGGGCCGCTCGTCGCGATCACGATGCCGCTCGTGTCCACGATGCGCACGCCGGCGCCGGTCGCCCGCCGGACGTCTGCCAGCAGGCCCGTCACCTTCGGACCGGACCAGTCGACCTCGCAGGGCGAACCTCCTGCACACAGCTCCGCTTCGAACAGCCGGGTGACCAGGGTGGCTGTCTGCGTGAGCTCCTCCTCCCGCTCGGCCAGCAGCTCGTGGGAGAGCGCTCCGCCGAGCCCCATCACGATGAGCGGCAGCACGAACACGCCGAGGTACGAGGTGAGCAGCAGCGTCTGCAGGGGCAGCCCGGCGTCGAGGATCCGGCGGGGTCCGGGGCGCCGCCCGGACGCGTTACCGCCAGCGCCAGCCAAGCCCGACCACGGTCTCGATACCGACGGGCTCGTCGAGCCCCGCGTCTCGCAACTTCTGGCGCACTCCGCGGATGTGCGAGTCCAGCGTCCGGGGGGAGATGTGGTGGCTGCCGCCGTACGCCGCGCGCACCATGGCGTCGCGTGCGACCAGCTGGCCGGGGCTCTTGAGCAGGGACTGCAGGATCCGGAACTCGGTGACGGTGAGCTCCACGTGGCGGCCCGCCACGGTCACCCGGAAGCTGCCCGTGTCGAGGACGACCGCCCCGGCCGTCAGCGGGCCCGCGGCCTCCTCGGGGCCGGAGCGGCGCAGGACGGCCCGCACCCGGCTCACGAGCTCGCTCGGCAGGAACGGCTTCGGCAGGTAGTCGTCGGCCCCGAGATCGAGGCCCGTCACGCGGTCGAACGCCTCGCCGCGGGTGGAGAGGAAGAGGATCGGCACGGAGCGCGAGCGGGCGTCCGACGAACTGCGCAGCGCCCTGCAGACCGAGTGGCCGTCGAGCTCAGGCATCAACACGTCGAGCACCACCAGGTCCGGCATCGAGCGGGCGCATGCCTCCAGCGCCTCCAGGCCGTTGCAGGCTTCGCGTACGGTGAACCCGGCGCGGGCGAGGCTGAACCGCGCCATCTCGCGCAGGCGCGGGTCGTCGTCGACGAGCAGGAGCTCAGCCACGGAGCTCCCGCGCCACCTGGAGCCGTGCGCGCAGCGCGCTCAGGGCTTCGGCTGGCTTGGCGCTGGGATCGGCACTGTCTACGCTCATCAACGCGAACTGTAAGCGGATCGCGGCGAGATCGCCCAGCGCGAGTTCGATTCCGTGAGCCGCTTCGGCTCGCCGGGTATGGAGGGCCGGCTCCTGGGGGTCCTCCCTCAGGAGCGCGTCGATCCGGCCGAGGCGCTCGTCTGCGTCGCGCAGGCTCTGGCGCAACGTGTCGAGGTCCCCCGGGTCCTCCCCGGCGGCGGTCGCGGCCTGCGAGAGGCGGTGCAGCGACCCGGTGATCCGGGCGGCGTAGGGCGTGGACCCGGCGGGGGACTCGTGCAGCGTGTGTACGAACAGCGGCCAGCACCCGAGCGCGAGCATGGTCGTGGCGGGATCGTGGCCGGCGCGGTGCAGCGCGACCGCCACGCCGCATCCGATCAGGAGCCACAGGGCCAGGCCCCCGCCCAGCACCGGGTTCATTCCCCCCGTCCCGCGTCGTCGAACCTGGCCTTGAGGCTCGAGTAGACGTCGCCCTCCGCAGGGGCGAAGAAGCTGGCAGGTGCTCCCTGCTGACGAACGAAGGGGCGCAGGTGCCAGCCGGTCTGGCCCGCCGCGAGCAGGAACAAGGCGCCCGACCCCAGCGTGAACGCCAGCGAGCGCAGGATTCGCGGGGTGGGGGCGGTGGGCGCCGCGGCGAGCACCGCCCAGCCGAACGTCCCGCCGACGGACATCGTGACGGCGAGGCCGAACACGAGCGCCCGGTACGACTCGCCGGTGGAGGCGCCGAAGAGCCAGTAGACCGGAGTGAGCGCGGCGGCGAAGATCGCGGTGCGTGCCGAGGTCGCGATCGCCGCGACGGCCGCCCTGCGGAGCGGGAGGTCGAGGTCGAGCGTCGCCGCCAGGCCTCGCAGCGCCGGGAGCACCAGGAGCGGCGGGACGATCAGCATCGCGGGCATCTTGATCGTGCTGTACACGCCCTGCAGGCCGTCGTGCTGCAGCCCCGCGGCTGCGCCGATGATGGCGCCCCCGAGCGCAGTCAGGCCGAGGAGGGCAGGGATGAGCCGGGCATCGGGGTCGTCGAGCAGGGCGCCCGGCGATGCGATGAGACGTTGAGCGGTGGGGATCATGGCGTGGACTCCGGATCAGAGCTGGTGACAGAGGAGGAGGAAGATGGCGCCGGTGAGCACGAACCAGCTGGCGACGAAGAGGTCGGTCTGGGCCACGTTGCCTGCGTGGGTGGGCATGGCCTCGCGCATCCTCCCGCCCGCGCCCACCAGGGTCGCGGCGCCGAGCGCGGCGGAGAGCACGGTGCACAGCGTCTGGAAGATCACCGGGTCTCCCGTCGTCGCGAACCAGATCAGCAGCGGCACGAGGCCGAGGGCGAGCCGCCCGCCGCCGACCCAGGCCTGGGCGGCGGCACGGGGGAGGTCCTCGGCGCGCCCGTCGAGCCGCAGCCACTGGTGGCCCACCGCGAGGGTGACCTGGGTGGAGACGAGCGCGATGGGGAGGGGCGCGACGAACGCGGCGAAGGAGACGGCGTGTCCGTACGTGTCAGGCGCGGCGAACGCGATGGTCGCGAGCCCGAACGCGGCGTACCCGCCTGTCGCGCCGAGGACGGAGAGCGCCGAGGGTAGCGCAAGGGTGGTCGTCTGTGGCGGCGCCTCGGGGGCGACGGCGTTCGGGTTGAGGAGAGCGGCTGCAGGCATTGGGGCTCCAGGGTGACACCCGGAGCTTAGGATGGCGGGTGTGCAGCGCGGCCGTGGCGGGGGTGCAGACGAGGTGCAGGGCCGATCACGCCCGTCCCCGCTTGTCCAACGCGCCGGGCGCGCATAGATCCCCGGCCCGGAGCCGACCATGCCCTACCTCTCCTCTGCCGAAGTCCGTGCGCGCTACCTTGCGTTTTTCGAGCGTCACGGTCACTCCGTGCAGCCCTCCGGCCCGCTGGTGATCCCGAACGATCCCACGCTCTTCTTCGCGAACGCCGGCATGGTGCAGTTCAAGGACGTGTTCCTGGGCCGCGATCCGAGGCCCTACACGCGTGCGACCACCTCGCAGAAGTGCCTGCGGGTGTCTGGAAAGCACAACGACCTCGAGAACGTGGGCCACACCGCTCGACACCACACGTTCTTCGAGATGCTCGGGAATTTCAGCTTCGGCGACTACTTCAAGCGGGAGGCGATCCACTACGCGTGGGAGTTCCTGACGAAGGATCTGCAGATCGACCCGGATCGGCTGTGGATCACGGTGTACGAGGAGGACGACGAGGCCCTCGCCATCTGGCGGGACGAGGTCCACGTGCCCGCGGCACGCATCCAGAAGCTCGGCAAGAAGGACAACTTCTGGCAGATGGGCGACACCGGACCCTGCGGCCCGTGCACCGAGATCCACTACGATCACGGCCCCGCGATCTCCGACAACCTGAACGGTCCCGCCGGTGAAGACCCCCGCTACGTGGAGATCTGGAACCTCGTGTTCATGCAGTACGACCGGTCGGCCGACGGCGTGCTCACCCCGCTGCCCCGCCCGAGCATCGACACCGGCTCGGGCCTCGAGCGTGTCTGTGCCGTCGTCCAGGGCGTCTACTCCAACTACGACACCGACGTCTTCCTGCCGATCCTGCACCGTGGCGCCGCGCTCGCGGGCCATGCGTACGGGACCAACCCCGAGATCGACACCGCGCTCAAGGTCATCGCCGACCACAGCCGCGCGGCCGCGTTCCTGATCACGGAGGGCGTGATGCCCTCCAACGTGGGCATCGGCTACGTCCTGCGCCGCATCATGCGCCGCGCGATCCGGTACGGCGTGAAGATCGGCCTCAAGCCCGGCTTCCTCACCGAGACCGTGAGCACGGTGATCGACCACTTCGGCGGCGCCTACCCCGAGCTGGTCGAGCGTGCGGGCTTCGTCCGCGACGTGACGAAGAGCGAGGAGGAGCGGTTCGCCGCCACGCTCGGGCGCGGGCTCGTCGTGCTGGAGAAGGAGCTCGAGGCGAGCCCCACGATCGTGCGCGGCTCGGCTGCGTTCCAGCTCTCGGACACCTACGGCTTCCCGCTCGACCTGACCGAGATGATCGCGGCCGAGAAGGGGGCGAAGGTGGACGAGGAGGGCTTCCGGGTGCTGCTCGCCGAGCAGAAGGCCAAGGGCAAGGCCGCGTGGAAGGGCGCCGGCGGCGCGTTCATCGAGGGCGTGTGGCTGCCGCTCGCGCAGAAGTCCCCGACGGTGTTCTCCGGCTACGAGCTCGAGCGCGACGAGGCGAGCGTCATCGCGATCGTGAGCGAGGGTGCGCTGGTCTCGACCGCGGTCGCGGGTGAGGAGGTCGAGATCGTGCTCGACCGCACGCCGTTCTATGGCGAGTCCGGTGGCCAGCAGGGGGACGTCGGGCGACTGGGCAACCACGGGTTCGAGGGCAAGGTCACGGACACGTCGAAGCCCGTCGGAGACCTGCACGTGCACCACGTCACGGTCTCCTCCGGGCTCGTGCGCGTCGGGGATCGCGTGACGGCCGAGGTGGACCACCACGCGCGCAGTCACACGCGGGCCAACCACTCCGCCACGCACCTCCTGCACGCCGCGTTGCGCGAGGTGCTCGGCACCCACGTCACCCAGAAGGGCTCGCTCGTCGGGCCAGACCGGCTGCGGTTCGACTTCGCGCACCACAAGGCCATGACGGCCGGTGAGCTCCGCGCCGTGGAAGACCGTGTGAACCAGCAGGTTCGCCTCAACAGCCTCATCCAGACCGACGTGCTGGCGATCGACGAGGCGCGCCAGAGCGGTGCGATGGGGCTGTTCGGCGAGAAGTACGGCGACCGGGTGCGCGTGCTCACCATGGGGCCGTTCTCCAAGGAGCTCTGCGGCGGCACCCATGCGAGCCGGACCGGGGACATCGGGTTGTTCAAGCTCGTGAGCGAGGCCGGGATCGCTGCGGGCATCCGGCGCGTGGAGGCCCAGACCGGGGCGGGTGCGCTCGGGTGGATGCATGCCCAGGAGGACGGCGTGCGGGCGATCGCAGCGGCACTCAAGGCCCCCGAGGGTGCGCTGGGTCGGATCCTGGAGAGCGTGGAGCAGCTCCAGGAGAGCCGCGCGCGGCTGCAGAAGGACCTGGAGACCGCCAAGCGGGAGCTCGTCCAGCTCCGTGCAGGTGATCTCACCAAAGAGGCGGTGATGGTCGACGGCGTCAAGGTGCTCGCCGCCGCGATGGAGGTGGATGCAAAGACCCTGCGGGAGGAGGCGGAGCGCCTCCGCGACGTGCTCGGCAGCGGGGTGGTCGTGCTCGCCGCGAAGGACGACAGCGGGGTCAAGCTGGTCGTGGCGATCTCGAAGGATCTCGCGGGCTCGAAGTTCAATGCTGGCAGGATCGCGGGCACGCTGGCCGCGATGGTCGGCGGGAAGGGCGGCGGGCGGCCCGATCTCGCGCAGGCTGGTGGAACGGATGCCTCCGGCTTCGACGCGATGCTCGGGGCGGTGGCTGGGTTGGTCAGGGGCTGATTCGCGGGGGCCGACGAAGGCCCGTGGCGCGATGTCACGTGCGTTGGCGCGACGGTGACGTGCTTACCCGCGCCCTGTGCCCGCCGGGCCGTTAGTCGGCGCCCCATGTCCACCGACCTCTCCGGCCTCCTTCGCCCCCGCTCCGTCGCTGTGATCGGGGCCTCGGGGCGCCGCGGCACCATCGGCGCCGAGATCCTGCACAACCTGCTCCACGCCGGATTCAACGGCCCCGTGTACCCGGTCAACCCCACCGCGATCGCGGTGCAGTCCGTGCGGGCCTGGCCCGACGTGCGCGCGATCCCCGACCCGGTCGACCTCGCCGTCATCGTGGTTCCGCAGCCACAGGTGCTCGGGGTGGTCGATGCGTGCCTCGAGAAGGGGATCAAGGGGCTCCTCGTGATCACCGCAGGCTTCAAGGAGGTGGGGCCCGAGGGCGCTGCGCTGGAGCTGGAGATGGCGCGCCGCGTGCGCGCGGCGGGCGCCCGCATGGTCGGCCCGAACTGCCTCGGGATCGTCACGACAGACCCGGAGACGCGCCTCGACGCCACGTTTGCGCCCACGTTCCCGCCCGAGGGCACCGTGTCTGTCGCCAGCCAGTCGGGCGCCCTCGGCGTCGCGATGCTGGACTACGCACGGGAGCTGAACATCGGCATCCGCGACTTTGTGAGCATGGGCAACAAGGCCGACGTGAGCGGCAACGACCTCTTGTCGTGGTGGTCGAATGACCCGCACACCCAGGTGATCCTCCTGTACCTGGAGAGCTTCGGCAACCCCCGCCGCTTTCGCGACCTCGCGGCCGCCGTGAGCCTGTGCAAGCCCATCGTTGCGGTGAAGAGCGGACGAAGCGCCCGGGGGCTCGTCGCCGCCTCCAGCCACACCGGCTCGCTCGCCGGGGCGGACGCCGCTGTCCAGGCGCTCGTGGAGGACACCGGGATCCTCCGTGTCGACACCGTCGACGAGCTCTTCGACATGGCCGCGTTCCTCGCGCACCAGCCCATCCCCCGCGGGCGCCGCGTCGCCATCCTCACCAACGCAGGCGGCCCCGGGATCCTCGCCACCGACGCCTGCGAGGCCCTTGGCCTCGTGGTCACCGACCTGCCCGGCCCGGTGACCGAGGAGCTGCGCTCGTTCCTGCCGCCGGCAGCGAGCGTGCGCAACCCGGTCGACATGATCGCCTCGGCCACGCCCGCGCAGTTCACCCGCGCCATACGCGCGCTGCTGGGCTGCGAGGCCGTGGACGCCCTCATCGTGCTCTTCGTCCCGCCCATCACCACCGACGCGGAGGCCGTCGGCCTCGCCATCGCCGCGGGTGCCGCGGGCATGGACAAGCCGGTGATCTCCTGCTTCATGGGGCGCCATGGCGTGCCGGAGGCGCTGAGCCGGCTCCAGGCCGCGCACATCCCCAGCTACGCCTTCCCGGAGAGCGCCGTTCGCGTGCTCGCCGGGGCAGCCCGCTACGGCGAGTGGCGTGCGCGCGCTCCCGGCGTCGCCGTTACCCCGAGCGGGATGGACATGACCGCCGCCTGTGCCGCGCTCGCCGCCGCGGTCCCCGACGCCAGCGGCTGGCTCGCCCCCGGCGATGTGGCGAAGGTGCTCGGTGCCATCGGCGTGCGGCTCCCCGAGGCGGTGGTCGCGGAGTCCGTCGGCGAGGCCGCCACGGCAGCGCGCCGGATGGGTTTTCCCGTGGTGCTCAAGCTCGTGGCCGAGGGGGTGGTCCACAAGACCGACGTGGGCGGGGTCCGTGTCGATCTGCGCAACGAGGGCGATGTCTTCGCCGCATGGGAGGAGATCGCGGCGGCGCTGGATGCCCACGGGCTCGCGGGCGCGATGCGCGGCGGCCTGGTGCAGCCGATGATCGACGGCGGGGTCGAGACCATCGTGGGTGTGACTCGGGATCCGACCTACGGACCGCTCGTCATGTTCGGCCTCGGCGGCGTGCAGGTGGAGCTCCTGCGGGACGTGAAGTTCCGGCTCGCGCCGCTCACCGACCGGTCGGTGCACGAGCTGGTGCGCGGGATCCGCGGCTACCCGCTGCTCGACGGGTGGCGCGGGGCCCCCCCGGCGGACGTCCCGGCCCTGGAGGACCTCCTGGCTCGCGTCGGCGCGCTCGCGGATGCCTGCCCCACCCTCGCCGAGCTCGATCTGAACCCGGTCAAGGTGATGGGCGTGGGTCAGGGCTGCGTCGCGATCGACGCGCGGATCCGGGTCGCGTAGGCCGGCCCCGCTCCCGAACGACCGACCCCTGGACGGTGGCGCCCGGCCACCTGCGCGGGTAGAAGTGCGGCCTTTCGGCCCGTTCCCCACTCATCCCACGGAGCTTCCCATGAACGTCAAAGGCATGAACATCCTCGTTACCGGCGGTGCATCCGGCATGGGGCGCGCGTTCGTCCTCAGCCTCGCAAAAGACGGCGCAAACGTTGCATTCTGCGATGTCAACGAGGCCGGCATCGCGGAGACGCAGGCAGCCGCGCTCGCGTTCGGCACCAAGGTGGTGGGCTTCAAGGCCAACGTGGCTGACGAGGCCGACGTGGTCGCGCTCGTCAAGAACGCCGCCGACGCGCTCGGTGGCCTCCAGGGGCTCATCAACAACGCCGGCATCTTCCGCGACGGCCTGCTGGTCAAGATGGACAAGGAGACCGGCGCGGTCGTCAAGTTCCCGCTCTCCAAGTGGAGCGAGGTCATCGCCGTCGACCTCACCGGCCCGTTCCTGCTCACCCGTGAGTTCGCCGCCCAGGTCATCGAGCGCAAGGCCGGCCCCGCGGTCGTGATCAACATCTCCTCGATCGCCCGCCACGGCAACCGCGGCCAGGGCAACTACTCGGCAGCCAAGGCCGGCCTCGTCGCCGACACCAAGCTCTGGTCGCTCGAGCTTGCCGCCTACGGCATCCGCACCGGCGCCATCGCCCCCGGGTTCATCGATACGCCGATCCTCGCGGGCATGAAGCCCGAGGCCTTCGAAGCCATGGTCAAGCCCGTCCCCCTCCGCCGCGTCGGCACCCCCGGCGAGATCTATGCTGGCGTGCGCTTCATCATCGAGTGCGACTACTTCACGGGCCGCTGCATCGACATCGACGGCGGCTTGAACCTCTGATCGGCGCGTGACCGCCCGCCCGGTGCTCGACCGGGAGGGCACCCCAGCGTGTGCACCGGCGTGTGTGGGCGGCCTCGCCCCCTCGGGATCGGGGGTGACGTCCGCCGCGGAACGGCCGTCTGCCCCGGTGTGCTGACCTCGAGGGAAGCCCCCACCGGATAGCATGGACGGATGATTGGCCTGCTCTGCTCGCTCGCCCTCGCGGCGGACCTGCCGATCCCGAGCGCTCCTTCCCCGGCGCGCAAGCACACCGCGATCGTGCTGGTGCACACCGGGGAGTTCACGGCCGGGTCGGGGCTGATCACCGCGCTGGGCGGGGTGATCGCCTGGAGGAGCGGGGCCTGCTCCGGCGATGGAGCGCGCTGCTCGCTCGGGATCGCGGGCGCGGTCACGACGGGTGTCGGCCTCGCCGGGGTCGCCCTGGCGCTCCCGATCCTGGTGTCCGGGGCGTTGCTGCCCCTCGATCAGGGAACCGAGGCGGCTTCGACGGAGCACGTCGGGGAGCGTCGGGGGCGCGCGCTCCGGGCGAGCGTCGGTGTCGGACCGGGCGGGATCCTTGCCTGGGGTGAATTCTAAACAGGATCGCTGCGTTCCCCAGCGAACCTTGACACGTCAATAGAAACATGCGATTCCTGAACCGCAAGGTTCGGAGTCGTCGTCATGGGCAGAAGCAAGAATGGTCAAGCCGTCCCGCCGCACCGGCTGACCGAA